>ONDR01000013.1:0-56544 GCA_900316675.1 uncultured Bacteroidales bacterium
GTAGTGGGTGTGGGGACGAGCACCGCCGGCTCGCATAACGCGGCTCGCCGGCTACCGGCCGGACGTTCCGGTGGGCTCTGTTCAATGGCCCTCCTCGCGTCCGCCGGTTTTAGGAGCTTAAACAAATTATTGTAGAGAGATTCTCAATGTCCTGGGAACGCCTTACAGCGCCTCGAACTTGTAGCCAAGGCGGTGCAGCTGGATGGCGGCGCCAATCTTGAACATCGCCTCCACGGTAGAAAGAAACATCCTGTAAGCATCGGCCGTACCAGGCTCCGGGCACTGCCGCATAAGGAAATGATAAGCATTAGCAGCACACATCTGCATAGCATCCACACTCCACTTGCCATCCTTCAGGATGGAGGACGTGATATGGTCGTCCATGTCGTCGAAACCCCTCTCTCCCTGAAAGATGCTGTACGATGCCTCTGAGTATCGGGCCCAATCCTGATCCCAAAGCTTGGCTACCGCCATGCCCAGATAACCCGCACAGCCCAGACAAAACTCCGGATAAGAGTTGAAGTTGCTAACCGCGTCGCCATAAAAAGCAGGCGCATACCGCACCCATGCCTGGTCGATATCCGGTGTTGCCAGCAACGTGCCCTTAAGCAAGCCCGCATCCGTACAAACCCCCAGCAAGTGCTGCAGGATGCCTGATTTATATGTCTCTAGAAAGTTGTCCATGGTAGGGGAAGTTGAAGATTCTTGCAAAAGTACTCATTTCTTGCGAAAATCTTATTAACTTTGTGAATATCCCAATCTTATCATATGCAAAGGTTCTTCTATAGCGAAACGTGCGCTCGTTTCCTTGATCAAGATGTCAGCAGCATCTTGGGGGATCTTAGCAAGCATAATGTGTTTGACCTTACACTGGAGCAGCGTGATGCTTGGTTGCAAGAAATCAGTATCATGAAACAAGTTGTTAGTGGCTTGGCCGCGAAAGGCGACATTGCTTTTGAGTACACCATTCCTCGTCTAGGAAAGCGAGTTGATGTGGTTTTACTTGTCAATGGTATTGTTTTCACTATTGAATTTAAGGTTGGGGCTAGTGAGTTCCTGGCTAATGACAAAGAGCAAGTTTGGGACTACGCCTTAGATCTTAAAAATTTTCATGAAGAGAGTAGAGAATGTGTAATCGTCCCGATTCTCGTAGCCACAGAAGCTTCCGAAAGTGATTGTACAAATAATTCCGGGGAATTCTGTTATTATGATGATCAGGTGTATTATCCGTTGTTCTCTAATGGCAAGGGGCTATTGCCTCTAATCAATCGCATTTTGAGTAAAGAGTCAAGCCATTCACCAATTGATGCCCATGAATGGCTCACCAGCCGCTATAATCCTACACCTACGATTATTCAGGCCGCTTCTGCTCTTTATATGAATCATAGTGTTGAGGATATTACCAAGCATGAGGCAGATAAGGCAGGGATTGATGTTTGCACCGCAATTATTCTAGACATCATTCGTAAGTCCAAGGAGAACCATAGAAAAAGTATTTGCTTTGTTACTGGTGTGCCTGGGGCCGGAAAAACACTGGTGGGCTTAAATGTGGCTATTCAACAGGAACATGGTGATTTGGCTGTATATCTGTCTGGTAATGGCCCTTTAGTTAAAGTACTTACAGAAGCGCTTGCGCGTGATAAAGTGCAAAAAGAGAAGACTGCAGGCAATAAGTGCACTAAGACTGAGGCAGAAAGACAGGTAAGCCGCTTTATCCAGATTATCCATCGCTACCGTGACAACATGTTGGCTAAGCTAAAGGTCCCCATTCAGGGGGCGCAGATTGAGATTGATCCCCAAAAAATCTCTAAAGCTGCCAATTCAAATGCTGCCGAGGTGGAGAATGTGGCAATATTTGATGAAGCTCAGCGAATGTGGGATATGCGTCATTTAAGCGCCTGGCTATCCCGTAAAAAAGGCCTATCGAATTTCCCTATGTCGGAAGGAGAATTCCTTATATGGTCCCTGGATCAGCATAAGGACTGGGCTACTATCGTGTGCCTCGTCGGCGGTGGGCAAGAGATTAACTCGGGTGAAGGAGGAATTGGTCTATGGATTCAAGCACTCAACGATACGTTCCCGGATTGGCAGATATACATATCTGATAAATTAACAGATAAGGAGTATGCTGAAGGAAATGTGGCAGCATTGTTAGAAGGAAATGCGAATGTTCATATTGAGCATAATCTTCATTTGGCTGTATCCCAACGCTCATATAGAGCGGAGACTTTGTCTCTTTGGGTTCATCAGCTGTTAGATTTGGATATTCCTTCTGCTAAGACTACATATGAAGGTATTCGAGATCGTTATCCAATAGTTCTGACTCGTGATTTGAAGAAAGCAAAAGATTGGCTTCGCGAGCACGCTCGTGGCTCTGAACGTTATGGTATGCTGGTCTCATCAAAGGCTTTTCGCTTGAAACCACTTGCTATTGACATTCGTACTCAAGCGGATATAGTCCCTTGGTTCTTGAATCCAATTACTGATATACGATCTTCTTTGTTTTTGGAGGATGTCGCAACTGAATTCGATATCCAAGGACTTGAATTGGATTGGACTTGTTTAGTCTGGGATGGTGATTTCCGTTATGACTCAACACGTCACTGCTGGCAGCATTTCAATTTCCGAAGTGATCGATGGCAGAATATAAATATTGCCGAAGGCCGTGCTTATCAGTTGAACGCATATCGTGTTCTTCTCACAAGGGCTCGTCAAGGTATGGTAATATGCATTCCAGAAGGGAATCCTGCGGATGCAACTCGACTACCAGAGTTCTACGACCCTACGTATGAATACTTTAAACAATTAGGTATTAAAGAGATATAGATTGCTCTTTGTTTGACAAGGCCATTGCTGTCTTCCGGACTGGGCGCTAAAGAATGTTATCTTTTTGGATAATAATTGCTATTTTTGGATGAAGATAATAAACAATAAACATGTCCGATATCGAACAAATCTTGGCTGAACTACGTCAGTTCAACCAAGAACGTGACTGGGATCAGTTCCATAACGGAAAGGATCTTGCCATAGGCCTTTCCATTGAGGCTTCAGAGCTTTTGGAAGCATTTCTTTGGAAGCAGCCGGAAGATGCTAAACCTGAAAAGATTCGGGAAGAATTAGCTGACGTTCTGAACTACGCCTTCCAGATGGCCGATAAATATGGCTTTGATATAAAAGAGATTATGCTGGAAAAGCTTCGTAAGAATGCAGAAAAATACCCCGTAGAGAAGGCAAAAGGAAGCGCAAAAAAGTATAACGAACTATGATTAGAAAATGATAGTCTATAGCGCAAATAAACAATCGTTCGTCCAGGACGTCAAGACAAATGTCATTGCAACAAAGATCTTGAATCTTATCAGAGAAAAAGGCTTTAACGCAGGACAGGAAAGTGAATTCGAATCCTGGCATAATTCTATGAAGTTTATGCGTGACATTGTTGACGATTCTGATATCGACGATGATGTCCAGATTGCTATAGAATACAACATTCCCCAGACATCCAAACGAGTAGATTTCATTATCATTGGCGCTGATGCCAAGGATAAAGACAATATCGTTATAGTGGAGCTTAAGCAGTGGAGAGACGCAGAGATTGTAGATGACGATATGCATTTTAGCGTGCGTGCTTTTGTCGCAAAAAAACGGAGAATAGTTTGTCATCCGTCATATCAAGCATATTCTTATTCGCGCTTTATTGGTAATTATTCTCATATTATCAACGAAAGGAACATCCATTTGATACCTTGCGCATATCTTCACAATTATCTTCCCGCGTATAAATCAGCATTATCCGCCGACATATATAAAGACTGGTACACTGCTGCGCCATTCTTTATAATGGACGAAGCTCAACAATTCAATGACTTCGTAAAGAAGTTCGTGACTAAGAAATCTTCGCGGGGAGATCTTCTTTATCTTATTGATAATGGAAGGATAAAGCCAACCAAATCTCTTCAAGATGCCCTTTCTACAATGGTAAGAGGCACACCAGTATTCGACCTTTTGGATGAGCAGGCAGTATGCTTTGATATGTGTGTCCGTACAATGCTTCAGTGCTTGAAGGATAGAAAAAAGCGTACAATCCTTATTCAGGGTGGCCCTGGGACAGGAAAGTCCGTTCTGGCTGTCAACTTGCTAATGCATTATATAACATGTGCTTGTAATGCGGCTTATGTTACCAAGAATAGTGCGCCAAGGCAAGCGTTCCTGTCCATTCTGTCCCAGAATAAAGCAGAGAATATTGCCGAAATTAGTCAGCTTTTCAGGTCTCCCTTCGGACTATCAAAGATCCCTGCAAATTCATATGATTGTCTAATTGTGGATGAAGCTCATCGCTTGGTTAAAAAGATGTACGGTGATTGGGGAGGAGAAAATCAGGTTAAGGAGTGTATAAACGCTTCTTTGTTAACAGTGTTTATGCTTGACGAAGATCAAGCGGTAACCACAAAAGACATTGGAAATGTGCAGGAAATTGCAAAATGGTGCAAGGAATTGGGCTCCAGCATTATCATGCGCGAGGAAACTAAGCTTGTCTCTCAGTTTAGATGCAATGGAAGTGATGCTTATATCCAGTTTATTGACCACTTGTTGCAACGCGAAACAGAAAGTCTTCCCATATCATTATCGGAGCTTAACTATGATTTTCAAATCTTTGATAATCCGTGCGAAATGCGGGATGCTTTGCGTGAAAAGAATGCCGTATGTAACAAAGCTCGAATGGTCGCTGGTTACTGCTATGATTGGAATGTAAAGAATAATCGAGGCGATGTGGATATCAATCTTCCTGGTGGCTTTCAGGCTAAATGGAACTTGGAAAACGATAAGATATGGGCAATAAATCCGCGCTCCTTTGAGGAGGTCGGTTGTATACACACTGCCCAGGGCTTGGAGTTTGATTATGTAGGTGTTTTGATTGGCAAAGATTTGAAATATGACCAGTCTACTGGCAAGGTGGTGACCGACAAGAAGGCTATATCACCGGATGACAAGTCTTCTGGTATCCGCAGTGCTAGTGATGAAGTTGCCCGCAAGCTAATATTGAACACTTACAAGACTCTGCTTACCCGCGGCCAGAAAGGTTGTTATGTCTATTGTGAAGACGAAGCGTTAAGAACGTATTTTAAAAGTCTTCTCAGATAGCTCTCCTGCCAACCCCAGTCTTTACCATCGTAGTTCTCTTTAGTTACGCGTTTACATCTAAACTAGAAAATTGGATTCAACAGGTTGGCGTCACTAACCAGTTCAAATTCTATGCTATGCAAAGCATAGAAATTCCCAAGATTTTCAATCGTGGGCAAATCTAATTGCCGAAAATGTGATTTTTTCGCGAAAAAAGATGCCGAAAATGTGATTTTTTGCAAAAAAATTGTTCCGAAAATGTGATTTTTCCGGGTTTTTTGATGCCGAAAATGTGATTTGACTATGGAATTACCCGCCGCGCTAACGTCCCAAAAGTGCCAAAAGTGGGCGTTAGCGGCAGCGTAGCTGTGGTGATTTACCGGTAAGATCTACTCCTGCCCAAAGCTAGCGGCCAGGCAGAGCTGGGCGGCGGCGCGGTCCGGCAGGCAGTCCAGGTGGAAGACTTTGACGCCCATGGCGGCCTTCTCAATGGCAGCGGTTATGTGGTCCATTACGCCACGGTCCCAGCGGATGGCAGAGACGGAGCCCATGAGCGCGGCATAGGCGGCCAGGCCGGTTTCCGGTGCGATGCTGTTTTGCGGGGCTTGTTCCAGGCGGACGATGGCGTTTACCGGGGCGCAAATATTTCTGTAGCAGGGGGTTTTGCCGCTCCAGGGGGTGCCGTAAACAAGGAGCTTACCATCGGCAGAAAAGCCAAGGGCCGGGTTGTCGTCGTTAAGCAAATCTGCTCCGGGGATGTGTTCCAGCCACAGGCGGCTGTGGGTGCTTTTGCCGGTGCCGCTCTTGCCCAGGAAAATATTTGCCTTGCCCTTGTAACCGATTACAGATGAGTGAATTAGCAGTACGTCTTTGGCGGCGGCGTTATAGGTGAACATTATCATCAGTGCCGTGGTCATTTGAAAGACTGTGCCAAAGGCGCGAAGCTCGTTGTCAGTAAAAATGACGCCCTTCTTGTTGTCTTCTGACAGGGCCAGTATGGCGGATGGCTTGCCGGTTTGCTGGTTCTCGTCCAGAGTGAAGCGGGCCATGCCGTTGCAGTTATATATGCTGTAGTAGGGGAGTTGATCGTGTACGTTGATGACCAGTTTACCAAGTTCCGGTGCGGCTTCTATGCCACGCCTAACGGTAAGTGAAAACAGCGGCTCTCCGTCGTCAACCCTGAACGGTGCGTATTGAGAGAGGTCCAGGCCGTGGGCGCCGGGTAGCAGCTCTTCTCGTGTTTGGACGAGTGTGCGATGTGGGACGTCGTCTCCTGCACGGGTGGGTCTGATGTCCAGGCCGGCCTGCCCTCTTGCTGCTTTGGCGATGCGTTCCAGTACTACGGGGGAGTACTCCATTTCGCTTAGCGGGGCCTCCAGCACCACTTCGAACGTTATTCCTGCTACTTTGTATTTCATTATCCTTCTACTGATTATCAATTAGTTACGTATTTTGCTTGTTGCAAATTGACAACAAGCAAATCATCTAAGTTATTGACTTTCAATGGCGCCATTTGCGGGCGGGGCTAATAGTGCGGTGGCATCTTCCAGCGACAGTGCGGCTTCTACGCGGAAGCCGCCGCAGGCGGTGCGGCAGAGGCTGTGTAGGTGGGCGCCGGTGCCAAGGGCTTCGCCCAGGTCGCGGGCGAAGGCGCGGATGTAGGTGCCTTTGCTGCAGGCGATGCGTACATCTGCGCGGGGCAGCCCTAGGTGGCTGTTATCTGTCACGTTTATCCTGCTACTTGCTCCGGAACTACTGTTTTGACTATCTGACAGGGGTTTGTCCTGCAAGGTCGTGCCACCCCCGTAGTTCACCCCAAAGAAATGTTCCATTTTTTGGGGACCCCGATTATCTCGCACGGAAGGGGGGCCGGCAGGGCAAACCCCTTCCAGATCCGCTTCCTCAAACGCCAACAGCTTTGCCTCTTCAATGCGAATGGTCTGCCGGGAGAGGAGCGCGGTGGCCTCGGCGTCAAGGGCATCCAGGCTGCCGTCGCGATACAACTTACGCGCAAGCTCGTACGCACGCACGCCGTCAACACTCTTTGCAGAAAATAGCGGAGCAATCTGCTCCTGCTCTCCTATAAAAGTTTTCAGCGCCCCGGCAACAGCCTCCGGCGTAACGCCATCGTGCGCGTAAAACTTATCGATTGGCTTCTCAAGGTCGTAAGACGGAGTAGTGGCACCAAAAGTGATGCCAGCGACGTACTCTTTGTCGCTACGCTGAATCTCTTCTGCAAGCCGCGTAGCTTTGCCTATACAAATGATAAGCACACCGGTAGCCAACGGATCCAGCGTACCGGCGTGCCCAACTTTCAGATTCTTCTGGCCAAAATGCTTCTTAGCGGCAAACTTAAGCTTACGTACAACATCTGCCGACGTCCACCGGTAAGGCTTGTTAACGGGAACAATTATTCCTTCCGGATAGTCTTCGATGTTACGGGACAGTATCCCCATCCCGCGGCTTGCCACCAGCACGGCCATTATTAACAGTCTATTTTATCTATCCTCCGCTGGTGACGACCACCCTCGAAGGGAGTTGTAAGCCAGGTATTTACAATCTCCTGTGCAACATCGTACGGAATGAAACGGGCCGGCATTACAAGCACGTTTGCATTATTGTGCTGCTTAACCAGAGCGCCAATCTCTTTAGACCATGCAAGACCAGCGCGTATACCCTTATGCTTGTTAAGGGTGATGGCCATGCCGTTTCCGGTGCCGCAAAGGGCTATGCCAAGATCAACTTTGCCGTCCAGAACGGCCTGTGCAAGGGGATGTGCAACGTCAGGATAATCCATGCTGTCCGTTGTGTCGGTGCCAAAGTTTACTACCTCTATGTTCTGGCCTTTGAGCCATTCTACAAGGCGGTTTTTGTAATCTACTCCGGCGTGGTCGTTGGCGATACCAATTTTCATAGTATTACTGTTTTTATGAGAGTTTTTCCTTGGCAAATGCAATGCGGGCTGCAAACTCATCACGTCCTATAAAGGATACGATGTCTGCTATTCCAAGTCCGCTGGATGCGCCGGTAAGGGCCAGACGCAGGCAGTTCATAACCTTGCCCATAGGCCACTCGCGCTGGCGGATGAAGCCCTCAAGAGCTTCTTCTACGTTCTCTTTTGTAAGGTCGAAGCTGCCTTTAATAACGGCATCTGCGGCCTCAAGTGCCATGGCAACGTTCTCTTCTTTCCAGAACTTATCTACATCCTTCTGAACAAACTCTGCAGGTGCTACAAACAGGTAAGAGGCAATGTCCCAGAAGTCTGCCACGAAGGTGGCTCTCTCCTTAATAAGGGCAACTACCTTTTCTACGTAAGCAGCATCGGCCTTAACACCCTTAGCCTCAAGGATGGGCATGAACAGAGCTGCAAGTTCTGCGTCTGACTTCATACGCAGATATTCCCTGTTGTACCAGCGTGCCTTTTCAGGATTGAAGCGGGCGCCGGACTTAACTATACGGTCAAGAGAGAAGACAGGGATAAGCTCGTCAATAGTAAAGAGCTCGCGGTCGTCGCCAGGGTTCCAGCCCAGGAAGGCCAGAAGGTTCACAAAGGCCTCGGGGAAGTAGCCGTCTTCGCGGTAGCCGCGGGATACTTCACCCTCTGGGTTAACCCAACGAAGCGGGAATACCGGGAAGCCCAATTTGTCACCGTCACGCTTGCTAAGCTTGCCTTTTCCGTCCGGCTTAAGCAGCAGGGAAAGGTGGGCAAAACGGGGCTGTGAATCTGTCCAGCCAAAGGCCTTGTAAAGCAGGTAGTGGAGAGGCAGTGACGGGAGCCATTCCTCGCCACGGATAACCTCTGAAATCTCCATCAGATGGTCGTCTACGATGTTGGCAAGGTGGTAGGTAGGCAGCTCGTCGGCCCTCTTCCAAAGCACTTTGTCGTCCAGAGTGTCAGTATTAACCTCTATATGACCGCGGATAAGGTCGTCCATAGCAACTACGGTGTTCTCCGGCATCTTGAAGCGGACGGTCCAGTCAGTGCGCTCTGCAAGCAGGCGTGCTGTCTCTTCTGCGCTCAGTGTCAAAGAGTTCCTAAGCTGCATCCTGGTCTTCTGGTTGTAGATGAAGGTCTGTCCTGCACCTTCTGCCTCTGCACGCTTAGCGTTGAGCTCTTCTGCAGTATCAAAAGCATAGTAGGCATTGCCGCTGGCAACCAGCTGCTCTGCATACTGCCTGTAGATGGGCTTGCGCTCGCTCTGGCGGTAGGGTGCATGCGGATGCTTGTCAGAGGCTACGGAAACAACGTTTCCGGACTCGTCTACGCCCTCGTCGGCCTTGATGCCGCACCATGCCAGGGCTTCAATTATGTATTTCTCTGCTCCGGGTACAAAACGGTGAGAGTCGGTGTCCTCTATTCTTATAATGAAGTCACCGCCATTCTGCTTGGCATAAAGATAGTTATACAGTGCTGTGCGCACACCGCCCATGTGAAGCGGGCCGGTGGGCGAGGGTGCAAATCTTACTCTTGTCCTTCTTTTTTCCATGTTCTATTCGTCGTCAGTGTGATGTTTTGTAACTCTCCTGATGGCTGCAACCTGTTCCAGTTCGCTTTTGCTCTGCCCGGGCTCAATTATGAGCACAGGTTTTTCATCGGGAGAAAATGCAAATTTACGAACATTTTCCGTAGTACTGTATCCAATCTTCGTAGGATTTATATCATCGTCGGGCAACATTATCTCTCCGGTCATGTCATCTTCCTTGTGATACTCAAAATCTTTATCGATGATAATGAGCTTTCCAAGGTCTGCGCCAAAGGATACAAGATTCATCTTGAAGCCTGTTGCAATGACGGTAATTTTAACTTTGTCGCCGAATTCGGGGTCGTCGTTGAACACCAGTCCGTGCTTGAAACGCCTTGTACTTCCGGTCTGCTCTGCAATCAGGTCCTGAATCACCTTGATGTCGTCCATCTTGAGGCCTTTCTCGTTGCGGCCCACGGTGATGTTTACAAGCAGGTTCTGGGATGTCTTAAGGTCGTAGTCGTTAAGCAGCGGGGACTCCAGGGCGCCCTTTACGGCGTCTTTAAGACGATTCTCTCCGGTGCCTTCGCCGCAACCCATCAGGGCCATGCCGCTGTTCTTCATCATATTGCGGACATCCTTGAAGTCCACGTTCTGGTAGCCAGTGGTGGAGATGATCTCTGTGATGCCCTTCACTGCCGTTGCAAGTACCTCATCTGCAAGAGGATAGGCATCCTGAATAAGTAGGTTGCCGTAGTAGTCGTACAGCTTTTCGTTGTTGATGATGAGCAGGCTGTCCACGTTCTTTTCAAGCTCGTGTATGCCGTCGATGGCCTTGGAAATGGTGTCATCGCCCTCGTTCTTAAAGGGGATGGTAACAACGCCCACGGTAAGAATTCCCTTGTCCTTTGCCATCTTGGCAATGACAGGGCAGGCGCCTGTTCCGGTACCACCGCCCATGCCGGCGGTAATGAAGACCATCCTGGTGTCCGGGGTCAGCAGCTTGCTGGTAATGATGTCCTGGCTCTCAAGGGCGGCGTTACGGCCTTCGGTGGGGTTGGTACCCGCACCAAGGCCTTCTCCCAGCTGAATCTTTGTGGGAACGGGGCTCTTGCGAAGCGCCTGTGCATCCGTGTTGCATACAAGGAAGCTACAACCCTTTACTTTCTGGTTGTACATGTACGATACTGCGTTGCATCCGCCTCCGCCCACGCCAATAACTTTGATAATGGAAGAGGAAGTCTCCCAATCCGGGGGAGTGATTTCCAAATTGTCAATGTAGTCGTTCATATCCTTATACGCTTTCGTTTTCGTCCATTTCATTGGACATGTTGTCCACAAACTGCTTTACCTTAGCCCAAGTTATATTAAGGATGCCTGGCTTCTTCGGCCGTTTCGGCTCGCTTCTTTTCTTTTCATCCTCAGGCTTCTTTACTTCTGTCCCTATTACAACATCCGTGTTGAACAGGGAGGGTTCGCCGTTGGCATTGGGCTCATCGTCACCTGTATCGACGGTAATGGGCTCTTGAATGCCCTCCTCTTCTTCCTCTGCCTTCGGGCGGATGGGCTCGTCAATGCAGCTAAGCAGGCCATCGTCCTTTGCAGAAAGTATCATACCGATGGAAGTGGATGCATCCGGATCGAAGATAGTAGGGTAGCCAGATGCAGAGAACTTCCTTCTGGGGAAGCCAATCCTTACATTGTATCCGGACAGGTCCTTGATATACATGGCTATGTTGGTGAGGTTGGCGCAGCCGCCGGTAATTACCAGACCGCCGCGAAGCTTGTCTGCCAGGCCGCTTCGCTGAATCTCATAGAGCATGGCGTCCGTAATCTCCTTCACGCGGGCGGTGATAATCTCTGAAAGGTACTTCACCGGGATCTGCTTGAAGCCCTCAAGCTCGTCGCCCTCTATCTGTATGATCTTTTCTCCCAGGGTCTGCAGCTTCTCGGGGATGCAGGCTCCAAAGGCGAGCTTGATGTTTTCTGCAAGCTTCTCGGCAATAAAACATTCGCTCTTGATATCCATGGTGATGGATTTTCCGCCGAAGGGGATGGAAGCATAGTAGCGCAGTATGCTGCCCTGGTAAATGGTAACGGATGTTGCACCCGCACCGATGTCCACCAGAGCCACGCCGCTGGCCATTTCGTCCTCTGTCAGTACAGACTTGGCCTGTGCAATAGGAGTGAAGTACTTCTTGGCAATGGCGATTCCAAGCTCGTTGAAGATCTTGTCAACGGTCTTCTCTGATGACTTTTTGCCTATGAAGAGCTTGAAGTTGCCCTCGAAGTTGCGGCTTATCACGCCCACAATGTCGTCCTCTATGAGCTGGAAGTTCTCGTCGTCAGAGAAAGACTGGGCAATGGCGCCGTAAATCACGTCCTTGTTGGGGTCCTGCAGGGGATAGTCGTCCTGGGCCAGGGACTTAAGGCTTTCTACCTCTTCTTTGGTAATTACCTCGTCCTGGTTGCTGCGCTCTACCTTTGCAGTTGCGGTCTCCTGACGGATGTCGCACCTTGGCAAATCTACTACAACCTGCATGATCTTGATGCCAAGATCCCTTTCTGCCTCTTCTATGGCAGCCTTAATAGGTGCAGTAGCCTTCTGCGGGTTGTAAACGGCACTGTTGCGTATGCCGTCGGACTTGTGCTTCTTGTAGTACAGGATCTGTACGTCGTCTCCATTGATTCTTGCCACGGTCAGCGTGATGTTCGCCGTACCCATGTCAATCGCGGCAATATACTTTTCTTCCATATAGCGGTTGTTTTATCTGCAAATTATCTGTCCCTTGTACCTTACGTTAACCGTAGAGTATTTCTTTCCTTCTTCGCGGGACGCTATATACTTGTAGTACTTTTCTATCCTCTTAAACTTCTCTTCCCACTTTTCCGGGAAGCCAAAGATGAACTTTTCTTCTCCCTGGGCCGGTACAAGCACCAGCGAGCCGTCCTTGGACGATGTTATCTGTACGATGGCTCCCTTCCATGTCTTGCTGTTCTGTATGTAGTCCAGCATGCCGATGATGCCGTTCATCCAGGCCCGTCCCTTTTTGTCAGTTATCTCGCCCTTGAAGTCCTTATCCTCTGTGAAGGGGAAGTCTCCGTCCACAATTGGGATGCGGCCGGTATATTTCTTCCTGATGGGGAAGATGAAGCCGGAAGCATCGGCATAAAAACTGCTCGTAGAGCTGTGGAAGCGCGCTACGGGGGTGCGCTGCCTAACATCGACATGCAGTATGCCGTCCGTGCTCATGTAGGCCTCGCTGCCCAGGATGGCGGCTTTGCCGGCGAGCATTTCTTCTATCTTCCACAGAAGTATGCTGTCTGCGCGTTTGCCGTTCCATGGGCCGATCTCTGAAAGAATGTATTCTTTTACATCCGCTGCTGTCACAAAGGTGCCACGGGCACTGTCCAGAACCTGAACCTTCAGGCCCTGGCAGGTAAGCAGGTGATGCCTTCTGTTGCTTTCTTTGTTAAGAATCACCAGAAGACCAATGCATGCCACGATTGCCAGAATGGACAGCGGATATTTAAGAAGTGCTTTCATTTATCTTTTCAGGAGCATTTCTGTTATGGGGCCTATGAAGCGGTCAACATTGCCTGCGCCAAAGCTTACAAGAACGTCAAGCTTCTCGTTTTCAAGAGTTTGCATCAGCTCTTCTTTCTTAATAAGTATCTTTTCAGGCGCTGTGACCTTGTCAAATATAATCTCTGAGGTTACTCCCGGTATGGGTTCTTCCCTTGCCGGGTAAATGTCCAGCAGTATAAGCTTGTCCACTGTGCTAAGGGCCTTTGCAAAGTCTGCGGCAAAGTCTCTAGTGCGGGTGTACAGGTGGGGCTGGAAGATGGCGGTAAGCTTGCGTCCGGGGAAGATGTCCCTTATGCTTCTAATTGCTGATGCCAGTTCTTCCGGATGATGTGCATAGTCGTCTATGTATGCCAGACCGGGCTTGTTCACGTGGAAGTCCATCCTTCTTACAACGCCCTTGAAGCTGCCGATGCCTGCTTTTACGGCCTCCGGCTCAAGTCCGTGGCACAGGCAAAGGGCAGCTGCTGCAACGCTGTTTTCTGCGTTGAAGCGTCCGGGAGTGCCCACTTTCACGTCTTTAATTACGCCGTCCGGGTAAACCAGGTCATAGATGTAGTGACCGGTTTCATCGATATGCACGTTCTCCGGGTGGAAGTCAGCCGTCTTGCTTGTAAGGCTGTAGGTAAGAATGCGGGCCTTGGTGTCCTTTTCTGAAATGGGCAGGCCTTCTTTCTTAATTACGACCTCTGAAGTCAGGGCTGCAAAGTCCCTGAAAGCCTGCTGATAACTTTCCAGCGTGCCGTAAATATCCAGGTGATCAGCATCCATCGCCGTGATAACGGCAAGGGCGGGCCTAAGCTGCAGGAAGGAGCGGTCGAATTCGTCCGCCTCTACCACTACAACGGGCTCGTGGCTTACAATCAGGTTGCTGTTATAGTTCTTGGAAATTCCGCCCAGGAAGGCGCTGCAGCCCTTGTTGTGCGCAGTAATTATGTGCGCAGCAAGGGTAGAAGTGGATGTCTTTCCGTGGGTGCCGGCAACAGCAAGGCACTTCTGGCCGCGGGTAATCTCGCCCAGAATGGCAGAGCGCTTGATTACGGTATAGTCGTTGGAATTCACGTAAACAAGCTCTCCCATGTCGTGGGGGATGGCCGGGGTGTAAACCACCAGCGTGTGATCCTTGTCCTTGGGGACGTAAAGCGAGTTGTCCGTATAGTGCACGGCGATACCTTCCTTCTCAAGTTCCTTTGTAAGGTCTGACGGCGTTTTGTCGTAACCGCTTACCTTAAGTCCCTTGCGATGGTAATACCTTGCGATGGCACTCATTCCAATGCCACCGATACCAATGAAATATACCTCTTTCCAGTCCATTATTTGTCAAGTACTTTATAAATACAGTCGACTATGGTTTTGCCGGCATCTGTAAGTGCCAGTTCTGATATGTTCTTTTCCAGTTCCTGGATCTTTGCGTCGTTGGCAACAAGGTCCAGGGCGGTGGGCATCAGGTCCTTGACGGCATCGGCATCCTTTACGATGAGGGCGGCGTCCTTGCGGACCAGTGCCATTGCATTGTGGGTCTGATGGTCCTCGGCCACGTTGGGTGAGGGTACAAAGATGGCGGCCTTGCCTGCGGCGCAAAGTTCTGAAACCGTGCTTGCGCCGGAGCGGGTGATAACTACGTCAGCAACGGCGTAGGCCAGGTCCATCCGGCCGATGAAGTCTGTATGGTGGATGCGGCTGAGGTCTGCTCCCTTGGCCTTCATTTCTGCCATGAAGGCATCGACGCCGGCCTTATAATACTTGCCGCACTGCCACAGAACTTCTACGCAGTCGCCTCCGGGGCAGCCTGCCTCTATCCATGCCTTCATGGCATTGTTCAGCGTGCCGCTGCCCAGGCTTCCGCCCAGAATAAGTATGTGGTCCATGCCCGGGTTCAGGCGGTAGAATTCAATTCCGTCGTGAACCATCTGCACGTCGGCCGGAACAATGTCCTTGCGGATAGGGTTGCCGGTCATGACTATCTTGTCTTTGGGGAAGAATCGTTCCATGCCTTCGTAGGCAACGCAAATGCAGTCTGCCTTGCCACCAAGAAGTTTGTTGGTAAGTCCGGCAAAGCCGTTCTGCTCTTGCAGCAGGGTGGGGATGCCCATCTTCTGGGCAGCCTTGAGCAGCGGTCCGCTGGCATATCCGCCTACGCCTACGGCGATGTCCGGGCGGAAGTCCTTAAGCACCTTCTTGGCCTTGCGGGCGCTGGCAATCAGCTTGAAGGGTACCTTCAGGTCGTTGATAATGTTCCTGAGGTTAAGCTTGCGCTGCAGGCCTACAATAGGAAGGCCCACAATCTTGTACCCTGCGGCAGGTACCTTCTCCATCTCCATCTTTCCTTCGGCACCTACAAACAGTAGTTCTGTATCAGGGTTGGCCTCTTTCAAGGCGTTGGCAATGGATATGGCCGGGAAGATGTGACCTCCCGTACCGCCTCCGCTGATGATTACTCTTAACTTCTTGTATTCCATATTATTATGCTTCCTTTTCTTCTTGTTCCTGTTCCTGGATGTCCGGCTCCATGCTGTCAAACTGGTCAAGGTCGTTCAGGCCGTCCTGAACATGGTCTCCGCTGCTGCTGATAAGCGGCGTGGCCTGTTCTACCTCTTTATCCATCTGCTTCTTAACCATGCGGGATACGGCCAGGATAATGCCAAATGCCACGCTGAAGGCCAGGAAGGACGCTTTGCCGTGGCTTATCATAGGCAGCGTCTGTCCCGTCAGAGGCCCCAGATCCACATTGATGAACATGTGCATCAGCGCCTGTCCGGATATCATCACCACAAGGCCGGCAATGGCCGTTTTGGTAAAGCAGTTGGTAGAGTTCCTGACCAGGATCGTGCCTCTGGCAAGCAGGCTGCCGTAAAGCAGTATCACTATCAGGGCTCCGATAATTCCGTATTCCTCTACTATGAAGCTGAACATGTAGTCCTCGAACATGATAGGCACCACATAGCGCTGGGTACTGCCACCGGGGCCTTTGCCAATGATGCCGCCCTCGCTAACCGCTACCTTCGCACTGATGGGCTGCTTCATTCGGCCGTACACTTCTTCATACTCCTTGGTGCCGCGCTGGCCCGTTTCTATCAGCCGGATGAGCTCTGCCTCGGGGTCTTCCTTGGCCATGGAAATACGCTCGATGGCCGTTCCTATACGCTCGAAGACCTTGCCTCCGCTTATCTTATAAACACCTATGCAAAGGAAGACCATGGCTACGCCGCAGGCTACCAGGCCAAGGATGTACTTGAACTTGACGCCTCCTATCAGTATGGTGATGGACATTACCAGGGCTACGAACAGCGTACTGGAAACGCCTCCCATCAACGTCAGCAGGCACACTACTCCCATGGGGAAGAATACGTACATGAATAGCCTCCAGCCGGGTTTTTTCATGAAGTTCATGCCCCAGCCAACCATGCGGTCCGCCAGCTTAAGCTTGTTCTCGTTAAAGGCCTGTACGGCCCAGGCAAGGTACATTATCATCATCACCTTGGTAAACTCGAACACGTGCAGCTGGAAGCCCATTACGGACAGGGCTCGTACGGCGCCGTTTATTCTTACTGCCCTTATAATAGGCGTGTTAAGTCTTATGGCCAATGCCGCCAGCATCAGGAACGACAGCAGGAAGCACATCTTGGAAATGAAGCGCAGTACTCCTATCTTCTTAATGAATGCGTAGAAGAACAGTATTACGCCTAAGCCCAGAGCGGATATCATCACCTGTTCGTTGATGATGGCGCCTCTGGTGCTCTTGTTCATAAGGGCAAGGAGCGGGGTAGAGGAAGATATGGCCACAATGGATATCAGGATAAGCATCAATACGATTATCCAGATAACCTTGTCGCCCTCGATCTTGTCTATGAGCCTGAATATGTTGGTTTTTTTGTTCTCGCTCATTGCCTTAATTATGGTTTAGAGGTTTCTAACGGCCTCTTTGAATTTCTCTCCGCGGTCTTCGTAGTTCTTGAAAAGGTCGAAGCTGGCGCAGCAGGGGCTCAGCAGCACTACGTCGCCCTCGGCGGCAAAGGTGCTGGCCTTGCGGACTGCCTCTTCTGCAGACAGTGCGTCGACTATCTTGTTCTCTCCCAGGATGGGTCCGAAGCTCTTGTGCAGCTTGGCATTATCTACGCCAAGGCAGATAAGGGCTTTTACTTTTTCGCGTACAAGGTCGTCCAGAACGCTGTAGTCGTTGCCTTTGTCTGTTCCGCCGGCAATCCAGATCACCGGTTTCTTCTGGCATTCAAGGGCGTACCATGCAGAGTCTACGTTGGTGGCCTTGGAGTCGTTTATGTAAAGTACGCCTTTTACGCTCAGGACGGGTTCCAACCTATGCTCTATAGGCTGGAAGGTCTCAAGCGAATTGCGAATTATCTTGTTGTCGATGCCGGATGCTTTTGCGGCCAGTGCGGCTGCCATTGAGTTGTAGATGTTGTGCTTTCCGCCAAGGGCGAGCTCTTCAAGGTAAAGGTCGCACTCGTCTTTCTGGTAGCGGACAACAATCTTGTCGTCCTTAATGAAGGCGCCCTGCTCCAGTTCTACACCTTCTTTCTGGGTGAAGGGCAGCATCTTGGCCTGGGTTACAATCTGGCTAAGGTGACCCACGGTGATGGCATCGTCAGAGTCGAAGATGAAGCAGTCGTCGTGGCGTAAATTCCTGATAATGCGGAACTTAGAGCGTACGTAGTTCTCCATCTTGTAGTCGTACCTGTCAAGGTGGTCCGGGGTGATGTTGGTGATGATAGCAATGTCCGGGCGGAAGTCGTAGCAGTTGTCCAGCTGGAAGCTGCTGATTTCCAGTACGTAGTAGTCGTGCTTCTCTGTTGCTACCTGGTAAGCGTAGCTGGCGCCAATATTGCCGCCAAGGCCTACGTTCAGGCCGGCCTGCTGCAGCAGGTAGTAGATAAGGGAAGTGGTGGTGGTCTTACCGTTGCTTCCGGTTATGCAGATCTTCTTCGCGGTGTCGTAGCGGCCTGCGAATTCAATCTCGGACACAATATGTATGCCCTTGTCTTCCAAGAGCTTGACCATGGGGGCGGTAGAAGGGATGCCGGGGCTCTTCACAACCTCGTCGGCATTCAGTATGAGAGACTCGGTGTGGCCGCCTTCCTCGTAGGGAATCTCCCACTTTTTGAGCATCTCTACATACTTATCTGCGATCTTTCCCTTGTCTGAAAGGAAAACATCGAAACCCTTAACTTTTGCGAGCACAGCTGCTCCTACGCCGCTTTCGGCTCCACCAAGTACTACAATCCTTGACATGTTCTTTCTATGCTATCTTACCTTCAGAAGCGCCATTGTGGCAACTCCCAGTATAATTCCAATAATCCAAAATCTTGTTACAATCTTTGCTTCAGGGATGGCTCTTGCCGGCTTCTGGATTAATGCCGGAATGCCTTCCTTCTGGAAGTGATGGTGCAGGGGAGACATCTTGAAGATGCGCCTGCCCTCACCGTATTTGATGCGGGTGCGCCTGAAGTAGAAGCGCTGCATAAGTACTGACAGGCTTTCTACAAAGAAGATTCCGCAAAGCAGGGGGAGCAGCAGCTCTTTTCTGATGAGCACTGCGCAAACACCTATAATACCGCCAATTGTGAGGCTGCCGGTGTCGCCCATGAATACCTGTGCCGGGAAGGAGTTGTACCATAGGAAGCCAACCAGTGCGCCCACAAAGGCGGACATGAACACTGCAATCTCGCCGCTCCCCGGTATGTACATGATATTCAGGTAGTCAGAGTCCATCAGGTTGCCTCCCAGCCAGGCCAGTACGCCCAGCACGACTCCCACGATGGCGCTTGTTCCGGCGGCAAGGCCGTCCATGCCGTCGGTCAGGTTAGTTCCGTTAGAGCATGCGGTAATGACAATCACTATCATCAGCACGTAAAAGAGCCACTTGAAATACCAGCCCCACTTGCCGCTGAAGGGTGAAAGTCCCTTATAATCAAACTCATGGCTGCTTACAAACGGAATGGTCGTTTTTGTGCTCTTCACCACGTCTTCGTTCTTCCAGGTAATGTGAAGGTCGGTGTCGCGGGTAAGTTCCTGCTCGCCGTTCTCCTGAACGGCTACAGTTGCCTGGCCCGGGGTTGACGGAACTTTTTCACGTACTACAATGGCGTTGCTCTGCCATACGGTGATACCAATTACAAGGCCCAGAATCATCTGGAGCACAAGTTTGGTGCGGGCGCTCATGCCTTCCTTATTGTGCTTGAAAACCTTGATGTAGTCGTCTCTGAAGCCGATTCCGCCACACCAGACGGTGGTGAATATGAGCAATAATATATAGATGTTGGTTAGATCGCAAACCAGGAGCACTGCTGCCAGAATGGATACGATTATGATGATGCCGCCCATGGTGGGGGTACCTTTCTTGCTAAGCTGGCCTTCCAGTCCAAGGTCGCGGATGGTTTCTCCAATCTGCAGTTTCTGCAACCTGTGAATAATGTGCTTTCCTGCAAACAAGGCTACCAGCATGGCAATCACTGCGGCTGCAAAGGCCCTGAATGACAGGTAGGTCATCAGGCCCTGGCCGGGAATGTCATAATCTTTCAGTGCTTCAAAAAGGTGGTAAATCATATCGCTTCTATGCTGTTAAATACGTCTCTTACTACTTCTCTCTCGTCAAAATGGCGGTGTTCTGTTCCTATGATCTGATAGGTTTCGTGGCCCTTGCCGGCAAGCAGGATGGCGGCTCCGTCGGGGGCGGTCATAATTGCCGTGCGGATGGCCTCGGCCCTGTCTGCAATGCTGATGGCTTTTGCCAGTCCGCGTGCGCTGAGGCCGGTTTTTATCTCTGCTATAATATCTTCTGTCTTCTCTGAGCGGCTGTTGTCAGAGGTGATGATAATGCGGTCTGCATACTTTTCTGCCACTGCGGCCATTTCCGGTCTCTTGGTGCGGTCGCGGTCGCCGCCGCAGCCGAAGACTGCTATTACCTGCTGGCCGTCCTTGGCGATGTCCTTAAGTGTGGACAGTACGTTCTCCAGGGCGTCTGGGGTGTGTGCATAGTCCAGTATGACGGAAAGGTTCCTGGGGCCTTTAAGGGTCTCCAGGCGGCCTTTTGCTGAATCCAGCTTGCTTATTCCTACCAGTGCCTCTTCTTTTGTTGCGCCAAGTTCAAGGGCGGTGGTGTAGATTGCCAACAGGTTGTAGGCGTTGTGGCGGCCAATCAGGCGGGTCCAAACCTCTTCTCCGTCAATCTTAAGCAACATGCCGTCAAAGCTTTCTTCCATAATGCGGCAGTTGTGGTCTGCCATCGCTCCAAGGGCGTAGGTTACAACCCTTGCGGCTGTGTTCTGAACCATCACCTTGCCGTTTTTGTCATCGATGTTGGTGATGGCAACGGCGTCTGAGCCCAGTCCGTCAAAGAAGAGCTTTTTGCAACGGAGGTATTCTGCGAAGGTCTTGTGGTAGTCCAGGTGGTCGTGGGTCAGGTTAGAGAAGATGCCTGCTGCAAAGTGCAGTGCTGCAACTCTTTGCTGTTCCATGCCGATTGAGCTTACCTCCATGAAGCAGTACTCGCAGCCTTCGTTCACCATGTCTGCCATCAGCCTGTTGATGGTTACGGGGTCCGATGTGGTGTTGGTGGTTTCCGTCTCTCTCTTTCCAACGTAATTGGCGATTGTGGAGAGCAGGCCGCAATTGTAGCCCAGGTTCATGAAGAGCTGGTGCAGAAGGGTGACGGTGGTGGTTTTGCCGTTTGTGCCGGTTATGCCCACCAGCTTCAGCTTGCTGGACGGATGGTCGTAGAATTCGTCTGCGGCCTGGGCCAGTGCAAGTCTTGAATCATCGACCTTAATTGCCGTTACCTTTGCCAGCGCTGCTTCTACTTCCGGGGCAAGGGTGTCGGCGTCGTACATTACCACTGCGGCGCCCTTTTCTACTGCCTGGGGGATGTAGGCGTGGCCGTCTCCGGCAAAGCCTTTAACGGCTACGAACAGGCAGCCGGGAATTACTTTCCTGGAGTCTGCTGTTACAAGGCTTATATTTTTTCCGTTTATCTTCATTTTTACTTAAGAGTTATCTCTACAGTTTTTCCTTTACCAAGTTTGCCTCCGGCCGACGGGGTCTGGCTCTTTACGTGGCCTGTGCCGTGCCAGATGCAGGTGTAGCCTGCGTGCTCTATTGCATAGACGGCGTCCATCAGGCCGAGGCCTTTAACGTCCGGGATGGTTCCTTCTTCTATCTCCGGCAGAACCGGGGCTTCTATGCTTACAGAGTTGCTGCTCTTTTCCAGAACTTCTCCGGCATCGGGGTCAAAGGCGTAAATCTTATCTACTATCTCCCTGAAGGCTATTGCCGGGTTGTTACCGCCGTAAACGGCCTCTGATACATATACAGGCTTGGTGTACATTGTGACGATGGCGCTGTACTTGGGCTTGTCGGCAGGGAAGAAGCCTACGAAGGTGGCCTGGTACTGGCGTTTTCCGTCAATTTCACGCATGGCCTTGGTAGAGCCTTTTGCGTACTGCCTTTCGATCACCATCTGTGCGGTTCCGGTCTTTCCGGCGATGGGCACTTTTGCGCCGTACAAACGCCTGTGTCCTGTTCCGTGGGGGTTGCTTACTACGCCGCTCAGTGCGCTGCGAAGGCTGTCTGCGGTTTTCCTGGAGCAGATGCTGGCGTTAAGTACTGACGGGCCGAATACCTTCTCTACGTGCGGTCCGCGGCCGATGCTTTCTGCCAGGTAAGGCTTCATCATCTTTCCGCCGTTTGCAATTGCATTGTAGAAGGTAAGTATGTGCAGGGGAGTCTCCTTCACGGTATAGCCAATGGCTACGGAAGGCAGATCGGTTGCGCTCCAGTACGGGCTGTCGGGGTTCGGCAGCTGCGGAGTTGCAAGGCCCTCGAGGTCAAAGTCCATAGGACTGTCGCCCATATGATAGAGGTACAGTTTGTCCAGCATCTTGTGCGGATCCTGTTTGTAGTTTTGCAGGGCCAGGTAGCGGAAGGCGTAGTTGGACGATATCTCCAGGCAGTGCCTGATGGTGATGGAGTCCTTTTTCTCCCTTGCCATGTAGTTGGTAATATAGTGGTCCTGGCCGAACATCGGGTACTTGGGCACTATACCTCTGTTGGTAGGTATTTTTTGGTCGATGGAGATGAGTCCGTCTTCCAGCAGACTCATTACGGTTGTCACCTTGAATACGGATCCGGGTTCGCCGGCCTTGGTGACTGCCATGTTGTAGCTCTCTGAGAATCTTCCGGTAGAGTCCCTAAGCAGGTTGACCATGGCCCTGATGCCGCCGGTTTCTACGTCCATTACAACCATGCATCCTCCGTAGATGTTGGGGTTCAGGCCCATGCTGCTTCGCATTGCGCGGTCTGCCATGTCCTGGATGTCGATGTCTATGGTTGTCTTAAGGTCGTATCCGTTTTCTGCTGCTACCCAGGTACTGTCGTAGTTCTGGATCTGTCCATGCAAGTCTGTATCCTTCAGCCACTTGACTCCGTCTTTGCCGTGCAGGAAGAAGTCGAATTTGCCTTCCAGGCCGATGTGGGTGTTGGTCTCCTGGTTGTTCTTTACGTAGCCGATGGTTCTTCTGGCCAGGCTTCCGTACGGGTACTGGCGGGTCTCTTCGCTTTCTACTATCATTCCGCCCTTGTTGGGGTCTTCGTTGAAGAGGGGCAGTTTCTTAAGTTCCAGCAGGTATTCGTGATCTACCAGTTTGCTCATCTTGACGTGGCGTTTGTTGTGCTCGCGTCCGTAGATGATGGCGTCGTAGTATTGCTTTGCGCTCTTGTCTTTGTTAAGCTTGGCAAGGCCTTCGGCCAGTTCCTTGGCCTTTTCTCTCCACTTCTTTTCTCCGTCGATGCCTTTCTGCTTCTGCTTGGGGGAGTCGCTGTTTTTGAGTTCCTCGAATTCTCTCTTTCTTACGGTGCAGTCCATGTAAACCCTGTACATCGGCAGGGACATTGCCAGCAGGCGGCCGTCGCGGGCCAGGATGGAGCCGCGGTCGGGGTAGAGGGCTTTCTTGTAGCTCTTGGGTTTGAACAGGTTCGCAATGCGGGGATCCGGCTCGTAGGTGAGCTGGATCTGTACTATCCTGCCGATGATGATCACGGCGGCAATCAAGTACATCAGGTATATCATATACAGCGACCGCCATATATGCTTCCCCGTCTTGCTATTTTTATCCTTGTTCATATAACAAATTAGTCTTCTAGTCTATCTGCAGGTTTTTCCGGGAGACCCACCTCTGAACCCTGTTCCCTCAAGAGATCCTCCACCGTATTCAAACGTCCAAGCCCCACCAGTTTCACCGTCTTCTGCGCGTGGAAAATCTTAAGGTCATTCACCTTCGCCCTGTTCTTCTCTACCTGCGCCAATGTGTTCTGCACCATCATGCTGGACATAATGATGAGCCATATCAAGAAGAAGGTATAGGCTATATGTATAAAGTATTTGTCAAGCCTCATCCTAAGGAGGAGTTCCCCCTTCAGGATGGCCATCACCACATTCTTAATTCCAACAAATACCTTTTTCATATCAATAATAATTAAACCCGCACTGCGGTGCGGAGCTTAGCGCTACGCGCACGGGTGTTACCCTGAATCTCCTCCTCCGACGGCAACACCGGCTTCCGGTCCAGAGCCTCGAACGGCGTCACCATGCGCCCGAAGACATCCTTCTCTTGCCTGCCATCAACGTTGCCCGTCTTAATGAAGTTCTTCACCATGCGATCCTCAAGGGAATGATAGGTGATGATGGCCAGTCTTCCGCCGGGGGCAACTACGGCGGGGAGTGCCTTCAGGAACTTCTCCAGCGAGCGCATCTCCTGGTTGACCTCTATACGCAGCGCCTGATAAACCTTTGCCAGGAACTTGTGCTCTGCCAACTTGGGCAGGGCGGGTGCAAGGGCCTTGTCAAGGTCTCCGGTGGTTGCGATTGCGGCCTTGGCCCTGGCAGAAACAATAAGATTTGCCAGGCGGCCGGGCTTGTCAACCTCGCCGTACAGCCGCAGAATGCGCTCAAGGTCTGCGGCCTCGTAGGTATTCACAATGTCTGCTGCGCTAAGCGGAGCCTGCGTATTCATGCGCATATCCAGAGGAGCATCGTACCGGAAAGAAAAACCTCTTTCGGGGGTGTCGAACTGGTGCGAAGATACACCCAGGTCTGCCAGTACGCCGTCTGCCTTAGCGGGCAGGCCTTTCTCTTTGCTCAGAAGCTCAAGGTAGTTCTGCACAAAGCGGAAGTTGTTGTGTATCAATATCAAACGCTCGTCGTTGGGGGCGTTTTTCAATGCATCGGTGTCACGATCGAAGGCGATGACCTTGCCACTGCCATCTAAGCGTGAAAGTATTCCGGCGGTGTGACCACCGCCTCCGAATGTGGCATCGATATATAGTCCTGATGGATTGGTAACCAGTGTGCTGACGCTTTTTTCAAGCAGCACGGGTATGTGATATTCGCTCATCTCCTGCCCTCCTATCTCTGTTGAGATAATTCCTGGGCAAGTGCTTGATAATCACTGGTTGACATCTCTTTCTCCCGATACGCTGCCGCATCCCAGATCTCAATCTTGAAGCCTTTGCCTGCGAAAATCACATCTTTTGTAAAGCCTGACATTTCTATCAGGTTTGCTGGAATGGATATGCGGCCAAGCTTCGGATCCGGAACAACCACGGCGCTGTCCTGCATATACTTTCTCCAGAAGTTGGCGTGATTGGGATTGAAGAAATTTAATTTGCTTTTAATAGACTCTGCCTGCTGCTGCCACTCTTCAAAAGTGAACATCTCCAGACAGTTTTGGTAGATGTCTTTATGCAGGACGAACTTCATCTCGCATTCGGGGGCAACGAGCGCCTTCAGGCCGGCAGGGAAAACCACTCTTCCCTTGTCGTCCAGCTTGGCTGCGAAGTCTCCTATGAATGTAGAAATGTTCGTCATCTTCTATAACTTTCACGCTTGGGTACAAAGATAAGAAAAAGTTTTCCACTTTCTTCCACTTTTTCCCAAATTTTTCCACAATATTTTCCACATTTTTTTTCACCGGTCTTCGAGGCTCATTTGAGAGCGGTGTACAAGGTGTTCTGAGCGCGGTGTGCAAAGTGTCCCTGGATTAGGACACCTTGCACGAAAAACCCATAAAAACGTGTCAGGTGTCCCTGAATTGGGACACCTGACACGGTCATTCAAGTTTTTAGAGCGGGAATTACTCTTCCCAAACCAAATAGGCGGAAACCAGCCAGAAATTCATCTCGTTCTTCTCCTGGTTCATCGGCTGGGCGGTGGGGATGCTTATGCCAAGGCGGTGAGCGCCCGCAGCAAGATCTTCAAGGGGAATGATAACCGGCTCTACGCTGGAACCGGGGCACCAGTTGGAACGGGAGTAGTCAGAAGAGGCGATAATCTCGTCAATCTCCTTTTCTACGCGCCTGGGACCCTGAGCTGTCCAGCCTACGTAAGCGGCTGTGCGTTTTTCTGTCCATTGGCCGGAGGTGGGATTAAAGCGGCGGAAGGATGCGCAGTCCGTGCGCCAGGGAGTGAAGTCCAGAACGGCTTCCCCGTCAAGCAAAACAATGTTCTGCTGAGGGGTGAACTCGTCGCCCGCGCTGTGGCCGCCATGTCCTGTGGTGATATAGGCAAGATGTGCCTTGGAAGGCACCTGAGGCAGCTCAAAGTCAACTTCCAGGGTTTTGCGGGCAAAGATGTCAGGGTATTCCTGGCCAAAGTAGTACATGGTGTTAACCAGCGGTAATACATGCTGCTTAGGCAGCGGAGTGTACTCGTTACCGGTCTCTTCTACGTCAATATCGACAGAAGCGATATAACCTTCAGGGGTCCATGTATCAATGAAAACACCTATGTAGGCATCGCCCTTCAAAAGGGAGAGGCGGTCTGTGATGTCGGCTGTCCAAACGGCTTCCGGAGCCCATCCATCAATGTAAACGGGGCGGTTCTTGCTAACCTTGGCGGTGTCAAGACGGCTGTAGTAGCCAACGCCGAAGGGGGTCATGAAGCGCAGCAACTCTGCAACGGGAGCAAAGCCTTCGCTTGCGGCAACTCCCACCAGCTTCTCATACGCGGTTGAATCCACGGCGGGATAAGCTGCTTTTTCTGCGGCAACGGTCATCATGTTGATGTCCGATCCTTCCGGGATTACGAACACAGATCCGCTCTTGTCCCAGCGGTCTCCGGCAGACTCTACGCGAACGGTGATGGTGGCCTTAACGGCCCTCTGGTAGTCCGGGAGGCTTATTTTCTTAAGGATGATGCGGCCGTTCCCAAGGCGGATAATGCCGCCCTCATCGGCATCCTGGAAGGCACCGATTGAATCCGGAACCCAGTGGAGTGCTTCCTTCTGGAATACGGAAAGATGGGTGTCACCTACGCTCTTGTAGGTCTTTGTGCAAGAGGCCGCAATGGCGCCCAATATGCATGCGATTGCAATGATTCTTTTCATGAAATTATTCGTTAAAAGTTATGACCTGACCAGATCCGCGGTAAACCTGCACGGGACCGTCCATCTCTATGGCAAGGACGGTCATGTCAGGGTCAAGCGCTTCTTCCGGCACGGAGATCTCCAGCAGGCCCGGGATGTCGTTCCAGGACTGTTTGTTGAAGATTTTCCAACTGGGAGCAAGGCTGCTGCCTACAACGCGGATGTTCTTGATATGGTCCAGCAGGCCTTTCACCTGAACCGTACCAAGCGGTTTATAAGGAAGATATATATATAGGATATCTCCTGTAGAATTCAACGTAGTATAAGCCTTCACGTGCTGGTCAGGGATGCCGGCGCGGGTGCCGTAAACTGCCTCGGCGTGCTTGCCTATCCACTGCCCCAGCCGTCTTAGGACGTCAACTTCTTCCTGCGGAATGGTTCCGTCCTCTCGCGGACCGATGTCCAGCAGAAGGTTGCCTCCGCCGCTGATGCAGTCTACGAAGGTGCGCAGAATCATGTTGAAGTCCTTGAAGTTGAGGTCTTTATGCTGGAAACCCCAGGAATCGTTAATGGTATAGCAAAGCTCCCAGTAACGGTCTTCCGGACGAACCACGGGGACGCCCACTTCCGGTGTGCCGTAGTCTCCGTATCCCTGGATGCGGGAGTTGATGATGCAGGCAGGATTCCAGGTGCGCAGGCTGTCCGTCAGTTCTTTGGCCTTCCAAGTTTCTGCGCTCTGCTCCCAATCCCCGTCAAACCACCAAAGATCCGGTCTGTAGGCATCCTGAAGCTCTTTTAGCTGAAGCATATCAAAGTCCAGGAAACTCTGCCAGCGCTTTGGCTCTGCCGCGATGTCGTAACGCGCCGGGCCGTTGCGGTAGATGTTGGGGTAGTCAGGATGGGACCAGTCGAGTAGGGAATAGTAAAGCCCAAGCTTAACGCCGCGGGCGCGGACGGCCTCTGCAAAGGGAGTCAGCAGGTCACGCGCCGCAGGAGACATCTTGACAAGGCTTTTGTCATCTGCCTTGGTGTCCCAAAGAGCCACACCGTCGTGATGCTTGGAAGTAATTACAGTGTAGCGTGCGCCGGATGCTGCAATCAGGTCCGCCCAAGCGGCCGGATCATAGTTACTGGCCGTAAACCTTTTGGCTTGGGCCATGTAGTCCTCGTGGGAAATCTGCCCGTTGTGGAAGGACCAGCTTTCGCCCACGCCGTCCACGGCATAGATGCCCCAGTGAATGAAGATGCCAAGCTTGGCGTCTTCGAACCACTGCATTTTGGCAGTAGTATCTTCTTTAACGGGAACGGCCCCCTGTTGTTGGCAGGAGGTCGAAACCAAACCGGCGGCCAAAATGGCCGTAAGTATTAGATTTTTCATACTCTTTCGATAGTGGCCTCGCGGTCAGGACCAAGGGATATGATAGAAATTTTAGCGCCTAAATAATTCTCTACGAATTTAACATAGTTCATGAAGGTCTGAGGCAGGTCTTCCTCTTTGCGGATGTCTGCAAGGCAGGTCTTCCAGCCAGGGAACTCTGTGTAAACGGGAGTTACGCGTCCGTCGGAAATATCGTACGGGAAGCGGTCTGTCTCTTTGCCATCAACAAGGTAAGATGTGCATGCCTTGATGGTGTCGAAGGTATCCAGACAGTCAGACTTCATCATGATAAGGTCAGTAACACCGCTAAGGGTAACAGCGTATTTCAGTGCAACAAGGTCTATCCAACCGCAACGGCGGGGACGTCCGGTAACGGCACCATATTCGTGGCCGATGCGACGGAGTTCTTCACCGGTAGCGTCGAACAGCTCTGTGGGGAAGGGACCGCTACCAACCCTGGTGCAGTATGCCTTGAAGATACCGTAAACCTTGCCGATGCGGCAGGGAGCGGCACCCATGCCGGTGCATACGCCGCCGCAGGTGGTGTTGGAAGATGTTACAAACGGATATGAACCGTAGTCGATGTCAAGCATTGAGCCCTGAGCACCCTCTGCAAGGATGGACTGCTCTTTAAGAACATCGTCAACAAAGAATTCGCAGTCTACGAACTTGAAGGCCTTCATGCGCTCTACTGCTGCAAAGAAAGCATCCTCTTCCAGTGCGGCCTGGTCGAATTCAAAGTTGAGGTCAGCCAGCTGCTGCTTGTGCAGGTTTGTAAGTTTCTGGTACTTAGCGCGGAAGTCCGGGGTCTCGATATCACCCACACGTACTCCGTTGCGGCCGATTTTGTCACTGTAGCAGGGGCCGATGCCCTTGAGTGTCGATCCGATCTTGCCCTTGCCTGCGGCAGCTTCGCGTGCGGCGTCCAGCAGCCTGTGGGTAGGAAGGATAAGGTGAGCCTTGCGGGCGATGACGAGCTTCTTTTCAGGCTCTATTCCGGTGACCTTGCGGATGTTGTCGCATTCTGCGATGAATGATATGGGGTCCAGAACCACTCCGTTTCCGATGATGTTGGTGGAACCGTCCCTGAAGATGCCTGAAGGAATGCTCCTGACAACGAAGGACTGTCCGTCAAAGTGAAGGGAGTGGCCGGCATTGGGGCCGCCCTGGAAACGTGCGACTACGCCGTAACGGCCGGCAAGTACATCTACTATTTTACCTTTGCCCTCGTCTCCCCACTGAAGACCAAGGACAACGTCTATTTTGTGCATGGTGTTATTCATATTTTAGATTAGAACGGTAAATCGTCTCCTTCCTGGGGTGCAGGTGCAGGGCCCTGTGCGGTAAAGCCTGCGGGTACGTTGGACTGGTAGCCGCCCTGCTGGGGAGCTGCCTGATAGCCTGCTTCATTGTCACGCTCTGAGCGGCGGCCAAGGAGCTGGAGGCTGTCTGCGACAATTTCTGTGATGTAACGCTTCTGGTTAGCCTGGTCTGTCCAGCTGCGTGAACGCAGATGGCCTTCTACGTAAACCTGGCTGCCTTTCTTGACGAAGCGTTCTACTGTGTCTGCAAGACCTCTCCAGGCAACGATGTTGTGCCATTCTGTGTTTTCCTGAAGATTTCCTGAGCGGTCACGGTAACGCTCTGTAGTTGCGAGAGTGAAAGTGGCCACCTTTGCATTGGCGCCGTTTTGAGAATTTCCTTCAAGGTAACGTACTGTTGGATCCTGACCCACGTTACCGATAAGCATTGCTTTGTTGAGTGACATAAAGTGTAGCGTTTTATTTGTTTCAAAGTTACGGAAACTTTATGAATCCAACAGAAAAAATCTAAGATTTTTTAAAAAATTTTTGGAAGAGCTCCGGTAAGGGTGGAATAGCCGGCCAAAGCTTGAAGCAACAGCCAGTTCTGGCCGGGAACATAAGTGGCGCCCGCAAGTGCTATTATATCCAGAAGTGAAGCCTTGAAAGAGGGCTCTTTGTAGTTGGCTTCTATGACGATTTTGCCGCGATGGCCGGGGATGGCTACAAAGTCTTCGGCCTGCAGCGATGTCAGTTCCTGCGCTGCGCCGGAAGCTGCGTAAATAATTAAGTCGCAGGATTTTACGGCGTTCTTTAGCTCCTGCGCCGGACAAACGGCAAAGCCATATTCCTGACGGCTCAAAGCAAAACCGGCAGCCTTCTCCTGAGTGCGGTTAAGTAGCATCACGTCGTAGCCAAGCTCGGCGGCAGCAACAGCCGCAGCGCGGCCCGCCCCGCCACAGCCTACCACCAGGGCTTGCCCCCCGCCGGGGTATAGCTCGTCAAATTTCTGACGGAAGAACTTGTGGACTTTAACGTGGAAGGAAGCGCCGAACTCGCTCAGGAACTCCCCGGTTATCCCCGGGAAGCAAACCTCCGCCGTGCTAAGAATCACGGCAGAAAAATCTGTGTTGTCTCCCAGAATGCCGTCGTCGGTTTTAACCGCAAGATTCACCGCGCCGGCCTTCATTGCCGGTCCGGTGATGGCGCCCAGGCCGTCGGCCGTCAGCGCAACTATCTGTTCGTATGCTTTCTCTTTGAAGGGAGCGGTAACGTTAACCCCCTGATAAGAATCCAGAAATCTCTTCCAAAGTACCTGGAAATCAGTACCTTCCAAAAGCTCGTAAGGCCACTGCCCGTCGTAGGCGCGGCGGAAGAGCTCCGGGCTTCCGGAGTGGCCGATATTGCTGCCTATTAGTCCGAAGCGCTTCATTTCTGACGCTGGCGCACGGCCTCGTAAAGAAGGATGGCGGCAGAAACAGAGACGTTCAGGGAATCAAGGCGGCCCAGCATGGGGATGCGGATGTGGGCGTCAGCGGCCATTCGCCATACCGGCGTCAGGCCTGTAGCCTCTGTGCCCATAACCAGTGCGGTACCGCCGCGCATATCAGTTTCGTAGTAAAGCGACGAATCCTGAAGCTGTGCGGTAAGAATCTGTATCTTTCTGTCTTTCAGGTATTTGATTGCTTCTGCCGATGTTGCTGTAACAACCGGAACGGTAAAGATGGCACCGATGCTTGCCCTGATAAGATTGGGGTTGAAGAGGTCTGTCAGCGGGTCGCAGATAATGACGGCGTCAGCCCCTGCAGCATCGGCGCTGCGCAGCACTGCGCCCAGGTTGCCCGGCTTCTCTACAGACTCCAGAACCATGACAAGCGGATTCTCCGGCAGGGCCAGCGAAGCCAGCGTACGCTCCGGCGTAACTACTTCTGCTATAATTCCTTCCGTGCCTTCGCGATAGGCAATCTTAGAGTAAACAGAATTGCTTACCTCAATGACGTCCGGCTTGTCTTTTAGGAACGCCTTCAGCAGGGGAGTCTCGTTTGTCAGGGAAAGAATCTCAGGGCAAACGAAAACGGTATCAAGGACAAAGCCGGCCTCCAGCGCATGCTCCAGCTCACGCCTTCCCTCCAGCACAAAAAGACCCTTCTGGCGTCTCTCTCTGGATTTCTCCTGCAACGCCATCAAAGTCTTTATCTTAGGATTCTGTCCTGATGTAATTACCTCTGCCATGGTAGGTTATAAATTGTAGTTATATAGGGTTCCAAACTTTTGGAACCCTATATAACTAAATTGCTATATTGTCTTTTCCGGCCTCATCTGAGGGAAGAACAACACATCCTGAATGGTAGTCTGGCCCGTCATGAACATAGTCAGACGGTCGATACCCATACCAAGACCGGAAGTCGGAGGCATACCATATTCAAGAGCACGAACAAAGTCGTAGTCAATGAACATAGCCTCATCGTCGCCGCCGGCCTTAAGCTTAGCCTGATCCTCAAAGCGCTCAAGCTGATCTACAGGGTCATTCAACTCAGAGTATGCATTTGCCAGCTCCTTACCGCAAACAAAGAGCTCGAAGCGCTCTGTAAGGGCAGGATTGCTGCGATGCCTCTTGGTAAGAGGAGACATCTCTACTGGATAATCGATCACGAAGGTAGGCTGAACGAAGTTTTTCTCACAATACTCGCCAAAGATAGCATCGATCAGCTTGCCGACACCCATTGAAGGAGTAATCTCTACATTCAGCTTCTTGCAGACAGCACGAAGCTCGTCAACACCCATGCCGGCAACATCGACGCCAGCATATTCCTTGATGGCATCAAGAATGCCGATGCGGCGGTAAGGAGCCTTGAAATCAACCTCGTTGCCATTGATAACCACCTTGGTAGTACCGTTAACAGCGGTGGAAACCTTCTCAAGCATCTTCTCTACGAACTCCATCATCCAGAGGTAATCCTTGTAGGCAACGTAGATCTCCATGCAGGTGAACTCGGGGTTGTGGGTCTTGTCCATACCCTCGTTGCGGAAGTCCTTTGCGAACTCGTAAACACCAGGGAAACCGCCCACAATCAGCCTCTTAAGATAAAGCTCATTGGCAATTCTCATGTAAAGAGGAATGTCCAGTGCGTTGTGGTGGGTGATGAAAGGACGTGCGGTTGCGCCGCCCGGAATAGCCTGAAGGATAGGAGTTTCCACCTCAAGGCAGCCTGCGGCGTTGAAGTATTCGCGCATTGTGGCAATAATCTTGGCCCTCTTAACGAATACATCCTTAACCTGGGGATTCACGATAAGATCCACATACCTCTGACGGTAGCGGAGCTCCGGATCGGTGAAGGCGTCGTGTACCTTGCCATCGGCCTCCTTTACGATAGGAAGCACTTTGAGGGACTTGCTAAGTACGGTAAGCTCTTTAGCGTGTACGGACAGCTGGCCGGTCTGGGTAATGAATGCAAAACCCTTGATGCCCACGATATCGCCGATATCAAGAAGCTTCTTGAATACGGTGTTGTACATGGTCTTGTCTTCTCCGGGGCAGATTTCGTCACGTTTGACATATACCTGGATACGGCCGCTCTCGTCCTGAAGCTCCATGAAAGAAGCTGCGCCCATGATTCGGCGTGACATGATACGGCCTGCAATGCATAAATCCTGAAGATTGTTCTCTTCCGGTTTGAATTTAGCTGCAATCTCTGCTGCGTTTGAATTAACCGGATAGAGCGGTGCGGGGTAAGGTTCAATACCCAGCTCCCTTAATTTTGTCATAGACTCCCTGCGGAGTATTTCCTGTTCACTAAGCTGCTGATTTGCCATTTCTAAATAGTTAAGAATTGCAAATATATATATTTTTAGTTAAATAGCACAATTTAGAATCTGACACCTACGGTAAAGTTTGCAACCCAGTCTTCCATATGCAGTTTTACATTCGATTCGGTAGAGAAGCGGATGTCGTTTATAAGCGCCTTTGCGGCCATGTAAACATGCGAATTAAGCCTGTAAACTATGGCTGCCCTTGCGATGCCGGTCAGGAAGACTTTATGCTTGGTTTTGACAAGCTTGCTGATTTCTGTCAGGTAGGATGAACCGTCCGGCAGGTCGATATCCTTCAACATCGTAAAGATGTTTTTGTTGAAAAATACCAGCATCGGAGCGGCCGACAGGTGAAGGAGGAACTTGCCCTGATTAGGGGTAAAGTTGTAGCCGTATCCGATACCGGCTCCGGCCTGATAGAATTCCATGGACTCCAGACCTCCTCCGATAACTGCAACTACGGGATCCTTCGCCTCAAGTTTGCCTGACATGAACAGGGCGTATGCCGTAACAGAGCCGGAAGACCTTTTCTGGATTAAACCCTGAGTCATTGCTGCCGGCAAAGAGTAATGCTTGGAATTGAATACGTAGTATCCGTCCAGTATGGTGGCTTTAAGCCTTGTGTCACCCTTGCTGATTGGCAGCGCCATGCCGGGAAGAATGCTGGCGCTCAGCTTTCCGGAAAGCCTGTCTGTAGAGTGGCTGCGGAATTCAACGCCGAACCGCTGTTTGTATAATGTCAGGTTAAGGTCTTTTGAATAACCCTTTGTCATGTCGAACGAGTAGGCCAGGTACAGGCCTCGGAAGCCGGCTCCCACACCCACTTTTCCACTTACGTTGGAATGGAGACTGGCGTTGATATTTCCGAAGGTGGGGATATCCTTACCCTTGACCGTAGCAAACAGTCCGGCAAAATTGGTGGTGGCGGTAATGAGCCAGTCGTGCTCCGGCACGCCTATGAATGATGGATCGATGTCGCTGGGATTGCGGTTGTCAATCATTTCCATGAATAAGGCAACGCCCTTTTGGAAGAGGGACGAATCGGCAGGCTGCTTAGAGAGCAGGGTGCACGGAAAAAGGGTCAGGCTCAGGGCCAGAAAGAGTCTGGTATAGAATCGCATAAATATGTGGTTTTTGCAAATTTACAAAAAAATCCTGTTGCGCTGGTAAAATCGGAAGATTTTTATTAATTTTGTAAAATATGAATACTGTAGAGCGCAAATGGATTATTAAAGAGACCTCGAACCCCGAGGCCGTAAGCCGTTTGTCTGCAGAATTGGGCATCGACCCCGTGCTGTCGCAGCTTCTTGTGCAGCGTGGCGTCACTTCCTTCGAGGATGCCCGTGCCTTCTTCCGCCCGAACCTTGACTCCCTGCACGATCCCTTCCTGATGAAGGATATGGACAAGGCCGTGGAGCGTCTTCGCAAGGCCGTTATTTCCGGTGAAAAAATCCTGATTTACGGAGACTACGACGTGGATGGCACTACTGCCGTGGCTCTTGTGTATTCATTCCTCAGCCGCTTTACAAAGCGCATCGATTTCTACATCCCTGACCGTTATGACGAGGGTTACGGTGTCTCCAGCAAGGGTATTGACTGGGCCGCAGAGAACGGTTTCAAGTTGATAATTACCCTTGACTGCGGTATCAAGGCAGTGCAGAAAGTGGCTTACGCTGCTTCCAAAGGCATCGATGTTGTCGTTTGCGACCATCATCTTCCGGACGAAGAACTTCCTGCTGCCGTTGCCGTACTGGACCCTAAGCGCGAGGATTGCCATTATCCGTTCGATGATCTTTGCGGATGCGGAGTGGGCTTTAAGCTGGTTCAGGCTTATGCCCAGATAGAGGGTATCGCCTTTGAAGAGCTTCTTCCGCTGCTGGACCTTCTGGTTGTGAGCATCGCCTCCGATCTTGTCTCCGTAAGGGGAGAGAACAGGGTGCTGGCGCACTTCGGCCTTAAGAGGCTGAACGAGCAGCCCCGCAAGGGCCTGCAGGCCATCATCAACCTGTCCAATTTGGAAAGCAGTCATGTTACCATTGACGATATCGTCTTTAAAATCGGTCCAAGAATCAATGCCGCCGGCCGTATGGAAACAGGCCGTCTTGCAGTTGAGCTTCTTACTGCGCAGGATGATGCCCAGGCGGCCCGCATCGCTTCCCAGATTAACGACAATAACAACGAGCGTAAAAGCATAGACCGTGAGATCACGCGCGAGGCCATAGAGATGGTAAGCAGCGGCAATTGTGTTGCGTCAGAGTATGCTACCATCGTTTACAACCCGTCCTGGAACAAGGGCGTCGTGGGTATTGTGGCTTCCCGTCTGGTAGAGGCTTTCTATAAGCCTACCTTCGTGCTTACTAAGTCCAACGGCTTCATTACCGGTTCCGCCCGCAGCGTCCGTGGTTTTGATCTTTACGATTCCATCGAATCGCAGGCAGACCTGCTGGAGAACTTCGGCGGCCATATTTATGCTGCCGGTCTTACCATGAAGGAAGAGAATCTGCCGGAATTCGCGCGCCGCATAGAGGAGTATGTTGCTTCGCATATCAGCAAAGAGGTTTCTACTCCTATTGTTGAGGTTGATTCAGTGCTTGATTTCTCTCACATTACGCCTAAGTTCTTCAGGATTCTTAAGCAGTTCCAGCCTTTTGGCCCGGGCAATGCCTCGCCGGTTTTCCTTACAGAGAATGTTTATGACGATGGCAATGGCCGCAAGGTGGGTCCTGCTGCTCAGCATCTTAAGTTGGAGCTTATTCAGGAGTCGCAGCCGTATCATCAGATTGGTGCTATCGGCTTCAATATGGCGGAGTATTTTGACCATATCAAGGCCGGTAATCCGTTCGATATCTGCTATTCTATCGTAGAGAATTATTATCGCGGCAATTCTACCATCCAGCTTCGCATTAAAGACATTCGCGAAAGAGAGGATGTAATCTAAGTCTATCGGTGGCAGGTGTGCCTTGCCCCGATCATTTCATAACCTCTTTTGCCGCAGCTAAAAACTGGCCTTTACGTTGGGTATAGAGGTCTTGAAGAGTTTGTTCCAGATTATCTGAATGAGCCAGAAGAGGCCTGGAATCCAGACCTTGCGCCATCAGGCGGCTGGCTAGTTCCGGAACCGGAACGTCAAGCCAGATGCAGTAGGTGTGGTCGCGGACAAGGGCAAGATTTTCCGGATCCTGCAAGGTGCCACCACCTAAAGATAATACAGTCTTCTCTGCATTAGAAGCACTGATCAAGCTATGTAAAGTACTCTTTTCAAGAGCCCGGAAGGCGGTTTCGCCGTCTTCGGCGAAGATCCGTGCGATGCTCTTGCCGGCGCGGCGCTCGACCTCTGCGTCAAGATCCACCCATTTGCAGGAAAGCTGCGCCGCAAGTTCTCTTGCAGCACAGCTTTTTCCGCTGCCGGGCATCCCGGCAAAGGTAATTATCCTATATGTTGAATAAGTTTGGCTCATCGCCGTCAAAGGTGATATCGTCGATGCCCAAATCAATCACGTCGCCAGCCACAGCCTCCCGTTTTTTAGGAGCCGATGTCTCAGGTGCGGCAACCTCGCCGGGCAAAGCCTCCTCTTCGATAGGGCCGGATACTACATCGATAGGCTCATCCTCCTGGGGCTCCTCATGCTGTGCCAGCTCCTCTTCCGGAACCGGAAGCGGCTCGCCGAAGGCAACGGCCTTAAGGTCGTAGGCACTGCACTTCTTGCCCTTGGCTGCAAAACCCTTCTTGCTTATAAACTCCTCTGCATCAATTGTTTCCGGCTGCCTGTGGGCGAACTTGCCACCAAAGGTAAGCTCTATCACAGGACGCGCATCGTCACTGATAGCAACAAGATAGCTGCCCTTGGAATCCGCAATGAAACTGAGCGGAGTATTGTCACTAACCGGGAAGCTGAAACGCTTCACGTAGAAGGCCTTGGCCGCGCCGTCCCAATAGAGGGCGGTATATGTCCTGCCAGTATCAAGTTTCTCAATGCTGAGCAGGTCTCCCTGGTAACGGTTGCTAAGGTCGTAAGAAGTGGTGTAGAAAGTTCCGTTCTTGAAGATGGCAAGAATCTTGTCCTCTCCGCTGAACTGACCAAGATGAATGCCGCGGCCGTCCTCGTTAAGACGCTGAACGTCAGCATCGAACCAGATGTCCTTGCCGCTGATAGTAGATACCCCCTTGTTCTTAAGGGTAATCTTCTGGATGGCGTTCTTGGTTACAAGATTGCCCCTGGAAGCGCGTCCCTTGATGGCCAGGGTAGAGAAGTCGTACTCAATTGAGCTCTTCTTAAGCATAGGCTTCGGGCGGAAGGTAACCCTTACGCTCTCTGCCTCTCCGTTGTGGTTCACGGTCATCCACATTATCTGTGAACCCGGCTTGCCCTGGGTTATGTCGTACTCCTTGTCACGGGTGACGGAAGTAATGTTGAAGCGCTTTGCGTAGTAAATGGACGACTTGCCGTCGCGATATATTACATTATATATGGTACGGTCGTCGCCACGGTTGAAGACGTCGGCAAAAATCAGATCCTTTGCGATGAAGGCCTTGTCCGTAACCTTTGTTACGCGGTACTTGCCATCTTTGCCGATGGTGATGATCTCGCTAAGGTCGGAGCAGTCGCAAATGTACTCGCCTCCATCGTCCCTCTTGAGGCCGATGCCCACGAAGCCCTCGGCCAGATTGGCATACAGCTTGGCGTTGTTGTTTACTACCTTCGTTGCTGCAATTGTCTCAAAATTAGTTATTTCCGTAAGGCGAGGGAACATGTCGCCGTACTTCTTCTTAAGAGACTTGAACCAGTCGATGGTATATTTTGTAAGGTGCTCCAGCTTGTCGCGGAGGTCTGCAATCTGCTCTTCTATGCCGCGGATCTTCTCTTCTACGGCCTTAACATCGAACTTGGAAATCTTGCGGACCGGTTTTTCTACCAGTTTGAGGATATCGTCCATGACGATCTCCCTGCGAACCATGTTCTGGTACTGCTTCATGGCATCGAACACCTCTTGAAGCTGAATCTCCCAGGTCTTCTGATCCTGCTCCAGGACCTTGTAAATGCGGTTCTCGAAGAAGATCTTCTCAAGGGAATTGTAGTGCCAGTCGTCCTCAAGCTCGTCCAGCTTTATCTGCAGCTGGCGGCCCAGAAGCTCCTTGGTGTGGTTGGTGCTGTACTCAAGTACATCTTTCACGCTCAGGAACTGCGGCTTGTTGTCCACAATCACGCAGGCGTTGGGGGCGATGGTAGTCTCGCAGTCCGTGAAGGCATAAAGGGCGTCGATCGTCTTGTCCGGGGATACGTCGTTGGGCAGGTGAATCAGAATCTCCACCTTTGCCGTGGTCATATCCTCAATCTTCTTGATCTTGATTTTGCCCTTGTCCTTGGCCTTCAGTATGGTATCGATCACCTGGCCGGAGGTCTTTCCGTAAGGAATTTCCGTTATGGCGATGGTGTTCTTGTCAATTTTCTCTATGCGGGCGCGAACCTTTATCATGCCGCCACGCTTGCCGTCCATGTATTTGGAACATTCGGCGAAGCCTCCGGTAGGGAAGTCCGGATACAGTTCGTACGGCTCACCTTTCAAAATGGCTACCGATGCGTCCAGAAGCTCGTTGAAGTTATGGGGCAGAATCTTTGACGCCATACCTACGGCGATACCCTCCGTTCCCTGTGCAAGCAGCAGGGGGAAGCGGACCGGCAGCTCTGTAGGCTCCTGGTTACGTCCGTCGTAGGAAGTCATCCAGTTGGTAATCTTGGGGTCGAAGACAACCTCTTTGGCAAACTTGCTAAGGCGGGCCTCTATGTAACGGGGCGCTGCGTTGCTGTCTCCGGTAAGAATGTTACCCCAGTTTCCCTGGCAGTCTACGGTGAAGCCTTTCTGGCCCAGCTGGACCAGGGCTCCCAGAATGGAGGCGTCTCCGTGCGGATGGTACTGCATTGCCTGACCCACGATGTTGGCCACCTTGGTAAAGCGGCCGTCGTCCATCTTGTACATCGCATGCAGCACGCGCCTTTGTACGGGCTTCAGACCGTCCACAATGTGCGGCACGGCCCTGGCAAGGATAACGTATGAAGAATAGTCAAGGAACCAGTCCTTGAACATTCCGGACAACTTGTAGCGGGAACCGTCTTCCCCAATCAACTTGTTGAACCGTCCGCTGGGCGCTGCGGAATCATCCAGTGGTTCTCCGCCGTCGTCCAGGGGTTCTTCTTTAATATCGTCCCATTCTTCGCTCATCTTCTTTCTTCTGTATTAATCTTCGTATCCGAATCTTCTCAACTCTTTGCGGCTGGTGCGCCAGTCGCTGTCAACTTTTACAAACAGGCTCAGGAATACCTTCTTCTGGAAGAAGTCTTCCATCTCTATGCGGGCTGCGGTGCCAAGACGCTTCATCGCCTCTCCCTTCTTGCCTATCAATATGCCTTTCTGGGAGTCACGCATAACGTAGATGACAGCGCTGATGTCGTACTTTTCCGGGCCCTCCAGGAACTGCTCTACTGCCACCTCGCAGCAGTAAGGAATCTCTTTGTCGTACAGCAGAAGTATCTTTTCGCGGATAATCTCAGATGCAAAGAAACGCAGGTTCCTGTCTGTAAATGTATCTTTGTCGTACCAGGGCGGGCTTACAGGCAGGTGCTCTACTATGGTGTTGTAAACATTCTCTAGGTTGAACCTTTCCTGTGCTGATACAGGGAAGATAATTGCCTTGGGAAGCTGTTCCTGCCACCATTGCATCAGGCCGGCAACCGTTTTCTGGTCACTGATGTCAATCTTGTTTATTACCAGGATTACCGGGCACTCCAGTCTCTTCAGCTTGGCAATGTATTCTGCGTTTTTGTCCGCCTTCTCTACTACGTCAGTGACGTAAAGGATGACGTCCGCGTCGCCAATGGCAGTGTCCACAAAATTCATCATGTTCTGCTGCAGGCGGTAGTTGGGCTGAAGTATGCCCGGAGTGTCGGAATAAACAATCTGGTAATCTTCTGTATTGACAATACCCATGATGCGATGCCGGGTAGTCTGTGCCTTAGCAGTGACTATGGACAGCTTTTCGCCCACCAGGGCGTTCATGAGTGTAGATTTTCCTACGTTCGGATTGCCTATTATGTTGACGAATCCGGCTTTGTGCTTCTTTTGGGTATTGTCCATTTGCAGATAGATTAAATGTAAGCTCCCATTTTAAGGATGTTGGCCTCGTTCTCTGAAAGGTAGCGCCATTCGCCACGCTTCAGACCCCTCTTGGTAAGACCTGCAAAGTAAACGCGGTCAAGGCCCTTGACGTCGTAGCCAAGGTGCTCGAAGATCCTGCGTACGATACGGTTCTTGCCGGAGTGGATCTCGATACCAATCTTCTTGTGGTTGCTCTCGTCTACATACTCAAGTTCGTCTGCCTTGATGGGGCCGTCTGCCAGCTCGATACCTTCCAGAATCTGCTGGTAGTCTTCCTGGGTGAGGTCCCTGTCAAGGGTAGCCTGATAGATTTTCTTCTTGTCGTATGAAGGGTGTGCAAGCTTCTCTGCTACGTCACCGTCGTTGGTGAACATGAGTACGCCGGTGGTGTTCTTGTCCAGACGGCCAACGGGGAATACCCTTGCGTTGCAGTTCTTAAGAAGATCCATCACGGTCTTGTCTGCGTGAGGATCGCTTGCTGTTGTAACATAGCCCTTGGGCTTGTTCATTACGATATAAACCTTGCTCTCTCCGCGAAGAAGCTCGCCGTTGAAGCGTACTTCGTCGTTGAAGATGTTAACCTTGGTGCCAAGCTCGGTTACCACAACGCCGTTTACTGATACTACGCCGGCCTGAATCATGGTGTCGGCCTCGCGGCGTGAGCATACGCCTGAATTGGCGATGAACTTGTTAAGACGAACCTCGTCCTTTGCAATTACCTCTACTGTTGCAGGGGCTTCCATCTTTGCGGCGATGGGTTTACGGTTGATCATTCTGTCTATGCCGTCCTCACGCTTCTTGCGGGGGCCGCCGAATGAAGGTTTACGGCCGAATGCGGGTTTACGGCCAAAGCTCTTGTGGTCTCCGCCAAAACTCTTGCGGTCGCCTGATGACCTGCGGCCTTCGCCGTAGCTCTTGCGCTCTCCGCTGAATGCGGGCTTGTCACCGTAGCTTCTGCGCTCGCCGTAAGGCTTGCTGTAGGTGCGACGGCTTTCGCCGCCTTCTTCGCCTTCGTGGCTGCGGAACGGCTTACGCTCGCCGTAAGGCTTGCGGTCGCCAAATGATTTGTGCTCGCCGTAAGGCTTGCGGTCACGGTCGCCAAAAGGCTTGCGGTCTCTGTTAAAACTCTTGTGCTCTCCAAAGGAGCGACGCTCGCCACTGGGGCGATGCTCACCGTTTGAACGGTGTTCACCGAATGAACGGTGCTCTCTTTTCTTAAAATCTTCCATTGTGTTAAAGACCCTCTCGGGCATTTTTAAAAAATGTTGTTTAAAGGCCCTCACGGGCGTTTTTTGTTTATTTCAAGTTAAACTTGTACGTAATTGTGCCGTCCTGCAGCACCGGTGCGTCCGCTGCCTGGTTGAAGACGGTTTTCATAGCAGCCTTGCGGGCTTCTGCCCAAAGGGTGCTGTTGGATGTGGTGGTTCCCGGAGCACCGGGCTTTGCCTCTACCACCTTGCCATACTGGTTCACCTTCACGGCTACTACCACTATACCGGATTCTTGGACGGGATAGGCCGGAACGGGGATGTTTCCGTTAACCACTGCGCGGCCTTTTACGCCGTTGGGGTCTCCGTCAACCTTACCATAGGTAGTGTTGCCTTTGGGATGTCCGGCTTTAAGTTTGTCGCTTACGGTAGATGCGGTCTGGGGCGCCAGGGTGTCCTTTTCTGCCTTATTGTTGGCCGATGTGAACAGGGCCCTGTTGTCTATGGGCTTTTCACGCGGGGACTCCTTGACTTCTACGTCACCTTTGTCGCCTACAGTTGCCTCCGGGGCCTTGTTGGGCTTTTTGCCAACATGCTTGGCTTCGGAGCGCTGCACAAGCTCGTGCTCCCTGGACGGGTCCGGCTCTTCTGCCTGCGGCACCTGGTCCGTGACCTTCTGCTCCATCGGCTCGATATCCTGAACCTGGGTGAAGTCGATCACGAAACTTTCTTCCGGCGGCGGAGGGTCAAGGTAAGTCAGGCCGTTGCAAAGCAGCGTGACCGCCAGCCCTGCGTGAAGGCCGACGGCAAGCAAAACGCCGCCCAACTTGCTGCGTTGGTTGTTCTTTTCCCTTAACTGCCAGTAACTCATTTTATTCCGGTGACGTTGCCAGTATAACCTTGTAATGATTTCTCTTTGCTATGTTCATCAGGGCCACAACCTCTTTGACGGGCACGGTTTCGTCAGAGTAGATAGAGAAAGTAGGGTCTTCCTCTGTCTGCAGCAGTTCTACCAGTGCGTCCTCTACCTGCGCGAAGGGCAGGGGAGTCTCTTCTCCGTTGATGTGGTAAGTGAACTTATTGTCCTGGTGCCAGTCCTTCACTGATACGCTGACGGTTGCCTTATCAGACACCTGGCCAGTGCTCTTGGGGAGCAAAAGCTTAAGTGCGTTGGGGTTAACCAGCGTAGAAGTAAGCAGGAAGAAGATCAGCAGCAGGAACACAAGGTCTGTCATGGATGACATACCTGTTCCTGACAGGACCTTTGTGGTGCGTTTAAGTGCCATTGCTTATTCCTCCGATGCGGGTTCGTGAAGTACGTCCATGAATTCGATGGTAGCGTTCTCCATCTTGAATACCAGGTTGGAAATCTTGGATGTAAGGAAGTTGTAACCGAAGTATGCGATGATACCCACAACAAGACCTCCTACGGTGGTGATCATTGCGGTGAAGATACCTCCTGACAGGGTGCTGATGTCAACGTTGCTGCCGGCGGTGTACATGTTGAAGAAGGCCTGAACCATTCCGATCACGGTTCCAAGGAAACCGATCATAGGTGCGCCTCCGGCGATGGTGGCAAGCATAGGCAGACCTTTCTCAAGGCGTGCGATCTCTGCGTTGCCGGTATTCTCTACGGATGCCTGGATGTCGCTGAGGGGACGTCCAATCCTTTCGATACCCTTCTGTACCAGACGTGCGACAGGTGAGTCGTAATGCTCGCACAGATCAATTGCAGACTTGATTTTGCCGTCGTGGATATAATCCCTGATGTCCTTCATGAAGTTCTTGTCAATCTGGCCGGCCTTCTGGATGAGCCACCATTTCTGACCGAAGATGTAAATTGCAATCACAGAAAGGATTGCGAGGACAATCATCAGGAAACCGCCCTTAGCTGCCATGCTAAGGAGGTCAAAACTCTGCTCCGTTACAGCCTGTGCTGCGGTTGCTCCTGTTTCTACGGCGCTCTGCGCTACATCATTGATTGCTTCTGCGACGCTGTCGCCCTGGATGAAAAGTAGGTTCGAAATCATATTTTTGCAGTATTGTTATAATCTTTTAATACAACCTGCAAAAATAGTGAAAAATTAGATTATTAGCAATTATTACCAGCGGTTATAGTGGATTTTTTCCGGATTCCACTTGTCTTTCGGCTGATCTTCGCCTGCGGGATGGCCGATTGGAACAATCGCAAGGGGTAAAACTCCTTCCGGAAGATCAAGCGCATCCTTCATCATGTTCATCCTGGGTTCGATGGGATAGCAGGCTGTCCAAACGGCTCCAAGACCCTGTGCCTCAACTGCCAGGAGAAGGTTCTCTGTTGCGGCTGAGCAGTCCTCGAACCAGAACTCGTTGGGCACTTCCTGAGGCTCTGCCTCCGGCTGGCCGAAGGGCTTGCGCATCATGCTGGTTTTTCCGCATACTACGACAACTGCGCCGGCGTTGGTGAACATGGATCCCTGACGGTCCTGTCCAAAGATTTGCTCAATGCGCAGGTGGTCTGTCAGAACTACGAATTCCCAAGGCTGGAAGTTCATTGCGGTAGGAGCTGCCATGGCAGCTTTGAGTATGGTTTCCAGCTGCTCCTGGGTGATGGATTCGCCGGTGAAATTACGAACACTCTTACGGTTCATGATATTGGCAATCGCAGCTTCTCCGGGATTGGCCTCTTTGTTACCGCCGCAGCAAGATGAAACAAGCAGTGAAGCTACAACTATTAAGCTGATAAAAAATAATTTACGCATATCAAAGGTATTATATGAACTAATATTCAACTTTGGACAGGAAGAGGGCGTGGCCGGGTACGGACTCGCCTGCGGCGCTACGGTTGCCGCTGGTCAAAACTTCCTGCATGTGACTTACCGGATAACGGCCTCTTCCGATGTCCAGCAATGTGCCTACGATGGCCCTTACCATGTTGCGTAAAAAGCGGTTGGCGGACACGGTAAACACCAGGTAATCCCCGTCCTTGCAAGGGTACTCCATTATGCCGGCATGAGCCGGGGTGTAGGGCTTCCAGAAGGCCTCTGAAATTGTGCAGACAGAGGTCTTGCTGTTGCCGCCTGATTTTTCAAAGCAGCTGAAGTCATGCTCGCCCAAAAGATACTGACATGCCATATTCATGGCATCGACATCCAGCGGATAGGTGTAAAGGTAGGAATATTTTCCCGCAAAAGGGTCTTTGCGTCTGTGAATGAAATAGTTATATCTGCGAAGCCTTGCATCGAAGCGGGCATGGAAGTCTTCCGGCACAATTTTCACTTCGTGAATTATCACGGAAACGGGCAAAATGGCATTTAATTTGCAGGATAATTCTTCTTCGCGGAAGGGCTGTGATGCGTCAAAGTGAGCCACGTATCCGATGGCATTTACACCGGCATCCGTCCGTCCGGCTCCTGTCACGGAAACAGGCTCGCGCAGGGCAAGTGAAAGAGCCCTTTCAAGAGCCTCCTGCACAGAATCGGCATTGGGCTGGATTTGCCAGCCGCTGAAACCGGAACCATCGTAGGAAAGTGTGACAGAGTAACGCATAACAATGCAAAGATAGAAAAAACAAAATAAAATGGACGTAAACATCAAAGAATTGAACGAGCGCATTCAGCAGGAAAGTTCCTTCGTGGACATGCTGTCGCTTGAAATGGGAAAGGTTATCGTAGGTCAGAAAGGCCTTGTAGAGAATCTCCTTATCGGCCTTCTGGCTGGTGGCCACATCCTTCTGGAAGGTGTCCCTGGACTTGCTAAAACCCTTGCTATCAACACTCTGGCCCAGGCTGTGGATGCAAAGTTCAGCCGTATCCAGTTCACCCCTGATCTGCTGCCTGCAGACCTCATCGGTACAATGATCTACTCCCAGAAGAACGAGAGCTTCGAGGTTCACAAGGGCCCTGTCTTTGCAAACTTCGTTCTGGCGGACGAGATCAACCGTAGCCCTGCAAAGGTACAGAGCGCCCTGCTGGAGGCGATGCAGGAGAAACAGGTTACCATCGGCGACAAAACCTTCCCTCTGCCCCAGCCCTTCCTTGTAATGGCTACCCAGAACCCTATCGAGCAGGAAGGTACCTATCCGCTGCCCGAGGCTCAGGTAGACCGTTTCATGCTCAAGGTTATCGTCGGCTATCCCAAGAAAGAAGAGGAGCGCCAGATTATCCGCATGAACAATACCGGCGAATTCCCTCACGCAAACCCTGTAGTTAAGCCGGAAGATATAATCCGTGCCCGTGAGGTTGTCCGTGACGTTTATATGGACGAGAAAATAGAGAAGTACATCGTTGACATAGTTTACGCAACCCGTACCCCTGAGGATTACAATCTTGCAGAAATCAAGAACCTTATTTCTTACGGTGCTTCACCGCGTGCCAGCATTTCACTGTCCCTGGCAGCAAAGGCTTATGCCTTCATCAAGAGAAGAGGTTACGTTATTCCGGAGGACGTCCGTGCCGTGTCCGCAGAGGTTCTGCGCCACAGGATCGGCCTAACTTACGAGGCTGAGGCAGAGAATGTGACCACAGAGAATATCATCTCCGATGTCCTTAATGCCGTAATGGTTCCGTAATGGCAACAACTACAACAGAGCTGCTTAAGAAGGTCAGGAAGCTTGAAATCCGGACCAAGGCCCTTTCGCACCAGATCTTCGCGGGAGAGTATCACTCTGCCTTCAAGGGCAGGGGTATGGCTTTCAGCGAGGTACGCGAATACCAGTGGGGCGACGACGTCCGCAGCATGGACTGGAACGTCACCGCACGCATGCATGCCCCCTACGTCAAGGTGTTCGAGGAAGAGAGGGAACTTACCGTCATGCTTCTTATCGACATTAGCCGCTCAGGTTTGTTCGGTACCACAGTTCGCACTAAACGTGACCTGACGGCAGAGATTGCCGCTGTGCTTTCTTTCAGCGCCATTATCAACAACGATAAGGTGGGAGCTATCCTGTTCAGCGACAGGGTAGAGAAGTTCATCCCGCCGGCAAAGGGCCGCAGCCACCTGCTTCACATTATTCGTGAAGTGCTGGAGTGGCAGCCCCAGAGCGATGGTACCGATGTTTCAGAGGCCCTTCGCTACATGACCGGCGCACTCAAGAAGCGCTGCACCGCCTTCCTTCTGTCGGATATGATAGACATGGGCGCAAACGGTGCTCCCAGATACGAGGATGCCCTGAAGATTGCCGCAGGCCGCCACGACCTTTCCGTGCTGCGAATCTATGACCCCCGCGAGCGCACCCTGCCTTCCGTGGGCCTGGTTCATGCCAAGGATGCGGAAACCGGCGAAACGGCTGTCATCAATACATCCAGCCGCAGGGCCCGCAGGGAATATGCGGCATGGTGGGCATCGGCCTGGCAGCAGGCAGATACCATAATGCGCCGCCGCAGCATAGACTGTGTGGATATTGCCACCGACCAGGACTATGTCAAGGCGCTGATTTCACTTTTCAGAAGCAGGTAATTTATGATTAAAAAGATATTGGCCATAACCGTCGCAGCACTTGCCCTCCTGCCTGCAAAGGCACAGGAAGGCGGGGATGCGTTCCTGCGCCAGCAGCAGAAGCGGGATTCCGTCCTTATCGCGGATCAGCTGAGCTACGGTGCCAGGGTAGAGGGCCTGAAGGAGGGTGCGGTACTGCAGCTTCCGGAATTCGACAAAAACCAGCTGACAGAGGGCGTAGAGCTTGTAAAGCCCTGGGTTCTTGATACCCTCAGGAACAAAAAGGGCAGCATCGACCTGGAAGCATCGCTAACTATCACTTCCTTCGAGGAGGGCGAATATCAGCTTCCGGACCTTAAGTTTGCCCGCACGATGCCGGACGGCACTACCGATACCCTTGTGTTCAAGGGCCGCCCGCTTACCGTCACTACCATGCCGGTGGATACTGCCACCTTCCAGGTCCATGACCTCCGCGGCCAGATAAGCTACCCGCTTACCTTCGCAGAGATCCTGCCTTACCTGATTGCTGTGCTTGGAGTCATCCTTCTTGCTTTGATTATCTGGCTGGTGGTAAGGTACTTACGCAAGAAGCGCGGCGCTATTCTGGCTCCGCCCGAACCTGCGCACATCGTCGCCCTGCGCAAGCTTGACAAGCTGCGTGGCAATAAACTATGGGCTCCTGACAAGCAGAAGACTTACTATTCCGGCATTACTGACGCCCTGCGCGAATACATGGCTTCAAGGTACGAGTTCGGCGCCCAGGAAATGACCACAGCAGAAATCTTCAAGGCTATAAAGGATACAGACTTCCCGGCAGAATACAAAGAGCCGCTCAAAGACCTCTTTGAGACTTCTGATTTTGTGAAGTTTGCCAAGATGACGGTGGACGATGACTACAATGCCAAGAGCCTGCCTCTGGCAGTGAGGTTCGTGACCGATACCTATCAGAAAGCCCTTGACTCCGAGTCTCAGGAAGCTAAAAAAGAAGAGTAGAACATGTTTTTTGAATATCCATATTTGCTTTGGTTGCTGGCCGTCCCGGTTCTGCTGGCCGCCCTGTACATTTACAGGCAGGTGGCTCGCAGGGAACCGCATATGCGCGTTTCAACCCTGACGCCCTGGAAGAAGGGCCGCTCAGTTTTCTGGAGCGTCCTGATTCATGTGCCGGCAGTGCTGCGCTTTGGCGCCATGGCGCTGATTGTGGTCTGTCTGGCAAGGCCCAAGTCTTCGTCCGAAATGGAGAGGGTAGATACAGAGGGTATAGACATTGTCTTTGCCATGGACGTTTCTACCAGTATGCTGGCCAGAGACTTTACCCCGGACCGTCTTAGCGCCGCAAAAGATATTGCCATAGAGTTCATCAGCCAGAGGCCTACGGACCGCATGGGAATTGTGGTTTTTGCCGGTGAGAGTTATACTCAGTGCCCGCTTACCACGGACAGGGCCACCCTCATCAACCTGATGAAAGAGATTCAGACCGGTCTTATCGATGACGGTACTGCCATCGGCAACGGACTTGCAACGGCAGTGGCCAGAATCAAGGATTCCGACGCCAAGAGCCGCGTCATCATACTTCTGACCGATGGTGTCAACAATATGGGCGAGGTTGCCCCGGAGACTGCGGCAGAGATCGCAAAGACTTATGGGATAAGGGTTTATACCATCGGGGTGGGTGATAACGGAACTGCTCCGTACCCTGTCATGACGCCCTTCGGCCCTCAGGTTCAGCAGATAGAGGTAGAGATTGACGAGCAGTTGCTAAAGAATATCGCCTCCACTACCGGCGGCCGCTATTTCCGTGCAACCGACAATACCAAGCTGGCAGAGATCTTTGGAGAGATTGGAAAGATGGAAAAGGCCCGCACTACTGTTGACAGCTTCCCGGTTTACAAGGAACTGTTCCCCCGCTTTGCGGTCATTGCCATGCTGCTTTTGCTGGCGGAGATACTTATTAAGCTTATAATCAGGAGGTTGCCATGATATACTATCTTGCATCACCGCAGTATTTGTGGCTGCTTTTATTGATTCCGCTGCTGCCTGCCGCCTTTGCGCTGGGCCGCATTGTACGCACTTCCCGCATCCGTCGCCTGGGCGACGAGGCCCTTGTAAAAGAACTTATGCCGTCTGTGTCCAAGTCTAAGGACTGGGCCCGCATGGTGCTTTTCACAATAGGTTTTGCAGCCTTCGTTATCGGCCTTTGCCGTCCGCAGATAGGTGCAAAGCTCAGCGAGCACAAAACCCGTGGCGCAGAGGTCATGATAGCCCTTGACGTGTCCAACTCCATGCTGGCAGAGGATTATTCGCCTAACCGCCTGGAGCGTGCCAAGCTGGCTATTTCCCGCATCACCGACCGTCTTAAGGAAGATCGCATCGGACTTATCATTTTTGCCGGAACATCCTTCGTGCAGCTGCCTATAACGGCGGATTACGTATCTGCAAAGATGTTCCTTAGCACTATATCCACAGGCTCGGTTCCGGTTCAGGGTACGGCAATTGGAGACGCCATCCAGACCGCTATCCGCAGCTTCAGCCTTGAAAGCGAAAAGAGCCGTGCAATCATAGTAATTTCCGATGGTGAAAACCACGAGGATGATGCCGTTGCTGCGGCTGCAAATGCCAAGGAATCAGGTATTTCCGTTTACACGATAGGTGTCGGTTCCCCGGAGGGTCAGCCCATACCCATGGACGGCAACCTGCTTAAGGATAAGGACGGCCAGATAGTCGTAACCAAGTTGAACGAGGATGCCCTCCGCTCTATCGCAGAGGCCGGCGGCGGTGCCTACATCCGTGCCGGGAACGACGAATTCGGCCTTAACCCTATCCTTGACGACATTGAGGCCATGGAGGCAGAAGAGTTCAATTCAATTGTGTTTGAAGAGTACAACGAGCAGTTCATGTACTTCTTTGCCATTGCTTTTGTGCTGTTCGCAATTGACATGCTGCTTGGCCGCAGACGTGCCCGTAAAAAGTTGTTTGTATGATGAGAAGAGTTCTGATAGTTATATTTTTCATGCTGATGGGCATAGCGGCCCAGGCGCAGGTGGACAGGAGCGAGATTCGCTCCGGCAACCGTCGCTATGGAAAGGGCGACTACAGGGCTGCGGCGGTAGAGTACATGCGCGCCCTGGACAAGGATTCCACATCCTTTGCCGGAAACTACAACCTGGCCAGCGTCCATTACAGGCTGGGTGCCTTCGATTCTGCAAAAGAGTCGCTTGAAAAGCTGAAAGACTTCGCCCCTGAAAGCAGTCATGGGGCAGATTATTACTTCAATCTGGGAGATGTCAATATCGCCCGCAAGGATTGGCAGGGTGCGGTAGATGCCCTTAAACAGTGCCTGTTGCTGGATCCCGGCAACATAGATGCAAAAGAGAATTACATCTATGCAAAGAAGCACCTGGAGAATCAGCAGAACCAGCAACAACAGCAACAGCAGAACCAGGATCAGAATCAGGACCAGAACCAGGATCAGGATCAAAACCAGGACCAGCAGAATCAGGATCAGGACAAAGATCAGGATAAGGACCAGAATAAAGATCAGAACAAAGATCAGGACCAGAACGGTCAGCAGCCTAAACAGCAGCCTGCAGAAGCAAAGGTATCGCCCCAGCAGGCACAGCAAATGCTTCAGGCCATTCAGGCAAAAGAGAAGAATACCCAGGAAAAGGTAGAGAAAGCCAAGGCTGCGGTAGGAGTTAAAAAGAATGAAAAGAATTGGTAGCGATATGAGGAAAATACTTGTAATACTGGCACTTACACTTCTTCCTGCCTTTGCATGGGCACAGAGCTCCATCAAGGTTCAGGGACAGAATATAGTGGCTCTGGACGAGCAATTTACCCTTACCTTCGTGATAGAGTCGGACAAGGATGACAGTCGTCCTTCTGACTTTAACTGGAGCCCCGGCGACGACTTCCAGCTGGTTTGGGGCCCTCAGACCGGATACAGCTCATCCAGCTATTCCAGGAACGGAGTGTCTACGACTACCGTCCAGTTTACGTATTCATATATCCTTATCGCCCGTAGGGAAGGTAAGTTCCAGCTGCCGGCCGCAACGGCTACGGTAGGGGGCAATAAGATAAGCTCGAATCCCTATTCAATAGAGGTCGTGAAGGGTGGTGCCGCTACTGCAGGCGGTGCTTCTGCAAAGGGCTCCAATCAGGGGGCGTCTTCCAAGTCCAGGAGTGCGGATATTTCTGCCGACGACCTTTTCATGCGTCTTGCCCTTAGTAAGAGCACTGCAGTGATAGGAGAGCCTGTTACCGCTGTGCTTAAGATATACCAGAAGGTGGATATTGCCGGTTTCGAGGACGTGCGTTTCCCTACCTTCAGCGGTTTTTGGAGCCAGACTTTGGAGCAGCCTACCAATATCGAATTCAAAAGAGAGGTCGTAGGAGGCAAGATTTACAACAGCGCCGTACTGCGCAGCTGGGTGCTTGTGCCCCAGCAGGCCGGTGTGCTTACAATTGATGCTTCGGAGATTACATGTCTGGTGAATATTACCGTTCCCGGCCGTGCCAATTCCATTTTCGATGGCTTCTTTGATGACAATATCCGTACGATACGCAAGCGTGTCAGCACTCCTGCCGTTAAGTTCAACGTGCAGAGGCTGCCGGCCGGTGCGCCTGAATCCTTTGGCGGCGGTGTGGGCCAGTTTGTAATGACGGCCAAGCTTAGCCGCGATTCGCTTGCCGCCCACGAGGCCGCATCGCTCACCGTCACTATTTCCGGCGAGGGCAACGTTAGCCTGCTTGAGGCTCCAAAGATCAACTTCCCTCCGGACTTCGAGGTCTATGACGTTAAGCCCGTAGAGAAGACCACCAAGGGCGGTACTTACGGCGTAAAGAGCTTTGAGTATCCGTTCATCCCGCGCAGCCGCGGAAACTTCACTCTGGAACCTATCGAGTGGAGCTACTACGACAGCAAGACCCATAAATATGTTACCCTTACCACCCTGGAAATGTCAATTCCTGTTTCCGGAGAGGCTGCGGTAAGTTCAGGTTCTCAGGCTACAGGCCTCAGGCTGCCGGAGCGCAGCGGCGTGCGCAACCTTTCAGAGGATATCCGCTTTATCAGGACTGGTGCCGTTTCTTTGAGCAAGGGTACACCCATGCTTGTAGGACGCGCTGTTTACCCTGTGCTTCTTCTTATAATGGCACTTGGCGCCGCCGGCTATTATCTTTACCGTCTGCGCAGCGCAAGGCGTAAGGCAGACGTTGTGGGCTCCCGCAAGCGCGGTGCCACCAAGATGGCTCTTAAACGCTTGTCCGCATCTAAGGGCTACCTTGACAAGAATCTTGACGGAGCCTTCTATGAAGAGCTCCACCGTGCCCTGCTGGGCTATATTTCTGACAAGTTCAACATGCCTCAGGAAGATCTTGACAAAGACAACATCGTTGCCAAGCTTCAGGAAAGGGGAGTGTCAGAGGATCTGTCAAAACAGTTCACTGATCTTGTCGATGCCTGCGAGTTCGCACGTTATTCTCCCGCTGCCGGCGAGGGCGCCCTTCGCGCTCACTACGACGACGCAGTCAAGGTTATTTCTGCTATTGATTCAACCATGAAATCCCGTTCTTCCGCTGCTTCAAAGGCAGTTCTTTCCATAGCCGTCCTGGCCATGATGGCTCCCGGTGCGATGGCCTCTGCAGAGGCTTCCGACAGCCTGTGGGCAGCCGGTGTCCAGGCCTATTCCGATGGTCAGTTCCAGGTAGCTGTTGAAAAATGGCAAGTACTTGAGGATGATGGATATATATCCTCTGTCCTGAGCTATAACCTGGGTAATGCATACTTTAAGACGGGAGATAATGCAAGGGCTATCCTCCATTACGAGAGGGCGCTTAAGATTGACCCTTCTTTCACCGATGCCCGCAACAATCTGGAATTTGCAAACTCCCTGATTCAGGACCGTATAGAGGTGGTTCCGGAATTCATTCTGGAAACCTGGGGCAGGAATATGTGCTACGGTCTCAGTTCCAACGTCTGGGCCGTACTGTCCCTGCTGTTTTTTGCCGCCCTTTGCGCGCTTGTGCTTGGTATCTTCCTTGCCGGAGCGCCCGGCCGCCGCAAACTGTGCCTGTGGGGCGCCATCGCCGCACTTGTCCTCTTTGCCCTGACAGCCGACTTCGCCTTCTGGCAGAAGAGCGAATATAATGCTGCTGATAAGGCTATTGTGACGGCTCCTGTTTCTGCAGTAAAGAATTCTCCCGCCGGAGGCTCATCCGCCAAGGACCTGTTTGTACTGCACGAGGGAGTGAAAGTCAAAGTGCTTGACAGCGTAGGGTCATTTACTAACATAGAGCTATCTGACGGCCGCCAGGGCTGGATTGGAAGTTCTGACATAGAGCTTATTTAGACATGTCGTCCAAGGTGGGTAAAATACTGGTCGTAGATGACAATCTGGGCATCCGCAGGACGCTGGAAATCCTTTTGCCGGTTCACTTTGCAGAGGTTAAGACTCTGCCGTCTCCGGCAAGCTTGGTCTCAACTCTTGAACAGTTTCGGCCGGATGTGGTCCTGCTGGACATGAACTTCAATACCAGTATCAATACCGGCAACGAGGGCCTGTACTGGGCCGGCGAAATAAAGAAACTCTCTCCCGATGTAGAGGTCGTACTCTTCACTGCTTATGCCGATATCGCCCTTGCGGTTGAGGGTATGAAGCGCGGGGCCTTTGATTTTATCGTTAAGCCTTGGGACAATGACAAACTGATAGAGGTACTGACGGCGGCAAGGGATAAGGCCAGAAAGGCGATGGGCCGGGATGGCCGGTCCGGCTCGGGCACGACTGGCGCCGGCTGTCATTCTGAGCGAAGCGAAGAATCTATGTTCTGGGGCACATCCCCCGCCATGGCTGCAATCCGCAAAACTCTTGAAAAAATCGCCCCCACCGACGCCACAGTCCTGATTACCGGAGAAAACGGTACTGGTAAGGACGTCATGGCGCGTGAAATCCATGCCCATAGCAATAGAAGCGATAAGCCCATGGTTGCAGTGGATGCCGGCGCCATTACCGAAACCCTTTTTGAGAGCGAGCTGTTCGGCCACGTGAAGGGTGCGTTTACCGATGCACATACAGACCATGTCGGCAAGTTCGAGCAAGCGGATGGCGGAACCCTGTTTCTGGACGAAATCGGCAATATACCGCTGCACCTGCAGGCAAAGTTGCTGCGTGCCATCCAGAACCGCAGCATAGTCCGCGTAGGTGGAACAGAAGCCAAGCCGGTAAACATCCGCCTTATTTGTGCTACGAATATGGATCTGGCCGCTTTGGTTCGTGAAGGACGCTTCCGTGAAGACCTCTACTATAGAATCAATACCGTTCATATCGCCTTGCCGGCGCTTAGGCAGCGCAAAGAGGATATCGTTCCACTGGCACAGATGTTCCTGGAAAAGTTCGCCCTTAAGTATCATCGTCCGCTGACCGGTATTGCCCCGGATGCGCAGGAAGTGCTTGAATCCCTTAGCTGGAACGGCAATATCCGGGAGCTGCAGAACTGCATAGAAAAGGCTGTCATTCTGAGCGAAGGTAAGAATCTTACGGCTGGGGATATCCAGACAGATTCTTCGGCCAAGGGCCTCAGAATGACAGATACTTATTATTCAGAGCAAAGCGAGGAATCGGCTGTCCGTGAGGCCATGGCCCGTGCGGGAGGCAACATCTCCGCTGCCGCCAAAATGCTTGGCGTGAGCCGCCCCACCCTGTACGCAAAGCTTAAGAAATTCGGCTTATGACCTTTACTGTCTGGCATATCATCGGAGCATGTGTTGTCGTCGCAATAATTGTGGCGGTGGCCTTTACCATAAGGACCAGACAGAAGGATATCAAGAAGGTGGCCTATATGATGGATGCGCTTGAAGATGGGGAACTGAACTTTCGCTTCAAGGACAGCAACAAGTTTAACCGTACACTGAACCGTATCCGCACCATCTTTGAAAAGCAGCGACAGGCCCATGAACAAGACTCCTGGACAAAGCTTATACGCGTGCTCACGCACGAGATTATGAATACGGTGTCGCCAATTGCATCGCTGTCCGACGCCATGGCCAAATCTGTGGACGAAAACGGCCACAGCGAGCTTGACATTAAGGCCGGACTGGAGACGATCTCCGATTCTTCCAAGAACCTGATAGATTTTGTTCAGACCTACAGGCAGCTATCCGGTGTGGCAAAGCCCGTAAGAAAGGCCCTGGACCTTAGGGAATTGGTAGAAAGCGTGATAGGCCTTAACAGCGAGTTCGCGGCCAGTTGCGGCGCCACCTGCATCTACCAGCCGGAAGACAGCGACCTTGTGATTTATGCCGACGAAGGCCAGATCTCCCAAATCCTTATCAATCTAATAAAGAATGCCCTGCAGGCCGGCGCAAAGAATATCTGCGTTAGCGCCAAGATGGGTAAGGATGACGAGACTATTATCCGGGTCGCCAATGACGGAGACCCTATTCCGGCAGCGGCGCAGGAGCAGATTTTCATTCCTTTCTATACAACCAAAAAGGATGGTTCCGGTATAGGCCTGTCCATTTCCCGCCAGATTATGCGAAACCATAACGGCAGCATAGAGCTTGTGCGAAGCGACGAGGGGCAAACCATCTTTGAACTCCTTTTCAGGTAGTGTAAAGTCCCGGAAACTGTAAAGTGTAAAGCAAAAAGTGTAAAGAGTTGTAAAGACCTTTACACTTTTTCTGTATGGGGTAAAATGGTTAAATGGTTAAAAATGAGCATTTTAACTGTTTTGGCACGCGTAGTGTTACTTGTTTGGGCGTTAAACAATAATTTTAATATGAAATCCTTTTTCATTGAGTGTGTAGTTTTGGTCCTGGCGTCCGCAGTGAGTGTGTGCGCCAGCGGCCAAACTGCGATGTCACTTCACGATTGCATGGAGTATGCAATTTCTAATTCTACTAAGGTACGCATTCAGCAGGCAGCAATTGGCGACGCCCGGATTGACAGGCGCGACGCCGCTCTGGCATTATTCACTCCTCAAATAACTGCACAGACTTATGCATATTATAATTTTGGTCGTAGTATTGATCCTCAGACTAACACCTATTTTAAGACAACATCGTTCCACAACAACTACAGCATTTCTGCTGGGTATGACCTTTTTGACGGCTTTAGGGCTGTAAACAATTTCAAGATTTCCAAAACTGGATTGCAGATTGCCAATTCCCAGGAGAAGCAGGCCGAATCCGATATTTGCCTGGCCGTGATGGAGGCATATTATAATGTGGTCTATTACAAGCGTCTTTGCGACATTTATGAAGAGCAGGTTTCTGTGGCAGAGCAGGCGCTTACAAAGGCTCGCAGGCAGGAGGAACTGGGCCAGAAAGGCCATGCCGACGTCATTCAGATGGAGGCCGATCTTGCTGACCGTCAGTACGACCTTACCAATGCCGTAAATATGTACAAGAACCAGAACATGACTCTTGCAGACCTTATGTTCTGGCCTGTGGATGAAGAACTTACAATTGTGACTGACTTCAGGTCCTTCGCTGACGCAAAGGATGGCGGCGTCGTTCTGAGTGAGCAGGAAGCGAACGAAGAATCTGTCATCGCCTTTGCCATGGCCAACAATCCGGACATCAAGATTGCCGCCTGGAAAGAGCTTAATGCAAAACGTGAACTGAATACCGCCAAATGGCAGTTCATGCCCAGCATCGGCCTTTATGCTGGCTGGAGCACAAGCTACTATTCCTATAAGGGAGCAGAAACGGCATCGTTCCGCAGCCAGTTCAAAAACAATGGCGG
>ONDR01000013.1:56583-77852 GCA_900316675.1 uncultured Bacteroidales bacterium
CTTTGGGACAGGCTTCACAGGCATTCGACGGTATCTAAGAAGCGCAATGCCCTGGCCGTAGCGCAGGCAAACTATGATCAGACGCGCCGCGACGTAGAGAGCGAAGTCCGCAGGGCTGTCATGGACCGCGACGGTGCCGCTACAGCCTACATGCAGGCCCAGCACAAGGCCGAGGTTCAGGCCGAGGCTTACACCCTGAACCTTAAGAAGCTGGAGCAGGGCCTTATCTCCCCGCTGGAGTTCCAGACTGCGAATAACAATTACCTGAGGGCTCAGGCAGACGAGATGAACAGTCTTTTCAAATACCTCATCAAGCAGGCAGTTGTCAGATATTACAATGGAGTAGAATACATTAACCAATAAGGATATGGATAAGATTATCGAGAAGAAAACCGGTTGGCGCGTAGCATTTTCAAAAAAGGCTCTGCCTTGGTGGTTGGGAGCATTGCTGGCCGTGTTCGTGGTATATTTGGTTGTAAGGCCTAATAACAAGACCTTGCGTATAGATAAGGATACATTTGCCGCCTCAGAAGCAGTGAAGGGCGAATTCAACGACTATATCCGCGTCAGCGGCCGCGTGCAGCCGATGACAACCATCCAACTGAGCCCCCAGGAAGGCGGTATCGTAGAGAAGATCCTCATTGAAGAAGGCTCCCCGGTTAAGGCCGGCGACGCTATCCTGATCCTTAGTAACGATAATCTGGACCTGCAGATCCTGAATTCCGAGGCCGAGCTGGCAGAGAAGGAAAACATTCTGCGTAACACCCAGATCCAGATGGAGCAGCAGAAGCTGGACGTTCGCCAGAATGTTCTGGAATATGGCACCAATGTAGACCGTCTGCGTCGTGCTTACGAGCAGCAGAAGGCTCTCTACGAGGATAAACTCATCGCTAAGGAAGACTATCTTAAGGCAGAGGAAGACTATCGTCTGGCCCTTCAGAAATACAATCTTATAAGTGAACGTTCTAAGCAGGACAGCCTGTATCGCGGCACCCAGATTGACCGCATGGAAGAGAGCCTGGAGAACATGCAGCTTAATATGCAGATGATTCGTAAGCGCAAGAGTAACCTTATTGTCAAGGCTCCCATTGATGGTGAACTTGGCCTGCTGGACGTAGTCCTTGGACAGAGCATTGCTGCCGGAACAAAGATTGGTCAGATCAATAGCGTGGGCGTCTATAAGGTTGAGGCTCAGATAGATGAGCACTACATAGACCGCGTAGTATCCGGCCTGGAAGCTACCTTCGAGCGTCAGGGCGAGACCTACTCCACAGTGATTCGCAAGGTTTATCCTGAGGTTCGTGACGGCAAGTTCAAGGCAGACTTCAAGTTCGACGGCGAGCAGCCGGACAACATCCGCAGCGGCCAGACTTATTACCTGAACCTGCAGCTGGGCCAGCCGGAAGAGGCTGTCATCATCCCGCGCGGCACCTTCTATCAGAAGACCGGCGGTAAATGGATATACGTTCTTAACAAAGAGGGCACCAAGGCCATCAAGCGAGAGATTCGCATTGGCCGTCAGAACCCGCAGTATTACGAAGTGCTTGAGGGTCTGGAGCCTGGCGAGCGGGTGATTACCTCCGGGTATGAGACATATGGTGATAGTGACGTGTTAGTATTCTAAGCTATGAAAATATTCAGAAAGACAGGCGTTTCCACGCTGATCAATATCCTGGGAATGAGCGTCGCCTTCGCGGCGGCGATGATCCTGATGGTACAGGTGCGTTGGGATACGACCTATGACGCCAATTTCAAAGGGCACGGGCAGGTGTTCCGGATGGAGAATAATTGGATGGACAAAGGGCTGTACAGCACCTATTTCTCCCGGCCGATCATTGAGGTCGCTAAGGCGGCCAGCCCCAATATCGAGGCGGTGGGAACCTTTGGATGGATGGCCCAGGAGGTTACATTAAAGAAAGATGGTGAAGAGACGGTGCTGTCCGTTCCCTCTGCCCCGGTTGACAGTTCCATGTTCTCCGTGTTCCCATTTGAGTGGGTCGAGGGCTCGGCACGGGAATTCACCGCCGGCGAGACAGCCGTAGTGAGCGAGAAATATGCGAAAATATTCTTTGGAGACGAAAGTGCCGTCGGCAAAACTTTCAAGGCCGGTAACGGAGTGGAGGTTCGCGTCATTGGCGTCTTCAAGGATATGCCTAAGAATTACAGTATGCATTATGGCGTTCTTGTCAATCTCGGTGACCGATACCTTGACACGCCAAGTGAGTGGTCTTTCGCAGCTTATTTAAAGCTGAAAGATCCGTCCCGGGCCAAGGAAACGGAGGCGCTGATGGTGAATGCCGTTCTGGAACAATACGGTGACGATCACGATGCCGATGAGGCGGATGAATTCCGGAATGGATTCCGCATCGTTAAGCTGCATGATGCTCATTTCGAGCGCGATGTCCGGGCCAATATTGCCAGCGCCAACAAGGCGATTTCCATTACGCTGGCTGCCATTGCCATTCTGCTAATCCTCATCGCCATTATCAATTTCATCAACTTTGCTTTCGCCGAGATTCCTTTCCGCATCAAGAGCATCAATACCCGGAAAGTGTTGGGCCAAGGACGCGGCTCCCTAGTTGGACGCCAGCTGCTGCACGCCGGGCTTATCGCACTCACTGCATTTGCGATTGCCTGCCTCATCATGCACGTAGTGGCAGGGTCTTCCTGGGCATCGTATGTGTCCGACAGCCTGGCGCTGAAGGATAATGTCGGAATCCTTGCCCTGATGCTGGGCGTGGCGCTGGTCTCGGCCGTCATCGCCGGCCTTGCTCCGGCACTGTATTCCACTTCCCAGCCTGCCGCACTGGTCCTGAAGGGCTCGTATGGGACCAGTGTGAAAGGAAAGGCCCTTCGCAACATGCTGGTGGGGCTTCAGTTCATCTTGTCGTTCCTCTTCATCCTAATGGCCCTGTTCGTAGGCGTTCAGACCAGGTTTATGATAGGAAGGGACATGGGCTTTGATGAGGCGCGCGTTCTTCAGACCTGGTGCGGATATCCGGCCGGGAACCAGAAAGATGCCCTGAAGAGCCATTTGCTTCAGAACCCTTCGATTGAAGCTGTGACTTTCGCTGACGGTCAGATTGTCTCCGACCAGAAAATGGGTTGGAGCCGTACCGGGGATGACGGCAATCAGGTTTTTATGGAAGTGTTGCCCGTCGATGTCAACTTTGCGGAGTTCTTCGGGCTTCAGATTGTGGAAGGCCGTGACTTCCGTGAGTCTGACAACCAGAATGAAGCCGGCAGCATCATTCCCAATGAGACATTCATGCAGATGTTTCCACAGTTCCATGTGGGAAGCCTTATGGGTGGCCACGTTGATGACTGCGAGCTTATCGGCGTGGTGAAGGATTTCAATTTCAAGAGTCTGCAGCACGCAATGGGCCCGTTGGTGCTCTATAACTGGGGCAAGGAAGGCTGGCGGTCTTTCGGACAAATGTACGTACGGACTGTGCCAGGGGCGGATTTCAAGGAGGTTTCAGATTACATTAAGGAAGCCATCTGTAAGTTCGACCCCAGGCGAGAGCCCCATATGATAACCGTCAGCCATCTGGATGAGGGAATCGAGAATATGTACCAGAGTGAGCAGTCGCTTGGAAAGCTGATTACCATCGCTTCTTTCGTGGCCCTGCTGATTGCCATCATCGGTATCATCGGCCTGGTGTTCTTTGAGACGCAGTTCCTCCGCAAGGAGATTGCCGTGCGGCGCGTGAACGGAGCTACGGTGGGCGGTATCTTGAAGATGATCAACAAGAAATATCTCATCATGGCTGTTGCCAGTTTCGTGATTGCAGCGCCCGTTGCCTATTGGCTGATGACTGCCTGGCGCAAGGGCTTTGCCTACCAGGCACCCGTGCCGGTGTGGATCTTCCTTGTTGCACTGCTGGTTGTTGCTGCCATCACCATGATCGTAGTTACTCTCCAGAGCTGGAGAGCGGCGAATGCCAACCCCGTCGAATCAATCAAGAATGAATAAATAATTAAAATACAACTCATTATGATTAAAGTTTCCAACCTTTGCAAAGTCTTCCGCACGGAAGAAATCGAGACCACAGCGCTTAACGGCGTATCGTTTGAAATCAAGGACGGCGAGTTTGTCGCAGTTATGGGTCCTTCCGGTTGCGGCAAGTCTACGCTTATGAATATCCTTGGTCTTCTGGATAATCCGACCAGCGGTTCATACGAGCTTTTGGGTACAGAGGTGGCCAACCTTAAAGAGAAAGACCGCACTAAGTTCCGTAAGGGAAACATCGGCTTTGTGTTCCAGAGCTTCAACCTGATTGATGAGCTGAACGTTTACGAGAATATCGAGCTCCCGCTGCGCTACCTGAACATCTCTGCAGCTGAGCGTAAGCAGAAGGTGACGGAGATTATGAAGCGAATGGCCATCAGCCACAGGGCCCAGCACTTCCCGCAGCAGCTCTCCGGTGGTCAGCAGCAGCGCGTGGCCATTGCCCGTGCCGTAGTTGCAGGCCCTAAGCTGATCCTGGCGGATGAGCCCACCGGTAACCTGGACTCCAAGAACGGCAAAGAGGTTATGGACCTGCTGAAGGAGCTCAATGCCGAAGGCACCACCATCGTTATGGTGACCCACTCCCAGAAGGACGCCGCCCAGGCCCAGAGGACCATCGACCTGTTTGATGGTCAGATTGTTTCCGATGTGAAGAACGAGCTTTAATGAAATCATACTTAAAATTCCTCTCCCGCAACAAGTTATACACCGCCATTGAGACGGTGGGACTGGCTGTGAGCTTGGCGTTTGTGATCCTGATCGGCAGTTATGTGGTGCAGCAGTATGAGATGGCACATGAGTCGCCACAGTGGAAGCGCACGTTTGTGCTGGGTAGCGATGAGTTCTTGGGGCTGACCTATTGGGATAAAGAAGAGCTGGAGATGAATATCCCGGAGGTCCACGCGGCAACCCATGTGGCCATGCTGTGGCAGCCGCTCATTCGCCAGGATGACCAGCTCCTCCAGTGCTCCGGAATGGAGGCCGATGCCGACTTCTTCAAGGTGTTCCCGGAGTATCATCTGGTAGAAGGAAATCTGGCGGACTTTGTCGGGAAGGGGGATGTCCTCATCAGTGAATCCCTGGCGAGGAAGATTGCCGATCAGGTCGGCAATGACTCCTCCGTCACTCCCGGCTTGACCGGGAGTCTCATCGGAAGCGTCATCAAAGTGGACGACTCAGACCGGACCATCAAAGGTGTCTTTGCTAATTTTGACGGCACCTTCTTCATGCCCTATGACATCATTACTCATATTTCGGGAACCTGGGCTGCTGAGCAGGAGCGGAACTTCGGCAGCATCGGCAACTACACCACCTGGTTCCGTGTACGCGAAGATGCGGATCCCGACGATGTGAGGGTCAAAGTGAGTGCGCTTCTGCACAAGAATTACGACCCCATCTGGAGCGCGGAAAAGGTGAACGCGTGGAAAGCATACCGGATGGACGAGGCTTTCTTCGCTACTGGCAACAGCAACGGACTCACCCGACAGGGCAACGCCCAGATGCTCAGGCTCCTGACGGTGGTCGTGCTTCTTCTCTTGCTCTCTGCAATCTTCAACTATGTGAACCTAAGCCTGGCCCTTACGGGCAAGCGGTCTAAGGAAATGGCCACCCGACGCCTGCTGGGAGCCGACAAGACCGGCATCCTGTGGAAGTACATCGGCGAATCCGTCGCCTTCACAGCTGTCTGCTTTGCCGCGGCGCTGCTGCTGGCCGATCTGCTGGCGCCTATGATGAACAGCCTCGTTTCCACCGCCGACCCGGACGAACTGATGCTGGGCATGGGAGATACAAGTGTAAGACTGTCCTTTATGATGACGCCGGGATATATTCTGGCATACATCGCCGGAATTCTGCTGCTGGGTACCCTCTGCGGCCTTCTTCCGGCCATCGTTGCCTCGCGCTACGAACCCATCGACGTCATCAAAGGCACGCTTCGGCGGAGGAATAAAATGGTTCTGAGCAAGGTGTTTATCGTAGTGCAGAACGTCCTGTCGGTTTTCCTGATTGCCCTGGCGCTGGTAATGGAAGTGCAGATGCGTCATATGCTTACGCGGCCGATGCACGCAGCTACGGAGAATCGTTACTATATTGAGTACTCCGCCCAGAACTATGATATGATGAAGCTCTTCAAGGACAAGGTGGAGCAGCTGCCCTTCGTGACAAAGGCAGGCGTGGGACGCGGTATTCCGGGGCTCATCAACATGACCATGGGCGTGAAGGTGGATGAGCAGCATCGCGTGGATATGCCCATTATCATCTGTGACTCCACGTATTTCAAATTGCTGGGACTGGAGGTGGAGGACGATTTCGGCCATCCGCTGACGCATTCGCTGTGGATGAGCCGGAGCGCCTTCAACGCCGCCGCAGTATCAGACACATCCACCGTATTCCCCCGGAGAATCAGCATGAACGGCGCTCAGCCGGAGTTCATTGGCGGCGTGGTGACGGATTTTCCCACCCGGCCAGCCTCCGAGAGTAATCTCAATCCCAATGGCAGCGTCATCGTAACCCGGGCCGAGGAACTCCGGTATGCCAACTGCATGCTCATCGGCACCACGGGAGAGGACGAGACTTATGACAAAGCCATCCGGCAGGCTTACAGGGAATACCGGCTGGAAACCTCAGGCGTGGAGGAACCCGCCTGGCGGTACGGTTTTGTGCGTGACATCAACAAGAAGATGCTGGCTTCTGTCCGGAGGACCCTTCGGCTGGTGGAACTCTTCGCGGTCCTTGCGGTGCTTATTTCCCTCTTGGGCCTGCTGGCCATGAGCACCTATTTTGCCGATGAAAACACCAAGCAGATTGCCGTGCGCAAGGTCTTCGGGGCCGATGTGAACAGCGAAACCTGGAGGAATGTGCGCAGCTATATGCTTCTGACGGGCATCGCCTGCGCCATCGGCATCCCTCTGGCCGTCTGGGCGGCAAGGGTATATCTGGAGCGGTTTGCGTATCGCGTTGAAGGCTACGGCTGGGTGTTCGTTGTGGCGGTCATCATTTCGCTGGCCATCGCCTTTGGTACTGTGCTATGGCAGACATTGAAGGCGGCAAAAACGAATCCGGCGATTGAATTAAAGAAAGAGTAGACAAGTAAAACAATATATTAGTCCTAATGAAAACAAAAAGCGATATAGTTATTAAGGTGCTGTCCCTGGGCGTGGGGTTGGCTGTGGGCATCGTGCTCATTGCCAAGGTATTCTTTGAGCTGAGTTACGACAGCTTTTACAAGAATGTGGACCTTGTGTACAGGATTCAAAGTACCTATGTCATGAACGATGAGCCCGGAGAGTACGGTCAGGTGAGCGGTGGTGTGACCACTGGCTTTATGAACGAGGTCCCTGGTGTGCAGTACGCTACGCGAACGACCTCCCGCTTTAATAAAAATATCTATCTGGACGAGGACGGGAATAAGCTGGAAGCATATTTGGTCTGCGCCGATACCTGTTTCTTCAAGGTCTTTGACAGGCCCATCCTGGCCGGAGATCCGGTTAAAACTCTGGGTAAGTGGGACGGAGTGATGGTAAGCCACAGTTTTGCCAAAAAGCTGCTTCGCTCTGCCGACGATGACATCTCCTCAGTCATCGGCAAACAGATTTACAATGAGGAAGTTACCCCATTTAAAATGACCATCGGCGGCGTGTACGAAGACTTCCCGGAAAACGGAACCCTGGGCTTCGATATACTGCTGTCAATGGAAAACATGCCTACTTATAGTACGGAAAACTGGCTTGGAAACGACCGCTACAGAGGCTATGTGAAACTTTATCCCGGGGTGGATCCCCACAGCCTGAAAGATGCCATCCGCAAGATGCAGGAGGCACATCAGCCCTTGGTGGAATATGAGGCAAAAGGCATGACATTGGCCTACTCGCTTAAGCCCTTCAGCAGTTTGCACACATCGGATCCGTATGTCAAGACCCAGATTATCCTGCTCTCCGTAGTGGCAGTGCTGCTTATTCTGATATCGCTTCTTAACTACATACTGATTGTAATTTCTTCACTTGTGAAGAGATCCAAAGAGGTAGGAGTCCGCAAGTGCTACGGCGCCGGAAGCTACCATATTTATGGCCTGCTGTCCAAGGAATCCCTGCTTCATATTGTTCTGTCCCTTGTGATTGCCGGTATAATTATCTTTGCCGGAAGGGATATAATAGAGAACCTGCTGGGCGTTCCGTTTGAAACGCTTCTTGTGACAAAAAGCGTAATCGCAATCTCCCTGCTTATACTGTTCGTGCTTATAGTCTCCATTGTGGTGCCTGCAGAGCTTTACCAGCGCATTCCTATCTATGCGGCCCTTAAGAACTATACAGAGCACTCCAGAAAGTGGAAACTGGGCCTTCTGGGCATACAGGTGCTGATTAATGTCTTCTTGGTGGTAATGCTGCTTATTATTGCCAGACAGTACAATATGGTTACTAACAGCAACCCCGGCTATGATTATAAGAACCTGTACAGTTTCAGTATGTTCGATGGTGACGTGTCAGCGCGGGCGCGTGCCGTTGAGACCCTGAAAAGTCTTCCTGAAGTGAAGGGTGTCGCTGCTGTTTACAACATTCCTTACGATGGCCCCAGCGGAGACCTGGTATACCTTCCCGGCGACGACAGGGAACTCTTTAACTTTGCAGATCAATACGAAAGCTCCGAGGGCTTCTTTGATCTGATGGGAATAGAATTCGTCGATGGCCGTGAGCCCAGCGACTCCTCAGAAGTTGTAGTGGACGAGACCTTCGTGGCAAAGATGTCCACCTTTACAGACTGGAGCGATGGTGCCATTGGCAAGCAGATTTTTGTAACAGGTCACAGCCATGCCATGGAAGGGATTACGCCCTATACTATTTCCGGAGTTTACAAGAAATATCTTTTGGGAAATCTTTTGGATCCTGATACCCGTCCCAGTGCCATGTTCCACGGAGAGATCGGCTCAAAGAATTCATGGATGCCGCACATCCTGTTCAGGGTGAATCCTGATTCGCTGGACAAGGTTCGTGAAGCCCTTTCCAAGGTACTGGAAGGCCGTGATATTAACCTGGTTTCCTACGAAGAAGAAATGCGTGCGGCCTATGCCAGTGGCAAGAGAATGCGCAACACCATGGCTATCGGAGCCCTATTCTCTTTGTTCATTGCACTTCTTGGCCTAATTGGTTTCATCAAGGATGAAAGCCTACGCAGGTCAAAAGAAATGGCCGTCCGCAAGATAAACGGTGCAACCACCAGAGACATCCTGGGCGTATTTGCCAAGGATATTATGAAACTGTCAGTGGTAATGTCAATCCTGGCCTCTGTCGGCGCACTATTCGTTGTCCGCAAATGGCTGGAACAGTTTGCAGAGAAGGTGGCCCTCAGCCCGATATACTTCATCTGCGGCTCTGTACTGGTCCTGCTGATTGTTCTTGGCGTAGTTGTCCTAAATTGCCTTCATATAGCTCATTCCAACCCCGTAGATTCGTTGAAAAACGAATAATATGAAAACTTTCCTCAAATTCCTCTCACGAAACAAGCTCTACACCGCCATCGAGGCGGTGGGGCTTGCCGTGAGTCTTGCGTTCGTGCTGATTATTGGCACATGAATGTGCGGGAGGGCTTGCCGGACTTGTTCCGGCAAAGACTAATCCTGCGGTAGAATTGAAGAAGGAGTAAAAAGGCAAATGGGGGCTATCGGCGGTGCATTGCCCAGAGAATGATGCCTATCGATACGGACACGTTGAACGAGTGTTTTGTACCGTATTGGGGAATCTCCAGAGAGAAGTCGCTTGCATCTACGGCCTCCTGGCTTACGCCGTCCACCTCGTTACCAAAAATCACTGCGTATTTTTGACCAGGTTCCGTAGAAAAAGTGTCCAATTTTACGGAATCTGTAGTCTGTTCTGCGCTTATTATTGTAAATCCTTGATTTTTAAGCGTTTGGATAACTTCTAAGGTGTCCTGGCGCCATTCCCACTCGACGCTGTCCTCTGCGCCCAGGGCGGACTTGTGAATCTCTGCCGACGGGGGAGTGGCGCAGATTCCGCACAGCCAAATCTTGTCTATACCAAGGCAGTCGGCCGTTCTGAAGGCCGATCCAACGTTGTGGGCACTGCGGATATTGTCCAGTACGACCACGATTCCGGAGCCCGGGCGGTCTTTGTACTGGGCGGCGCTCATGCGCCCCATCTCTATACTTAAAAGCTTCCTGTTAGTCATATTTTTGCAAAGATAGGATAAATTGCGTATCTTTGCCAAGTTATAGTGAAACTATTTAGTGGAAACTAACTAATAATCGCACATATATGAAACAGGATCTTCAGATATTCGATCTGATTAAAAAAGAAAGGGAAAGACAGTCCTCCGGACTGGAGCTCATCGCCTCCGAGAACTATGTCTCTGACCAGGTACTTGAAGCATTGGGCTCAATCTGCACCAATAAATACGCAGAAGGTTATCCCGGCAAACGCTATTACGGTGGCTGTGAGGTCGTAGACCAGATAGAGCAGTTGGCAATCGATCGCCTTTGCAAGCTCTACGATGCAGAATATGCGAATGTACAGCCCCATTCAGGCGCACAGGCAAACATGGCCGTCATCATGGCCTGCCTTAAACCCGGCGACACCTTCATGGGCCTTGACCTTAGCATGGGCGGCCACCTTACCCACGGCTCACCCGTAAATGCATCCGGCCTTTTGTATCATCCCGTAGCTTACGGCCTGAATGAAGAAACTGGCCGCGTAGATTACGACGAGCTTGAGCGCAAGGCTCTCGAGTGCAAGCCGAAGCTCATTATCGGCGGCGCCTCCGCTTACTCTCGCGAGTGGGACTACGAGCGCATGCGCGCAGTTGCAGACAAGGTTGGCGCACTTCTTTGGATAGATATGGCACACACTGCCGGTCTTATCGCCGCAGGCCTTCTGAAGAACCCTGTAAAATATGCACATATAGTAACATCCACCACCCACAAGACACTCCGCGGACCGCGCGGCGGTATCATCCTGATGGGTAAGGACTTCGATAACCCCTGGGGTCTGACCACACCTAAGGGCGAAATCAAGAAGATGAGCGCAATCCTTAATGCCAGCGTATTCCCCGGCATCCAGGGTGGCCCGCTCGAGCACGTAATCGCATCAAAAGCTGTCGCCTTCTTCGAGGCGATGCAGCCCGAATACAAAGAATATCAGCTTCAGGTAATGTCCAACGCACGTACAATGTGCGATGAATTCATTGCCCGTGGCTACAAGATCATATCCGGCGGTACTGACAACCACCTTATGCTCATCGACCTGCGTACCAAATTCCCCAACCTTTCAGGAAAGGTGGCAGAGAAAGAGCTGGTTTCCGCCGACATCACCGTTAACAAGAACATGGTTCCCTTCGACAGCCGCAGCGCCTTCCAGACCAGCGGTCTGCGTGTAGGAACCCCCGCCATTACTTCCCGCGGCTTCGTAGAGAAGGATATGGTTGACATTGTCGAGCTTGTAGATACCGTTCTTGCAAGTGCTTCCAATGCCGTTGAGGCTCTTACTGCAAAGGGAGAGCTTACTCCTGAGCAGAAGAAGGCACTCGATGCCCACAGGGCCGTTCAGGAAGAGGTTCGCCGCAAGGTTCACATGATGACATCGGGACGTCCGCTTAACAGATTTTAATGTACTAAACCTTATATTATGAGTTTGAAAATCGTTGTTCTGGCCAAGCAAGTGCCGGACACCAGAAATGTCGGGAAAGACGCAATGACTCCGGAAGGCACCGTTAACCGTGCCGCTCTTCCGGCTATCTTCAACCCGGACGACCTGAACGCCCTTGAGCAGGCGCTCAGACTGAAAGAACAGAATCCCGGTTCTACCGTTGGCGTGCTCACCATGGGCCCGCCTCGTGCCGGTGAAATAATCCGTCAGGGCCTCTACCGTGGCGCTGATACCGGTTGGCTTCTGACTGACCGTCTCTTTGCAGGTGCAGATACTCTTGCAACCTCTTACGCACTTTCTACCGCCATCAAGAAGATTGGCAAGGTTGATATCGTGCTCGGTGGCCGTCAGGCCATCGACGGCGATACCGCACAGGTGGGTCCTCAGGTTGCACAGAAGCTTGGTCTGAACCAGGTTACTTACGCAGAGGAAATCCTTGGTATCAAGGACGGTGTTGCAACTATCCGCCGCCGTATCGATGGTGGCCAGGAGACCGTTCAGGTTCCGCTTCCCGTGCTTATTACCGTTAACGGAACAGCAGCTCCCTGCCGTCCCCAGAACGTTAAGCTTGTGATGAAGTACAAATACGCTACCTGCCCTATGGAGCGCCCGGAGGATGACCCCCGTGCAAACCTTTACGCAGAGCGTCCTTACCTCACACTTAACCAGTGGAGCGTTGCAGATGTAGACGGAGATCCTTCACAGTGTGGTCTTGCAGGTTCTCCTACCAAGGTTAAGACCGTCCAGAACATTGTCTTCCAGGCCAAGGAGAGCAAGACTCTCACCGCTTCTGACGCAGACATCGACGGTATTGTTAAAGAATTGTTACAGGAAAAAATTATCGGTTAGGCTATGAACAATGTATTCGTTTATTGCGAGATAGAAGGCACCAAGGTTGCCGAGGTCTCACAGGAACTTCTTACCAAGGGCCGCAAGCTTGCGAACCGTCTTGGTGTTGAACTTCACGCTGTTGTAGCCGGTACCGGTATCAAGGGCGTCGTAGAAGAGCAGATCCTCCCTTACGGAGTTGACAAACTCTTCGTTTTTGACGGCAAAGACCTTTTCCCTTACACATCAGCTCCCCATACTGACATCCTTGTAAACCTTTTCAAGGAAGAGAAGCCGCAGATCTGCCTTATGGGCGCAACCGTTATCGGCCGCGACCTTGGCCCGCGCGTTTCTTCATCCCTGACCAGCGGTCTTACCGCTGACTGCACAGAGCTTGAGATCGGTCCCTACGACGATGTTAAGACAAAAGAGCACTACGAGGACCTTCTTTACCAGATCCGTCCCGCATTCGGCGGCAATATCGTCGCTACCATCGTTAACCCTGAGCACCGTCCCCAGATGGCAACCGTACGCTCCGGCGTTATGCAGAAGGCTCTTTACGACGGAAAGGCAAAGAACGAGGTTGTATATCCGGAGGTTTCAAAATATGTTTCTGCAGAGGCTTACGTAGTTAAGGTTCTTGACCACCACGTAGAGGCTGCAAAGCACAACCTTAAGGGCGCTGCAATCGTTGTTTCCGGTGGTTACGGAATGGGCAGCAAAGAGGGCTTCGACATGCTCTTCGACCTTGCAAAGGTACTTCACGCAGAGGTTGGCGCATCCCGTGCTGCCGTTGACGCAGGCTTCTGCGACAACGACCGCCAGGTTGGCCAGACCGGTGTTACCGTTCACCCGAAGGTTTACATCGCCTGCGGTATCAGCGGCCAGATCCAGCACATCGCCGGTATGCAGGACAGCAAGATTATCATAAGCATCAACAGTGACCCCGATGCTCCTATCAACAAGATAGCAGACTACGTAATTGTGGGCACTGTAGAGGAGGTTATCCCCAAGCTTATCAAGTATTACAAGCAGAACAGCAAATAGGAGGCAAGAACTATGGCAAATTACTATACAGACCATCCTGAGATCAAGTTCCACCTTGGCAAACCCCTCATGAAGAGGATTGCAGAGCTTAAGGAGCGCGACTACACCCAGAAGGATCTTTACCCGGAGGCTCCCGTAGACTTCGAGGATTGCATAGAGAACTACAACCGTCTCCTTGAAATCGTAGGCGACGTTGCTGCAAACGTAATAGAGCCCAACTCAGAGAGCGTTGACCTTGAGGGTCCGCACCTGGAGAACGGCCGTATGATTTACGCTTCCAAGACTGTAGAGAACATGGAGGCTGCCACCAAGGCCGGCCTCTGGGGTCTTACAATGCCCCGTCGCTACGACGGTCTCAACTGCCCTGAAATCATCTTCAGCATGGCCAGCGAGATTATCTCTGCCGCCGATGCTTCTTTCCAGAACATCTGGAGCCTTCAGAGCTGCGCAGAGACTCTCTACGAGTTCGGTAACGACGACCAGCGTCAGCGCTTCATCCCCCGCGTATGTGCAGGCGAGACCATGTCCATGGACCTTACAGAGCCCGATGCAGGTTCAGACCTCCAGAGGGTAATGCTCAAGGCTACCTGGTCAGAGAAGGACAACTGCTGGCTGCTTAACGGCGTTAAGCGTTTCATCACCAACGGTGACTCCAACATCCACCTTGTACTTGCTCGTTCAGAGGAAGGAACAAAGGATGGCCGCGGCCTTTCAATGTTCATCTACGACAAGCGTCAGGGCGGCGTTAACGTTCGTCACATAGAGCACAAGCTTGGTATCCACGGCAGCCCTACCTGCGAGCTTACCTACAAGAACGCAAAGGCAGAAATCTGCGGTAGCCCCCGTCTTGGCCTTATCAAGTACGTTATGTCCCTTATGAACGGCGCACGTCTTGGTATCGGCGCACAGAGCACCGGTCTTAGCCAGGAGGCTTACAACCAGGCAGTTGCATACGCCAACGAGCGTGAGCAGTTCGGCCAGAAGATCAAGAACTTCCCTGCAGTTTACGATATGCTTTCACGTATGAAGGCAAAGCTTGATGCAAGCCGCACAATGCTTTATCAGACAGCTGCTTACGTTGATATCTACAAGGCTCTCGAGGACATCGAGCGCGAGCGCAAACTTACCCCCGAAGAGAAGCAGGAGCTTAAGAAGTACAGCCGTCTGGCCGACGCCTTCACTCCTCTTTGCAAGGGTATGACCTCTGAGTATGCAAACCAGAACGCTTACGACGCAGTTTCTGTTCACGGTGGTTCCGGTTTCATCATGGAGTACAAGTGCCAGCGCCTGATGCGTGACGCACGTATCTTCTCTATCTACGAGGGTACCACTCAGCTCCAGGTTGTTGCAGCCATCCGCTACATCACCAACGGTACTTATGTAGGTGTTATCAATGATATGCTTGCCGGCGAGGTTTCAGAGGCTATGAAGCCCCTCAAGGCTCGCGTAGAGAAGATGTTTGCTATTTATCAGGATGCTATCGAGAAGGTAAAAGCAACTGAGAACCAGGAGATTAACGACTTCCTTGCACGCCGTCTCTATGATATGACCGCAGGTATCGTTTACTCCCTGCTCCTTATCGAGGACGCTTCCAAGGCTCCTGAGCTCTTCGAGCGCAGCGCCAACGTTTACGTTCGCATGGTAGAGGCAGAGGCCGCAGCTCACAAGCAGTACATCGACAACTTCGTTGCCGACGCTGCTGCAGCTGACACTCTCGCAAGCTTCCGCGCAGAATAATACAGCAACAAATATTGATAATCGGCGACCGAACAGGCCGCCGATTTTTTTGTTATTGCAACAATTAATCCCTATCTTGCGTTATCTATATGTATACTCATTTACCCGTATGAAAAGAATAGTTACATTGATTTTGATGGCTGCAGGAATTTCTGCAGCGGCACAGGAAGAAGCCCGTTTGCTTCGATTCCCTGCAACCAACGGAAGTGAAGTTGTATTCTCTTATGCCGGAGACCTTTGGACCGTGCCCATCCAGGGCGGCCGGGCCAGCAGGCTTACCAGCCACATCGGCTATGAAATGTTTGCCAAATTCAGCCCGGATGGCAAGACCATCGCCTTTACAGGAGAGTATGACGGCAACCGTGAAGTCTACAGCATTCCCGCCCATGGCGGCGAGCCCGTGCGCCTTACCTATACTGCAACAAACTCCAGGGATGATCTTGGAGACCGTATGGGCCCCAACAATATCGTAATGACATGGACCCCGGACGGCAAGAAGATCGTTTACCGCAACCGTATCAGCGACAGTTTCGACGGTAAGCTGTGGACCATAACTCCCAAGGGCGGCATGCCGGAGCTCATCCCTCTGCCGGAGGGCGGATGGTGCAGCTATAGCCCAGATGGCAAAAAGCTCGCCTACAACCGCGTTATGCGTGAATTCCGTACATGGAAGTATTACCGCGGCGGTATGGCTGACGACATCTGGATTTACGATCCCAAGGCTAAGTCAGTTACCAACATAAGCAAGAACGACGCCCAGGATATCTTCCCTATGTGGATAGGGGACGAGATCTTCTATGTTTCTGACCGCGACATGATAATGAATATCTTTGTTTACAACACAAAAAGCGGCCAGACCCAGAAGGTGACCAATTTCAAGGACTACGACGTTAAATTCCCTTCAAGCGACGGAAAAGTTATCGTGTTCGAGAACGGAGGCTGGCTTTACAAGCTTGATCCTGCAACCCGCGAGACCAAGAAAATATCCGTTACACTGGGTTCTGATGCCGTTTACGGCCGCACAGAGCGTAAGGTGGTAAAGGATGACGTTACCGCAGCAAGCCTTGCTCCGGACGGCTCACGCCTGGTAGTTACAGCCCGCGGCGAAGTCTTTGATCTTCCTGTAGGCAAGGGCGTTACCCGCAACCTTACCCGTTCTTCCAACTCTAACGACCGCGGCGCCGTATGGAGCCCTGACGGCAAGAGCATCGCCTGGATTGGCGATTCTACCGGAGAAACTGAGGTTTATCTTTACGACGTAAAGAGCGGCAGTACAAAGCAGCTTACCAAGGGCGCCGATACTTACATTCGTGGCATCCAGTGGGCCCCGGACAGCAAGCATATCTATTACACAGACCGCAAGAACCGCTTTGTAGAGGTGGATCCTTCCAGCGGCGCAAAACGCACCGTGATGCAGAATCCCGAGGCTGAGTTCCGCGGCGTTAACATCAGCCCGGACAGCAAGTGGATAGCCTATACTCGTCCTGCTGCCAACCAAATGAGTATCATATATTTGCGTAATTTGGCAGATGGTAAGGAGTATCCCGTTACAGACCGTTGGTACAACAGCGGCAACCCCACTTTCTCTACTGACGGCAAGTATCTTATCTTCACCAGCGACAGGGACCTCAATCCCCAGTACAGCCGCATAGAGTGGAACTATTCCTATCAGGACATGAGCGGTGTTTACATGGCCATGCTGGCCGCCGACACTCCTTCTCCGCTTCTTGCTTCAGATCCCGAGGTCAAGGTAGAAGAGGCCAAGCCCGGTGACAAAAAGCCGGAGGCAAAGTCTGCTGCCGAGACAAAGGTTGATCCCGACGGCATCGGTGACCGCGTAATCAAGCTTCCCGTCAAGGGGCGCATGTTCTATTGCGACGGCAAGAGCCTCTGGTATATCGGCCGTGGAGGCACCCGCGTATATTCTTTCAAGGATGGCAAGGATGACGTTTGCTGCGATGCTTCTATGTGGGTTTCTCCCGGTTCCAAGCAGGCATTGCTACGCAAGGGCGGTCAGTTCTATGTAGCTGCCATCGCTCCCAAGATGACCATGAAGGACCCTGTAGACCAGAGCGGCCTTGTTACTACCGTAGATTATTCCCAGGAATGGCCTCAGCTCTTTGACGAGGTTTGGCGTGCATTCCGCGACGGTTACTATCTTGAAAACATGCATGGTCGTGACTGGAAGGCCGTCAAGACCAAATATGCAGCCCTGCTGCCTTACGCCCGTACCCGTCTGGATGTCAATTACATCCTTGGCGGTATGATAGGAGAGGTGGCAAGCGGCCACTGCTATGTTACTCCCGGCGAATATCCCAAGCCGGAGCGCATCCCCATGGGCCTTCTTGGCGCAGAACTCTCAAAGGTTAAGGACGGCTATCGCATCGATCGCATACTGGAGGGCGCAACCTACAGGCCTGAACTCCGCTCGCCGCTCACCGAACCCGGTCTGGGCGTTAAGGAGGGCGATGTAATTACGGCCATCGACGGTATTTCTGTTGCCGATGTCGACAATATTTACAAACTGCTCGTTGGCAAGGCAGACGTTCTTACAGAACTTACAATCGGCGGCAGGAAGGTGGTTGTTAAGCCTATCGCGGACGAAGAGCCTCTTTACCATTTCGCATGGGTAATGAAGAACATCCGCACTGTTGAAAAGCTCAGCGGCGGCAAGGTTGGTTATATCTACATTCCGGACATGGGTCCCGAAGGTCTGAACGAATGGGCTCGCTACTACTATCCTCAGCTGGATAAGGAAGCCCTTATCATCGACGACCGTGCAAACGGCGGCGGCAACATCTCCCCGATGATTATAGAGCGCCTGCAGCGCAAGGCTTACCGCCTTACCATGCGTCGTGGCTCAACCCTTACCGGAACGATTCCCGAGGGTACTCACCATGGTCCTAAGGTGCTGCTTATCAATAAGTATTCGGCTTCTGACGGAGACCTGTTCCCCTGGAGCTTCAAGGCTAACAAGCTTGGTACTGTAATTGGTACCCGCACCTGGGGTGGTATTGTGGGCATCAGCGGTCCTCTTCCTTATGTCGATGGTACTGATGTTCGCGTTCCGTTCTTCACCAACTACGATGCCGCTACCGGCCAGTGGATTGTAGAGAACCATGGCGTAGATCCTGACATCCTCCTGGATAACGATCCTATCCTTGAGGCCGCAGGCCGGGACCAGCAGCTTGAGAAGGCCGTCCAGGTTGCTCTGGAGCAGCTGAAAGACCGCAAGCCTCTGCCCGGCGTTCCTGCCCCCAGAACCTTCAAGGACTTGGGCCTGCCTGAAAGATTCTAACAAAATTTGTCAAAAGAATAAATAATTGCTACATTTGTTCTTGATAGAAATGAATGTACAACACTTAAATCAATAAAGAATATGAAAAAATTCGCACTTGTTATTGTTGCCGCTCTCATCAGCATGACAGCATTCGCACAGCAGGGCGACAAGGCTGTAGGTGCACGCCTTGTTTATGGTAGTGAACTTGAAAAGCTCGGTCTTGGTATTGTTGGCCAGTACGGCATTACCAATGAGGTTCGTGGAGATGCTTCCCTCTTCTACTATCCGGACAGCGATTTCTCTGCTTTCGAGATCAATGCAAACGCTCACTATCTCCTGGGCAATGATTCAGTAACCTTCTATCCTTTTGCAGGTCTGAACATTACCAGCATCAAACACGCTTCTACCAAGCCCGGTCTTAACGTTGGTTGCGGTATTGAATTCCCTCTCACAGACAAACTTGTTTTTGCTGCTGAGGCAAAATACGTAATAAGCAAGTATGACCAGTTTGTTATTGGTGGCGGTATCAACTTCCGCTTCTAAGACAACACTTGTTTAGAAAATAGAATCCGACCAGATGTAGTTGGCCGGATTCTTTTTTTTGTCCCTATTTCTGCGTACCTTTAGGCTGTGGAGAAAACTTACATTGCCATAGACCTGAAATCTTTCTACGCTTCGGCGGAATGTGTGGCGCGCGGGCTGGATCCGCTCACCACTAATCTTGTCGTGGCCGATGCCAGCCGTACGGAAAAGACTATCTGTCTGGCAGTTACGCCTTCGCTTAAGGCCTACGGCATTGCCGGCAGGGCTCGTTTGTTCGAGGTCAATCAGCGCGTGCGGCAGCTTAATGCTTCAAGGCCAAAGTCCCAGGCAATAACCTTCATCATCGCTCCGCCCAGGATGGGCTATTATATGGAGGTCAGCGGCAAGGTTTTCAATACCTATCTTAAGTACGTCGCCCCGGAGGACATTCATCCTTATTCGATAGACGAGGTGTTCATCGATGCTACCGATTATCTGCGCCTTTACAACCTCTCTGCGCACGACTTTGCAATGAAGATGATAAAGGATGTGCTTGCCACGACGGGCATCACTGCTACGGCAGGAATCGGCACAAATATGTATCTTGCCAAGATTGCGATGGATATAGAGGCCAAGCATTGTGAGCCCGATGCCGATGGTGTGCGTATCGCCGCCCTGGACGAGATGTCGTATCGGCATAAATACTGGAATCACAGGCCCCTGACTGACTTCTGGCGCATCGGCAAGGGCATTGCTGCCCGCCTGGAATCCGTCGGCCTTTTGACCATGGGCGATGTTGCCCGCTGCTCTCTTGGCCGCGGTTACGGTCGCTACACAGAGGAAACTTTGTACAAGCTTTTTGGCGTGAACGCAGAGCTTATAATTGACCACGCCTGGGGCTGGGAGCCTTGCACTATGGCGGATGTAAAGGCTTATCGCTCAAGCACTCACGGCTATAGCCGCGGCCAGGTTCTGTCCCGTCCTTATTCTTACGAAGAGGCCAGGGTGGTAATGAAGGAAATGACAGATTCCCTCATTATGGAACTGGTAGAGGATCATCTTGTTACAGACCATGTAACGCTTGATGTGGTATACGACGGAACCTCTTTGGATAAGTATAAGGGGGACGATATCGTAGCGGACTACTACGGCCGGGCCATGCCTAAACCCTCACATGGCAGCGTCCGCCTTGGCCGGCATAGCAGTTCCACGGCCCTGATAGCTAAGACAATGACGGGAATCTATGAGCGCATTGTCAATAAAAACTTGACTATCAGGCGCTTGTATATTTCCTTTAACAATATAATCCCTGAAGATCAGGTAGAAGGGGAGCAATTGTTCCTGTTCGAGGACAGGCCTGACGACGACCGTGAACGCCGCCGCCAGGAGGCCATTCTTGCCATCCGCCAGAAGTACGGCAAGAATGCCATCCTAAAGGGTATGAACTTCGAGGAAGGAGCAACTGCCATAGAGCGCAACAACACTGTTGGCGGCCATCGCAAAGAGTAAAGGATACTGCAAATGAACGACTTTGATCATATCTACGACGACATCATAGGCCTTCCGCACCCGGAGCCATCGGCCCGGCATCCCCGCATGCCCCGTGCCGACCGTGCCGCCCAGTTCGCCCCCTTCGCCGCCCTCACCGGCTACGAAGACCTCATCGAAAAAACCGCCGCCACCTCTGCCAAAGCCCGGGAAGTCTGATTTTGAGGTCACAATTTGTGACCTCATATTGATTATCAATAGGTTACATGCTTTGCTTGTTGTAAAGGTGCTACAAGCAAAGTATGTAAGTTGCTGATATTCTGTGGCTATTTTCTGTGGTAATAACAAAGGGAGAGCCCTAAGGGCCCCTCCCCGTCAAGCCACAGGTCGGTAATTAGCAAGATTCAGCGCTTACTTCCTACAGGCCGCAAACCCGCCGGTAGTACTCCTGCGGCTTAATACACAAAAAAAGGTATTTCATTTGCGGCTGAAATACCTTTTAGTTCTAATGAATATTATCATCCCTATTTACATAGAGATATTATGAGAAACTGTGGCAAAGGTATTACTTTTTGTTGAGAACTCAAAACAAATTCTTGTCTACATATTCCGGAGCATGTTCGTTCACTTGTAAAACCAATGCGCTGTCCTTCAATGTATTCCGGAGCATGTTCGTTCACTTTTCCCTGTCTTCCGTTTATCTTTG
>ONDR01000011.1 GCA_900316675.1 uncultured Bacteroidales bacterium
AGAAAAAAGTATTAACTTCGCAGCAGATAATCTGTCTTAACACCCAAAAAGTGAACGGGTATCACCGGAACACTGAACGGGTATCCACCGGAATACATAACTAGGAAGTCTCTTGTTGTGTAAAAGAGCAAAAACTTATCTTTTCGTCTCTTATAAACGTGGACCCACGCGTCTGCCTTGAACGGCCTTTTTCTATTCCTTTTCATGGCTCAAAATTTCTATGGCAAGGTATGCAAAAAATTTCAAACCATCCTCATAATAAACGTTTAACTGTAAAAAATTTTTTCTTAGATTGATAATCAGCAAGTTATGCACTTTACATGTTGCAATTACAACACGCAAAGTGCATAACAATTTAATAATTAATGGCAGCGCCGGAGCCGAAACACATTGTCGGATAATAACAATCAAGAAAAACTGTGCTAAGAATAATCTTTATTTGTGTCTTAATGAAACGATTATTATTCAGGGATAGCCCTAATAAATGAATTTAAGCTCCGAATATAGTCTGCTGTTTTTTCATTAGTTATATTTGATAGATGCTGCTTATACTTAGCTTCGTTGCTGAAATCAAACAAGTCAAAGTCAATAAAGGGGATAGTATTAACAAGAGCCTGGGACTCCGTCTCGTTTAAATCAAAGTACTTCACTCCTGTTCTTCCGTCAAGATTCTTATAAGTTATCTCATACGTTGTGTAACTGTCTGTCTCTTTTACCGGATTAATGGCGGCAACCCAACCATTCCCCAGCCGGATTGTTGAGTATTGATTATTGTCAAACAATACAACACCGTCTATTGACATTGCGCCTTCTTTCCCGGGATTAGGATCTATGGAGACTCCGGCCCCAATAATTGATATTCCGTCGATAAAAACAGATACGCGTGTTGTCCCGATGGGAAAAACAGCACGGACTTTCAAATTTCTGTCCAAACATACAAATATGCGTTTGTCAGAATAGCCATCGGTTTGATAATCGGATGAATAGCATATCTCAGCAATCGCATAATGCATTCCGTTGTCCTCGCCAATAATAGTCCTTCTAAAAATAGGCGCCGAACAATCTAAAGTGTCACCGGTAATACCTACAGACACAATGGACGCACCTACCGTAAACTTGTCTTTATTTGTAGGTATTCGTCTTAATTCCTGTGCGCCTATTGCCTGTGAAAAATGCAGAAGGACTATTATAATGATAAAGTATATTCGCATATGAAAAAACTTATTGATGTTCATGTTGTTTTACTAATTCTTGAGCCTAATTGGGTTTACTATATGACCAAGGGTTTTTCAGCAATCATCTGTCCAAACGAATTAGAATAACGGTCTCTTAATGATTGTAGCGAACTATCATAATCATCTGATTCTTTGGCTTGTTGATTCTGCTCTTTCGTAATCATATAGATGGTGTCATCGTCATCATCGATGTGCCTGTAAAACGATCCAGATTCAATGTCAAAATACCATGATTCCCCTCCCTGATCCACCAGATTCACCGGATTTCCGGCGCAATAAGAGTACGGGCTAATGCTGTAGTATTTCTCCGCTAGCGGGTCCAGTGACAGGAACATCCCAGTGTTGGCCTGGAAGCGGGCCTGGGAGTCGTACAGGTTTATTCCAAACTTTTTCTGTAGCTCCTTTCCTCCGTAAAGATAGTCATTATTGTTATATTCAGTACAATATCGTTTAATAGTTCACTAATAAAAACAGCCCGGGGCAAAAGCTCTGGGCAGACATATTATTAGTCATCTTCGAGGTCATATGGATCAAGATAATAGTCAATGGCATCACCTTTCTCCACGTGTAGATTCTTGTTTTTATAAGATTTATTACCTCGAAAGCCCACTAAAATTTCAGAATGGTTATCCCATGTTTCTTCATGAACAATCTCATGGTTATATACTACAATTATTCGATTCTTATGATATAAGACATCTGTTCCATTGTAATCCATTCCAATAATATCACCTATGCTTTCAACCAAACTGAATCCTGGTTTTCTTTTTGCAAAACTAAACTCTCCAAAAACATAAAAACTATCTATGGGGGTCTCAAGAACTTCCTCTAGATTAATAGATGTGGTATCCTTGAAATCAAGATTATCTAAATATGAGTATATTTTCCCTTTTTTACATGAAGAAAGGCTAAATACAAATAAAAGAATAAGAATAATAACTCTAATTTTCTTTGCCATACTTATTTAGTTTTTGTAATTCCATCAATGCCTTTTCCCATTGCTCATCAGTGAGCTTTTTTTGAACGACTTTATATCCGTCCTTTGTGGTTTCAACTTCCCATAAACCGTTATTCTTGGAATACTCCAAAACCATGTAAACAAGATCTTTGGTTGAAATATAATCATTCTCTCCTATTTCTTGACCGATTGAATTGTTTTTCAAATCCGCGACGGTATCAGCATCATCTCTTTTCGTATAGATTTGTCCTACTGATAAATTATAATCCGTTCTGTTTTCATGTGCAATTCCAATCTGCTGGGCCTGGTCTTTTCCAAACTCATTAGTAATAAGACCTTGCCAAATTGTATGTCTTAATGCGTTTCTAGTATCACCGCTTTCATCATTTTTGCACCCCATAGCTCTTGTAAGATTAATTGCAAAATCTGCAGCCGTGGTCGAGATAAATAGGGAACCTTCTTTATACCACCCTACTCTAGCTACAATTGATGGATGAAAAATTGAATAAGTAATTGTCTTGATTATAGCACTTCGTTCGGCATAGTGATGACATAAATATGGTTGAATTGGTAATAACCAACCACCAGGGAATTTTCCATCCGGATCCACCAGATTCACCGGATTTCCGGCGCAATAAGAGTACGGGCTTATGCCGTAGAATTTCTCCGCTAGCGGGTCCAGTGACAGGAACATCCCAGTGTTGGCCTGGAAGCGGGCCTGGGAGTCGTACAGGTTTATTCCAAACTTCTTCTGTAGCTCCTTTCCTCCGTAAAGATAGTCATTATTTGTTAGATAAGGGTCATTGTTGTTAAAAAGTTCACCATACGGAAGGAATTCGTTGTGTTTTATCACGGTTCCATCCGCCCCAACAACTACCCTAACGCTGCCAAGGTGATCTGTGATATAAGCAACAGAAGTGTAGCCTGGCTCATATAGAAATAATAGATGTTAATCTTCACGGCTTTCGCGATAGAAAGAGGGCTCCTTACGGATGTAGGTATATGATCCGTGAGGCATATCTGTCCGCTCTTTGAACACCGCGCTGCCGTCCGGATTTGCTTCAGAGGTTTTTGAATAATAGCCGATATCCATTGTCATACTATCTTCTTTGTCAATCTGCGCACGCTCATATTTAGCCCATGTAACTAAATTATAAGTAAAATAGTATGGCTCCTCAAAGACTACCACTCCGTCTACCAAATGATATCTGAGGGCTGCCGGGTCGCCATTCTTATATACATATTCAGGCATCCCGTCGGAATTCTTTAAATCCCAATCAACAAAGACCCCCTGCCTAGTAGCTGTCTTGGTTGATGGATTAAAAAAGAAAACTTCTTTTTTATCCAAACAGAACCAGCAATAACTTGTCCAATCTGTTTCTTTCTCATTCTTAGTGCAAGAAACCATTATGAACATTAAAAGTAAGCAAGGTAATGTTTTCATTATTTTGTTTTTTACTTGATTATTATTGATATCTTTGTGGCGATTTGTGCCATAACACTTTACAAATATAATTATTAATAATGGACAACTAACAAGATTTCGTCGATTATCATTTTACACTTCGGCGTAATTCATTGTTTCCTAACTGTCTGATTATTAGCTATTTAGCCACAATGTAATTTGTTTGTAAAACAGGCCGGTTTTACACTTTTTGTAAGCGGTTGATTTTCAACATTTTACACTTCGCGGGGGGGGCGATTTGTAAAGATTAATTTTGACAATTAAGATGAAAAACGGTTTTTTGATCACTCTCTTTGGGGCTTTGGTATTATCTTGTACCACCAGACAGGTTTGGGACACCATTCAAACAGCGGATGAAATACACAGGGAGTACCCGGACAGCGCTCTGGCCCTTTTGGATGCCATATCTCCGGATCAGCTAAAATCTGATAAAGCACGAGCCGACTATTCTTTGACAAAGGGCATTGTTTTAAACAAGCTGAGAATGCTGAAAGACAGCGACAGTGTTTTGACTCCTGCTATAGATTATTTCAAGCTCCATGGAACGGATGAGCAGCGTATGAAACTACTATATTGTCTCGCCAGTTCTAAACACCATACAGAAAAACCGGAAGAATATGTTGTCCTTCTTACAAGAACTAAGTATTATGCTCAAGAACTGAACAATAATAAATATATTGCGATGAGTTCTCATCTTTTGGGCCATTATTTCATGAAAGAAGAACTCTATAACGAGGCGAAAAAACAGTATACTGATGCTTTGTGTTATTATGAAAAAGACCATAACCACAGATATGATGTATCCTTGAACATCCTCCTTGCCTCCATAGCCATTAAACAACATAAATTCGAGGTTGCACAGCAGCAATTGGAAAAAGCAACATTAGCTTCAGACGAATCAACAAGCATAGGAATGCTTGCTCAAATCAATATTTACTATGCTTTTTTATTTGCGAATAGAACACCTGCAGATTTTAAAAAATGCCTCGATTATATGATTAAGGCACAGTCATACGGTAATTTTTTCACATCGCAGGACTACGCTTTTTATGCTCACATTTATGATAAACTTGGCCAAAAAGACAGTGCTGCATATTACTTAGAAAAAGCACATATAAAAGCCCGGACACTAAGAGATTCTATTTCAATACTAAGTTTCTTTGACAATACTTATGCCGACGAAGGAAGATTTGAAAAGGCTTATCCTTACCTTAAGACAATCTATGATTATAAGGACTCGCTAAATAGAACCCTTAAAGAACAGTCATTAGCTCTTGTCCATCGGGATTATTTCCAACATCTTTCAGAAGAAAAAGAAAACGACATTAGACAAAAGGAGCTTCAAAAAAGGACCTACATGATTATCTCCTTTATACTAATACTTCTGTTTGTTTTTGCCGTAGTATATCGTAAAAAGGAATCTGAAAGGAATTTACAAAGATTAACGACACTGGCAGAAGATTTAAAAAAGAGAATTGATAGCACAACCGAAGAAAACGAACAACTAAAAGAAAAACTTAGAGATTCGTATCAGGGCCAGTTCCGCCGTCTTGGAGAATTAGTAGAAACTGTTCACCTAGCAAAGAGCGACAGCGAGAAAGGCTCACTTGGTAGAAAGGTGCATGAAATTACCCGCGAGATTTCTAGTCCAAGCGCTCAAAAAGAGTTAGAGGCTAAGCTTAATTCAGAAATCGATAACATCATGAAGCACCTACGACAGGATTTCCCCCGTCTTAAAGAAAAGGACTTCCTGTTCTTTGCCTATATGATTATCGGTTTCGACGTCACACAGATTTCGATAGTTCTAAATATGAGTATCGGTTCCGTCTATACAAAGCGATTCCGGTTGAGAGAAAAGATATCCGGAGCCGACTCTCCGCATAAGGAACAATACTGTCGATGGCTGTTGTAATGCCATTTGACCCGCCAGAAGCCGCTGCTGATTATCAGGCACTTACGCAATGTGCTTGTTGTCAATTTGCAACAAGCAAAGCATGTAACTAATTGATACTCAATTGCCGTTTCTGGAAGACGAGGCCTAATCCGGAGGACGGCGCCACGCTTCCGGAGGACGAAGTCCGACCCAGGGGGAGGGCGACAGCCCGGCCGGGGGATACGGCCCCCGGTAAATGGATAGAAACTCCAGCCGGCAATCGGCTGGAGGGCTTTGCCCGGCCGGGGGATACGGCCCCCGGTAAATTGACAAATAGGCTGTCGCCAGCCTAAGGCACCTGTGGCTAAACCGCCACAGGTGCCTTTATTGCGGGCCAGGGGTCGTAGCCTTCGAGGGTAAAGTCTTCGTATTTGAAGTCGAAGATTGACTTTACGTCCGGATTAAGGCGCATAACGGGCAGGGCGCGGGGTGTGCGGGAGAGCTGCTCGCGAACCTGATCCATGTGGTTCAAGTACAGGTGGGTATCACCGGTAGTATGCACGAAGTCGCCCGGCTGCAAGCCGCAAACCTGGGCAATCATCATGGTCAGAAGCGCATAGGACGCAATATTGAACGGAACACCCAGGAAGGTGTCTGCGCTGCGCTGGTAAAGCTGGCAACTGAGCTTGCCGTCGGCCACATAGAACTGGAAGAGGCAGTGGCAGGGAGGCAGCGCCATCTGATCAACCTCTGAAGGATTCCAGGCGGTAACCAGCATACGGCGTGAATCCGGATTCTTATTGATTGTCTCAATAACCTGCGAAAGCTGGTCCACAGCCTTGCCGGAAGCAGAATTCCAACTTCGCCACTGGTGGCCGTAAACCGGACCGAGCTCACCGTCAGGGCCGGCCCACTCGTCCCAAATGGTAACGCCATGATCCTGGAGATACTTAACGTTGGTATCCCCGGCAATGAACCACAAAAGCTCGTAAATAATTGACTTCAGGTGCACCTTCTTGGTGGTAAGAAGAGGGAAGCCCTCCGCCAGGTTAAAGCGCATCTGATGGCCGAAAATACTTTTGGTACCGACGCCGGTGCGGTCATGCTTGATGGCACCTTTATCCATTATCTCCTGCAGCAGGTCCAGATATTGTTTCATAGCTTACTTTCTTACAGAGAATTCAAATACAATAGCCTCGTTGAAAACCTCGCCGGGACGAAGCACGGTAGAAGGATAGTCCGGCTGATTGGGACTGTCCGGGAAATGCTGGCACTCAATTGCAACAGCATCATAGTCATGATAGGTGATGCCATCCTTGCCGGCAGGGCAGCCATCAAGCCAGTTGCCGGTGTAAATCTGCACGCCGGGCTGGGTGGTGAAAACAGTCAGCTCGCGGCCCGTAGAAGGGCAGAAAAGCTGTGCGGCACGCTCCAGTTGGCCGGGGTTGTAGTCGTCCAGAACAAAGCAGTTATCGTAGCCCTTGCCGTAATTCAGGGCAGGGAAGTCTGCCTTGATGTCCCGGCCGATGGGTTTGGGATTCACAAAATCCATTGGGGTGCCGGCCACAGGCTCGGAGTCGCCAAGCGGAATAAGGGTATCGTCCGTAGGCAGGTATTCCGATGCTGCCAGGCAGAGTTCGTGCCCAAGCACGTTCTCTTTGAAACCGGACAGGTTGAAGTAGGCATGATTGGTAAGGTTCAGCACCGTAGGGGCGTCTGTAACGGCCGTAAAGGTGAGTTTAAGGGCATGATCGTCACCCCACTCGTAGCGGGCGGTTACCTTAAGATTGCCGGGATAGCCGGCCTCTCCGTCCTCTGAAAAATACATGAACTCAACGGCATTGTCGCCAAGCTGACGGCTCTCCCAAACCTTGTTCTGGAAGCCGTCGGGGCCGCCATGAAGGTGGTTGGGACCATTGTTGATGGGAAGGGTATAGGTCTTTCCGTCAAGGGTGAAGTGGCCTTTGGCGATACGGTTGCCATAGCGGCCGGGGCATTTGCCGGCACAAGGGCCGTCGCCAAAATATGACTCGGCATCAGGATAGCCCAGAACAACATCGGCAAGTACGCCGTCACGGTCCGGAACTACAATGGAAACGATGCCGGCGCCAAGGGAAGAAAGCTCTACGTAAGCGCCGTCGGATGCGGTAAGCTTATACTTTTTAATCTCTGGTTTCATGATGCGATGTGTTTACTGGAAAAATATGTCGTATAGTTTCATTTCTACTTCTTCGTAGGTAGCATCCTTCAGGATGACCTTCTTTTCTGCGTCCAGAAGATAGAGGGACGGGATGGCCCGCAGCGAGTATAAATTATTGGAAAACAGCTGATTAATGTGATCCCTGCCGCAAATCCATTCCGGCGGATAATTGCGAACATACTCTTCCCAGGCCTCTATGTCTTCGTCCGGATAGATATTTACCACCTTCAGGGCGCCCGTTGCCAATTTTTCTTTAAGGGGGACATTTTTCTGAAGGTTTTCCTGATATGAGGCGCACAAAGGGCAACCCGGATTGCTGAAGATAAGCAGCACGTACGGAGCCTTTACGTCGTATAGTCGCATAATGCGGCCTTCAGGGGTCATGAAAGGGAAGTCCCCGGCCGGGGTTCCGGGACGGTTCAGGGAGCAGAGCTTCTTGTAAAAACCGTACCTGGAACGCAGGTCTTCGTCGGGCAAAGGTCCGTCAAGAAGACGGTCCAGATAAGTCAGATAGATTTCCTCGTCGCGGGTAGGAGAATTAGGATCGTAGAAAAACTCGTCCGCAAAATCCATCAACCTTTGCAGCACGGCGATGCTGTCTTCACGCGCCTTTGAAAGCACAGAAGCAAGGCTCTTTGTCCTGGCAGCAGGGCCGGAAGCCTTTAGTATGCTTGCCCACAGGGCGAACTTTTCCTTAACGGCCATTGACGGCAGGCCCTTCACAAAGGACGAATCGGTAACGCCGGAAAGCTTGGCAAACCTGTCCCAGAAATGCTCCGCCATGTAGTCTACCCTCTCCTGCGGGTCTGAAATCATACCGGGAACCTCTATCATGGGGAAGGTTTTCACAGCTTCGCCGGAGGCGGCAGAGCTGTTCGATGAGCCGGCATGACGGCCGCCGCATGCTAACAGCAGGAAGCATGCGACCGCAGCAAGCGGAATATATCTGAACGCCCTATTCATTTTCTGACAACTGAGCCTCTGAAATATTGATAATAAAGTCACCCATCGTCTCCAGTTCTACGACGACATCGATGTAGAAAACACCTGTCTGGTAGTCGTAGTTCGGATTTTGTTCTATGTTTACCAGATGCTCTTCGCGCAGGATATTCCTGCACTCGTTTACATTGTACTCTGCATCCTTGGCATTTTCAATGTCGTGAAGTTCCGTGTAAGGCTTTTTAAGGTTCTCCATCATTGCCTTGTAGGCTTCTTCTAGGCAGTCTAGCATGCGGTTCAACTTGCCGACAAGGACATCGTCAAAGGTCTTGCCGTGTACCCGGCAGCGTTGAAGGATGCGAGAGATGGATTCGCCGCTGTCCCCAAGGGACTCCATCTCTCCGATGATGCGGTACATGCCCCTGATGCGGGAAGACGAGCGGCGGGAAATCTCTCCGCGGGAAACCTCGTTAAGATAAGAGGCTATCTCCAGTTCAAGTTTGTCCGTAATTTCCTCGTAGCGGACCAGTTTCTTGCATTCTGATTCAAACTCCTCTTGATTCTTTGTGTTTATTGCCGCACGCAGATGCTGGAAGCCCTTATAGCAAATGCTGGAGAAGTTGATGATTTCCTGCTTTGCGGCAGCCAGTGAAAGCTCTGCGGTAGAAAGCGGTCCGCCCTGTATGTATTTGAGGGTTGCGGTGTCGTCTCCTCTCTCTCTTGAGGGAAAGATTGCGCAGCACATCTTCTCTATTGTGGGAATGAACCAAACCAGAACGAGGATGTTCACCACGTTGAAGAGGGTGTGCATGGTACAAACGCTGTAAAGAAGGGAGGTGGTGGCGTTAGGATCGTTTGTAAGGTCTGCGGTATTCGGGTCCGGAAGGCCCAGAAGGCCTACTATATAACCCACCAGCTTAAGGAAGAGGGGGAAGACGCAAAGCACCCATACCACGCCGAAGATATTTATGATGGTATGCGAGATAGCCGTTCTCCTTGCATTTATATTGCCCACCGACGCTGCAATATTGGCAGCGATAGTTGTTCCGATATTCTCTCCAAGAATCATGGCAGCCGCCAGTTTGAAGGGCATTATTCCGGTTGTTACCAGAATCATTATGATGGCCATCGTGGCCGCCGAACTCTGAAAGCAGACGGTCAGTATGATGCTGATGAGAAGGAATATGGCGATGCTTCCCACCCCAAGGTCTGTCCACGACTTAAGGAAGGACAGGTTTTCCGGGGAGATAAGATTGCCGGCTGTAGCCCTGAGCGATGCAAAGCCGATGAAAAAAAGGGCGAAGCCGATGATTATTTCTCCCAGATCCTTACGCTGCTGGCTCTTTTTGCTCTGACGCAATATAAAGCCAAACAGGATAAGGGGATAGGCGAAGTCCGCCATGTTGAAGGAAAAGCCAAAAACCGCCATGATCCAGGAAGTTATGGTTGTTCCTATATTGGCGCCCATTATGACGCCGATCGCCTGTCCAAGCACCAGCAAGCCCGCATTTACAAAGCTTACAACCATGATGGTGGTTGCCGTAGAAGACTGGATTACCGCCGTTACGCCTATACCTGTAACAATCTGTTTTGCAGGATTGGATGTCATGGACGCCAGGAAGGCCCGAAGGCCGTCGCCGGCAACTTTCTGGAGACCGCCGCTAAGTAGACTCAGACCAAAGAGGAAGAGGGTTACGGAGCCCAGAAGAGTCAGGATTTGTAATATCATTGCGATTAAAGGTTTCGGTTTTTTCCAGTTACAAATATATTACAATTTTTCCGTTTTTATTTTTATTTTTGTGATGGAGAAATGGAAATTTTAAGTATGAAAAAAGCGATACTTTCCGTGATTGCCGCCTTTGTAGCACTAACCGCCGCACAGGCCCAATTCTACATTGCCGGCGACGACCCCGGCAGCCTTAAATGGAATTACATTCGCACTCCCAACTATAAAATCATATACCCCGTAGGAACCGATTCCCTTGCACGCGCATACGCCCGTGCACTTGAGACAAACCGCACGCGGGTGGCCCTGAGCGCAGGCTATCTTCCCGGCGAGACCTATTGGCGCACCACCCCGGTTGTATTGCATACGCATACGGCTCACGCCAACGGCTCTGTGGGCTGGGCGCCCATGAGGATGGATCTATACACCCTTCCGGAGGCCTACAACCCGGAAACCCTGCCCTGGGTACAGGAATTATGTATTCACGAAAACCGCCATGTCGCCCAGATGCAATTTGCCGCTGACGGCATTCTAAGGCCGTTTACCTATATTTTTGGAGAAGCCGCAACGGGCCTATTCTCCGGAATGTTTCCAAACTACTGGATGCTGGAAGGCGATGCCGTCGCCGCGGAAACCGGCCTCAGCAAGTTCGGCCGCGGCCGTAGCGCAGACTTCATGGCCTACTATGCCACCGCCTTCGACAAAGAAGACTTCCGCAATTGGGAAAAGTGGCGCTGGGGCTCCTGGAGGCGATATGCACCCAACCATTACGCCCTTGGCTACATGACCGTTGCCGGAGCCCGCTATCTTTACGGAGATCCGCTTTTCACAAAAGACTACCTAAAACTATCGTCCCACAAACCCTTCAAAATGAAGAAGGTGCGTGCGTGGTTCGAAGAGCACAGTGGCAAGAAAATGGACGCCGCCTTCAAGGATATAATGGACTCCTTTAAAGAGACCTGGAACAAAGAAGCTCAGCTGCGCGGCCCATTTATGCCTCTTTCCCTTACGCAGGACGCGCCCCAATGGTACACATCGTACAAGAATCTGGCAACCGGAGCGGACGGAAGCATCTATGCTGTAAAGAATTCGTTCGTAAAGGCATCAGAACTGATAAGGATAGATTCGGACAAGACAGAGACAAAGGTCAAAAACTTCTCTTCACAAACCAGCCCGCTGGCCTTTGACGGCGGCAGGCTGTGGTTCACAGAGACCATCGAAGACAAACGCTGGACGCTGGCAGGTGAGTCTAACCTGAGGGTTCTGGATGACGGCGGCTTCCACACCCTGACCCACGGCCACAGGTACTATAACCCCGCTCTGGGCCCGGACGGCCTTATCTCCGTTACGGAATATCCCTTCAATGGCGGCAGCGCCATAGTGCTACTGGACAGGAACGGCAAACAAATTAACCGCATTCCCGCCCCGGACGGCGTTCAGATAGTAGAAAGCGCATGGCTTGGGGATCAGCTGTTCATAAGCAATATTAATGAGGACGGCTTCGGCATACTGTGCCTTGGCAGTGACGGGGCGATGGAGCCGGTGCTGGCAAACGGCCCGGAGAAAATCAACCACCTGAAAAATTGGAAGGGCGCGTTGTACTTTATCAGCGACAGGAACGGAGTAGAGGAAGTATATCGTCTTTCAAAAGACCGGAAAAGCCTTGAAAGGCTTACAAATACCAAGTATGGCGTGACGGATTATGCCTTCTCTGATGACGATGCACTGTGGTTTGTAGCCCGTCGGTACGAGGGCAACCTGCTTTGCCGTACAGAAAACCCGCAAAATATAGTTTCTCCGCTGGTACAGTATCATTCCTATGCTGTTGCCGACACTCTTTCCGCCCAGGAAAAGAGGCTCGCGGCAGAGGCCGGAATAGACCTTGACGCCCAGTGGAACGGGGAGATTTCAGAACCTAAGAAATACAATAAACTTCTCAACGCAATAAGGATTCATTCATGGGTGCCGTTAAGCATTTCTTATGACAATGTTTCCTCTATTTCTGTTGACGAAACGTACGAACGCCTATATCTGGGAGCTACTGTCCTGTTCCAAAACACCCTTGGAACGCTGTCCGGACTGACATCCTTCGGGCATAAGTTTGTGACCGGTGGTAAGGACAGGAACATCTTCCACCTAAACCTTACATACACCGGCCTGTATCCGGTTATCGAGGCTACAGTCGACATTGGCGAGCGCGACGCCGTTCAGTACCAGAGGCGTCGCTACGAAGCCACGGATGTTGCCGTTGAGCGCCTTCAGGCCTCATATATCGACCAGCCATACATAGAGGCTGACGTCAAGGCTTATGTTCCCCTGAATTTCTCTTCCGGCGGCTGGTTAAAGGGCTTGATTCCGCAGATAAGGTATGTTGCAACCAATGACAGATACAATAAAGGTGCGGCAATCTTCGAGCTTCAGAAAGACCACGGAGACTTTATTAACCCCGACAGCTTTATTGGTTACCGTAAAGACAAAAACGTGCTGATGCACTCTTTATACGCTTCTTTGCGAGGCTATATCATGATGCCTACGGCTCATTCCCAGGTATATCCTTCCCTGGGTATAGGTGCAGAGGTTGGCTGGCACGGCAGGGTTTCGCTTACAAGCCTTTATTCCCCCTCCGTCTATGCCTACATGTACGGATACCTGCCGGGCTTTGCCCCGCAGCAGGGCCTGCGCCTGACCGCCCTGGGCCAGTATCAGTTCAGCGCCCTGAGGTTCGAAAACACTGTTAAAACGCAGCCCCGTGGCTTCGAGGACGGGGTCAGCATGTATTCCGACAAGCAGTTGCGCCTGACGGCGGATTACGCCATTCCTTTCTCTTTGGGGGACATCAGCGCCTTCAGCCCTCTGTTCTATATAAAGAACTTCATACTTACTCCGCACGTGGACTATACCATACTGGGCTCAGGCAAGGTTCGCAAATCCAGCGAGAACTTGTACAGCATAGGAGCAGACTTCACCGTAAAGGTTGCCAATCTGCTTTGGTTTCCCTTTGACAGCGAGGTAGGTATATCTTACAACTATAACGGCGGAAGCATGTTCGACACCCTTTCAAAGACGTCGAACTGCCAAAGGAATCAGGTCTGGTTTGTATTCAAGACCAGTCTTTAACGGAAGTGGGCGCTAACCCAGTCCGCATCGATCTGCGGGAAGGGGCCGTCGGGAACCATGTCCGGATTGCGGCCAAGGATGGCGCGGCAGTCTTCGTAAACACTGAAGCCGGCCTTCACTGAATGCATGGCGCCGTCAAGAGAAAAGACGAATTCAAGCTCGTTATCCGCACCTTCAAGGGAGCGGAAGCGAAGCTGGGCATCGGCCAGGGCGTCTGCCTTGGCGGGATCTTTTTCTTCCTGCGACATCTCCATTTTGGTGATGTACTTGCACATTTCGATGGCTGCATCTTCAAGGCCGAAGTCAAAGATGCGTATCTTCTCTATTAGCGAGCCAGGATCTGCGACACGCCTTAGAGTATAGTCTTTAAGGTTCTCTTTGAGCGATGTCCAAAGGGCCGTCATCGCACCTTCAAGCTTCTCTTTTTCTTCCTGGGCGATGCTGCCCTCCGGGATAAGCCAGAGCATCAGGTTCTGGTCCGGGTCGTGATAAAGCAGACGGAAGCTTACAAGGTTTACGTTGCCGCAGTGCGGACAATTGGCAAAAAACAGCGAACCGTCCGTAATCTTTTCCTTAAGGGCGGGATTCTCTGCAACATTGACAGCTTCTGCGGGAGCGGTTATTTCAAACGGCTTGCCGCAAATGCGGCAAACCGTTGATTGTGAAGTATTTGTAGGCATCTATTTGATTTCTCTTGCGCCGTCACTGATAATAACGTCGTAAACCTTGGGCTCGTGGCCGAACTTGTTCTTGAACTCTTTGACCGCTGTTGAAACAAAGTCATTGTACAGTTCTGACCTTACAAGGTTGATGGTGCAGCCGCCGAAGCCGCCGCCCATAACCCTAGATCCGGTCACATCCATCTTACGGGCAAGCTTGTTAAGGAAATCCAGCTCTTCACAGCTAACCTCGTACAGACGGCTCAGACCGAAGTGGGTCTGGTACATCATCTCTCCTACGGTCTCGTAGTCTCCGCGCTCAAGAGCGTCGCAGACGTCAAGGACTCTCTGAACCTCGCCTATAACATATTCGGCCCTCATGAAGTCTTCACGGGATATCTTGTCACGGACCTCGTCCAGCCAGATTCTCTTGGCGTCGCTCAGGGTCTCAAGGTCAGGATGTATCTTGCGGATTTCATCACGGGCCTTTTCGCAGGATTCACGGCGTTTGTTGTAAGCAGAAGAGGCAAGCTCGTGCTTAACGCAGGAATCAATCAGGACAAGCCTGTAACCCTTAGGTTCGAAGGGGAAGTACTCGAAGGAAAGGTCCTTGCAGTTAAGACGCACAAGGCTGTTCTTTTTACCGAAGATGGAAACGAACTGATCCATGAGGCCGCACATAACGCCACAGTAATTGTGTTCTGTGCTCTGGCCGATGAGTGCAAGTTCCATCTTGTCAAGACCGTTATTGTTGAGCTGGTTAATTGCATAAGCAAAGCAGGACTCAAGGGCTGCGGAAGAGCTTAGTCCGGCACCAAGCGGAACATCGCCGGCAAAGACAGCGTCAAAGCCTGCCACCTTTCCGCCTCTTTTAATTGTCTCGCGGCAAACGCCAAAGATGTAACGCGCCCAGGACAGCTCCGGAGCATCGTATTCTTCTACGCCGAATTCTGCACTCTGATTGAAATCAATAGAGAAAACCCTAACCTTATCGGTTCCGTTCAGTTTAATCTGAGCCGCTATACCACAGTCTATAGCTCCCGGGAAAACATAGCCCCCGTTATAGTCTGTATGTTCGCCAATCAGGTTGATTCTGCCAGCAGAGAAAAACAGCTGACCGCCTTCCCCAAACAGTTCTTTGAACTTGGGATGGATAATTGCTTTCAAATCAGAAGTCATAAGTGATGGTGTTTTTAATATTTTGTAAATGTAGCAATTAAATTTCGTTTTTTCAAACTGCTATTCTTTACCCATCAGCAAAAGTACCGGCAGGTGATCTGACACTCCGCCTGCGTATCTTGGTCCTACATACGTCCTTAGGGGCTTTTCTCCCGCATGAGTATTATCCCTTGTCATAAGGAAAGGTATTTTTAAAATTTTCATCCGTGCCGATGCTTCCCTGTTTATGTAGATGTGGTCTATCAGTTCCCATCGGCCTTCGTAGCGGATTGTGCCCAGGCCCTGGCGGGCTAGGGGAGCCGCAAGGCTGACAAGGCCCGTGCGGGCGCAGAAGTCGGCATAAACCTGCGCGTCCGCTACGTCGTTAAAGTCTCCGCAGGCCACAACCGTCCTGTGCGCGGACGGCTTTGGCAGCGCGTCGGCAAGTGCGTCCAAGGCCGCCTGCCTCCGCCAGTCGCTATCCCCTCCGCCAAACTTTGACGGATGGTGGTTTACCGCCACGGTAAAGCTGTCAGGCGGATCGTGAACGGACACAAAGTCCGCCACAAGTATATCCCTGGTTCTAAGGGTGTCCCCGCCGTGCGCGGCAGTCACCGGCACCGGCCGCGCCTGCAGCAGTTTAAGGCGGCTTTTCCTGTACATCAAGGCCACATCTATTCCGCGCCTGTCCGGGGAATCAAAGTGAACTATCTGATAGTCAAGTTTTTCCAATATAGTGTACTTTAAAAGGCATTTAAGCACAAAGCGGTTCTCCACTTCTGCAAAGCCAATGACGTCCGGCAGCCCGCCGCAGTTGCCGGCACACCAGAGTATGCCCTTGGCTATGTCAGAACACTTCTTTTTAAAACGCTTGTAGGTCCAGTGACGCTCCCCCTTTGGCGTCCAGACAGCATCGTACCCGGTACTGTCCGCAAAGCAGTCAAAGAAGTTCTCCAGATTCCAGAACATTGTGGTTTGTAAAATGACAAAAAGGACCGTATTTATCATGGCGCAGAAGGATTTATCCACCCGTGAATATCAACATTTCCAACAATAAATAGGTTAAGATTTGTATAATTCTTATTTTTGCAGTGCAATTGTCAGAATCGTAACGTAAAATTTATAAAACTGTACTTTTATGTCTTTGAAATGCGGGATCGTGGGGCTTCCGAACGTAGGAAAATCCACCCTCTTCAACTGTATAAGCTCAGGAAAAGCCCAGAGCGCAAACTTCCCCTTCTGTACCATTGAGCCCAACCTTGGTTCAACCAATGTTCCGGACAAAAGGCTGGAGGTTCTTACGGACATCTGCAAGCCGCAAAGGACTATTCCCGCCACCGTTGATATCGTGGACATCGCCGGCCTTGTAAAAGGCGCCAGCAAGGGAGAAGGCCTTGGTAACCAGTTCCTGGCCAACATCCGCGAGACCGACGCCATCCTGCACGTGCTTCGCTGCTTTGACGACGGCAACATCGTTCATGTCGATGGCAGCGTAGATCCTGTCAGGGATAAGGAAGTCGTTGACGTAGAGCTTCAGATCAAGGACCTTGAGACCGTTGAGGCCCGCCTTGCAAAGGTGCAGAAGCAGGCTAAGATTGGTGCGGACAAAGAGGCTAAAAAGCTTATGGACCTGCTGGAAAGGTATCGTGCCGCCCTGCTTGAGGGAAAGAGCTGCCGCAGCGTAGAGCTTAATAACGACGAAGAAGCCGCCATGGCAAAAGACCTCTACCTGCTTACCAACAAGCCGGTAATGTACGTTTGCAACGTGGACGAGGCTTCCGCAGCAAAGGGCAATAAGTACGTAGATGCCGTACGTGAGGCTGTTAAGGACGAGCATGCAGAGATCCTTGTAATTGCCGCAAAAACAGAATCAGACATAGCAGAAATAGAGGATTACGAAGACCGTCAGATGTTTCTGGACGAGCTTGGCCTTGAAGAGTCCGGCGTAACCCGCCTGATTCAGGGTGCTTACCGCCTGCTTGGCCTTCAGACCTTCTTTACGGCCGGCGCAGACGAATGCCGCGCCTGGACCATCCGCAAGGGCGACAAGGCCCCTCGCGCCGCAGGAACCATCCATACGGACTTCGAAAGAGGCTTTATCCGCGCAGAGGTTATCAAATACGATGACTTCGTGGCCCTGAAGTCTGAGGCTGCCTGCCGCGCCGCCGGCAAGCTTTCTACGGAAGGTAAGGAATACGTCGTTCAGGACGGCGACATAATGCACTTCCTCTTTAACGTATAGACACAAAAAAGAGCCCTGCGAGGGGCTCTTTTCATTTTTATATCCATCCGAATCTCCGGAAGATTTCATCTACGCTTTCTACCGTCTTGTCCCTGTCCCAATGGGGCTGGTTGGCAAAGATAAGGTAGAACAGGTCCTTGTCCGGAAAACGGCCTTCAAACGTGTAGAAACCGCCATTATCTCCGGTATGATAGATCTTGCGGGGCTTGGAAGGCTTGTTTTCTATGAACCAGCCGTAACCGTACTCTGTATACGGGATATCGGTCTTGATTTTGCCCGTATGGGCGGCCTCCCTCATCGCAGAAGACACCAGAACGTCTCCATAAAGGGATTTGTCCCAATTGATGAATTCAAGAGCCGTGGTATAAATACCGCCGTCGGCCTTGGTTCCAAAGAAATTGGTCTCTCCGTAGTCGGCCTCTTTCCAGCTGCCGTCGGCATCGCGCATATAACCATGCGCCATGTTAGGAATCTGGCGGTCAGGCTCGAAATAAACGGTTCCCGGCATGCCTGCAGGAAGGAAAATATGATCCCTCATCCAGGTGTCAAAATTCTCCCCTGTAACCTGCTCTACAATCATGTAAACAAGCTGGAAGGTAGGGTTCTGATATTCGTATGCCGTACCGGGCTCGAAGGCCAGGGAATCCAGATTCTCCAGATATCGGCAAGACTCTTCCTCTTCGCAGAAAAGCTTGTAATCGGCTACATTATCATAAATGGAAGGGTACTGGGCACGATATTTCTCCCACTGGTACTGGCTGCGCGGGCGGCTGTCCGGCAGGCCGGATGTATGGGAAATAAGGTTCTTAAGGGCGATACGGCTGTAGAAGGGCGCCTTGAAGTGAGGGAAATACTTGCTGACAGGGTCGTCAAGAGAAATCTTTCCTTCTTCTTCAAGAATGAAAAGGGCCATTGACGAGAACTGCTTTGAAATAGAGCAGATATTGAACATTGTGGTGTCCGTAATAGGCGCACCGGTCTCTATGTCCGCTATTCCAAAACCCTTGTCATAGACAATCTTTCCGTCCCTTACAACCACAACCTGGGCGCCCGGTTCACCGGCCGGGAAAAGGCCGCCGAACAGGGTATCCAGCGAACTTTCGACAGAATCCTTGTTCCCAAAACAAGAAGCAGCAACCAAGATGGTCGCTGCCACTGTTGATAATATCGTATAAAATCTACGCATCAATTAAAAGAAACGGGCCCTGTGATCCTCAACCCCTGCTTCCTGCATCATTGTAGGAAGGATGCCCTGGGTAGTATACATTGCATACTGGGTAGCAGCGGTCTTGGCATCATCCTCTGTATAGAATGAACCAGTGTCACGGCCGGTAACCTTGAAGATGTAGGTACCGATGGTGCCTGCAATAGGCTTGGATACCTGACCTACCTCTGCAGCGCATACAGCACCGAGGAAGGCGTTGTCAAGGCTCTGGTTGCTTGTAGAAGAGAAGGTGATACCGTTGCGGGTGCTAACAGATACATTAAGCTTCTCTGCAATCTCTTCCATAGTTGTAAGGCCGGCAATCTTCTCTGCAACTTCCTGAGTCTTCTTCTGTGAAAGCTGCTGATAGTAAAGCTGCTGGCGAATAGCCTCTGAAACCTCGTTAAGGCTAGCTGTTCCTTCCTCGTGAACACCGGTAACGGCAGCAATTACATGATACTTGTTGTCGATGGTCATGATATTGGAAACGGCACCAGCCTTGTTCTCGAAGGCCCAGCGGGTAACCTCTTTTGCGTTGTTGATAGAACCAAGGTTCTCTACACCCTCGGTAAGACGGGGGTATGAGTGAGAATAAACGCCAAGGGTATCAAGAGCTTTCCTGTACTCTGCAAGACCGCCGTGAGCAGCAGCTGCAAAGTTGGTTGCCTGAAGATAGTATGCATTGGCAGTCTCGTTGCCGGGCTGTGCAGTCATCTGGAAGATGGCAGCCTGCTTGAGGGTGCCCTTGTCAGCATCTTCTTTCTGGCCCATAACCTTTACAAAGAAGAACTTGGCACCGTCCTGGATAACGTCGGAAATAGCGCCTACGTTGTTCTTGTCAACAAAGTCTGCAACGGCAGAATTGATGCCCCTAAGCTCTGTGTTGGTGTACCAGTGATCCTCTTCGTAAGCAAGCTCTGAACGGTTGCGGGCAAGGAAGGTCTTAACGTTATCTGCCTCTGCAAAACCACCGTAAATACCTGCTACGAAATCTTTTACAGACTCGATATCCTTCTCTGAAGGCTTGGTCTCGAATACGACATACTCTATGTCGCGGCTGCCAACCTGCTGGAAGAATTTCTTATGGTTGTCGTAGTACTCCTTGATCTGGGCGTCGGTAACAACGATGGTGGAATCCTGCTCATATCCGTAAGGGAGCATGATGAATTCTACGTCGTTGGTAACGTTGTTTTCCTCTATGTTCTTGCTAACCTCGAAGGGAGCGGCAACACTTGCGCTTGCGAACAGTGAGTTGTATTTGTTAACATACTGCTGCAGGTAGATGTTCTCAAGAAGGTTCTCCCAGTAAAGACGAAGCTCCGGGTTATTCTTAGAAGCCTGGCCAATCTCTACGACTTTGTCAAGAGAGAAGTTTCCATCCTCGTCAAAGAAGAGGGGATTCCTGGAAATCATAGGGGAGATCATGCTGCCGGTAGTAAGGGCAACTTTCTCGTCTACACCAAGGTTAATACCTGCTTTCTCTGCATTGGGGATGAAGAGGTTCTTGTAGATAACCTGCATCCATGCAGCCTCGCGGAGCTGCTCCTGCTGCTGTGCATTGAGCGTACCCATACCGGAGAGTCTGCTGATTTCTGTCAACTTATCTACGTCTGACTTAAAATCATCGTATGAAATTGATTTGCCTGCGACCTTACCAACGTCATATTTTGACGACATGCTCTGGAAAGCCCTTTCCAGGTCATCAGGGCTGATAATGAATGAAAGAAGGCCCAGGGCGATGATAATGGTCGCTCCGAGACCGAACTTTACGCGAATTTTTTCAAGAACCGCCATTGTTTATACTGTTTTAAATTTTTTACACATTTGGGGTGCGAAGATAGCTATTTTTTGTCAAATTTTGCATAACTCGCTCATTTTTTGAGCAAAGGACCTATAAAATTGACTGAATCTATAGCTACTTTGGTGGTATCCTGCACAACCATGAAGTAATTATTGAACGGGTTGAGTATGATTGAATTCCGGGCTTTGTCGTCCGACTTCAAACCATAACCCTGAATAAAACCGTCGGGAGAAAACAACCTTACGTAGCAGTCGTTGAAGATTTCTCCCTTGGCGCGGTCCCAATACAGGGTATCCGTTTCGATGGTTTCCTGCTTGATAATATTGTGGATGCGGACATTGCCGAAGGCCATCCACAACTCTTCGCTTTTGTTTTTACGGTTTTCGTGCCGGGCATTATCGGCCTCCAGGGTAGCCTCAAGAAGGCCGTCCTCTGTGTAAGTGTAGACTTCTATACCCTTAGGAAAGAGTTCCAGCTCCATGGTGTCGCGATGGTATCTTTCCATTACCCCTGCCTTTATGCGCATCTGCAGCTTTCCGTCCTTGGACTGGATCACATACATGCTGTCAACGATCTGGAAGGGAGTTTCGTCCATTGCAAGCTTTTCTGCAACGGACAATTTTGACTTGCACGAAAATACGACGAAAGCAACCGCCGCAGCGGTTGCAATCATCTTGACTGTATGTTTTTTACAGGACAACTGTCTTACTTCTGGGTTCTTACGGTTGTGGTTGCACGCATTCCGCCGCAAGAAACAGTGTAGGACTGGCCGTCAGTAATATCGTACATGAAGGCTTCTGCAGTCTGAGGGAAGTAAACCCTGTACTGGGCAATAAGCTTGTTGCAGTCGTCTGCAAGTGAAGGATCAGCCTCGCGGGCCTTCTGCAGATAATCAACAGCTACCCAGTAAGGAGCACGACGTGAAATCTCGTCGCCACCGCAAGTGGTTGTGCCCCAAACGGTTCCAATGATATAGTATGCCTTACCTGCAAGACTCTTATCAAGGTCGAGGGTCTTGAGAGCAGCCTCATAAGCCTTTGCTTTGTGACCGTTCTTGATGCAGAAGGAAGCGTACTGCAGGTTGTAGTCAGCTGCAGTTGCGGGATCTGCGTCTGCAGAAAGACGAACTGCCTCCTCAAGATAAGACTCTGCAGCGGCGATGTTATCCTGTGCTGCGTTAAGCCTGTAAAGGAAGTATGCGCTCTGTGCAGAAGGCTCGTTCTTGTGCATAGAAGTGGTTGCACGAAGGAAGAGCTCGTTGTTTACGCAATCCTCTGTGTTGGACATCATCTTAACGATGGTGGTAGCAAGCTCTACGTTGTCAGGATCTGCATCGAAGCGGGGAGTGAAGAGTGCGATAAGGTTCTCGCAGCTTGCAACCTTGCTGTTGATGAAGAGGCCTTCAATGTCTGCCTTAACCTTGTCGATATCCTCCTGTGACTGGCCCTGTGCAGGCTGAACTGACTTGATGATAGCCAGGTTCCTCTGGTATGTAGAAATAACCTTCTCCGGATCCAGCTTGCCGTCCTGATAAAGGGCGATGGCAGCATCAAGATCGTTGATAAGGATGCTGGGCTTTACATTCTCGTTAAGAGTGCTTACAACAACCTCAAGGCCGTCGAATACCTTCTGGTTGTCACCCTTGTAGAAGTTAGCGATATCGATACCCTTATTATTTACTGCAGTCAACTGATACTTAGGGAAGTTGTTGATACGAAGGTCGTGAAGGGTCATAAGGGTGTCGATGAGGGCAGCCTTATACTCCTTGTTAGCAGCATTCTTGGCGATGAGCCTACGCATGAGCTGCTGGCCGTCGATAAGCATGGTCTGCTTGTAACCGGGAGTGCCGGGTACGCAGTATTTGTATGCTTTCCTCCAGTTGGGAAGGGCAGAATCAAAATTCTTCTGCTTGAAATACTCGTGGTAGTAAGAGCCGTAGATTCTGCAAGAATCAGCATCTTCCTGTGCCACTGCCTTGCTACCGCTTGCGAAAGCGATTGCTACTGCGAAAAATCCGAAGATAAATTTTTTCATAGTTGTATGTAATTTATTATTATTCAATTAATTAGTCATACCTTGGCTTCTGGAACCATATGTCGTGGATATTGAATCCAACATTAAACATAATATATCTTTCCTTAACCATAGATGCTTTTGCTCCGCCACGCTGTCCTATATCTACGCCAAGCGTAAGACCATTGTACCAGCGGAAAATCGGAAGTGTTACTCCAAGGGTAAGACCATAAGAGTTTATGGTGTTTCCGTTTAGCTTGAAGTAAGAGGTGTTGTAATACAAACCGGCCCTGTAGGCGCAACGGCGCAGATAGTACCTGATGTCGTTCTTATTGGGAATGTATTCAGCACCCATCCTTATTGAATGTGTCTTTGCCGTAGTAAAGACTGATGTAGAGCTTGTACTTGTGAAACCGGCAACTGTTTCAAAACCGGTTCCTGTCCAGTCTGCGAAGGTATAGTCAACCTCTACTCTCCACTTATCACCTTTCCTGAGGGCGATACCAATACCTGTTTCTCCTGCAAGCTTGACTCCCCTGTTATGTTTTCCAAGGGTATCAAGGGAATTGCGAAGGGTATCGGTTACAGAAGAAAATGTGTTGAACTTATAATCTGTAACATTACCCTTAAGCGATGTTTTAAGCCTGTGGGTAGCACCTGCGGTAAGGGTGATTCCGTTAGAGAACCTAGTCTCGTACTGAATACCGAATTTTCCTGTAAGCGCGTGAAGCTCAATATCCTGACCGGTATAAAGGTTACCGGCGGTAATGGTTTCGAAGGTATATGTATAGTCCTTGTCGATCTTACCGAAATAGTACAGGGCCTGTGCTCCTACAGAGAAGTGTCTTCCCAGCATAACGCCTGCTCCGGCAAAAAGCTGATACAAGCCACCGTCACCTTTGGCAGCCCTGGTTATGAAACCGGTCTCTGAAAGGCTCTGGGTGTTGTTTACCCTTGCTGTGAAATCATAAGCAACGTCGCTGAACGGAACGATACCCATAATAAAAGCGGACTTCTTATAAATAGGAACCGTGAATGCAGCACCACTTATATTAAAGGAGTTGTTTGCTGATTTTCTTCCGTTCTGGGTAAATATCTTGTTCTGTACTGAAAGGTTTATATCAGCCATGAAAGCCAGCGTGTCACGTGCTGTGACGGCCGCAGGATTCAAATAATTGATATACTGGTTGTTACGCATGGCGATTCCAACACCTCCCATGCTCTTGTTATATGCAGACCCCGGGGTATACAAATCTCCTATTCCAAAAATGGAATAAGGTGAATAGGAGTTGTGTGCACCTTCTGTCTGGGCGCTCAGATTCACTCCGAACAGCGCAGCGACAACGGCCGGCAATATGTATTTATAAACTTTTGACATATTCGTCAGCAATTAAAGCAAGGCCCATTAAGACCAAATTACAAACTACAAATATCGAGTTTTTCATCCTTTTTGCAAAATAAATTGCGTCGCCACCGGTAAAAACGACGATATTATCAGGATGAAGCCCGACATATCCCTCTATTTCAAACTTTATGCCCGAAACGACTCCGGCTACCATGCTACCCTGTAAACTATGGCCCAGAACGTCAGTATTATCAGGTGTATCGACAAGCGGAAGAGCCCTTGAATAACGGTTCAAAGCTTTGAATCGCGTCCTGCAGCCAAGGGAAATGTTTCCACCAAGATAATGGCCTTCCTTGTCGGTAATATCGACAGTCAGAGTTGTTCCAAAATCTACAACTGTACAGCCTCTGTCCGGGAAAAGATACCTTGCAGCAAGGATTGATGCGGCCCTGTCGTAGGTAATGTGTTCCGGCAGGCCTTTTTGCTGGAGCAGCTGGGTATGTGCCTTGTCAAGTATGAGCAGATAGCGGCATTGGCGGCGGAGTATTTTCTCGTCGTGGGAAGAAATTCCGTAAACGGAAGATACCACCATTACCTCCGGCTTTTCCTTTTCTATAAGAGAAAGGATAAAGTCCAGAACCTTTTCACCCTGATAGCGGAAAGTCTTACCAAGGGTCATACCTTCCGATCTGGAAGCTTTGACCGCGGTGTTTCCTATGTCTATTATGAGATTGAACATAAAATACTGCTCATATAACGCACAATCTGCAAATATAGCAATTTTATCACAACTTGCTCAATTCCAGCAGCAGAGAATAAGCTTTTTCCAGAGAGTTGACGTTTCTGGATATCAATCTTAGCTTCTGATCCGTATTCTTAAGCTCGTATTTTTTATCGTTGATGCTTATAGATTCAAGTATCTTGGAGAAAGTCTTGTCCCTGTAGTAAGGAGACATCGGATTGGCAATGAAGAAATCTATCATTATGCCGTTCTTGATAATGATTTTCTCAAAGCCCAACTTTTCTCCAAGATGCCTTATCTTGACAACGTAAATAAGACTCTTGACTTCCTGAGGCAGCGGACCGAACCTGTCTTCCAACCTTTTTGCAAGGGCATCCAGCTGCTCGTCGGATGTTGTAGAATCCAGGTCTTTGTAGATTCTTATCTTTTCTGCAGTCACATCTATATAATCATCAGGAATCATAGCCTGCTGATCGGTATCGATGGTACAGTCTTTTACATAATTATCCCTTGTCAGACGTGCTGTAAGGCCGGTTTCTACACCAAGCTCTTCCATTGCCTCTGATAAAATCTTCTGATATGTTTCATAACCCATGTCAGAAATAAAACCACTCTGCTCTGCTCCAAGAAGATTGCCGGCTCCTCGGATATCAAGATCCTGCATGGCTATATTGAAACCACTTCCAAGGTCAGAGAATTCCTCTATTGCCTTAAGGCGTCGACGGGCCTCGTCGGTAAGGGTGGTAAGCGGCGGAACAATAAGGTAGCAGAAAGCCCTTCGGTTAGACCTGCCCACACGGCCTCTCAACTGATGCAGGTCACTAAGACCAAAGTTCTGTGCCTGGTTGATTATTATTGTATTGGCGTTGGGTATATCCAGTCCGTTCTCTACGATGGTGGTGCAAAGAAGCATATCGTAGTCTCCCTGCATAAAGTCCAACATCTTATTTTCCAATTCTTTAGCCTCCATCTGCCCATGGGCGATGCAAATCTTCATATCAGGCACAAGGCGCTGGAGGATTTCTGCAATGGCGGGAAGTTCTTCTACCTTATTATGTAAGAAGAATATCTGGCCACCTCGGTTCAGCTCATAATTCAGGATGCCGGTAATCTCTTCCTTATCGAAGAGTATAATTTCTGTCTGGGTAGGTATCCTGTTCGGCGGAGGAGTGCTAATAATAGAAAGGTCTCTTGCCCCGAGCAAAGAGAATTGAAGGGTTCGGGGAATAGGGGTTGCCGTCAAAGTAAGTGTATCTACCGACATCTTCATCTGACGGAGCCTTTCCTTTGCACTTACTCCGAACTTTTGTTCCTCGTCTATTATAAGAAGGCCTAAATCCTTGAATTCGAATTCTTTAGACAGTATTTTATGGGTACCAACAAGTATGTCTATCCTGCCTTCTTTAAGGTCTTTTTTTATGGCCGATATTTGTTTTGCGGTACGAAGGCGGCTTACATATTCTACCCTGCACGGGAAGTTTTTAAGCCTTTGTTCGAAGGTTTTGAAGTGCTGTAAGGCAAGTATGGTTGTAGGTACAAGCAAAGCAACCTGCTTATTGTCTGCAACTGCCTTGAATGCAGCCCTGACGGCAATTTCAGTCTTTCCGAAACCAACATCGCCGCAAACAAGACGGTCCATGGGGCTATTGTCTTCCATATCCTCCTTCACAGCCTTTGTAGCGGACTGCTGGTCAGGTGTATCTTCATACATAAAGGACGATTCCAACTCTTCCTGAAGGTAGGTATCGGCAGAAAAGGCAAAGCCTTTGGATGCCTTTCTTTTTGCATAAAGCTGGATGAGTTCCTTTGCTATATCCTTAACCTTCGATTTTGCGGAATTCTTAAGGTTCTGCCAGGTCTTGGAGCCGAGCTTATTAATTCTTGGAGGCTCTGATTCCTTTGATTTATAGCGGCTTATCTTATGAAGTGAATGAACTGATACAAATACAACATCGCCGTCTTTGTACATCAGCTTTACAACCTCGTTCATACGGCCTTTATCGTCTCGCATGCGCACCAGGCCGCCAAATACACCTACTCCGTGATCGATATGAACTATATAGTCTCCAATATTGAAGGAACTCAATTCATTAAGGGTAAGCTGCTCACTCTTATCTACCGTCCTTCTTAATACTACCCTATGGAAGCGGTCGAATATCTCATGATCCGAATAACAACATATCTTGTCGCTGTTATCTATAAATCCGTTGTGGATATTCTTACCTTTAATAAATTCAGGTATTATACCGCCGGCTGCCGTCAGAATATTATTTATTCTTTCTATCTGGGCTTCTTTTTCTCCGAAGATACATACCCTGTAACCCTGCTCAGTCTTTGTTTTTATATCTGCGGTAAGCAGCTCGAAGTTTTTATTAAATACAGGCTGGGGGCTGATATTAAACTTTACAGGCTCTTCTTCTACACCTCCTAAAGGAACTTCCAGAAAGACTCTTTTAAAGTTTTCTGTCATCCGGAAGAATTCCTTTCCTTTATACATATCGGAAGAATCCATCCAAATGATGGAATCGGCAGGAAGTATACTTAATATACTGGTGTCGGAGGTTTCTCCTTCTTCTCCGGTAAGGTCAGGATAAATTTCGGCAACATCAACCTCACTTGTTGAAAGTTGGGTATTGCAATCGAAAATGTTTATTTTCTCTATTTCGTTACCGAATAACGATATTCTGAACGGATTATTGTAAGAGTATGAAAATATATCAATTACAGAACCTCTGAATGCATATTGTCCCGGTGCTGATACAAAATCTGCTTTTTCGAAACCTGAATTTGAGAGTGTTGTTTTAAGATCCTCGTAATCAATATCTTCTCCCTTCTTCAGTTTTATTATTGACTCTTTAATCTTATTTCCGGACGGGATGAGTTCTTCAAGAGCCTCGGGATAAGTAACTAGTACAAGGAGGTCACTTTCATTTGAAACAAGTTTTCCTATTGATGATGTTCTTTGAACGGACAGTGAAGACTTGTAGTTACTCTTTTCTATATTCTTTCCTGAGTCGGGAAGAAAGAATACTTTATCTCCTTCTATTAAGTTGTAAAGATCAGCCGAACAATATTCTGCAGTTTCTTTTGTAGGAAGGATAATAAGATGAATTCCTTCCTTTGCTATATCAGAAAGCACAAACCACCTGGCAGACAGAAATAATCCACTGCAATAAGTATTGTAAGAAGTTGATATTCTTTTATTTAAGAGTTCTGTTTCTTTACTGCAAATCTTCATAAACAGGGTAATATGAATTATCGGCAATTGTTGATAAGTCTGTTAATAACCGTGTTGAAAACTATTTTACAAGCTGTTTATATTTTTTCCCGTTTTTGGACGATTATATTCTCAACTTCATTTCAATAATTTTTCAGCAATTTTATTAACAACGAATTTTTACCTAAATAATTGAGAATCAAAGGCCGTTTTTGGTTATCAACAAATTCACAACAATATTACCATCTTCTCATATCCAATTATTTTATATCTTTGTATATATAAATTTTTCAAACTCGATGGAAGAAGAATTGAACCCTTACGCATCGGCCGCCGACAAAGATAAGTATTTAGAGGGAATTATAAGACCACAAGAGCTGGAAGAATTTACAGGTCAGCCTAAAATAGTGGCTAACTTGAAGATATTCATCCAGGCAGCTAAACTAAGAGGCGAGTCACTAGACCATGTTTTACTCCATGGCCCTCCCGGCCTTGGTAAAACCACACTTGCTCATATTATAGCAAATGAGCTTGGGGTAAATATGAAGATTACTTCAGGTCCTGTTCTGGATAAGCCCGGTGATCTTGCCGGTTTGCTTACATCCCTTGAAACGGGAGATGTTCTGTTTATAGATGAAATCCACCGTCTTTCGCCGGAGGTAGAGGAATACCTCTATTCTGCAATGGAAGACTATGTGATAGATATCATGATTGATAAGGGTCCCGGGGCAAGATCGGTACGAATATCACTTAATCCTTTCACTCTGGTTGGTGCAACAACAAGAAGCGGTTTGCTTACTGCTCCGTTAAGGGCAAGGTTCGGCATTACATGTGCACTGGAATATTATGGTTCAAAGGAGTTGATAAGAATTATAAAGCGCAGTGCATCTATATTAAAGGTAGAGATAGAAGAAGAAGCTGCCACAGAAATTGCACTTCGCAGCCGTGGTACTCCAAGAATAGCAAATGCCCTGCTTAGAAGGGTGCGTGATTTTGCCCAGGTTCAGGGTAACGGACGTATAGATTTAGAAATTGCAAAAGTTGCCCTTGATGCCCTGAATAGGGATAAGATGGGTCTTGACCTTATAGATAATAAGATACTCCATACTATTATTACTAAGTTCAACGGAGGTCCTGTAGGAATTAATACAATTGCAACTGCAGTAGGAGAAGATCCCGGAACTATAGAAGAAGTGTACGAACCCTTCTTGATAATGCAGGGATTTATTCAGAGAACTCCTCGTGGACGTATAGCTACTGATTTATCTTACAAGCATTTAGGCCTTGAAAGTTATAAATCAGGAAAGGGATCGTCAGACGGTCTTGAAATCATAGAAAACAGTTTATTTTAAAAATATGAAAAAGATAATTCTTTCCATTTTGGTCTTTCTGATGTCAGTGCCTGTATTTGCCTGCACATCTGTAATTGTATCCGGAAAAAAGTCTCCGTCCGGCAGACCTGTTATGTATAAACACAGGGATACAGGCCATCTTGATAATTTTATAGGAAGGTACCAGGGAGAAAAATATACCTTCATAGGTCTTGTCAATGCAGGTGCAAGTGCAGAAGTATGGAGCGGAACAAATTCTGCCGGTTTCTGTATTATAAATACTGCAACCTATGATCTTAAGGACGATAATGTTCCGGACGAGCAGATGGATCAGGAAGGTGTATTGATGTACAAAGCCCTTGGTGTATGTAAGGATTTGGCGGACTTTGAGAATTTATTGAATACTCTTCCCAGACCTATGGGTGTTGAGGCAAACTTCGGAGTAATAGACGCTTACGGTGGTGCTGCTTATTATGAAGTAAACAATCACAGTTGGGTTAAGTTTGATGTTAATGATGAAAAAGTAGCCCCTCTTGGATACTTAGTTGTAACCAACTTTACCCAGACCGGACGTCCTGAAGATAGAAAAGGTGTAGATAGGTACGAAAAGGGATATGAAATAATGTCTACGCTTAAGGAAGATGATACCAGGGGCTTATTCTGTGATCATAGATTCCTTGTAAATAAGTTTTCCAGAAATGGCAAACCGATTCTTAGGAACATTACTTCTTCTACCATTGCATTTGAAGGTGTAAAGGCCGGCGATGATCCTATTAAGACAGTAATGTGGACGGTTTGCGGATATCCTACAACTACCATTTATGTTCCTCTTATGGTTCTGGACGATAACTTTATTCCTGCTTACCTTGACGATGGTGCTAAGGATGGCCATTCACAAATGTGCGACAGGGGTTTGATGTTCAAGGAAAAGAAGATTAATGCTTCTAAAACCTGCCGTCAGGTAGAAAAATTTATCGACAGAAAATTCACCACCCTTTATAGGAAATGGCTGTGTTCAGAAATCACTTTTGATACTTTCAAGAGAGAATACAGAAAGCTTCTGTATGATATTTATTTGAAGTATGAGAAGGATTTTGATGAAATTTTATTGTAAAAATCGTTTTAAAATTGCTGTTTTGCGTAAAAATTCGTAAAATTGCAGACATTTTAAACTCCAGATACTGAAAAACTTATAAAAACTATACAATGGCCGATAAATTAATCTCCAAAATTCCTGAAGGACCTCTGTCCGAAAAATGGACAAAACGCAAGTCAGAAATCAGGCTCGTAAGTCCTAATAACAAAAGGAAACTAGAAATTATTGTAGTTGGTACCGGTCTTGGTGGAGCTTCTGCAGCTGCTTCCCTTGGTGAACTTGGCTATAATGTCAAGATTTTCTGTATCAGCGACACCCCCAGGCGTGCACATTCAATCGCAGCCCAGGGTGGTATTAACGCTGCAAAGAACTATCAGAACGACAATGACTCCGTTTATCGTCTGTTCTACGATACCATTAAGGGCGGTGACTACCGTGCACGCGAGGCAAACGTTTACCGTCTTGCAGAGGTAAGCGCATCCATTATTGACCAGTGCGTTGCCCAGGGTATTCCTTTTGCCCGTGAATACGGCGGATACCTTGCTAACCGTTCATTCGGTGGTGTACAGGTAAGCCGTACTTTCTATGCCCGCGGACAAACCGGTCAGCAGCTCCTTCTTGGTGCTTATGCATCACTTAACAAAGAGATTGCAGCAGGTACCGTTAAGAGCTATCCTCGTCACGAGATGCTTGACCTTGTAGTTATCAATGGAGAGGCTAAGGGTATCATCGCACGTAACCTTGTTACCGGAGAACTTGAAAGATTCGGTGCACATGCAGTTGTTATTGCTACCGGTGGTTATGGAAATACCTATTTCCTTTCTACAAATGCAATGAACTCCAATGGTTCTGCAGCATGGCAGTGCTACAAGAAGGGCGCTTTCTTTGCTAACCCTTGCTTCGCACAGATCCATCCTACATGTATTCCTGTTCACGGAGACCAGCAGTGCAAGCTTACCCTTATGTCAGAGTCCCTGCGTAATGACGGCCGTATCTGGGTTCCTAAGAAGATGGAGGATGTACTCAAGCTTCGCAAGCACGAAATCAAGGCTTCCCAGATTCCTGAAGAGGATAGGGATTACTACCTTGAGCGCCGTTATCCTGCATTCGGTAACCTTGTTCCCCGTGACGTTGCTTCACGTGCTGCAAAGGAAAGATGCGATGCCGGCTTTGGTGTAAACGAGACTGGTCTTGCAGTATTCCTTGACTTTGCAGATGCCATCAAGCGTCTTGGCCACCAGAGGGTAGCAGAGCGTTATGGCAACCTGTTCGACATGTATGAAAAGATCACCGCTTCTTCTCCTTGGGAAGAGCCTATGATGATATATCCTGCTATCCACTATACAATGGGTGGTATTTGGGTAGACTATGATCTTCAGACCACTATCCCTGGTCTTTATGCTATCGGAGAAGCAAACTTCTCTGACCATGGCGGAAACCGTCTTGGTGCATCAGCCCTTATGCAGGGTCTTGCAGACGGTTACTTTGTTATTCCTGTTACCATCGGTGACTATCTCTCACACAAGTTTGCAGAGCCTAAGACAGATACCTCCGTTGCAGAGTTCGACGCTGCACAGAAGGCTGTTCAGGAGCGCATCGACAAACTCTTTGCTATTAAGGGTAAAAAGACTGTCGATTCACTTCACAAGAAGCTTGGTCTTATCATGTGGGAGTATGTTGGTATGGCCCGCAGCGAGGAAGGTCTTAAGACCGCAATTGAAAAGATTCAGGAACTTAAGAAAGAGTTCTGGAGCGACGTATGCGTTCCCGGAACCCAGTACGAGTTCAACCAGGAGCTTGAGAAAGCCCTCAGACTGGCAGACTTTATTGAAATTGGTGAGCTTATGGCCCGCGACGCTCTTAACAGAAAAGAGTCTTGCGGCGGTCACTTCCGTATCGAGAGCCAGACAGAAGAGGGTGAGGCTAAGCGTGATGACAAGAACTTTATGTATGTTGCCGCTTGGGAATACAAGGGCGACGGCGTAGAGCCTGAACTTCACAAAGAGCCTCTCAAGTATGAATTTATTGAGGTTAAAACCAGAAACTACAAAGACTAGAAGCTATGGATTTCAATTTAAAGATATGGCGCCAGAAGAACGCCAAAGCCAAAGGACACTTCGAGACTTATCATATCTCCGGTATTGAAGAAGACGCTTCTTTCCTTGAGATGCTTGATATCCTCAATGAGCAGCTTATCCGCGAGGGCTGCGACCCCGTTGCAGTTGACAAGGGTTGCAAGAGCAGCGGTCCTGTTTCATTCGACCACGACTGCCGTGAAGGTATTTGCGGTGCATGCTCACTTTACATTGACGGCCGTGCCCATGGCCCGGATGATCATGTAACTACCTGCCAGCTTTTCATGCGTCATTTTAAGAATGGCGCTACCATTACAGTTGAGCCCTGGAGAAGTTCAGGTTTCCCTGTAATCAAGGACCTTGTTGTAGACAGAACAGCCTTCGATAAGATTCTTCAGGCCGGCGGTTTCATCTCTGTTCGTACCGGTTCTGCACAGGATGCCAACAATATCCTTATTCCTCACGACAAGGCAGAAAAGAGTATGGATGCTGCTGCTTGCGTTGGTTGCGGTGCTTGCGTTGCTACCTGCAAGAACGGCTCTGCCATGTTGTTCGTAGGTGCCAGGGTAAGTTCACTTGCACTGCTTCCTCAGGGTCGCCCGGAGGCTGAAAGACGCGCTCGCGCAATGGTTGCAAAGATGGACGAACTTGGCTTTGGTAACTGTACAAACACCCGCGCTTGCGAGATGGAGTGCCCTAAGGGTATTTCTGTAGAGCATATTGCCAGACTTAACAGGGAATTCCTTTCTGCTAAGTTTAAACAGTAGAATTAATCTTTTGATTATAAATAAATTAAGGAGGGCTTTAAAAGTCCTCCTTAATTTATATTAATTTAACCATAGTTAAACTACCATAGGAAATTATCGAACGGATACCTTCCGGCATGCACTTCTGCCACCATTTTATAGATATCGTTCCTTAATTTTTGGATGCCGATTTTCTCTTTGGCAGAGATGAAAATGCAAGGAGTTTTTTCTCCGGCGATCCAGCTGTTCTTAAGCTCTTCAAGAGTCATGTTGTACTTCTCTTTTGGAGTCAGGCTGAATTCGTCGTACTCTTCGTACTTGTAGGCATCAATCTTATTAAATATGACAAAGACGGGCTTGTTGTCCGCTTTGATATCCTTAAGAGTTTTCTCTACCGTCTGCATTTGCTCTTCAAAATCCGGAGCGGAAATGTCAACAACATGAACCAGGATGTCGGCTTCACGGACCTCGTCAAGCGTACTTTTGAAGGCCTCTATAAGCTGGGTAGGAAGCTTCCTTATAAAGCCTACTGTGTCGCTTAAGAGGAAAGGTACATTATCTACAACAACCTTTCTTACGGTAGTGTCAAGCGTAGCAAAAAGCTTGTTCTCTGCAAAGACGTTGGATTTGGACAGCAGGTTCATAATTGTGCTCTTTCCAACGTTTGTATAACCTACTAAGGCCAGCCTTACCAGGCTTCCGCGGTTTCCACGTTGGGTGGCCATTTGCCTGTCAACCTTTTTAAGGTCTTCCTTAAGCTTGTTGATACGTTCTTTGACTATTCGGCGGTCAACCTCTATCTGGGTTTCACCCATACCTCCACGGGTTCCTACACCACCTCTCTGACGCTCAAGGTGGGTCCACATTCCGGCCAGGCGGGGCAGCATATAGTTGTACTTTGCCAGCTCTACCTGCATCTTTGCGTAAGAGGTTTTTGCCCTCTGGGCAAAGATTTCAAGTATCAGGCTTGTCCTGTCAATTACTGAAGAACACTTGATAGTCTTTTCTATGTTACGCTGCTGGATACCGGTAAGCTCGTCATCAAAAATGACGTAATTTATGCCGTTTTCTGCGCAATAATCGGCTACTTCCTGCAGCTTTCCGCTCCTTATATATGTAGAACTTTCAGGACGCGACAATTTCTGGACGAATTTCTTGTCTCCTTCGATTCCTGCCGTCGTTGCCAGGAACTGCAGTTCGTCCAGATATTCGTTCACCTTGCGCTCGCTTTCACCATCTCTGATGATTCCTACGAACACCGCGGTCTCTACTGTTTTATCTTCTGTCTCTACCAATTTAAATGCTTGTTTTTAGTTAAATAAGGGCGGTGACCACGTATGGCCATCGCCCTTTTTTTGAATCAATAAATTCCTTATCTGAGCTGGAAGATCACAGGGAAGGTATAAGTAACCTTTACTGCGCGGTCTCTCTGCCTTCCGGGTTTCCACTTCGGGGACTTGGATACAACTCTTACAGCCTCTTTGTCAAGAGAAGAGTCAACACCACGAAGAACCGTTACGTTGGAAACTGAGCCGTCAGGGTTAACGGTGAAGCGAAGGATAACCCTACCCTGTACACCATTCTCCTTTGCGATCTCCGGATAATCGAGGTTCTTGTTCACCCACTTGCTGAACTCGTTAGCATCGCCACCATTGAATGAAGGCTTCTGCTCTACGACGTGGAAGTCAAATACCTCGTCCTCGATTACCTCTTCCTGTACCTCTTCTTTGTAGTCCATGATCTCAACACCAGTGTTGGCGTCGTCCTCAAGGGTCTGGAACATGTCCTCTACCTTGATGTCATCTTCTACAATTTCAATCTCGTCAGAGAGAACAGGAATCTTGGGTGCAGCCTCGGGCGGCGGAGGGGTTGATTCCGTAATAGGAACCATATCCTCAATCTCCACAGCGGATGCATCTGCCTCGAGTGCGGAGACGTTAACATCCTTGGATGAACGCTCAAATGCACCCCAAACAAGAAGCAGGGCTACAACGAGACCAATCTCAGTAAAAAGCAATTTCTTGTTTTCAAGACTTGCTTTTATTGACTTTTTGATTTCCATAATTAATAATTTATTAATTCGGTTTGCGCTGCTAAATTACGTACATTTATTATTAATTCCAATTATTTGCGTCTTTTATTGTATTTTTGCAGTCTTAAACCAATATTATATGGTCAATTACTTTTTTGAAGATACAAAATTCGTGCTCAAAGGCCGCCGGGAGAATAATGCCTGGTTAAAAGCTGTTGCTTCTTCTGAAATTAAGAAGTTGGGCGCCATAAATATTATCTTTTGTTCTGACAATTACATTTTGGACATTAACCAGAAGTATCTTGGTCATGACTATTTCACAGACATCATAACCTTTGATTATTGTGAGGGCAATGTCCTCTCCGGCGATTTATTCATAAGCATTGATACTGTCCGTGACAATGCTTCTTTTTATGGTGCCGATTCTTTTGAGAACGAACTCCAGAGAGTAATGGTCCACGGCCTTCTTCATTTGATAGGTTATGATGACCATACCCCTGAGCAGCAGGCAGTTATGAGAGAGAAAGAGAATTATTATCTTGATTTTAGGGCTAAAATGTTCCCTGTTAAGTAGTATATGGAACTGAACTACGATATAATTGTTATTGGTGGTGGCCATGCCGGCTGTGAAGCAGCTATGGCCGCGTCCGGCATGGGCTCGTCCGTCCTTCTTATTTCGATGGATCTGGACGGATTTGCCAGGATGTCCTGCAACCCTTCGATTGGTGGAATTGCAAAAGGACAGATCATCCGTGAGGTCGATGCTCTTGGCGGATGGACGGGAATCGTGACCGATGCTGCGACTCTTCAGTTCCGCATGCTTAACCGGTCAAAGGGACCGGCAATGTGGAGTCCCCGTGCCCAGTGTGATAAAAGAGCCTTCAGCGCGTTATGGCGTAAAACGCTCGAAAGTAATTGTAAATTAAGTATTTACGCGGATTTAGCGACGGAATTCCTCTTTGAGAATTCAAAAATCTGCGGCGTTAAGACTCTTACCGGAGCAATTTTTCACTGTCAGGCAGTAGTTTTCACTGCCGGAACCTTCCTTTCCGGCAAACTCTTCATCGGCCGGACAAATTTTGAAGGTGGCCGAATTGGAGAAAAATCTTCTTATGGTCTGACGGATCAGCTTGTCCAAATGGGAATACCTTCTTTCAGAATGAAGACTGGTACTCCCCCGCGAATTGATATCCGTTCCGTTGACCTTTCAAAATCCATCGTCCAGAAAGGAGATGCTAAACCGGAGAAGTTCTCTTACCTTCCTTACCTTTCCCCTATTCAGGCTGACACGCCTCAGATGGATTGCTATATCTTCCATACCAACGAGCGCGTACATGATATCCTGAAATCTGGTTTTAAGGACTCCCCTTTGTTTACCGGACTTATTCACGGACGTGGCCCCAGGTACTGTCCAAGTATAGAAGATAAGCTTCATACCTTTGCAGATAAGGATTCTCATCAGCTGTTTTTAGAGCCTGAAGGACGCTGTACTCACGAGTATTATCTGCAGGGATTTTCTTCTTCATTGCCGCTGGATATTCAGTATTCTGCGCTTAAGGAAATTGACGGATTCTCTAATGTGCGTATTCTTAAGCCCGCTTATGCAGTAGAATATGATTACTTTGATCCTTTGTATCTGAAGGCTTCTTTGGAGTCTAAGGTGGTAGAGAATCTCTTTATTGCCGGCCAGCTTAATGGTACTACCGGATATGAAGAAGCGGCCGCCCAGGGCCTTATGGCTGGTATTAACGCCCATCTTAAGGTTAGTGATAAGGACCCGTTTGTGCTTGGTAGGGACAGTGCTTATATAGGTGTTCTTATCGATGACCTTATTACAAAAGGTGTAGATGAGCCTTATAGAATGTTTACTTCCAGGGCTGAATATAGGATACTCTTGCGCCAGGATAATGCAGATTACAGGCTTACTTCCCTATCTCATGAAATTGGTCTTTGCTCTGACGAGAGATTCCGTTACACAGAGAAGAAGTATTCTGACGTTGCTGCTGTTACTGAGGCTATACCTACCGTTAAGCTTAAGCCAGACGCTATTAATCCTTATTTAGAGCGCGTAGAATCCCCTATTCTTTCTGAGACTAAGAATCTTCAGGATATCATTTCAAGGCCGAATACAAATCTTAACGAAATTCTGGATTTTGTTCCACGTGGAACAAAATCTGAAAAAATTAAGGAAATTCCCGGTTTGGAAAATGAGATTAATCCCGGAATGATTGAATTTCCCCGTCAAACCAAGATATTTTCAAATGTGGATTCTGCCAATTTTAAAGAGATCGAGGCAGACTATAAGCGACAGGTTTTTGATAGCGTAGAGATAAATCTAAAGTATAAGGGTTATATAGACAGGGAAAACCTGGTTGCAGAAAAGCTTCGCAGGCTGGAGTATATTAAGATTCCAGAGGGCTACGATTTCAGTAATATAAGCGGTCTTTCCATAGAATGCCGTCAAAAGCTGCAAAAATATCGCCCGGCCACAATTGGCCAGGCGTCCAGGATTTCAGGGGTCTCCCCTTCTGATATTTCTGTTTTGCTTATCTACTTCAAGAGATAATTACAGGCGTTTTAAAGCTTCTTTGATAAGAGCCTCCACTTTGATGTCGGGGCTCTTTTTTATTATTTCCGGCAGCACTTTATTGATGTTTGCCTTTGCAAAACCAAGCATTACCAGAGCCGTTGCGGCTTCATCTACAACAGCAGGATTTGCGCTTCCGATTACTGCTGCAGGTGATTCTACACCACCGCCCTTGATGATCTTATCCTTAAGCTCCAGAACAAGACGTTGTGCGCTTTTAAGTCCGATTCCCTTGACGCTCTTAATCCTGTTAAGATCTTCTGCAATTATAGCATTGCGAATCTCTTCGTCCGTAAGCGAAGACAGCATCATTCTGGCAGAAGCAACGCCTATTCCGGATACGCTTATAAGTAGTTTAAACAGCTCTCTTTCGTCTTTGGTAGCAAAGCCGTAAAATGAGTGCTCGTCCTCTCTAATATATTGATATACAAATACTTGGGCTTGTGGTTTGCCTTGCAGGTACTCATATGTCTGAAGGGAGATGAGCATTTCATATCCGATGCCTGCGCACTCTATAACTGTGCGTGCGGGCTGAAGCTCAACAACTGATCCTTTAATGTAGTCGTACATACGTAATATGTTCTAAGTTCTACAAATGTACGGAATTTTTAGTAATTTTGCAGGTTCTAAGAATAGATAATAGATGAACGTTCAAGATATTAGACAGCACTTTCCGGTATTATCCGAGGTTCTTCCCGGCAGGGGAGCCTTGGTATACCTAGATAACGCCGCCACAAGCCAAAGGCCTAAAGAGGTGTTAGATAAGTACTTATGGCTGTCAAACAAGGTTAATGCAAACATACACAGGGCTGTTCATTATCTTGCTGCAGAAGCTACTGCGCAGTATGAAGGCGCCCGTGAATCCGTCAGGGAATTCATCAACGCCGGTTCTACAAAAGAAATAATCTTTACCTCCGGTACTACGGCATCAATCAATACCGTTGCTTATTCTTTTGGAGAAGCCTTTATCGGCAGGGGAGACAAGATAATTGTTTCGCAGGCAGAGCATCATTCCAACATTGTGCCCTGGCAGATGCTGGCACAGCGTAAAGGTGCTGAAATTCAGGTACTTCCGGTAGATGATAATGGCCATTTAAGGGTAGATCTCCTGCCCGGAATGCTTGATTCCAGGACAAAACTCGTTGCCGTTACTCATATTTCCAACGTGCTTGGACTCGTTAATCCGGTTAAGGAAATCATAGAACTTGCACATGAAAAGGGCGTTCCCGTCCTTGTTGACGGAGCGCAGGGTATTGTTCACGAAGTTGTTGATGTCCAGGCACTTGACTGCGATTTTTACGTTTTCTCCGGACACAAGATGTACGCTGCGCCGTTTACCGGCGTTCTGTACGGCAAGCAGCCTCTGCTGGAGAAGATGCCTCCGTTCTTTGGAGGAGGGGAGATGATAGCATCGGTCAGCTTTGAAAACGGCACCACCTATGCTCCGCTGCCCGGAAAATTCGAGGCCGGCACGCAGAACCTTGCCGGCACGCCGACACTTACGGATGCGATAAATGTATGTAAACAATTCAGGGATAAAGAGATAGTGGCTAATCAGCAGAAAATTACAGACTATGTTCTGGACCAGCTGATGAGCGACGACAGGATAAGTCTTTACGGTGTTCCACGTGGAAACATTGCCAAGATTCCTCTGTTCAGTTTCTCTGTAAAGGGCGCTCACCACGAAGACCTGGCACTTATCCTGGATAAAATGGGTATTGCCGTTAGGTCCGGCCAGATGTGCGCAGAACCCATTATGGACCGCTTTGGCGTAACCGGAATGCTTCGTGCGTCATTTGCGCCTTACAACACTATGGAAGAGGCAGAATACTTTATCAAAAGCCTTGACAGAGCCATTAAAATGCTTGTTTAAGACAATGGAACCGACCAAAACAATACAGGAGACAGAAGCCGACATCATAGAGAATTTCTCTATGTTTGACCAGTGGCTGGACAAATACGAGTATCTGATAGATCTTGGAAAGAATCTGGAAGCTTACCCGGAAGACCGTAAATCAGAAGAATACCTAATCAAGGGCTGCCAGTCCAGGGTTTGGCTTGCTACCGATTTCAAGGACGGCCGCCTGTGGTTCAAAGCAGACAGCGATGCCATTATAACCAAAGGCATAATTTCCTTGCTTATAAGTGTTTATAATGGCCGCACCCCGGCAGAGATTCTGGGCTCTGACTTCTCTTTTGTAGAGAAAATAGGCCTTAGGGAGAATCTTTCGCCCACCAGGGCAAACGGCCTTGTGTCCATGATAGAAACAATCCGCCGCAGGGCGGCAGAAAACGCTTGAAAATGAGCACAAAAGATACAGAAAAAGAAGTACTTACGGCAGAAGACCTCAAAGAACTGGCACCTCTTTACAGCGATGTCGTTCTTGCCCTTAAGCAGGTCTATGACCCGGAAATACCCGTAAACATTTATGACCTGGGCCTTATTTACGAGCTCCAGATCAATAAAAAGCGCGAGGTCTATATAGAAATGACCTTCACCGCCCCCAACTGCCCCATGGCAGACGAAGTTCTGGCAGAGGTTAAGACCAGCGTAGAGGACGTGCCCGGCGTGACGGGCTGTACGATAGAACTTGTATTTGAGCCCGCCTGGGACCAGAGCATGCTTTCAGACGAAGCCCGCGTAGATCTGGGACTTGACTAAAACGGCAGGGTAATGAAGGAATTGTATTTGTCTTTAGGCTCGAATCTGGGAGACCGTGAAGCAAACATTCGCATGGCGATTGACGAGCTTGAAGCCTTCCTGCGCAATAAGGCAATCTTTTCCGGACTTATGGAATACCCTTCCTGGGGCTTTCAGGGCTGCGATTTTTTAAATTGTGTGGTACGGTTCGATATCCCTGATTGCGGGGCCGACACTACCCTTTTCCTGACTGCCCTGCTAAGGCAGATCAAGAAAATAGAAGCGGTACAGGGCCGGGAAGAAAAATTTGAAACCAGGCCCGACGGCAGCAGAATCTACCATAACAGGCAAATTGACATCGACATTCTGTTTTACGGAACAGAAAAGCTTGATACAGAATTGCTTAAGGTTCCGCATCCGCTGGCCGGAGTACGAAACTTCGTACTTGAACCGCTTGCCAAAGTTGCATCGGAAACGTTTAAAAAAGACTTTCCATTCTATTTTCAATAGAAATGATTAATTTTGCAGCCGCAAACGCAAACCAATTGAATAAAAGATAGTTAAAGAAACAAAAAGATATGACACAGGACGAACTTTTCAAGATTCTGGTAGCTCACTGCAAGGAATACGGATTTATCTTCCCTTCCAGCGAGATTTATGACGGACTGGCCGCTGTTTACGATTATGGCCAGATGGGAGCAGAACTCAAAAACAACATCAAGAGATACTGGTGGGAGGCAATGACCCGCCTTAACGAAAACGTTGTCGGCATTGATTCCTGCGTCTTCATGCACCCCAAGACATGGGTAGCATCAGGTCACGTAGCAGCCTTCAACGACCCTCTCATCGACAATAAAGACTCAAAGAAACGCTATCGCGCAGACAATCTTATAGAGGATTATCTTGGCAAGATAGAAGAAAAGATAAACAAAGAGGTTGCAAAGGGTAAGAAGAAGTTCGGAGACTCTTTTGACGAGGCTCAGTTCCGTGCAACCAACCCCAATGTGCTTCGCGAGCAGGCAAAGTACGACGAGGTTCACTCCCGTTACCTTGCCGCAGAGCAGGCCAACGACCTTAAGGCATACCGCGACATCATCGTTGACTGCGGTATTGTCTGCCCTATTTCCGGTACCTGCAACTGGACCGACGTAAGGCAGTTCAACCTTATGTTCAGCACCCAGGGCTCTACCACCGGCAATGCAGACGACGTTCTTTATCTGCGTCCGGAGACCGCCCAGGGCATCTTTGTAGAGTATCTGAACGTACAGAAAACCGGCCGTATGAAGATTCCTTTCGGTATCGCACAGATTGGAAAGGCCTTCAGAAACGAGATCGTAGCACGCCAGTTCATCTTCAGGATGAAGGAGTTCGAGCAGATGGAAATGGAGTTCTTCTGCCGTCCCGGAACAGAGATGGAGTGGTTCAAGAAGTGGAAAGAGAACCGTATGAAGTGGCATGTAAACCTTGGCATGGGCGCAGAGAACTATCGCTTCCACGACCACGAGAAACTTGCTCACTATGCAAATGCAGCAACCGATATCGAGTTCAACTTCCCCTTCGGTTTCAAAGAGCTTGAGGGTATCCACAGCCGTACTGACTTCGACCTTGGCAACCACCAGAAGATTTCCGGCAAGAAGATTCAGTACTTCGACCCCGAGACCGGCGAAAGCTATGTTCCTTACTGCGTAGAGACTTCAATTGGCGTAGATCGTATGTTCCTGGCCATCCTGAGCCACTCATACAAGGTAGAAGATCTTCCCGGCGGAGACAGCCGCGTAGTTCTTAGCATTCCCGCTCCCCTGGCACCGGTTAAGGTTGCCATCCTTCCTCTTGTTAAGAAGGACGGCCTGCCGGAGAAGGCCCAGGAGGTTGTTAACGAGATCAAGTACGACTTTGCATATCAGTACGACGAGAAAGACTCCATTGGCAAGCGTTACCGCCGTCAGGATGCAATTGGCACCCCGTTCTGCGTAACAATCGACAACGAGACCATGAACGACAATTGCGTTACTGTTCGTGACCGCGACACCATGGAGCAGACCCGCATTCCTATTGCAGAGCTTCGTGATATGATTGATCGCAAGGTTAATATGCGCAACCTGCTTAAGAATCTGTAAATCAAATTTTTATGCTTCGGCTTCTAATGGATTTCATTCTTCCGCTGCAGGCCTCAGTTCAGGCCGCGGCGGAAGGGGAGCCGTTGTACAGGGACTTCCGGGAGTTGGAATTGCGTCTGGAAGCCGCCAATGAGCGGATGCTCTACATCCGAATCATTTTTATTATCGCGCTTGTCCTGATTGTCCTGTTCTTTCAGTACTTAAGGCTAAGGGACCGTCGCCGCCGCGATGCAGAAAAGCTGGAAAATGAGCGCATCATGGCCATTGCGGAGGACCTGCGGGCCCGTTTGGAAGATGCAGAATCGGCTGCATCGGCACAGAAGAAGTCTATGCTGGACAAGATGGGCCTGAATGTGCTGGAGCGCCTTTGTGAGCAGTATTATATTTACGAGGGGACAGAGAATCTTCAGCCAAAACTGCTAAAAGAGGCTAAATCTGTCATTGAGGATTTGCGGGCCGATTCAAGCCAGTTGGAGAAGACCCTTGATGCTCAGAAAAACGGCATTGTAGCCAGGTTTAAGGCACAATTTCCAAAAATTAAAGAAGAAGACGTGCGGCTTTTCTGCTTCCTTGCCGCCGGCTTCAATTCCACCACCATTTCTACTTTGATGGAAAAGGACAAGCAGAATGTCTATAACAAAATCTGGCGCCTCAAGACCCGCATCTCCGAGTCCGACGCGCCCGACAAAGACCAATTCCTTCAGGTTATTACTAAGTAAAATACTTTACGCAAAGTCGTTGGTGAGGGCGATGAAGTCTTCTACTGAGAGGCGTTCGGGGCGAAGCTCAAAGACGGGCCTGGCCGTGAAAGAGGCAAGATCCTCTGCGCTCCAGCCTTCTTTTTCTGCCTTCTTCAGGATGAGCGGCTTAAGCGAATTGCGAAGGGTCTTGCGGCGCTGGCCGAAGGCTGTCTTAACGACTGTCTTGAAAGCGGCCTCGTCGCAGCCAAGGCTCGTGCGGCTGCCGCGCCTAAGGCGAATTACTGCAGACTGAACCTTAGGCGGGGGAGCAAAGCAACCGGAACCCACGGTAAACAGATACTCAATGTCGTACCAGGCCTGCAGAAGAACGGACAGAATACCGTAAGTCTTGCTGCCGGGGCCCTCTGCGATGCGCTCTGCAACCTCTTTCTGCACCATGCAGACAACCTGCGGAATGCGTTCGCGGTAATCCAGGACCTTGAAGAAAATCTGCGAAGAAATATTATAAGGGAAGTTACCGATAACATTGAAGTTTCCCTTGAAAAATACATCTGGATTAACCTTAAGGAAGTCTCCAAGAAGGACTCTTCCGTTAGCCTCCGGGAAGTGCGTGAGCAGGTAGTCAACGCTCTCTGCGTCAACCTCTACAGCCTTGACGTTCAGGTCTTTACGCTGCCACAGATACTGGGTAAGTACGCCCATGCCCGGGCCAACCTCCAGGACGTCTCCGGGGCTGTCCAGTGCATCTACGATTGCGCGGGCTATACTCTGGTCTGTAAGGAAATGCTGACCAAGCGCTTTTTTTGCTCTAACTTCCATAAGTTCAGATTATTCTGCTGCAAATATACGTTTTTCATAGCAATTTATTAACTTTGCAGGATAGAATAAGAGAAATAATAAAACTCAATATGTACAGAACACACACTTGCGGTCAGCTCCGCATAGAAAATGTCGGCCAGACCGTCACCCTGGCCGGTTGGGTTCAGAAATCCCGCAAACTTGGCGGAATGACATTCATTGACCTAAGGGACCGTTACGGCATCACCCAGCTTGTAGTAGAGGCAGATGCTCCTGCTGCCCTGGTAGAGGCCGCAAACAGCCTTGGACGTGAATTCGTAATCCAGGCTAAAGGCGAGGTTCTTGAGCGCCAGAGCAAGAACGCCAAGATGGCCACCGGTGACATAGAGATTAAGGTTTCAGAAATTAACATCCTTAACAAGTCCGTAACTCCCCCGTTCACCATTGAAGACGTGAGCGACGGTGGCGACGACCTTAGAATGAAATACCGTTACCTTGACCTGCGCCGCGGCCCGCTGAAGGATGCCCTCATGCTTCGTCACCGCATGGCGCACGAGATTCGTAACTACCTGGACGATAAGGGTTTCATGGAAATCGAAACACCTTACCTTATCAAATCCACCCCTGAAGGCGCCCGCGACTTTGTGGTTCCTTCACGCATGAATCCCGGCCAGTTCTACGCCCTGCCGCAGAGCCCCCAGACCTTCAAACAGCTGCTTATGGTAGCCGGTTATGACCGCTACTTCCAGATTGTTCGCTGCTTCAGGGACGAGGACCTTCGTGCAGACCGCCAGCCGGAATTTACCCAGATAGACTGCGAGATGTCGTTCGTAGAGCAGGAAGACGTACTGAACACCTTCGAGGGCATGATGCGCAACCTGTTCAAGAACGTTCTGGGTGTAGAGATTCCCAATCCTCTGCCCCGCATGAGCTGGTACGATGCCATGGACAACTACGGCAGCGACAAGCCGGACGTTCGTTTTGGAATGACTATCCACGAGATTACAGAGCAGGCCAAGGGCAAGGGCTTCAGCGTTCTTGACGGGGCCGGTTACATTGGCGCAATTGCCGTTCCCGGTGCGTCAGAGTACACCCGCAAGCAGCTGGACGAGCTTACAGAATGGGTAAAACGCCCTCAGGTAGGCGCCAAAGGCCTTATCTATATAAAGGTTAATACAGACGGCACATTCAAGTCTTCTATTGACAAGTTCTATACTCCTGAAGACCTTGCAAAACTGGCCCAGGCCGTAGAGGCAAAGGCCGGAGACCTCATTCTTGTAATGAGCGGTGACAACAAGCGCAAGGTCCAGACCATGCTTGGCGTACTTCGTATAGAGATGGGCAACCGTCTTGGCCTGCGTGATCCCAAGGTCTTCGCTCCTCTTTGGATCGTTGACTTCCCTCTTCTTGAGTGGGATGACGAAACCCAGCGCTTCTATGCTATGCACCATCCTTTCACCGCACCTAAGCCGGAGCATGAAAAATGGTTCTACAGCAACAAGAAAGAAGACCTGGAGCGCGTTTGCGCCAATGCTTACGACTTCGTGCTCAATGGTACCGAGCTTGGTGGCGGAAGTATCCGTATCCACGATGCAGAGATGCAGAAGAGAATGTTCGAAGTGCTTGGAATCAGCCCGGAGGATGCAGAATACAAGTTCGGCTTCATTATCCACGCATTCCAGTACGGTGCACCGCCTCACGGTGGTTTGGCCTTCGGCTTCGACCGCGTATGCGCCCTCTTCGGCGGCAGCGACTCTATCCGCGACTACATTGCCTTCCCTAAGAACAATCAGGGCCGCGATGTGATGATAGATTCCCCGTCTAAGATTGACCAGGAACAGATGGATGAGCTTCAGATAGCATCCACCGTTAAAGAATAAAAATTTAGGCTCCCAATCGGGAGCCTATTTTTTAGGTTTTATCTGAACTTTTCGAAGTCCGGAAGGCCGGTGAAGGATGTAATCTCGTTGTAAGCATTCATATCACGCGGACAGATAAGCAGGACATCGTCGGTATCCACCACAATGAAGTTCTCCAGGCCGCGTACAGCCATCATCTTCTTGCGGTTTGATGTCAAAGCAATATTGTCTTTGCAGTCCTTAATAAGCTTAGACTCTGAATTACAGATATTTCCTTCTGTGTCCAGGGCATCGTCGCCGGTATTGTTGGTAACGGTAGATTCGTACAGCTCTTCCCAATTGTCCAGATCCATCCATTTGAAAGTAATGGGATAGATCCATGCCCGGGAGGTGTTTTCCATTACACCATAGTCGATGGAAAGCTTAGGGCAGTCGGCATAAACCTTATGCAGGAAGGCCGATTCGGCGGGCGTGCCGATTGCCGCTTCCCAACCTTCGAACAATGAGGTTATGGACGGCATATATTTTACACATTCTTCCAGAATGATGGATGCCTTCCAAACAAAGATACCACTGTTCCAGAAAAACTCTCCGCTCTTGAGGAAGGCCTCTGCAATATGGATGTCAGGCTTCTCTGTGAAGGTTTTTACTGGGGCGGGAAGACCTGCATCGCGCGCCTCTTTGCCGCCTGTTACCTGAATGTAACCATAGCTGGGCTCCGGCCTTGTAGGAATAACGCCCATCGCCAGCAGGACATCGTGCTCGGCAGCATAAATCATGGCTTTTTCCGTTGTCCCGCGGGTGTTTTCGTCCCTGCGGATGATGTTATCTGCCGGCATCATTATCATTACGGCCTGCGGATCCCGTTTGATAACCGTGTAAGCTGAATAAACGGTACAGGGTGCGGTGTGGCGCCCTACGGGCTCAAGCAGAAGGTTATTATCCGGCAGCTCCGGAATAAGTTTTTTGACGTGGTCTTTGTATTCTTCAAGGGTGGTGACCAAAATGTTCTCTGCGGGAACCAAATCCAGACATCTTTCATATGCGAGGCGCAGCATGGTTTCGCGGCGCGGACCGATAGAAGTGAATTGCTTTGGTTTGTTGTCACGGCTCCATGGCCATAGCTTGTCACCGGAACCACCGGCCATAAGAACGCAGTAAAATTTTTTATCTAACATATATGTGGTTTACAAAAAACTATCTCCTAATGGCAGGAAGGCATTTGGGAAATAATTGATTTCCAAATGGTTGTCCCTATCTAAAACAGCAGCTATATCAAAAAACACCTCACTGCCCCCAAGTCTTGAACCTTTACGCGAAAGGTACATTTTTGCCGCCGCCGAAAGCCTTTTCATTTTAACGGCCCCAACCGCCTCTTGCGGAGCAAGAGCTTCGTCCGAAGACCGTGTCTTAACCTCTACAAAATGCAGGCCTAGCTTATCCATGCTTACAATGTCAAGTTCAAGATGTCCGCATCGCCAGTTCCTGTCAAGGATGGTATGGCCATGCTCTGTCAGGTACTCTGCCACGGCCGCTTCTCCGCGGCTGCCGCTTGTCATTGGAAAGTAACAACGGTTACACCGCTGCCTCCCATTTGTATATGCTCATCCTTCACCTGAGCGATGCCGGGCACTGTTTTCAGCAGTTTCTGTATCTCTTGGTGCAGCACGCCTGTCCCCTTTCCGTGGACGATGCGCACTGACGGCATATCCAGCATTATTGCATCATCTACAAAACGCATCACCCTTTCCAGGGCGTCCTGCAGGCGTTCGCCGCGAACATCCAGCTCCGGCTTAAAGTTAAGCTTGCGCTCCATGATTGCCGGATCCTGCACCTGCATTGGCTTATTGGCTGCGGGGATGTTTTTTACCGCCGCCTTGTACTCGTTGGAAGAGATGCGTACTATCTTATCTACGGTAACTTTGCTGGAAATGTTTCCTACTGCAATCAAAACTGACTTTCCTGACACCTTGGTAATCTCTCCAACCATGCCGTTGGACTTGATTTTCACCTTCTCCCCCACTGTCAGCGGGCCGCTACGGAGTACGGCTTCTTCTGCAGGCTGCGGCGACGTAGCTGCATCTGCCGCCGTGGCGGCGTTTTTACCGGCCCTAAGCGCGCGCTTTTTAGCCTCGCGGGCCGTGCGGTCCTCCAGCTGCTTTATTTTATTGTCGATATAGGCGTCGTGATTCTTCTTCTGGGTCTCTTTCTGCTGAGTCAGTGCGCCCAGGAAGCCCTGCAGCTGCTGGCGAGCCTCTTTTGTACGCTCTTTCTCTGCCTGAGCCTCTTTGATAGTGCGGATAGTGCTCTCTACCTGCCTGTTTGCCCCCTTCACAATGTCCTCCGCCTCTTTCCGGGCCTGTTCTATTATGTCCTTTTTCTGTTTGCGGATGTCTTCCAGCTCTTTCTGGTAGCGGCCTGTTATACTTTCCAGCGCCTTGTCCGTGTGGCGGATTTTTTCAAGCTTTTCGTCCAGCGCACGCCGGTTGCGGACTATCTTCCGAAGGTTCCTTTCAATGCCGACATACTCCTCCCCTGCCCGTTCCTCTGCATCCTTAACGATGCTTTCCGGCAGGCCAATTTTCCTGGCCAACTCAAAGGCGAACGAGTTGCCCGGCAGGCCGGTCTCCAGTTTGAAGAGAGGCACGATATTCTTGGCATCGAACTGCATCGCACCATTTATTACACCCACGCCCTCGCGCGAGGCGTACAACTTCAGGTTGGTGTAATGCGTGGTAAGTACGCCATAGACTCCCCTGCGGTCAAGCTCGCTCAGAATGGCCTCTGCAATTGCGCCGCCGGCGGCAGGTTCTGTACCGCTGCCAAGTTCGTCAATCAGCACCAGGGTATGCTCGTCCGCAACGGCAAGCATCTCTTTCATGGACTGAAGGAAAGAACTGTATGTGCTTAGGTCGCTTTCCAGGGACTGACCGTCGCCGATATCGACCATTATTCTGTTGAAAATGGTCATCTCTGACGTTTCTGATGTAGGAATCAGCATTCCCCACTGGAACATGTATTGCAGCAGGCCCACGGTCTTGAGGCAGACGGATTTACCGCCGGCATTGGGCCCTGATATCAATAATATATGCTTGTCCTTGTCCAGGCTGGCGGTAAGCGGAACAATTTGCTTGCCCTCTTTTTTAAGATTCTTCTCCAACAGCGGGTGGCGGGCCTTACGAAGGTGCATCTCCCCTTCTTCCGATATCACCGGCATGCCGGCAATGTATTCCAGGGCAATCTGAGCCTTGGCCATGATAAAGTCCAACTCCCCTACGCAAATGGCGCCTTTTATAAGGTCCGGAACATAAGGCCGCAGGAAGTCGCTGAACTGCGACAGGATGCGGAATATCTCTCTGGACTCTGCAAACCGCAGTTCGCTAATCTCGTTCTCCAGGGCAACTACCTCCGCCGGTTCTATGTAGGTTGTTTTTCCCGATGCGGATTCGTCAAACACAAAGCCCTGAAGCCTCTTTTTTTCTGACGTGTTGACGGGGATCAGCATTTTGCCGTCCCTTATGGTAATGGAAGCATCGGCATCTACAATGCCTTCTGACTGTGCTTTTTTAAGGATGGCGTTGGCTCTTTTGGACAGCGAGCCCTCTTTGTCCCGCAGTTGTCCGCGAATTTGCAAAAGCTCGTCCGACGCAGTGTCTTTAACATTGCCGAACTTGTCTATGATGCGGTCGATCCGGCGCGATACTTCAGGGAATACCTTCACCTTTGCGACAAACCTCTTCAGGTTGGGATAGACCCCGTCCTTAACGCCGTCAAAGAATGCAGCCACTTTGCGCAGCGTTTCTGACAGGGTGCGCAGCTTGCCAAGAGAGAACAGGTCTATATTGGCTCCATCGTTTTCAAGAACCTTAAGAAAGTCAATGCAATCTATATATCCGCTTGTGGGAAAGCCCTCTTCGAACATCAGAATAAGGCGCATTTCGTCCGTAAGGAGCAGGCGTCCCCTGATCTCCTTTACCGATGCGGATAACTCCTCTGTGGCGGCCCTGGACGCTGCATATTCGGTGCTGCATTTGTCCGACACCGCCTGGCGGACCCGGTCAAATCCCAGCTTCGCCTCTAATTTAAAATCTATGTTAGACTCTGTTCCGTTCATTTATTTTCGCTCTGACCGGACTCTGCGCCAAGCAGCAGTTTAAGTTCGTTCATGTTACCGATGGTGGTAATGTTGCCACCTTTGACGTACGATACCCTTCCGGTTTCTTCTGACACTACAATTACTTCTGCATCCGACTCTTCCGTTATGCCGATGGCGGCCTTGTGCCTCATGCCGTAGTAGGCAGGCAAATCAGACCGGGACGTGATGGGCAAGGTGCATCTGGCCGCATTGATGCGGTTGTCCTGAATTATCATCGCTCCGTCGTGAAGAGGGGAGTTCTTAAAGAAGATATTCATTATCAGGCGCCTGTTGATGGTGGCGTCAATCTTGTCTCCAGTGGATATGATATAGTCCAGATTGTCATTGTGCCTTAGGACTATAAGCGCGCCGGTTTTTTGTTCCGACATCCTTCTGCAGGCCTCTGTAATCTCGTTTACCACGGTGTTGTCCATGGACGCCTGGCGGCCGCCAAACATTTTTTGCAGCACTTGCCTACCGGTGGAACTGATTTTTGTCTCCGATCCCACCCTGTACAGGAAGTGGCGGATTTCCGGTTGGAAGATAACAATCAGGGCCAGTACGCCAACGTCGATAAAAGCGCCCAACAGGGCTTTCATCAGCTTCATGTTAAGGGCGTCGGCCACTACCAGAAGCACGTAAATGATGATTATCGCCACAAAGATGTTTATGGCGGTGGAGTTGCGTACCCACCTGAAGATCGCAAAGATAATCAGGGATACAATCAGTATGTCTATGACGTCCGTGAGCGACAGGCTCAGAAACCCGAAAATTGCAGCCGGCATATGTTTCTAATCAAATAGCTTACAAAAATAAGAATTGAAACGTTCTTTTACAAGAGGTTAACTGTAATTGTGTGGCAGGGTGAATAAAAAAGGTAAAAACCGGGGGAATGTTGAAAAAATTGTTGAAAAAGTTGCAGAAAGTATTGAAAATCAGAGAATAATGACTACCTTTGCAGTCCGCAAAAAATATGCGGAATAGATTAAATTATTGATTAACAATTAATTAACCAAACCAATGCCTGGATTAATTGGAAAGAAAATCGGAATGACTTCCGTTTTCGGTGCTGATGGAAAAAATATTCCATGCACCGTAATTGAGGCTGGTCCGTGCGTTGTTACGCAGGTTCGTACAGTAGAAAAAGATGGTTATGCCGCTGTACAGCTTGCCTATGACGAAATCTCAGAAAAGCACGCCAGCGCCCCGCTGAAAGGGCATTTTGCAAAGGCAGGAACCACACCTAAGCGTAAGCTTGTAGAATTCTCTGCAGACTTCAAAGGTGAACTTAAGCTCGGTGACACCGTATCACTTACTGACGTCTTCACTGACGTTCCGTTCGTAGACGTTGTCGGAGTATCCAAAGGTAAAGGTTTTCAGGGCGTTGTTAAGCGCCACGGATTCGCAGGTGTAGGCGGCGTGACCCACGGTCAGCACAACCGTCTTCGTCACCCCGGATCAATGGGTGCATCCTCTTGGCCTTCACGCGTATTCCCCGGAATGCGTATGGCAGGTCACATGGGTTGCGACAGGGTTAAGGTTACCAACCTTGCTGTCCTCAAGCTCATCCCTGAGAACAATCTCATCGTAGTAAAAGGCTCTGTTCCCGGAGCTAAGGGTTCTTATCTGATTTTGGAGGCATAAGACTATGGAAGTAAAAGTTTTGAAAATTGACGGAACCGAGTCTGGGAAGACCGTGGTTCTCGACGATAAGGTATTCGGCATTACCCCTAACGATCATGCCATCTACCTTGACGTAGTTCAGTACCTCGCAAATCAGCGTCAGGGCACTGCCAAGACAAAGGACAGAAGTGAAGTTGCATACAGCACCAAGAAGCTTGGTCGTCAGAAGGGCGGCGGTGGCGCTCGTCACGGTTCCCTCAAGGCCGGTATCTTCGTAGGTGGTGGTAACATCCACGGTCCGAAGCCCCGCGACTACAGGTATAAACTCAACAAGAAGCTCAAACAGCTTGCAAGATTCTCAGCCCTCTCTTACAAGGCTCAGGACAACGCCATCAAGGTGGTAGAGCCTTTCGTAATGGATGCTCCCAAGACTAAGGAGTTCATGGGCATTCTCAATGCAATCAAAGCAGGCGACCGCAAGGTTCTCTTCGTTCTTCCTGAGAACTCTGCAAACATTTATCTTTCATCACGTAACCTCCCGGACGTTAAGGTTATCACTGTTGACGAGATCAACACTTACAACGTAATGAATGCATATTCAGTTGTATTTGTAGACGGCGTACAGGATGTCCTCAACTCCAGAGCTAACTGCTAAATTTATTGAGAGATGGGAATTTTAATTAAGCCAATCGTAACAGAAAAAATGACGGCTCAGGGCGAAAAGTTGAACCGTTATGGTTTCATAGTAGACCGTTCTGCTAACAAAGTACAGATTAAGGCCGAGGTAGAGCAGATGTACAACGTAACCGTTGCTTCTGTCAATACTGTTAACTACAATGGTAAGAAGAAAGCCCGCTTCACCAAGGCCGGTCTTCTCCGCGGACGTGCCAACCACTTCAAGAAGGCATACGTTACCCTCGCAGGCGAAGATAAGATTGATTTCTATGCAAACATTTAGGAGGGATAGGCAATGGCAGTAAAGAAATACAAACCGGTTACCCCCGGACAGAGAAACAAGGTTATCAGCGCATTCGATGATATCACTTGCAAGACTCCTCAGAAATCATTGCTGGAGCCCCTCAAGAGAACAGGCGGACGTAACAACACCGGTCAGATGACCATGCGTTACATCGGTGGCGGTCACAAGAAAATGTACCGTATCATCGACTTCCGTCGTAATAAAGACAACTGCACAGCGACCGTATTGACAATCGAATACGATCCTAACCGTAGCGCCCGCATCGCCCTTGTACAGTATGAGGATGGCGAGAAGAGATATATCATCGCCCCTAACGGTCTCAAGGTAGGTCAGGTTATCGCTTCCGGTTCAGGTGTTGCTCCTGATATGGGCAACTCGCTTCCTCTCGCAGAGATTCCGGTAGGTACTCTCGTACACAACATCGAGCTCCGTCCCGGTCAGGGTGCCGCTATGGCACGTAGCGCCGGTACTTTCGCACAGCTCGCAGCACGTGAAGGCAACTACGCAGTACTTCGTCTCCCTTCCGGTGAGACCCGTATGGTACTTGTAACCTGCCGTGCTACCGTTGGTACCGTTTCCAACCCTGAACACAATCTGGAGTCCTATGGTAAGGCCGGCCGCAGCCGTTGGCTTGGCCGTCGTCCCCACAACAGAGGTGTTGTTATGAACCCTCATGATCACCCTATGGGTGGTGGTGAAGGCCGCGCCTCCGGTGGTCACCCTCGTTCTCGCAAGGGTCTGCCTGCAAAGGGATACAAGACACGTAATCCTAAGGCTACTTCAAACAAGTTCATCATTGAAAGAAGAAAGAAATAATCGGAATTAAACTTTAGGAATTATGAGTCGTTCATTAAGAAAAGGTCCGTATATCCAGGAAGCCCTGGAAAAGAGAGTTCTTGCTATGAATGATGGTAGCAAGAAGAAAGAAGTTGTCAAGACTTGGTCACGCGCAAGTATGATCTCTCCTGACTTCGTCGGCCACACCATCGCTGTTCATAACGGAAATAAGTTCATTCCGGTTTATGTTACAGAAAACATGGTTGGTCACAAGCTTGGCGAGTTTGCACCTACCAGAAATTTCAGAGGCCATTCGGGCAACAATAAGAAGTAAAATTTTAATGATTTGAAATTATGGGAGCTCGTAAAAGAATAATGGCCGAAAAGCTGAAAGAGGCTAAGAGGCAGACAGCTATAGCAAAACTCAATGACGTCCCTACCTCTCCCCGTAAAATGCGTCTGGTAGCAGACACAGTAAGAGGCGTGGAAGTCAACCGTGCACTTGATCTTCTCAAGTTCTCCAAGAAGGCACCTTCAATCCCTCTTGAGAAGCTTCTCCGCAGCGCAATCGCTAACTGGGAGGCTAAGAACCCTGAGCAGTCCAAGGAACTCGATAATGGTAATGTATATGTAAAGACCATCATGGTCGGTGAAGGCCGCACTCTTAAGAGAATCCGCCCCTGCCCTCAGGGCCGTGCCGGACGTATCCGCAAGCGCAGCAATCACGTTACCATCGTTCTTGATGTTAAGAAAACCGCAACAGTGGAGGCATAAATATGGGACAGAAAACAAATCCTATCAGCAACAGAATCGGTATCACCCGTGGTTGGGACTCTAACTGGTGTGGTGGTAACTATGCGGAGAAAATAGCAGAAGACTACAAGATCCGCAAATATCTTGAGAGCCGTCTTGCAAAGGCAAGCCTCTCTAAGATTGTCATTGAAAGGACTCTTAAGCTCATCACCGTCACCATTCAGGCTGCAAGGCCCGGTGTTATCATCGGTAAGGGTGGCGCAGAGGTTGACAAGCTTAAGGAAGAGCTCAAGAAGGTAACCGGTAAGGAGGTTCAGATCAACATCTACGAGGTTCGTCGCCCTGAGGTTGACGCTCGCATCGTTGCTGACTCCATCGCTCGTCAGATCGAGGGCCGTGTATCTTACAGAAGGGCCATCAAGATGGCAATCGCATCTGCAATCCGCGTTGGTGCAGAGGGTATCAAGATCCAGATCAGCGGCCGCGTTGGTGGTGCTGAAATGGCTCGCAGCGAAATGTTCAAAGAGGGTCGTACTCCTCTTCACACTTTCCGCGCCGATATCGACTATGCACTTGCAGAGGCTCATACCAAGGTTGGCGTTCTTGGCGTCAAGGTATGGATCTGCAACGGCGAGGTTTACGGAAAGAAGGATCTTTCTCCTAACGCCGGCGTAGCAGCCAATGCAGCTCAGGCACAGGGTCAGGGTCGTCCCGGCCGTGGTGGCAACGAGCGTGGCGGACGCGGCGGTGCACGCCGTCCTCGCAGGAATAGCGAAGCCAGAGGTGAATAATCTTTGAATTTTAAAGAAATATTCACTATATTTACGGCCGGTGCAGCAATAAAACGCTGTGCCGGCCTTTTGCCATGAAAAGTACATATCTCTTTGTCCTAGCGGTAATTGCCGCTCTGACGGCTTCCTGCGGCCCTAGGTATTCGGTCGTTACGGGAGATTTTGGGGATAAATCAGCACCGGACAGTGTTAGCATTTTTATTCCCAACCTTGGTCAAACAGAACGTGTACCCGTAGAAAACGGTGTCTTCGTAGCCAAGATTCCATATTCCCTTATCAATTCTGCATTTGTAGAAGACGTTTACGTTATTCCTGACGGAAAGGATCTGACAATTGATTTTTCCGGCTCGGAGCCAATTTTGAATCCGGGCGAGTCGGAAATCAATATCAGAGCTGTAGAGTTCCTGAAGGCGTCGGACAAGCTTCTGAAAGAGAGGGCTGAATTTATGTCCCAGTATATGCAGTCCATCAATGCCAAAGAGGTTGTTTCCGCAGATTTTGTCACAAAATATGTCAAGATAGAGGAAGACATCCGTTCCCTTTGCAACGAGACTATGTCCAAAAACTGGGATAATGACCTTAGCCTGCAGGCATTGAGCACTATAAGCCGGTATATTTCCGACGAAGAAATTGAGGCTAAGATCGACTCCCTGTCCATTGAGCTTCAGTCAAGCCCGTCTGTCCTTAAGATAAAGGGCGACATTGAAATCAGGAACAGGACTGCAGAGGGCCGTATGTTCACAGATTTCACCGCAATGGACGAGGACGGAAAGGTCACTTCCAAGTTCTCCGATTATATTGGAAATGGAAATTATGTACTTGTAGATTTCTGGGCTTCGTGGTACGAGCCTTGCTTGGAGAATCTTGAGCGGGTTGACAAAATATACAAAGAATATAAGGACAAGAATTTTGTAGTCTTGGGTATCCCCGTATGGGACAGGGTATCAGAAGCGTCAAAGGTGGTGGCGGCCAAAAAACTTAAATGGAATATGATATATCAGTCAGACGTAGATATTGCTGAATTGTATTGTATCCCTCACGTTCCTACGCTGATTCTTTTTGGCCCGGATGGTACCATCCTTCACAGAGACTTGTCCTTGAAGAAGTTACGCGAGGCTCTGGAAGAGTATTTCCGCGCCGAATAAAGAGTGGATATAAGAGAGAAAATAGCAACATTTCCACATTCCCCCGGAGTTTATAGATACTATGACTCTGAGGGGAAAATATTATATGTGGGTAAGGCTAAGGATCTTCACAAGCGCGTAGCGCAGTATTTTGTGCCCGCAGAGCGCCTTAACACCAAGACCAGGATACTGGTGTCCAAGATAGCTGATGCACAGTATTCGGTGGTTGATTCAGAGGCTGATGCCTTGCTTTTGGAGAATAATCTTATCAAGCAGTACAAGCCCAAGTATAACATCCTTCTCAAGGACTCAAAGACTTATCCCTGGATATGCGTGACGGCAGAAGAGTATCCGCGCGTTTTCCTGACCCGTACGCTTAAGAAGGACGGCAGCCGGTACTTCGGGCCATACAGCAGCGTAATGCACGCCAGAGCCCTTCTGGAGCTCTTCAGCGAGCTTTATCCGCTGCGTTCCTGCCGCCTGAAGATTACAGGCGAAGCTATTCTGCGAAAAAAGTTCCGTCCCTGCCTTGAATTCCACATCGGCCGCTGTAAAGGTTGCTGTGTAGGCGGGGTATCCCTGCAGGAATATAATGGCTGGATTGATGAAATAAGCAGCCTCCTGAAGGGCGGAGCACGTGATCTGATAAAACACTACCGCTCCCTTATGGGAGAGGCCGCAGAGCGCCTGGATTTCGAGCAGGCGGCGGTTTACAAGGAAAAGATGGAACGCCTTGAAGGGCATTACGCCAAATCAGTGGTTTCATCGGCCTCCGGCACCGATGCCGATGTCTTTTCTTTGCTTACTGATGCCGGCGATGCCTACGGCAACTTCCTCCGCGTTCGCGGCGGCGCCATTGTGCAGTCCATCAACCTTGGCTTCAAGATGAATATAGAGGAAGAGAAGGAGGCCATTCTGAGCGAGTTTATTGCGGAGGTCCAAAGCAAGTTCGGCACCTTGGCAAAAGAGGTTATCGTACCTTTCATGCCGGATGTAGAGATGGACGGCACAGAGTTTAGAATCCCCGCAAAAGGGGACAAGCTGGCGCTGTTGGAGCTGAGTGCCCGCAATGCCCGGGAATACCGTGCCAACAACCTTAGGCAGAAAGAGAAGGCGGACCCCGGGGAGTATCGCACCAAAATAATGGAAGACCTAAGGAAGGCGCTTGGAATGAAGGTTCTGCCGCAGCACATGGAGTGCTTCGACAATTCCAATATCCAGGGCACGAATCCCGTGGCTTCGTGCGTGGTGTTCCGTGACGGTGTGCCCAGTAAAAAAGATTACAGACGCTTTAAGATAAAGACAGTAATTGGCGCAAACGACTATGCTTCCATGAAGGAGGTGGTCAACCGCCGCTATGCAAGGATGCTGGAAGAGGCCCCGGAAGACCTGCCGCAGCTTGTGGTAATAGATGGCGGCAAAGGCCAGCTGGACTTTGCTTACCAGGCCCTGCAGGAACTGGGCCTTACTGATAAGCTTACCGTAATAGGTCTTGCAAAGCGTCTGGAAGAGGTTATAAGGGTAGGGGACCCTTATCCGCTGTTCATTGACAGGGATTCGCTTGCGCTCAAAGTTCTGCAGCAGATTCGCGATGAAGCTCACCGCTTTGGTATTACATTCCATCGCAACCTGCGCAGCAAGGCACAGATAGATTCCGCCCTGCGTTCGATAAAGGGCGTAGGGGAGCGTCTTGAACAGCGTCTGCTCATGCATTATGGCTCAGTTGCCAGAATTGCTGCAACATCTCAGGAAGATTTGGCATCTTTCCTTGGCAATGCCCCGCTTGCTAAACGTATACTAGAATCCTTACAATTATGAACGAAAAGAAATTCAATAAGATTTTTGGAACCACGCTGATGGTTCTTATGATAGCCGTTATCGTCTGCATTACCATTATAAAAGCAGGCCGCGAAGATGCCAAGCTGCCGCTTTTGCTCATTGCGTCCTTCGGTACGCTGATGGGCTTTACGTCGGCAATACTGTCTGCCAACGGCTATATTTGGACCTTCCTGTTTGGAATTCTGGACGTTGCCGCCTGCTCTGTCGTTACGGCGGATAACGGTGCCTGGGGCGATTTTGGCCTGCATGTATTCTACCTGCTGCCGATGCAGTTCGTGGGTATATGGCAGTGGAGAAGAAGGGGCGCTAAGGGCGCCAAGAAAGAGGTTCAGGCGCGCAGGCTTACATGGAAGCAGCGCGGCTATATCGCCGCAGGCTCGCTGGCCGTACTTGCAGTTGCGTATGTTATCCTGCTAAAGATTCAGGCTGCTACCATCGCTCCGGGGATGGAGGTTAATAAGGCTAAGGTTTTCTTTGATGCGGCCGTTCTTACCTTCAACATTGTAGGCCAGATACTGATGTCCCTGGCTTATATGGAGCAATGGGTGCTCTGGAATGTCGTCAACGTGTCCAACATCGGCCTGTGGGGCATAATTATGGTTACAGAGCCGCAGGGCGACTACACCATCGTAATGTCCGTCAAGTACTGCTTCTACCTGGTTAACTCTATCAACGGCCTTCGCATCTGGCTCAAGCTTAGCCAAGCCCCCGCACCCCATAGCACCGGATGCTGCTAAAAATGGATAGATTCCGGCGTAAACAGGTCAAAAAGACCGTATAAAACATTTAAAATCCGAGGAAATTTTTTTTTCTCGGATTTTTTTATTTACTTTGCAGCGATAATCCGGAATAATATTCCGTATGGATTTGAAAATGTGTATTATTAACATAAACTAAACTTATTTTTATTATGGCAAAGGAAGATGTTGTAAAACAGGTAAAAGCCATCATCGTTGACAAACTCGGTGTTGAGGAGTCAGAGGTTACCGAAAGCGCAAACTTCACCAATGATCTTGGTGCAGATTCTCTTGACACTGTAGAGCTTCTTATGGAGTTCGAGCGCGTGTTTGATATCAAGATCCCCGATGAGGACGCTTCCGGTATCAGCACTGTTGCAGATGCCATCAACTATGTAGAGGCAAAAGTAGCTGAGAAATAATAAGATTTCAATTAGCTATAAATAATGAAGGCGACCTTTCAAGGCCGCCTTTATTGTTGTTGCATGTTTTGCGTTAGTCTTCTACAGGGATGGCGTAGATTACATGAAGCTTAGGCTTGCGCTCTGCGGCCGGACCGTTAATCCTGCCCTGATAGTAGCGAACAGCATCCATAACGCTCTGGGTCTCTGTAGTAGTATTGGAACTGTTCATCATAGAGGCCATCATCATGTAATTGTAATAGTTGCTGTAATAGCTGTTGTAGCCATAGCCGCTACCATAACCGCTGCCGTACATAGAGCTGTAGTAGCTCTGGTATGCCAGCTGCCGATAGTAATCTGACAGCTCGCTTGAAGTGGTAGTGGCGCTGGTTATTTCTTCATCTGCCATTGCCAGGAACCAGATATCGTAGTTCTCTATCTTTGATTCGTCCTTAAGGCGAAGCATCTGCTGAAGATGATAGGTGATAGAAGGAGAATACTTAAGAAGGGAACGGTTGATGGTTCCGGGATCCTCTGTTGAAATGCTGTTATCCGTGATTCCTACGAAGGTCTGGGTTCCATTCTCTCCCACAACCCTGGTGGTAGGGCTAAGCGTGGTAGGGAAGTAACGCATCTCTTTATAATCATCCGGGAATTCGAACGGCAGGTCCAGATATGCCTGGCTGATAACCGTAGTGGCGATATTTCCGCCGTTCTTGACGATCTCTGCTGTCAGCTTGTCCTTAATGGACTGAGCCTTTACAACGGGTTTCAGGCCGCGGCCGCCCTCAAAGTAAGCGAAATCCGTAACCGGACCGGCCATCTCTTTGGTGGAATGGTCTGCCAGGTTGTATGCCAGCTGAGGGTAGGTAGAAATATTGGTTGCGGTTGCGCTTGACAGGTCGTATTTTTCCACAGGGCCAAGATAGAAGACAAAGCTTGTATCCTTTACTTCTCCGTCATACTCTGCAGAGAAATTAAGGCTTGCATAAGCACCGTTGATGGTGCCGGAAGAATAGTCAAGCGGCAGCTTGAACATATTGATACGGCCGCCTACGCCAATAGGATCGTCGGTAGAAATCACGATACCGGGAAGGCGCTTCAGATATGTGTCAAGGTCGTCCAACTCTTCACGGGAAATGGACATGTACTGTTTTGCATATTCCTCGTTGAAGTCGAAGGACAAGGAGTCGCTGCCGTTGAAGACAGGAATACCCTTGGTTATGCGTTTTGTCTTGTCGTAAATCAGGTCCGGGGCGCCCTTGGTAAGGTCCATGACCTCTGTCAGGGCGTAAACATTTACATTCTGAAGGATGTTTGCCTGATCAGGGTTCTGGCAGGATACGGTATCATAAGGGGCGGCCAGATGCATGTATTTGAATGTCTGGGTGCCGGCTTTTCCGAAGTCCAGTGTGTCCATTGCCGGAACAAGATAGAAGGCCGTAGTGCGGCGGGTGAGCCCAAAGACATCGTCGTCGCGGATAGCGCCGAAGGCAATTCTGTACAGGCTGTAGCCGGAGAGGCTGTCCGCCATCTCCATGCTCATGTCGTCAATATCTATAACGGCTGTATGGAATGAGTAGTTCTGGTTGTCCGGAATGAAATCCTCTGCCAGTCTCTCATCTACATTTATACAAGAGGCAGCAAGAACAATCGCTGCTGCAAAGCTGCCAAGTAGTTTAAGCTTCATCTTACAATTGGTCGTAGAAACTGTTATAATCATCAACATAAGCCCCGCTCTCAAGCTTGGATGCGTCAAAGTCAAGCATAGGAAGGCCCTTTTCTTTGCAGTAATCCAGAATTTCCGGGGCGATGGAACCCGACCCAAGGATAACTCCGTCTGCATACTGAACGGCTGTTTTCGCAAGTTCTATGCCATTGGAGGTTTTAAGAAGAGGGAGATCCTTTTCTGTGAGGTTCCCGAACTCCGCCTCTTTTGCAAAGTTTGCGGGGAAGCTGTCTTCTGAAATCTCGTCGTACAAAGAAAGCACTATCTTGCTGCCAGAGAAAATGGGGTCGTCCACATAAGCCTTTTTAAGGTATGCGGGAAGCAGGTGGGATATCCACCCGTGGCAATGAATGATGTCAGGTGCCCAGCGAAGCTTCTTGACGGTTTCAAGTACGCTTCTGGCAAAGAATATAGCCCTTTCTGCGTTGTCATCGAAAAAAGTTCCGGACTCGTCGTATGAGAGCTGTTTGCGTTTGAAGAAATCTTCGTTGTCTATGAAATAAACCTGCATGCGTGCAGCCGAAATGCTTGCCACCTTAATGACGATAGGGCGGTCTACATCACCTACGATGATGTTCATTCCGGACAGGCGGATGACCTCATGGAGCTGGTTTTTGCGCTCGTTGATGCAGCCCCACCTTGGCATGAAGGAGCGGATCTCTTTTTTCCGTTCCTGAACGCCTTGTGGCAGGTACCGTCCAATCAACGCCATCCGGGACTCAGGCAGATAGGGGAAGATCTCTGAGTTCACGAAAAGGACTTTTTTTGCAGAATCAGCCATAGTAATTAATTTATCAGAGCAAAGATACGGATTATTTTTGAAAATTTGCTACCTTTGGACGATAATTGGTACGAGATGGCCCGTAAAGAAAACAAAATAATGAGGCGCCGCCTTGCCAGCGCATACCTTTCTTCGCTTGTCAGCATCAGCCTTGTGCTGCTGTTGGTAGGCGTGGCCGCCCTGCTTTTGATTAACTCTAAAAATGTGTCGGACTACTTCAAGAAGAATATGAAACTGTCCGTCATGTTTAAGACAGAAGTAACTGAGCAGCAGGCACTTGAATATCAGCCAAAAGTAGATGGGATGCAGTTCACGGCAACGTCGGAATTCATTTCAAAAGAAAGGGGAGAGCGGGAGATGAAGGCCATGTTGGGAGAGGATTTCCTTTCTGTTTTTGAAACCTCGCCGGTGCCGATATCCCTGGACATTACCCTTAAACCGGAATATGTCTCCAATGACAGCCTGTCCGTAGTGACAGGGGCGATAGAAGCATCGCCGCTGGTAGAAGAGGTCGTTTATCAAAAATCGCTCATCGATGCGTTGAACACCAATCTTGGCCGCATATCGGCAGTGCTGCTGATTGCAATCATACTGCTGCTGTTCGTGTCGTCGGTGCTGATTAGCAATACCATCCGCCTGAATGTGTACGACAAGCGCTTTACCGTCCATACCATGAAGTTGGTGGGTGCGACAAAGGGCTTCATCCGCAAGCCGTTCCTGATCAAGTCCGCCTTCCTTGGACTGTTCGCCTCGCTAATTGCAATCCTGATGCTTGTGGGCCTGCTGTTTCTGCTCAAAAACGAGCTTCCGCAGCTGTTCGAACTCTTTACTCCCGGCATGCTGCTGGTTGTGATTGGCATAGTCATTGCGGCCGGTCTTGTGATTTGCGTGGCAAGCACCTACTTCCTGGTCGGCAAGCTTGTGTCGCTGGACAAATCTGAACTTTACTATTAGAATATGGATAATAAATTCGCTATAACCCCCAAGGGCCTCAAACTTCTGGTTGTGGGGCTGCTTGTAATGATTGCCGGTTACTTCCTCATGGCCGGTGGCGGCAGCTCAGATCCTGCCGTTTTTAACGAGGATATGTTCGACTTCCGCCGTCTGGTGGCCGCTCCGCTGGTCATCCTTTGCGGAATCGCCATAGAAATCATTGCAATAATGGGTTCATTCAAGAAGAAGGAGAAGTAGCATGGAGTGGTGGCAGTCAATTATTTTGGGCCTGGTGCAGGGTCTGACAGAGTTCCTGCCCGTCAGCAGCAGCGGCCATCTTATGATCTTCAAAGAGATTGTAGGAGCAGACGCAGAGGGCTTCCTGGACTTTACGGTTACCGTGCATTTTGCAACGGTGCTAAGTACTTTGATTGTGTTCTGGGCAGCTATCCGCAAGCTTTTGCTGGGCCTTCTCAAGTTCAAGTATAACGAAGAAACGGACTACCTTGTAAAGCTGCTGGTTTCTATGATTCCGGTGGCTATAGTGGGTTTTGTCTTCAAGGATAAAGTTGAGGCTTTGTTCGGAGAGAACCTTACCAATGTTGCCTACGGCCTTATTTTTACCGCCGTGCTCCTTTGGTTCAGCGACGTTGCCTTTAAAGTAATAAAGGCCCGTGCGGGCGAGCGTGCGCGTAACGGCATCACCTGGTGGCAGGCCCTGCTTGTGGGCATCGGACAGGCGGTGGCTGTTGCTCCCGGCGTCTCCCGCAGCGGAACCACCATCGCAACAGGTCTTATTTCCGGCGTACGCCGTGACGTTATGGCCCAGTTCTCCTTCCTTATGGTTCTTATTCCGATAGTAGGGGAGCAGTGCCTTGACCTTCTGAAAGTTGCTACCGGCAAGGCTTCATTCGGCGGCGGAGTCGGCCCCCTGTGCCTTGTGCTGGGCTTTATCTTCGCCTTCCTGGCAGGTCTGTTTGCATGCAAGGCCATGGTTGCCCTTGTGCGTAAGGCCCGTCTGGGCTGGTTCTCAATCTACTGCCTTGCAGTGGCTGTTCTAATTTTGGTGCTGACTTAGTTTTATGGCAGAGCGCGACCTCACGTTTTTTGCATCCGACGTTCACCTTGGGCTGAACGTTGCGGATCCTGCTGCGCGCGAGGCCCGTTTTGTGGCCTTTCTAAGGTCCATTCCTGCCACCCGCACCAAGGCCCTGTATCTTTTGGGGGACATTTGGGACTTTTGGTACGAGTACAAGCACGTTGTGCCCAAAGGCTATGTTAAGGTCTTTGCGGCCATCACTGATCTTATAGAGTCGGGGGTCGATGTTTACTTTTTCCCCGGCAACCATGATATCTGGGTTTATCATTATTTCGAGAGTTTGGGGATGAAGGTCGTTCGCGACCGTTGGCTTGTTACAGAGATTGACGGTAAGCGTTTTGTCTTGTCGCACGGCGACGGCCTGGGACGCGGAATGTATGGCTACAAGTTCATGAGGGCCATATTCCATGGCCGATTCTTCCAGGTTCTCTTTAGCCTGCTGCACCCGCGCATCGCCTTTGGCCTTGGCAATACCTGGTCAAGGCGCAGCCGTTTGGCCAAACGTGCCAAATATGTCTTTAAAGGGGAGTCGGAACCGCTCTACGGTTGGGCCGACGGCATCGCGGCCAAAGAAAAGGCAGACTTCGTCATCTGCGGCCACTACCACTGCCCTTACCGCGCAACCTTATCTTCCGGCGCAGAAATGCTGCTGCTGGACTCCTGGATGGACGGCAGCCCGTACTTGTGCTTCAGCCCCAAGTCCGGAATGTCCGGAAGCTTGCTGTAATGACTGTTCGTCGCCAGGGTGAACTGGCGGGAGTCAGTGTCCTGACCGCTGGTAAGGTATTTGAAGCCTATGATGGATAGTCACTGCGTCAAAGTAGTCGATATATATATTGCCCAATTTGTCTCTTTCTATTGATATTACATAAATATCTTTAGGGCTTAATCTCTTGGCTACAGATTCCAAAAGATTACACAAGGATTTAACAATATAAGCATCTTTATTATCGAATGACATATTAGCACTTTCTTTATATTCTGTAGACGCGGGCAGGATTCCAATTCTTTTTAAGGAATCACTCTCTGAGTTTGTATGGCTTTTGCATAAAAAAAACAAAGAATCGGCAGAATAATTATAACCTGCAACATATGACCTATTATTAACAGTAATTAGACGGAGTCGTCGTCTGAACTGAACATAATAATCTATGCTATCAGGAAACTCTATAGACTTTAGCTCTTGGATAATACTATCTTCTGAAACCGAATAGCATGAATTTAGTATTATGATAATAGCTATTAAAACAAAACCTTTCATTATTTCTTCCTTTTGTTCCTATACTTATGATTTCGTGCATGGTTATACCCACATTGTATAGATAATTGATCGTCTTTGCTATCTAAAGAAGGATCATAGCCATTATAATATCTCATACTTCTTCCTCCAAATAGACCTAAACTATTAGCATGGGCGCCTGCGGTGACTGTCTCCGGAAGGTTAAGGATGTTGTACGATACAGAAGTAAACCCGTCAGCGGTGCCGCTGGTGCGGTTGCCATTGGCATCATAGGTCTCGCCCCGCTGGTGATGCTCATCTGCAAGAGGTTACCCATGGAATCATACGTATAACTGCTACCGTTCAGGCCGTAAATATAAGATGTCGACTGTTTTATTCGTTTGAGCTATTTTTTTTAAACAGAGGAAATGCAATTTTTACATATCTATTCAAAGCGTCTTCGCTGAATATAACAGGAGAGTCTTCAATCTCTTTAGGTGGGGTATCATAACAATCAATCTGAGAATTATTCTGATTAAAAAATGCCACATTAATTAATCCAATAACAAATACCGGAATCTCTTCAAAAGAATATGATTTTATACGGCCACCGCAAAAAACACTATCCGGGAGTATTTTAACAAAACTCGGCATATATAAGCTTTCTTTGAATCGGGAAAATTGGCTGATATCATCAAGATTTCGCCATAATAATTCGTTGTAAATAATCTTTATTTTACTATTGCAACCATTTTTATCGATATACTCTGAGGCATTCCCATTAATCAAATAATAATTTGACTCATCCCTTATAAGTTTAGGATTATCTATGCTCACTGTATCAATAAGATACACCATCCCGTTTAAAGGCTTATTTATAACGCTATAGCTATTATGCCAGAGATTATCTCTGGATAATTGTTGGTTATATTTTTTAAGCCATAGACTCCGTGGGCTGGAACATGAGACTAATACTAAAATAAAAATATAATACAAAATTGATACTATTATTTTTTTACACATCCCTGTAAGAAACTATTTGTTATAAGAGAATTACCCATAATTACTTTTCCGGCACCCACACTACCTCCCGAGTTGTTATTCGTAGAACTAGGCACAATTCCTTTTGCCGCATTGATGATCATTTCTGAAATTGAACTTAAATAAATACTATCATTGCTTCTATCCGCCGTTGATTTCATTAATCCATCGACAGTGTGATTCCAACCCAAGGTATGTCCTACTTCATGAAGAACAGTTGATGAATCCTTTCTTGAATTCCGAACAGCAATATCTCTTCCTCCTCTGGTTTTTCCATTTGTTGATTCATTAAATGATTCATCAGGTAATATTTGAAAGGTATTTCCAGAATCAGGATTCCTTCCAATTGCCATATTTAATCCAGAGTTTTTTAGATTATTCTCATCTTCCACAATTTCCACAGATAATTCAAAAACTACTTTGTATTGTTTGCCATCACCATCAGTAAAATAATACTTCCCACTAAGATTGTTAAAATATTCCGTCGCCTTCTGTATATACTCAGCATCATCTTTTAAGGTATAATATACCGCTTTGATAGTAATTTGATTATCTTCTATAGACATGGTGTATTTTTTTCCTTCCGGATCCACAAGATTCACTGGATTACCGGCGCAGTAGGCATAGGGGCTGATGGAGTAGTATTTTTCTGAGAGAGGGTCGGGCGTGGACCAGCGGGCGGAATACAGGTAGTTAATTGTCCGGCCGCCTGTGGTGACTGTCTCCGGAAGGTTAAGGATGTTGTACGATACAGAAGTAAACCCGTCAGCGGTGCCGCTGGTGCGGTTGCCATTGGCATCATAGGTCTCGCCAGTCAGTGCCCTGACCGCTGGTGATGCTCATCTGCAAGAGGTTACCCATGGTGTTATAAATACTATGGATGAACTTCGACTTCTTTATTGGGTATGTTCTCCATAACATACTTTATAACCTTATCAAATAATTCTCTTTGATCAGATGAGGCATTTATATAGCCAACATTAATGTGAGGCGTTTGATAATCAGCCCAATATCCATTATCGTCCTTTCCTGAATAATAAATGGTGTGTGGCACAGTGCCGTAGTCAAATACATCTTTGGAAACATCTTTCCAACCATAGGGAATATAATCATTTCCTGCAATATATCTAGTATCTATACCTAGGGTTGGAAATAATTCACGAAACTTATTATAGTTTAAACTAGACCCACCGTCATTTGTTATATATAGAATAGCTTTCGTTTTATAATAAAAATTAAATCGACGTTCCCAATTTCCCTCTATGATGTTTAAATCTACATAATTTTTAGGGATTGGAATATAATACACTTTATTACATTGTTCAAAACAATCATATAAACAAATCTTCCTCTTTTCGAAAGACTCAGTTTTTGTAAATAGTGATAGTATGGAAAAAACCAAAAAAAATTTGCACATCGTAACTAAAGATTATACCAGCTAGGTTTTAGAGGCTTTCCTTCTTTTAACATATATGGACCTGTTCCACCTATAAACTTTCCGACAATATTTATCACAGGATAGTAATGGGTTCTTAATGGTAGTTTAAATTCATGCCTAAACAAATTTTCACGATATACGGCTTGCCACTCTTCTTTCTTGAGTTCCTCAAATTTAGTATTATCCAGCATTCCATGAAATGCATCGAAAGCATGAGACATTTCATGAAACAAATCTGAGGTTGAATTAATTTGGCCTCCGTTCTCTGTCGGTAGTAACGCTCCTTCTTCATTCCAGAAAATGGTTCCACCAGATCCAATTTGATTTAAATGATCTTGAACTTCTTTCGGGTATGCATAATAACATGCTGCCTGAACATTTTGTTTACTAAAGCTACTCTTTTCTCCCTTTTGAATCTTGTATCCATATTTAGCATTTTGTAATGTATCAATAACTTCTTGTCCGGTTTTTGTTGTGGCAATACTACATAAGGCATTGTACACCTTTTTAGTAAAATCATCCATTTGTTCCTCCTTAACTACATTATCTTCAGAATCATATAGTTTCCCATCTTTATACTTGTATTGGCCTATAAATAATTCGAGACCATCCGGATCCACGAGGTTCACGGGATTACCGGCGCAGTAGGCGTAGGGGCTGATAGCGTAGTACTTTTCTGAGAGGGGGTCGGGCGTGGACCAGCGGGCG
>ONDR01000018.1 GCA_900316675.1 uncultured Bacteroidales bacterium
TTTTTGCCGCCTGGAGCGTACTCCTTGCGCTCTCTGCCTCTGCCAGTTTCTTCTGGAGCTCTCCGTTCTGCTGGTTCAGGGTATTCTCTTTCTGCTTCAGGCGGCTTTCTGTCTCACGCAACTGTGCGTTTTTGTCGTTTACGTATTTGTCGTGCTCGCTCTTAAGCTGGAGGAACTTTTCCTTTGCCTGGAGTATTTTCTCCTTTTTGATACCCTCCGCCTCTATCTGGGCCTGTTCGATGATATCGTTTTTGCGGCCTTTAAGAATTATCTTCCTTACTGTGAGATAAATACCAAGTGCAAGGATAGCTCCTACGACCGCACCTGTAATAATAGCAATTATTGTCGGCATATAATATATTTTAGGTTATAGTTTATACTTCAAAAGCGGGATGGGAACTTATGTAAAAAGCCGCCGCAGCCAAGTCAGAAAAATCTTTATTACAAGATTTGGGCTCTGTGTCGGTTCAGTAATCCTGCGCTGCAAAGTGCAGTTGGCTTGCGCCAATTCAGGCCCGCCATCCCCGACTCAAGTTACCCTGTTCCAAGGAACCTGTTGTTTTCAGCCGGATAAGCGGCGGCCGTATTACATGTTGTTCTTAAGGTAAGACTCGGTAGCTTCGGTCAAAGACTTAACCTCTGCGTTAATGCCATCCAGTTTCTTTTGAAGGGCCAGATTGCTGATGCTCTCGTTCAGGGCCACGAACGACATGATATCCGTCATGGCGCGGCCGGGAAACTTGCTTGTATAAGCAGCTATCTTTGCGTTGATGGTCTCAGCGGCCTTCCGGATCAGTTCTTCATGCTCCGGGGTTGCAGCCTTCAGGGTGTAGTCCTGGCCGGCTATTTTGATAGTAATCCTCTGATCCATCTTTATCTTTCAAGCTGTGCAATGCACTTGTCAAGTGCCTTGAGCATCTTATCAATCTTTTCCTTTGCGGCAGGGTTTCCGCCCTCCGCAGAGCTGAAGGCCTGTGTAAGCTTTAGGTTATCTACCTGTCTTTCCAGTCCTGCAATTTTATCTTTCAAGGCTTCTATGGTCTCTTTGCTCTGCAAAAGCTCTGCGGAAAGCTTATCACACTCCGCTTTCTGTCCTTCATAGAGGGCAACGAGCTTTTCTATATTTAATCTAATACTTTCAAGCATAGTGACCTTTAGCCTATTACCTGCAAATATACAGAATAATTTTTATATCTTTGCATACAATTTAATCATTTATATGAAAGATTTCGGATTCTTCAGGGTTGCGGCCGTGTCGCCGCTGGTCAAGCCTACGGATGTTCAGTATAATCTGGACCGTATAGTGGAACAGGTAGACATTGCCGACTCCCGTGGCGCATCATTGGTGGTTCTGCCGGAACTGTCAATAACCGGATATACATGTGGTGACCTTTTTGCCCAGAAATTGTTGCTGGACAAAGCTGAACAAGCCATAGCCGCCCTTGCAACCCGCTCTTTGGGGTGGAACGCCACCGTCCTGGCAGGAGTTCCGGTATCTTTCCGCGGCCGCCTGTATAACTGCGCAGCTGTTATCAGCCACGGCGCGCTTCATGGCCTGGTGCCCAAGATATACCTCCCCACTTACAACGAGTTTTATGAGAGCCGATGGTTCTCTTCCGGCCGCGACTTCATGCCGGAAGGCAGCACCATCACTTATGCCGGGGCAGAAGTTACCATTTCTCCTTTGCAGATTTTCAAGGTTGGGAAGGCCTCTGTAGCAGTAGAGATCTGCGAGGATCTCTGGACCCCTTTGCCGCCGTCTTCATATCATGCCCTTTGCGGTGCGAACGTAATTGCAAACCTTTCTGCAAGTAATGAAGTATTGCTTAAACATGCATACCGTAAAGACCTGATAGCTAATCAGTCCGCAAGAACTGTAAGTGCATATGTTTACTCTTCCTGCGGCTTTGGCGAATCTACCCAGGACGTGGTGTTTGCCGCCAGCTCGGTCATTTGTGAAAACGGCTCACTGCTGGTAGAAAACGAGCGTTTCTCTACCACGGACAGCATGATTATGGCCGATGTCGATCTTGAAAAACTGGATGCCTTGCGCCGCAAGCAGAGCACCTTCGACAGCATATCGCCGGACGGCCTGTTCAGCGCCGACACCGCCTCTTTCTACAAGGTATCGGATCTTGGCCCGGCAGCCAACACAGACTTCGAGAAAAAACTTTTACGTCATGTAGAGGCCCTGCCCTTCGTTCCGGCTGGCAATCCGGCAGAACTTGACGCCCGTGCCAGGGAGATAGTATCCATTCAGGTAGCAGGCCTTGCCACAAGGCTCAGCCACATTGGCTGCAAAACGGCCGTCATCGGCGTTTCAGGCGGCCTGGACAGCACCCTGGCCCTGCTTATTACGGTAATGGCCTTTGACAAACTTGGCCTTGACAGAACCGGAATCTACGGCATCACCATGCCCGGCTTCGGCACCACCGACCGTACATATTCAAATGCAATGGGTCTGATGGCAGCCCTTGGCATCAGTGTTCAGGAAATAAACATTTCCAACGCTGTAATGCAGCATTTCTACGATATCGGCCAGGATCCCAATATTCACGATATCACCTACGAGAACTGCCAGGCCCGCGAGCGTACCCAGATTCTTATGGACCTGTCCAATAAGCTTGGCGGCATTGTCATCGGTACCGGAGACCTTTCAGAACTTGCCCTTGGCTGGGCCACCTACAATGGTGACCATATGTCAATGTATGGCGTAAATGCCGGTGTACCAAAGACTTTGGTCCGCTATCTGGTAAAATGGGCTTCAGAGAATTACTTTGCCGCCGATGCCGCTGACGGTGCTGTAAATGCATCCGCAATTCTTGCCGATATCATTGATACTCCTATCAGCCCGGAACTTGTTCCGGCAGGGGAGGACGGGCAGATTGTCCAGAAGACGGAAGACCTTGTGGGACCGTACGAGCTCCACGACTTCTTCCTTTACAATTTCTTCCGTTTTGGCTTTGGCCCCAAGAAGATATTCTTCCTGGCAAAGAAGGCGCATCCCGGTTATCCGGACGACGTTATACTGAAGTGGCTCAAGACCTTCTTCAGGCGCTTCTTTACACAGCAGTTCAAACGCTCATGCATCCCGGACGGCCCGAAGGTGGGTTCAGTTGTACTAAGCCCCCGAGGCGACTGGCGCATGCCATCAGATATTTCTGCAAAGCTTTGGCTTTCAGAACTTGAAGAACTTTAAAAAAAATCGAGTCTCGATTACAGAGACTCGATTAATCTTTTGAATATTACCGTCATTTTGTCCGCGGCCGCGTTGGCTGCTACTACTACGTCGTCGCCGTCGTTGACGTAATCCTCTGCGTAGTCGTCGTGAGCCTCGTTGGTAATGACTGACATTCCAAAGACCGGAACACCCATGTGGCGGGCAATGATAACCTCCGGGACGGTAGACATGCCGGTTGCATCACCACCGATTATGCGGATGTACTTGTACTCTGCCGGGGTCTCGTAGGTAGGACCGGTGCCGGCGAAGTATGTGCCTTTCTGGACGGGAATGCCCTCTTCGGCTGCAATGGCTTCCGCACGCTTGATAAGGTTAAGGTCGTAAGGCCTGGTCATATCGGGGAAGCGGGGGCCGAATTCGTCCATATTCTTGCCAATCAGCGGGTTAGGAATGTGTCCGATATGATCTTTTATAATCATAAGGTCACCGACATGATAGTTGAAGTTGACACCGCCGGCTGCGTTGGATACGAACAGGTATTTGATGCCCACTACTACCATCACCCTGGTAGGAAGGGTTACCATTTCCATGGGATAGCCTTCATAGTAGTGGATACGGCCCTGCATTGCCATGACTGTCTTGCCGCCAAGTTGGCCGATGATAAAGTTTCCTTTATGGCCGATGGCTGTTGAAACCGGGAAGCCCGGAATCTCTTTGTATGGAATAACAGTCGGGTTTTCAATATTATCTGCAAGTTTGCCCAGGCCGCTGCCCAGGATAATGCCCACTGTGGGCTGCAGACCTTTTGCTGACAGAATACCTTTGATGTAATCTGCTGCTGCGTAAATTCTTTCTACTCTAGGATCCATATTGGTTATTAATTCTTAATTTCATTTAAAAACTTTCTGGCGCCGGCAAGGATGTCCTTTTCTCCCGGAACCACACGGTTCTTCATTACAAACTTACCGCCTGCGATTACAGAGTCGATGCAGTCGCTGTGGGCGGAATAAACGAAGTTTGCAAGGAAGCTGCCGGGGGACAGGAAGAAGGTATTGTCCGTATCGACAATTAAGATATCGGCACGCTTGCCGACTTCTATGCTTCCGGTATTCAGGCGCAGCGCTTTTGCTCCGTTAATCGTAGCGGCGGCGGCAAGCTGCTCAAGAGGGAAGGCCTTAGGGTCGTTCCTCCACGCTTTTTGCAGTATGGCCGATGTCTTCATGGCCTCCAGCATGTCCAGATTGTTGGACGATGCGCAGCCGTCCGTGCCGATGCAAACATTTGCCCCGGCATCTGCCAGCTCATGATATTTGAATTTGTAGCCCGATGCCAGTTTAAGGTTCGAGTTGACATTGTGGACGCAGTTGACCTTATGCTCTCCCAGCAGTTTGATGTCATTTTCTGACAGCCACAGGGTGTGTGCGGCAATAAGGTTGGGTGCCAGTATGCCAAGACGGTCCAAATACTCTACGGGGCTCAGGCCTCCGTGTGCGGCCTTGCAGTCTTCTACCTCTTTGCAGGTTTCGCTCAAATGGATGTGAAGCGTCAGATTGTGCTTGCGGGCAAAGTCGGCCGCCCATAACATCATTCGCTCGCTAACAGAATAAATGGCATGGAAGGAGATTTCGAATTTGGAATCATCGCCCCATGAAAGAGCATCCTGATACAGCTGCTCGCATTCTTCTATTTGCTGCTCTGCCGTGCCCCTGTTGCCAAGGTCCAGAACTACGTATGACAGGACGGGCATAATGCCAAGTTCAATGGCAGCCTTGCGGGCGGATGTATTGAACCAGTACTGGTCATTGAAAGTGGTAGTGCCGGTCTTAATCATTTCCAGGGCCGCAATCTTTGTGGCCCAGTAAACGTAGTCGGCATCTACTTTTGTTTCTTCTTCCCAGATATTCTGTATCCATTCGTGGAACGGAACATCTTCCTGGATGCCGCGCATTGTTGACATGCCGGCGTGGGTGTGCATGTTGATAAAGCCCGGGAAAGCTGCTTTACCCGTGCAGTCCATTACTTCTGCTCCCGTCGGAGGTATTGCTGTACCCGCCTTAGAGATTTCGGAGATTAATCCGTCTTTTACGATTATGTCAGTTTGGGAGCCATTCAGTATTATGTTTTTTAGCAGAATGGTCCCCATACTAAAACTCTACGTCAGATGAATAAGGTTTTTCTTCGTTATCTTTGGCAGAAGCGCCGGAAAGGCAGTTTGTGCGAATGTATTCGATGACCTCCTGAAGACCTTCTGCGAATTTGTCAAAATCTTCTTTGTATAGGAAAATCTTGTGCTTGTCAAAAGAAAAACGCCCGTCAGCCTCTGTGCGGCGCCTGCTTTCCGTGATGGTAAGGAAAAAGTCGTTGCCGCCCTTCGTGGATTTAACATCAAAAAAATAGGTACGTTTCCCAGCCCTTACAGGCTTTGAGAAAACATCATCTCCCTGCTTTTCGCGGGAGTAAGCCCCTTCATAATCTTCCCTGTACATATCTTTTTTCTTTAGGTTATTATCAATAATGTTGTCAAATTTAATGAAAAATCTGAAAAATGACACTATCTTTGCATAAAATATAGTTAAAAAAGATGCTAGGAAGACGTATTCTAAGAATAAAGGCGTTCAAAACCATATATTCTTACGCCGTAACGGGTAAGATGTCGCAGGCAGAGGCAACAGCACAACTCAATGCCTCATGCGAGGCCGTAAGGGACCTCTACCTTTATATGCTTGCCATCATCCCTTACATTACGGCAGAGGCTGCAAACCGCATTGAGGCTGCCAAGAGCAAACTCAATCCTACTGCAGAAGACCTTAACGCCAATGACAAGTTCGCGCAGAACGCACTTGCAAAATTGCTTGAAGAAGATCCTGACTTCACAAAAATCATAGAGCGCAGGAAGCTTTCCTGGAAGCCTTACGACATTCTTATCAGAGATGTCTTTGACGCCATCGCTTCCAAAGACTACTATCAGGAATACATGCAGAATCCCCAGCGTTCGCTCTCAGAAGACTGCAAACTCTTCATCAAGATCTTTGAAGATGAGAGTATATTCGTAGAAAATCAGGCCCTGGACCGCATTCTGGAGGATATTTCCATCCTTTGGATTGACGACCTTGCCTATGCCCTTACATGGTGCTGCAATACTCTTGAAGACCTTGCAAAGGGCAGGCCCTGGAGGCTCCCTGACCTTTACCAGAGCGATATGGTACTGCGCAGGCGCCCCGAGGCCAAGGTGGACAGCGACAAAGACTTTGTTACAAAGCTTGTCCGCTGCGCACTTGCCGGCTACGAGACCTACTTCAACAAGGTCGTAGAGATGGTTCCTGATTGGGACAAAGACCGCCTCTTCTCTTCTGACATGGCCATCATTGCCTGCGCCATGGCAGAAATAGAGAACTTCAAGGACATCCCGGCAAAGGTCTCCCTGAACGAATATGTAGAGATCTCCAAATTCTACTGCTCTCCTAAGAGCCGCAGTTTTGTGAACGGAGTCCTGGATAGGCTTATTAAAGAGAATAATTTAATTTAACTAGTTAATTATGAATATTTTGACTCTTCTAGATGTTGCTGCTCAGACAGCACAGACCGTGCCGTCAGCAGGTGCTGAAGGCGCACAGCAGGCACCCCCTGCAGGTGGCGGAATGATGTGGATCATGCTTATCCTCATCTTTGTTGTAATGTGGTTCTTCATGATCCGTCCCCAGCGCAAGCAGCAGAAAGAACTCCAGAAGTTCCGTGAAGGCCTCAAGAAAGGCGACAAAGTAGTTACCGCCGGCGGTATCTTCGGTACCGTAGACCAGGTAAACGAGAAGTCAGTTCTTATCAAAGTTGACGGTGAGACCAAGCTCAGAGTAGCCAAGGAATCACTCGTAAAAGACTTCTCTGACGTTCAGCAGCAGTAATTTAGCGGTCCTGGGCTATGGCAGGGGACTCATTTGGTAAAAGAATTCGCGGAAGGGATGTGGCTTTATTGGTCATATCTCTTCTGCTTGCCTCTGCTATATGGCTCTTCCACAACCTGTCCAACAACTATACAGAGCAGATTTCCGTCAGGGTAATTGCGCATTGCAGTCTTGACGGACATGCTTACAGCAGCTCTTCGCCTTCATTGCTTCATGCCCGTTGCAGGGCGTCCGGTTTCTCCCTCATCCTGCTTAAACGTCGTGCAGAGCATGCTCCGGTTGAGGTTGTCTTCGACCCCGAAGACCTCCATCCCAAGGGAGGGGAGTTGTTCTACATAACGGCTCCGGAACTGGAAGAGTATTCGGCCCGCCTGTTTAAGGAGGGCACGCGTGTAGAGTCATTCCTGACCGATACGCTCTTCTTCCGCTTCCCGTTCGAGGCCAGTCGCCGCGTCCCTGTTGTGGCAAGGCTTAAGTTGTCTTACAAGTCCCAGTTCATGGCTGCCAGCCTTCCTGTTTTCTCACCGGATTCGGTAACGATATTCGGAGATCCGGGCGTCATATCCCGAATAGAGAAGGTAAATACCATGCTGGTGGACAGAAAGAATATCGACAGTCCTGTAAGCGGCTCCGTAAAGCTTGAATCCATTGCAGGCGTACGTCTGTCAAGGGAAACTATCGACTACGAAGTTGATGTAGCCCGTTTTGTGGAGATTCAAACAGAAGCCCGTGTTTCAGTGACAAATGTGCCTGCAGGCCGTTCGGTTGTGGTTTATCCTTCCGTTGCCAGGATGACTTTAAGGTGCAGGTTCCCTGTCGTTTCGGCAGAAAACCTGGAGCCTGTAGCCCTTCAGATAGATTATCAGGACTTTAAGAAGACCGGCGGTGGCCGATGCCTCCCTGTAGCCGTGAACCTTCCTACCGGTACCATCAACTACTCCGTAGAACCGGAAACCTTCGATTGTGTAGAGATTTCATTATGAAAAAGGTTCTGCTGACAGGCGGTATTGGTAGCGGCAAGTCCGCTGTTGCGGATGTCTTCCGCTCCCGGGGCGGTTTCGTTTACGACAGTGACGCTGCGGCATTGGACCTTTACCGTACAAACAGGACGCTTAGAAAGCAGATTCGGGAAGAATTCGGGCCTTCGGTCCTGACACCGGAAGGTGTTGATACCCAGCTGCTTGCATCGCAGGTATTTGGAAATCCAGACAAACTTGCCGCCTTGGAGGCGATTGTGCATCCGGCCGTTATGAAGGACTTCCTTAAGAAGGCAAAGGGCTCTGAGCTTGCAGTTATGGAATCTGCCATTGCCGCCTCAAAGCCTCTGTTCGACGGCTTTTTTGACATTATTGTTTATGTCGATGCTCCCGAGGCTCAAAGGCTTGAAAGAGCTTGCCGGCGCGACGGCTCTTTGCCGGAGCAGGTTCGCAAACGGATGGCCGCTCAGCAGCCTCCGCTGCGTGCAGACTTTGTAATAGAAAACGACTCAGACCTTACCGCATTGCAGCAAAAAGCCGCTGCGGTTTGGAATGATTTATGTGAATTAAATTAAGTAAATAATAATTATGGAACAGAACAAAACAGATCTTGCAAAAATCTTGTCCGTATCAGGTTACAGCGGACTATACCTATATCTTGCACAGGCCCGCAACGGCGCCATCGCCGAGCAGCTTGAAACTAAAGAACGCACAGTCTTCCCTGTAAGGAGCAAAATCACCACACTTGAGGATATCTCCATATATACAGAGGACGGCGAGCTTAAGCTTAAAGAAGTCTTCCTTAAACTGAAAGAAGTTCTCAAAGAAAAGGACGCACCGGACCAGAAAGCTGCCCCCGAGGCACTAAAAGAGCTTTTTGCCCAGGCCGTTCCGGACTACGACGCAAACCGCTTCTACGTATCTCACATGCGTAAAGTAGTACTTTGGTACAACATCCTTAAGAATCACGCATCACTTGACTTCGTGGTTCCGGAGGAAGCAGAAAAGCCCGCAGAATAATGAAGACGCTCCAGGTTATTACCCTGGGCTGTTCAAAGAACAGTGTAGATACCTCGCACCTGCTTAGTCAGGTGCAGGGTCTTTACGACATATTGCCGGAAGATCACTCAGGCCCGGCAGACATAGTTCTGCTTAATACCTGCGGTTTCATCGGAGACGCAAAAGAGCAGTCCATACAGGAGATTTTCAATGTAGTGGACCGCAAGAACCGCGGCCTTGTTGGCAAGATCCTTGTCTTCGGCTGCCTTAGCCAGCGCTACATAGACCAGCTTCCGGCTATGATACCGGAGGTCGACGGTTGGTATGGCGCACGAGAACTCGGACCCATCGTCAAGGCCCTTGGCGGCACGCCCGTCGATGAGAACTCCTTCGGCCGATATATGCCGCAGCGCGCTTCCTACGCCTTTATGAAGATTTCAGAAGGCTGCGATCGCCGCTGCTCCTATTGCGCAATTCCGCTGATCCGCGGAAATCATCGTTCAGTACCCATAGAAAAACTTGTGGCCGAGGCGGAGGCCCTTGCTGCAAGGGGAGTGAGGGAGCTTGTGCTTATCGCCCAGGATACTACCTTCTATGGCCTGGACCTTTATAAGAAACGCAATCTTGCAGAACTGCTCAGAAGGCTCTCTGCCGTAGACGGCATAGAGTGGATACGAATCCATTATTCTTATCCGGCCGATTTCCCGGAGGACGTATTGGAAGAAATGGCCCACAATCCCAAGGTCTGCAAGTATATGGATATCCCCCTGCAGCATGTCGCAGACAGCGTGTTGTCTGCCATGAGGCGTAATGTGGATGCTGCCTGGACCAAGGCCCTTGTGGGAAAGATGCGCAGCAAGGTTCCCGGTATCGTACTTCGTACGACCATGATGGTAGGCCATCCCGGAGAATCCCGCAAAGACTTCGAATTCCTTCTTGACTTCCTGCGCGAGGCTAAGTTCGAACGCCTTGGAGCCTTCATGTATTCAGAAGAGGAAGGCACATGGGGTGCGGCAAATTTGAAGGATTCAGTGGCAAAAAAGACCAAAGAAAGGCGTTTGAATGCACTTATGGAAGTGCAGCGTGGTATAAGTTTTGCATACAACCAGTCCAGAATCGGCTCTGTTTGCAAGGTGCTGGTAGATTCGTTTACGGACGGCGTGCTTGTCTGCCGCAGCGAATACGAAAGCCCGGAGGTAGATGGAGAGATTCTTGTCAGATACGACCCCCGCATGGGTAAGCCGGCAGAACAGATGCCTGGCAATTTCATTACGGTAAAAGTTGTATCGGCAGATGATTACGACCTTGTAGCAGAATTTATTTATGAGTAAACTGTCAGTCTCTATCTTAATAGGCGTTCTTGCGTCTGTGGCAGTGTCTTGCTATCCAGGCCTCTATAGGATGGATTTGCAAATGAGACAACCCTCGGCATCCGGATATAACCTTGGCGGAAAAGATATGGGAGTCGTTTATCTTTCCCATGAAAAGGATTCCGTCATAGCAAAAGGTATAGCGGAAGGTCTTGCAACCGCCCTGGAAGAAGACTATTTCGGCGGCCAGCAGGCAGTAGGGGTTTATTCGATGCCTTATTCTACCACGGCTGATTATTCTTCCCGCGACACCCTTCTTAATGTGGTGATGGATACGGACAAGGATGTTATCTTCATGATGGAAATCCCCAGCGTGGACTACGATAAGTTAAATGAGTCCGGTGCCCTTCCCGTACATATTAAAATGCATGTCTATGACGCTATGGGACAGGTTGATACTGTCAGGAATTTTGAAGGCGTGTCCTTCCTGAAGACCGGTTCCCTTGCATCATCGGCACAGGTGACGGGTCAGAAGACTTCTGCCAAGTTCCTTTCCAACTGGGCCAGTGAGACCTTCTTCTTCTATAGTTTTGATACTTCGGCCTGGAGCAACGCCCTTGATGCTGCTTATGGTTTCAGATGGCATGAGGCCCTTGACATATGGCTCAAGCTGGCCGAATCGTCAACAGGAGAGAAGCGTTCATATGCTGCCTTCAACATTGCTACGACGGCTTACATTCTTGGCGACATGGACCTTGCACAAAGGTGGCTGTCAATAATAAAGGAGAAAGGGGACACAGAGGTCCTGGCTATGCTCAAGAACAAGATAAGAAACAGGCTAAGTACTGTAACTAATTAGATTATTATCTGATATCCAGATATTTATGAGTCTGAAGACTCAGACGCCAACGGGGGTGGGACAGAATATATGTCACCACCTCTTTTGTATTTTGGCAAGAGCAGGGCTGAAGGAAATAGTGATCAGCTTTAAATGCCAGCCATTTCTCTACATCCTGGCCGGTATAGACCATCTTAAGCTCGTTTGCCTTTTCAATAACGGGAGCGGCACCGGGCAGCCAGTCCTGCTTGGGGCTGCATGTGATCCAGTCGATGCCGGACGGCAAAGGCTTGGTGCCGTTTGTTTCTATATGGATGGTGTAGCCTTCTTCATGAAGGCGGTCAACCAGGGCCTGGTCCAGTTGCAGCGCAGGCTCTCCGCCGGTTACAATAACGTGCTTGCACGCTCCGCCGGCAGCGGCGATGGCTGCCAAGATCTGGTCTGCGTCCATCTGCTGAGCGTGGGTAAAATCCGTATCGCAGAAAGGGCAGCGCAGGTTGCAGCCGCTGAACCTAAGGAACACAGCCGGCGTCCCCGTCCAGAAACCTTCGCCCTGAAGGCTGTAGAATATCTCGTTAACCCTGTACATTAATCCTTTTCGTAGATAGCTTTGTTGTTCTCTGATTCCCAGATTTCAACCTTGTAGCAATTCTCTACATTGTCGCAAATCCATTTTGCAATATTCTCTGCAGTAGGATTGAAGGGCAGAATCTCGTTAAGGTTCTGGTGGTCCAGAGTCCCGCTAATCTTCTTCTTGATGGAAGTGAAATCGGTCACCATGCCATCCTGGTTAAGCGTTTTTGACTTGCAGTGCACATAAACTATCCAGTTGTGCCCGTGCATGGCTTCGCACTTGCTCTCATAGCTAAGGTGAAGGCTGTGAGAAGAAGATATTTCAAGGCGCTTACTTACGTAGTACATATCTGATGCTTAATTATTTACAGTTCGTATTCGGTAGGGTCGAAGCCGGCCAGGGCCTCTTTGCGCTCACGGCAGGTGGCGCAGTCTCCGCAGTGCTTGTGGCGGCCTTCGTAGCAGGAATAGGTATGCTCGAAGGGAACTCCGTTGGCCTTTCCTTCCAGCGCGATCTCCCTTTTTGTCATATTGCAGTAAGGTGACAGCAGGCGGATGTTTTCATAGGTGCCGTTACTGATTGCGGCATCCATGGCGTCGATGAAGGCCGGACGGCAGTCCGGGTATATGGCATGGTCGCCTGCATGATTGGCGATGAGTACGGTGTCCAGCCCGTTGCTCTCTGCCAGGCCGGCGGCTATAGAAAGCATTATTCCGTTGCGGAAGGGAACGACGGTACTCTTCATATTCTCTGCGTCATAATCCTGGTGGGGAATGGCTTCTCCGCCTTTCAGTATGCTGCTTTTGAAGTACTGGCCTATAAAGTCGATAGGGATAATCAAGTGATCGATTCCCAATTGCTTGCAATTATAGGCGGCGCACGCCGTCTGGGCCTCGTCCTGCCTTGCGCCGTATGTGAAGGTTACGGCAAGCTTGATGTCATCCCTGTATTTGTAAAGCAGGCAGCTGCTGTCCATGCCGCCGGAGTATATCAATAATGCTTTCATGATGCAAATGTACTAATTTTCAATTAAAAAGAAGGCAACACTTGGTTGCCTTCCTGCGTGAAGCAAAGCCGTAAGCCGGTTTCTGTTTTTAAATCTGTCATTTATCTTCGCAACCTACCCCCTGACATCGGGCGGGCAGCCCTCGTCTGTCAGTATATTTGGTCTTGCAGGCCCCGAATCCGTACCCCGATGGCATCGCTGACACCGGTCGTGGGCTCTTACCCCACGTTTTCACCCTTACCCGAAGGCGGTCGTTTTCTGTTACGGAGTATATGAAATTTCTTCCATCTGCGCTTTCCGCAGCGGGGCGCCCTGTCCTGTCCGGACTTTCCTCACCGCACGAGGCGGCGCGACAGATCGCCTTGCTTTCGCGGCGCAAAGATACTAAGAATTTCTCAAGATTATTCCTGCTGGCTTTGATTTAGCTTTTTTTTGACGTAAATTTGCCCTGATTATGAAGAGTGTAAGACTCATACTGACCTTGCTTCTGGCTGCGCTGTGCGGGCTTTCCTGCGCCGATGCGGCCGTGAAGCGTTATAAAGTGGTGGTAGTTAAGGAGTATCCGCACGATGCCACATCTTACACCCAGGGCCTTTTCTTCAACGACGGCCGCCTGTACGAGAGCACGGGCCAGAACGGTAAGTCCAGGTTCCGCGAGGTTGACCTTGCCACCGGCAAGCCCGTCAGCAATATGAACTTTGACAGAAAGTACTTTATTGAAGGGTCTGTCATGTTCAAGGATAAGCTTTACGTGCTTACCTGGACCAGCAAGGTGGCGTTTACTTATGACGCAAAGACCCTTAAGTACATTCAGGCCTTCCGCTATCCGCGCCAGGGCTGGGGCCTTACCACGGATGGGGATTATCTTATTGCCAGCGACGGTTCTTCCAAGCTGTTTTTCATGGACGATAAGCTACAGGTAAAGAAGACGGTGAATGTTAAGCTGGAGGGTAAGAACGTCAACTATCTTAACGAGCTTGAGTACATAGACGGCAAGATTTGGGCTAATGTATATACCCAGGATGTCATTGTCATCATTGATCCTTCAAGTGGTAAGGTAGAGGCTACCGTCGATTGTCGCGGCCTGCTGCCGGACAAGCTTAAGGACGATAATACCGATGTGCTGAACGGCATCGCCTTCGATGCCAAAACCGGCAACATCTACATAACCGGTAAAAACTGGAAACGTCTCTATCAGATCAAACTGGAGGAAGTAAAAGAGTAAAAACACTATTTTAAATATTAACGAGCGGGGGTACTGGCGTAAGCCGGTTGAGAGACACCCAAGGAACCTGATGCGGATAATGCCGACGTAGGGAAGCTTGACCTCAAGCATCGAAAGATGCGCCCCTTGCATAAAACAACAAACTTATGCGAGGTTTATTTTTAACTTTAGCCGCACTTACGCTTGGCGGCACGCTTATGGCCCAGGAGGCTGAAAAATCAGAAAGACTTGACAGTGCGGTTGTATCTGCGTCCAGGGCCGGAAAATTCACACCGGTTACTTACACTATGGTAGGGAAGGAGCAGCTGCGCCAATCCAACCCAATTAACTCACTTCCAATGACTTTGGCCCTGCAGCCTTCGGTTGTAGTCACCCATGAAGGCGGTACCGGAATAGGTTATTCCAAATTGACTATCCGTGGCTCCAAAGGGTCGCAGATCAATGTCACCCTTAACGGTATTACCCTTAATGATGGTGAATCCCAGGAAGTATTCTGGGTGAATATCCCTGCCCTTACCAGCCTGCTTTCAGGAGTGCAGGTTCAGCGTGGCCTGGGAACATCGGCAAACGGTGCGGGAGCTTTTGGCGCCAGCATCAATATGAACACGGCTTTTGTGGATACCAAGCCTTCCATGGGGGCGGATTTCAGCCTCGGTTCCTACGATACCAGAATCGCAACGGTCAATGCATCATCGGGCAAACTTAATAATGGTCTGTACTTCAATCTGGTATGGTCTGCAAACACCACTGAGGGCTATATAAACAATGCCTGGGGAAATGCACACTCTCTGCTTGCGACCCTTGGCTGGCTTAAAGGCGACAACTCCTTAAGACTCACTTATTTACGCGGAGACCAGCGTACTGGTATCACCTGGACCGGAATTCCTTACGCTTCAATGCTTGAAGACAGGACCTACAACCCGGAGGGTATTATGTCCTACGATGCTTCCGGCAAGCCGGTTTATTATAGGAATCATACGGATAATTACGTTCAGCAGCACCTGCAGCTTAACTATACCCACCGCTTTGCGGATGCTCTTACCTGGATTACAACGCTCAATTATACAGATGGTTACGGCTATAACGAGCGCTTTAAGAAGAACAAAAAGCTGTCTGCTTACGGCTTTGCAGAAAAGACCAAAGGAAATGTTATCTTCCGTAAAACCATGGACAATGGCTACTGGGTGGGCAATTCTGAACTCAGGTACAAAGGAACCAGACTTGACCTTGTGGGTGGCGTAAATGTTTCCCGCTACAGCGGAGATCATTACGGAGAGCTTATTTGGCATCAGGCCCTTGGAGAAGACTATGATTACAAGTCTATTAACAAGCCTAATAGTGATAACAACTGGTATTTTAACAGGGGTAGGAAGAACGAGCTTAACTTCTTTGCAAGAGGGGAGTATCTGCTGTTTGACTGGCTTACGGCTTTTGCTGATCTTCAGTATCGCCGTGTAAACTTTGACATTGCCGGTGTGGATGACGAGGACAAACTGCCCATGGGCTTTAAGACCACTTGGAAGTTCTTTAATCCCCGTGGCGGCGTTACTGCCAATACAAAATTTGGAAAGTTCTATGCTTCAGTTGCTTACGGTCACCGCGAACCTTCCCGCAGCGACATTAAAGAGGTAATAGAAAGTAACAACCTTGAGGGGAACGACCGCAAGCTTAAGCCGGAGAAGATGACTGACATAGAGGTTGGATATCAGTTCGAATCCAAGTCCTTCAGTGCAGGAGTTAACCTGTATCTTATGGAGTATCGCGACATGCTGCTCGAGACCGGCGAGCTCAGCTCTTCGGGCTATGCAATCAAGGATAATGTGGATAAGAGCTACCGTCGTGGCGTGGAGTTTACTGCCGCATGGCAGCCGATAAACGCTCTTACCCTTTCCGGCAACGCCACCGTCAGTACCAATAAGATCCTGAACTACAAGAAATTCTACGAGGTCTATGACAATATGGACGACTGGCATCTTGTAGGCCAGCAGACAGAAGAATTCAAAAAGGTTACCATGCTTTTGTCTCCTTCGTTCACTGCTGCCGGAAGTGCTTCCTGGACATTAATTAAGAATACTGTCCTTTCCGTAGATGCTAAATATGTTGGCAAACAGTATTGGGACAATACCCAGAACGCAGATCGCTGCATTCCGGCTTATTGGGTGGCAAACGCATCATTGAGCCACGAATTCACCCTTGGCCCCGGCACCCTTGGCCTTGGCATTTATGTGAACAACCTTTTGGGTAAGAAATACTATGCAGATGCCTGGGTATATCGCGCCTACTTCCAGCAGGAGGCAAGCTGGTACCAGGAAGAAGGAGTCTTCCCCCAGGCCCCCAGGAACTTCATGGTAAAACTCTCTTACAGATTCTAAACCTTCCTTAGAAGATTCGGTCCATGAGTTGCCATTTTTCGTCGCTACGGGCATTTGCGGCGCAGCCTTGGAACTGTGCCACATACGCTTCCCATTCGGCTTGACGGGGTAACGTGGCAAGACGGGCCATGTCGCGCTGCCAGTCAAAGTCATCGACGGTATCGCAAATCATAAAGAGCTGGCGGCCGTGCCGGTAAATCTGCATATCAAGAATGCCTACGGCCCGCTGGCCCTCTATAATCTCCGGCCATACGTGGGCGTGAGCCTCTACGTATTTTGCAATTAATTCCTCGTTATCAACGAGGGTGAGCGTTTGGCAATATCTTTTCATCTTACTTCTTCAGAAGATTCGGACGCAGGCGTTTGGTCCTTTCCAACGCCTGGTCGTCCTGCCACTTTTGGATTAGTTTGGGATTGCCGCTAAGCAGAACATCCGGGACCTTCCAGCCGTTATAGTCGGCGGGACGGGTGTAAACGGGAGGGGAGAGCAGGCCATCCTGGAAACTGTCGCTCAGGGCCGATGTTTCATCGGTCAGGGCGCCGGGAATAAGACGGACTATGGAATCGGCAAGCAGGGCGGCGGGGATCTCTCCGCCGCTTACTACGTAGTCTCCCACAGAAATCTCTCTTGTGATAAGATGCTCGCGGATGCGGTGATCGATGCCCTTATAGTGGCCGCATAGAATGATGATATTGCCTTTGAGGGAAAGCTCGTTGGCAATGGCCTGGTCAAGGATTTCGCCGTCAGGGGACATGTAGATGACCTCGTCATAGTCGCGCTCGCTCTTTAACTTGGCTATCATCTTGTCCACCGGTTCTACCATCATAACCATGCCGGCATCGCCGCCATAACTGTAATCATCCACGTTCTGACGCGGTCCAAGGCCGAATTCGCGCAGGTTGTGGATGTATATTTCTACCAGGCCTTTTTTCCTTGCCCGGCCCACTATGGAATAGCTCAAAGGGCTGTCCAACAGCTCCGGAACCACGGTGAGTATGTCGATTCGCATATTATTTCCAATTGTATCGCAAAAATAAATATAATTTGTTATATTTGCAATCTTGAAGTATTATGCAATACGTCAAGAAAAGTATTACAATAACATAACAAAAAAACTATGAACGAAGAACTGAACCCTGAGGTAGCTCAGAACACTGAAAATCCCCAGGATGTAGCTACTAACTATGCGGACATGACGCTTGGAGAACTCTCTCAAATGTTTGAGGGGCTTATGGCAGACGAGGAAAGGATGAAGAGAGCTAAAGAAGCAGAGAACATCAAGACCGCATTTTACAAAAAACTTACAAAGGAAAAAGCAGAAGTCAAGCCCGCCGACACAGCAGAAGAGGCAGAGGCTGCTTCAAACATATTCGAATCCGTAGAAAACGGGTTCAAGGCGCTCTACGGAATGTTCAAGAAAGAACGTGCAGAATTCAACCGCAAGCAGGAAGAGGAACGCAATGCCAACCTTGTTGCAAAGCAGGCCGTTATTGAAGACCTTAAGGCCCTTGTAGACAAGCAGGAAGACGTTACCGCCACTTTCCCTGAATTCAGGGACATACAGGCAAGGTGGAGGGAAATCGGCCCCGTGCCGGCAACAGCCTTCCGTGACCTTAACGACACCTACCAGTTCTATGTAGAGAAGTTCTACGACAAGGTTCAGATCAACCGCGAAATGCGTGACCTTGACTTCAGCAAGAACCTTGAGGCAAAGACCGCTTTCTGCGAGGAAGCAGAAAAGCTGGCAGAGGACGAGAACGTAATCGATGCCTTCAAAGAGCTTCAGAAACTTCACGAGCAGTGGAAGGAATTCGGCCCTGTTGCAAAAGAGTACCGTGACCAGATCTGGGAGCGCTTCAAAGCCGCTACGGCCAAGATAAACAAGAACTATCAGGCTTACTTCGAGGGTCAGAAAGAACAGCATGAAGAGAATCTTCAGGCAAAGACAGCCCTCTGCGAGAAGGTTGAGGAAATCGTGGCCAGGGAAGAAATCAACGCTAACGAGTGGAGCGCTCTTACCAAAGAGATAGAAGAAATCCAGAAGCAGTGGAAGACCATCGGCTACGCATCCAAGAAAGAGAACCAGAAGATATATGCACGCTTCCGTGCTGCCAATGACAAGTTCTTCGAGCGCAAGCGTCTTTACTATGCAGAGTATAAGGACGGCATGTCTGCAAATGCAGAGCGCAAACTTGCAATTGTAGAGAAAGCCGAGTCCCTTAAAGAAAGCACAGAATGGAAGAAGACTACCGAGGCTCTTATCCAGCTCCAGAAGGAATGGAAAGAGATTGGTGCAGTGCCCCGCAAGAAGGCTGAGGCTCTCTGGAAGAGGTTCCGTGCCGCATGCGACGAGTTCTTCGCCCGTAAGGAAGAGAATGCAAAGAGCGAGTCCGGCTTCCGTGAGAACCTTCGTGCCAAGAAGGCCCTGGTAGAGGAAATCAAGGCCATGGAGCCCTCTGAGGACAAGTCCCTCATGAAGGATTTGCTCCAGTCTTTCCAGGAGAAATGGAATGCCATCGGCTTTGTTCCTTTCAAAGAGAAGGATGCTATTAACAAGGCTTACAGGGATGCTATCGCAGAGAAGTTCGGCGATCTCCTTGGTGGCAACCGCGGCAACCGCAATGCCGGTGGACGTGGCCCTGCGAAGGCCCAGAAGGCTCCTTTGACAGAAAAGGATAAGCTTATACAGCAATACAACCGCCTGCAGCAGGAAGTTGATACCTGCGAGAACAACATCGGCTTCTTTGCCGCATCCAAGAATGCCGCCCCGCTCATCAGCCAGATGCAGGAGAAGATAGAAGGTTATCGTAAAGAACTTAAAGAGCTTGAGGCCAAGATCCTTAAGCTTGAAGAAGAGTCCAACAAAGAGGAAGAATAAAATAAGATGAAGAAAAATACAGTAATTGGCTGGGTGCTCATAGCCGCTATCATGGTGGGCTTCATGGTATTCCAGTCAAAGCAGATGGAGAAGCAGCGTGCATTCCAGATGCAGAGGGATTCCGTTGCACGTGCAGAGTTTAAACAGAGGATGATTGCAGACTCTATTGCGCAGGCAGAGCGCGATTCGCTTATTGCCGCAGGAGTCATCACTCCGGAGACGGAGACCGTTGCAGATGCAGTAGCAGGTCCCGCATATCAGGACAGCCTTCTTTTACAGGCAGCATCGGAAGAGGCAGAGGCAACACTCGTTACACTTCAAAACGATAAGCTGGAGCTCATCCTTACAACCAAGGGAGCCCAGCCTTATTCTGCCCAGGTAAAAGATTACAAGAACTACGGCGGCAGTGACCTGTACCTTTTCAACAGCGCTGCAACTGCAAACGCAAGTACTTATAACGTAGCTATTTATGTTAACGAGCTTGTAAATACCAAGGACTTCAACTTCCAGGTAGCAGAGCAGACTGACTCCAGCGTTGTAATGCGCCTTCCCTTTGCCGGCGGCGGTTACATAGAGCAGGCTTACAAGCTTCACAAAGACTCTTACGTTGTAGATAACAAACTCTCTTTCGTAGGCCTGAACATTCCCAAGAACGTATTCTCATACGATGTTGACTGGAATGTTATCGTTCCCCGTATGGAAAAGGGCTATCGTAACGAGATGCAGTACTCCCTGGCCGCATATCGCCTTGCCGGCGACGACGACCCGGAGGAGTTTGCAAAAGGCCGTAACGGCGGCGTGTCAGTCAACTCTAAGATATCATGGCTTGCATATCACCAGCAGTTCTTCTCTGCAATCTTCCGCGCCAAAGACAACTTTGACGCATTGCAGACCATGATCAACTATGTTCCTGAAAACGAGCCCGGCAACAATCTTATGGCCTGCGGCGCCCGCTTCAAGAAAGAGATTGACCAGAGCCAGGCAGACAAAGTCTTCGAGCACGAGTTCTACTTTGGCCCCAACAGCTACAAGGGCCTGAAGGCACTGGACCAGAAATATGAAAAAACCATCCCTCTGGGAGGAAGCATAATCGGCCTGTTCACAAGGTACGTCATCATTCCGGTGTTCGACTTCCTTAACGGCTTCAACCTCAACTTTGGTATCATCATCCTGCTCATGACCATCTTTATCAAGATAGTTGTGTTCCCGCTTTCATACAAATCATTTGTATCGTCTGCAAAGATGGCCATCCTTAGACCCGAGGTAGAAAAGATCAATGCCAAGTATCCCAAGCAGGAAGATGCAATGAAGAAGCAGCAGGCTACGATGGCCCTGTACAAGAGGGCCGGGGCAAGCATGATGGGCGGCTGTCTGCCTATGTTGCTGCAGTTCCCTATACTGTGGGCGATGTTCCGCTTCTTCCCGGCTTCCATCGAGCTTCGTCAGCAGCCTTTCCTTTGGGCAGAAGACCTCAGTGCATACGATTCAGTCGTTAACTTCGGCGGCGGAATTCCTCTTATCGGAGACCACCTGTCCTTGTTTGCACTGCTGATGGCCGTGTCTATGTTCTTCTATACTAAGTTCACCCAGACACAGATGGCCGGCAACGATGCCAACGGCAAGATGATGCGTTTCATGACGCTGTACTTCATGCCTATAATGATGTTCGTCATTTGTAACAGCCTTTCTTCAGGTCTTAGCTACTATTACCTCTTGTCCAACATAATCACAATGATTACCACCTGGTACATCCGCAAGTTTGTGGTTAAGCCGGAAGACGTTTATGCACGCCTTAAAGCTACTGAGGGCAAGCCAATGCCAAAGAGCAAGTGGCAGCAGAGACTGGAAGAGGCCCAGAAGATGCAGCAGCAGAGAAATGCTAGAAGATAATCTTAAATTTATACTTGAGAAGCTGCCATCAGGAGTGCGCCTGGTGGCAGTTTCAAAATTCCATCCGGCCGAAGTCGTGATGGAGGCATACCGTGCCGGCCAGCGGTGCTTCGGGGAGAGCCGTCCCCAGGAGTTCATGGCCAAGGCGCAGTCGCTTCCAAAAGACATCGTTTGGCATTTCATCGGCCATCTTCAGACCAACAAGCTTAAGATGGTGCTGCCTTATGCGGCCATGGTGGAATCTGTAGATTCAGAGCATCTGCTGCAGGCAATAGACAAGTGGGGAGTAGAGAACGGCAAGGTGGTGGACGTCCTTCTGGAAGTCCATATCGCCCAGGAAGAAACCAAGCAGGGCTTTTCTGTGGAAGAGTTGATGCCGCTGCTTGAAAAGGAGTGGAGGGGAGTCCGCCTCCGCGGCCTGATGGGCATGGCTACCAATACCGACGACGAGTCTGTGATCCGCAGCGACTTTAAACGTATACAAGAGATTAAACGACATATTAATGACACATTCCCGGGGCTGAAAGATTTCGATCAGCTTAGTATAGGAATGTCCGGAGACTGGCCGTTGGCACTTGATTATGGTGCCACTATTGTCCGCATCGGAACGGCTATATTCGGGGCCAGACAATACTAGTATGGGTGAACTTGAACCAATGATAAAGGACCTTGCGCTGATTCTTATCATCGCAGGCGCAATGACGCTTCTGTTTAAGAAACTGGGGCAGCCGGTGGTGCTGGGCTACATTGTTGCCGGCTTTCTGGCCGGTCCTCACTTCGGCCTTCTGCCGTCTGTGGCTGATACCGTCAACGTGCACCTGTGGTCAGATATTGGCGTTATCTTCCTTCTGTTCGCCCTTGGCCTGGAATTCAGTTTCAAGAAAATACTAAAGGTAGGCGGCACGGCGGTAGTCGCGGCCATGGTTATAATTGTGGGAATGATATTCCTGGGCTTCATCGTGGGCTCGTTCTGCGGGTGGAAGCGAATGGATGCCCTCTTCCTTGGCGGTATGATTGCAATGTCTTCTACCACAATTATTTACAAAGCCTTCGATGATCTGGGCCTGCGAAAGAAACAGTTCACCGGCCTGGTACTTAGCATACTTATTCTGGAAGACATTCTTGCTGTCGTTTTGATGGTGGTACTGTCCACGATTGCAGTCAGCAATAGTTTCAACGGCCTTGAACTGGCGCGCAGCATTGCCAAACTGGCCTTCTTTCTGATATTGTGGTTCGCAGTAGGACTGTATGTCATTCCAACTCTTTTAAAGAAAGCCCGTAAGCTGATGTCAGGCGAGACCCTGCTTGTGGTAGCCCTTGGTTTGTGCTTCGGTATGGTGGTATTTGCCGCCTCCATGGGTTTCTCCGCCGCTTTTGGCGCCTTCATAATGGGCTCAATCCTTGCCGAAACTCTTGAGGCAGAGAGGATTGACAAACTTGTCAGCCCTGTGAAAGACTTGTTCGGCGCAGTATTCTTCGTGTCCGTTGGTATGATGGTAGATCCGGCAATGATTATTCATTACGCCCTTCCTATCATTGTAATTACCCTTACCGTTATTGTTGGACAGGCAACCTTCGCCACTCTTGGCGTACTTATATCCGGCCAGTCGTTAAAGACTTCCATCGAATGCGGATTCAGCCTTACGCAGATAGGCGAGTTTGCCTTCATCATCGCCGCCCTTGGCCAGTCCCTTAAGGTGACCAGCGACTTCCTGTACCCGATAGTCGTGGCGGTGTCTGTCATAACCATCTTCCTGACACCGTATATGATCAGGCTGGCCGAGCCCGTTAATGCTTTCATGGAAAAGCATCTGCCCAAGAAGCTTGTCAGCCTGGCAGAGAGGTTCGCCTCCCGTGGCGCGGCAACAGCCACTCAGGACAAGAGCGCATGGCGCAGTTACATTAAGTCCACCCTTACCAATGTCCTTATACATAGTATTGTGTCAATTGCACTTACTGCCCTGGCATTTTTGTGGCTTGTGCCGTTCCTGGATAGTTTGCTTCCGGCTACAATAAGCAGGATAGCTGCTGCAATTGTTATTCTGCTTGCATTGGGACCTTTCCTCTATGCCATCATCTTGCGCCATACTTTTTCTGACGATTTTAAAAAGTTATGGGCAGAGAACCGTAATTACGTACCGCCGCTTGTATTTGTTGTTGTGGCAAGATTTTTCTTGGCGATGGGTTTTGTCTTCTACGTGCTGTTTACTCTCTTCCATTTGAGGGGCATTCCGGTCTTCCTCATTGGTTTTGGAGCGATTCTGTTCATATTGAGCAGCCGTTTGATAAGGCGTCAGTCGCTTAAGATCGAAAGTAACTTCAGGGACAATCTGCGTGCGCGTCAGGTTCAGGAAGAGTATTATGGCAAGAAGCAGCCGGAATACGCCTCACGACTCCTTTCAAAAGACCTTCACTTTGCAGACTTTACCGTGCCCGGAGACTCCGCATGGGCCGGCCAGACGCTGGCAGAACTTAATCTTGGCCGTCGGTTCAGCATTCATGTGGCTTCAATCCTTCGTGGCAACCTGCGCATCAATATTCCGGAAGCCAATGAGCGTATCTTCCCGCAGGACGTGCTTCAGGTTATCGGAACCGACAAGGATATGGAGGCTTTTTCTACCGAACTTCGTTCCAGCGGCAAGGTTCAGGACGATGACGTTGCCATTCGCAGCGAGATGATACTTCGTCAGGTTATAGTGCACGAGGGCTCGCCGTTCAATGGAAAGACTATCCGTGAGTGCGGAATCAGGGGCGACTATCATTGCCTTATAGCCGGCATCGAAACAAAAGACGGCAAACTGTATCAGCCTGCCGTGGATATTCCCTTCGCCGTGGGCGATGTCGTTTGGGTAGTGGGTCAGAAAGATGACGTAGCTACTCTTCTGAAAGCGTAGAAATCATTTCGGCAGCCACTGCTGCGGAAGCGCCTTTGCCGCCAAGGAGGGTGCGGATTTCTGAGTATCCTGCCTTCATTGTATCTATGTACTCCTGATCAGAGGTAAGGCGAATCACCTCGTTTGTGACATTTTCAGGGGTGAAGTACCACTGCAGCAGTTCCTTGAAGACCTTGCGGCCGGCAATAAGATTGCCAAGGCTCACGTATTCTATCTTGATTATCTTCTTTGCGATTGCCGCGTTGATGGGGGACGTGGCGTAAACAACAACTTGCGGAGTGCCGATTAGGGCTGTTTCAAGCGATGCCGTGCCGCTGTTTACCACAGCGGCTTTTGCATGACGGACAAGGTTGTGCGTCTGGCCGAAGATGACCTGCAGCCTGCTGTCCGGCCCTGTCCAGGGCTTGTAGTCGTCCGCTGTCCTGGACGGTGCGCCTGCAACTATGAACTTGTATTCCTCATATCCGGGAGTAGCGGCAAGCCTGTCCGCAAAGGCCTTGAATACCGGCATCATCGTCTTGACTTCTCCCTTTCTTGAACCTGCCAGAAGGGCAATGTAAAGGCCCTGAACGGGGGCCTCCTGGACGGCATTGCTGTCGATGGCATCAATAAGCGGGTTGCCGCAATAGGCGAAAGGTATCTGTTTGCGGGTGAAGTACTCCTTTTCGAAGGGGAAGACGATGAACAGCTTGTCCACGTACTTCTTTATCTTGCGGATGCGGCCTTCGCGGGAAGCCCATACCTTGGGGGCTATATACCAGAAGACCTTAAGTCCGTGATTGTGGGCGAATTCTGCAATCTTAAGATTGAAGCCGGGGTAGTCAATCAGTATTACTACGTCCGGTTGCCAACTTAGGATGTCCTGCCTGCACAGTTTTAGATTGGCGGATATTACGCGGGCCTTGAGGATGACGTCCTTGAAGCCCATTATTGCAGTCTGGCTGTAATCTTTTACCATTGCGCCGGCGCCGGGCTGATTGGCCTCCGATACGGCCCCCATGAGAGGACCTCCCCAAAAGCGGATATCCGCCTTAGGGTCTTTATCGTAGAGCCCCTTCATCAGGTTGGAACCGTGAAGGTCTCCGGACGCTTCGCCTGCAATGATGTAATATCTCATTAAAAGTCTTTGTTAAGGAGAGGGTCCTTCGCCAGGGAAGGTGTTTCCACAGGGTCTGTAGTTATGATATTGTGTGCGGTGATGGAAATATAGCCATCCTTCACCAGACGGTGATCGGCGTCGGGAAGGTTCGCTTCATCATCGACGTAGGTGCCTATCATCATATAATACTTTTCACCTTCTTCTTTCTGGGGCAGGCTGATTCCGAACATTTCTGCGGTATAGCCGCGCTTGCGGTAAAGCTCCGGGTTCCAGTCTGTGAATTCCTTAACCCATTTTCCGCGGCCCATATGGCCCGTACGTATGCCCTTAATGTCTGAGGCAGGGAAGTTTACGTTGTAGTAAACGCCGTAACGGGCTGTCTTGTATCTTTCCATCAGGTGCTCAAAGATGGCGGGGAAATACTTTTGTACCTGGCTGAAATCTGCCTCCGGGTTAAGATTGTCCAGGGATACGCCAATTGCCGGGATGCCGTTAAGTGCGCCCTCCATCGCCGCACCCAGGGTGCCGGAGTAGCAGGCTGCGGCAGAAGCATTGGAGCCGTGGTTTATGCCGCTGATAATGACATCCGGCTTCGGATCCATGAAATTGATACCGTACTTTGCGCAACTGGCAGGCGTAGAGTCAAGGTAGGCCCAGTGTGCGCCGTCAATAATACCCAAGTCCTTGTAGGCAAGCCTTTTGATTCCGATGGTAACGGCCATTGCCATTCCGGACTGATGATACTTTGGCGCTACGACGGTGACATTGCCGTAGGGGAGTAACATCTTGGCGAGTACTTTTATTCCTTTGGCTGTGTATCCGTCGTCGTTGGTTACAAGTATATTCAATTTGTCTTTATTCATTGGCGATTAAACGTTTATCGTTGACATTTAAACGATTAAAGTTTTTATTTGTTTGCAAAGGTATGATATTTTAATTAATTTTGCAGACCCTTAAGAAGAAAATGTAGTTAAAGTTAAACTTAATTAATAAAACAAATCAAATGGTAAAACTTGGTATTAACGGATTTGGCCGTATCGGTCGTATGGTTTTCCGTGCAGCTGTAGAGAACTTTGCTTCTGACATTCAGGTAGTAGGTATCAACGACCTCCTTGATGCAGATTATCTTGCTTACATGCTCAAGTATGACTCTGTTCACGGTGAGTTCAAGCATGACATCAAAGTTGACGGCAATTACCTTATCGTAGACGGCAACAAGATTCAGGTGTTCGCAGAGAAAGATCCTGTAAACATCACTTGGGGCGCTCTTGGTGTAGACGTTGTAGTTGAGTCTACCGGTTTCTTCCTCACCGCAGAGCTTGCAGAGGCTCATATCAAAGCTGGTGCTAAGAAGGTTATCATGTCTGCTCCTTCAAAGGATTCTACTCCTATGTTCGTTTACGGTGTTAACCACAAGACCTACGCTGGCCAGACCATTATCTCCAACGCATCTTGCACCACCAACTGCCTTGCTCCTATCACCAAGGTTCTCAACGACAAGTTCGGTGTAGTTCGCGGTCTTATGACTACCGTTCACGCTGCAACCGCTACCCAGAAGACCGTTGACGGTCCTTCAAAGAAGGATTGGCGCGGTGGCCGTGGTATTCTTGAGAATATCATCCCTTCTTCTACCGGTGCTGCTAAGGCTGTAGGTAAGGTTCTTCCTGAGCTCAACGGTAAACTTACCGGTATGAGCCTCCGCGTTCCTACCAGCGACGTTTCCTTCGTTGACCTTACCGTAGAGCTTGCAAAGGCTGCTTCTTACGAAGAGATTTGCGCTGCTATGAAAGAGGCTTCTGAGGGCGAGCTCAAGGGTGTTCTTGGTTACACCAACGAGGCTGTCGTTTCTACAGACTTCCGCAACGATGCACGTACCTCTATCTTCGACGAGAAAGCAGGTATCCAGCTTGATCCTACCTTCGTAAAGGTTTGCGCTTGGTACGACAACGAGTGGGGTTACAGCAACAAGGTTCTTGAAATGGCTAAGGTTATTATGAAGTAACGAAGTTGCTTCAAAATGCATTTGCATTATGAAGTAACGAAGTTGCTTCAAAATGTATTTGCATCACCAAGTAATTTCAACAGAACATTACCACTTTTAGGGCTGCCTTTTGGCAGCCTTTTTTGTTTTTATTTGTATCTTTACGAAAATTCTTCGCAACATGGGAAAGGTAACGGTAAAGTTCGTACAGCAGAATTACAGGAAAAGGGAAGAAATGATTCCCATGAGGGATGGTGTCCGCCTGTATACGGCCGTATATGAGCCTTTGGCAGGGGAGCCCCGGCCTGTAATTATGATACGCACGCCCTTTCCGCTGAATCCTTACGGTAAAACCTTTACCCGCGACCTCCGTACCTTCATGAGCCATTTTACGGAGCATCGCTATATTATTGTGTTCCAGAATGTTCGCGGCCGCTTCATGAGCGAAGGTGATTTTGAAGATGTCCGTCCTTTTTCCCCTGACACAATAAACGAGGCAACCGATACCTATGATACTATCCAATGGCTGATAGACAATCTGAATACCAACGGAAGCGTAGGTGTCAAGGGTATGTCCTATCCCGGCTTCTATGCCACCATGGCGTCGCTGTCCGGTCATCCGGCCCTTAAGGCTGTCTCTCCGCAGGCCCCGGTGACAGACTGGTTCATGGGTGACGATGCCCATATCTGCGGCATACCGCAATTGCCGCTTTATCCTTTTGGCGCATCGTTCTTTAAGCCTCGTCCGAAACTTACAGGCCGCTGGCCGGCCCCTGTTGTTCCGCTTCCGGAAGGGGATCTGTACGATGCTTTCCTGGAAATCGGCAACAAGCCTTTTGAACCTTTGCGGGATAAGCTGCCCTTCATTGACCAGATGCTTCAGCATCCGGATTACGATGCCTTCTGGCAGTCACGCAATGCGGCATCAAATCTTAAGGGCAAGCTTCCACCTTTCCTTATTGTGGCCGGTTTTTATGATGCGGAAGACTGTTACGGCCCATTTGAAGTGTATCGTACGCTTAAGGCACAGGCCCCTGAAACTGAGGCCTTCCTGTGCGCCGGTCCTTGGTACCACGGTGCCTGGAAGCATTCCTTGTACAGTTTTCTTGGCGATGTCCACTTTACTGAATGGTCTGCAGAGCACTTCCGTGAATGGATAGAGTTCCCCTTCTTCTCTTATTATCTGGAAGGAAAGGGGAGTCTGCCGTCAAGGGTTAGCATACTGCCTTCCGGTGAAACCATGGCCGCCGGCGGAAAGCATACCGTCAACAGCAGGCCCGGTTGGGAATATATGGAAAGCTGGCCCCCGGCCGGCAGGGAACAGTGGCTTTTCCTGTCAGAGGGCAACAAGCTTACAGAAGAACCCCCGCGGAAGGTGCTGGAGTGGTCTTTTGTTTCTGATCCTGCGCGTCCGGTGCCTTACACCGGCGGGCTTTTGGAGCACTTCTCCCGCGAGGCCTTTGTGGCGGATCAGCGCTTTGCCGCCCGCCGCACCGATGTCCTTACCTTCAGCGGCCCCCTTATTAAGGAGGCGGTTAAGGTCGAGGGCTCCGTTAGCGTTAACCTGTGGCTTTCAGTTGACAGGCCGGATGCAGATATCGTCGTAAAACTCATAGACCGACGCCCGGACGGCTACCAGCTACCGGTCCGCTTCCAGGCCATGCCGCTTCGCTACAGGGACTCATTCGAACATCCGCAACCGGCTGTCCCGGGCAAGTTGTACCACCTTGGGATTAGGCTCAACGACATAGCCCATGTCTTCATGCCGGGACACCGCATCATGCTGCAGATTCAGGGCTCTATGTTCCCTCTGCTGGCTTTGCCGCAAGAAAAAAAGCCAGTGAAAATATCACTGGCCTCTATGAATTCTGCGGAATGCTTTGTTTCTATTCCGGTTTGTAAGAATCTTTAAGTGCTACCGTCTTGTTAAAGATGGGGTGCTCCGGAGTGCTGTCCTTGTCAAGGAAGTAGTAACCGGTGCGCTCGAACTGAACGGCAATTCCTGACTTGTCTTCAAGCAGGGCGGGCTCTGCCCAGCCTTTGCCAAGAATCAGGGAGTCGGGATTCAGGAAGTCCTTGTAATCCTTGTCCTCAGGAACCTGGGACATGTCTGCAAGGGTGAACAGGCGGTCATAGTTACGCAGTTCAAGTTCTTTTGCATGCTCTACTGATACCCAGTGGATGGTACCTTTTACTGAGCGCCACTGCTCCGGGTCTCCGCCGGGACGGGTGGTCGGGTCGTAGGTGCACTTAAGCTCTACTACTTCTCCGTTCTCATCCTTGATGACCTCGTTGCACTTGATAATATAGGTATATTTAAGGCGGACCTCGCCGTCCGGTTTAAGACGGAAGAACTTCTTGGGAGCGTCCTCCATGAAATCTGCCTTGTCAATGTAAAGCTCACCGGTGAAAGGAACCTTGCGGCTTGCACCTTCCGGCTCTGCCGGGTTAAGAGGGCAGTCGAACCACTCTACCTGGCCTGCGGGCCAGTTGGTGATGGTAACCTTTACAGGGTCCTGTACTACCATGTAGCGGTTGCTGCGGGCGTTCAGGTCCTGGCGTACGCACCACTCCAGAAGCTGGATGTCCATGAGCTGGTCACGCTTGCTTACTCCAATCTTGTCGCAGAACATCTTAAGGGCCTCGGCGGTATAGCCGCGACGGCGGACGCCGCAAAGGGTAGGCATGCGGGGATCGTCCCAACCGCTTACGATGCCTTTCTGAACAAGCTCCAGCAGTTTGCGTTTGCTCATCAGGGTGTATGTAAGGTTCAGGCGGGCGAATTCGTACTGATGGCTGGGATAGATGCCAAGAGTCTGGATGAACCAGTCGTACAGAGGACGGTGAACGTCGAACTCAAGGGTGCAGATAGAATGGGTGATATGCTCTATTGAGTCGCACTGGCCGTGGGTGTAGTCGTACATAGGGTAGATGCACCACTTGTCTCCGGTACGATGATGCGATGCATGCTTGATGCGGTAAAGGAGAGGGTCGCGGAACATCATGTTGGGGTGGGCCATGTCTATCTTGGCACGGAGCACCTTTTCGCCGTCGGCGTACTTGCCGTCGCGCATCTCCCTGAAGAGCTTGAGGTTCTCTTCTACGCTGCGGTTGCGGTAGGGAGACTCGGTTCCGGGAGTATCGACGGTACCGCGTCCGGCGCGGATCTCTTCCTGGGTCTGGTCATCTACGTATGCAAGGCCCCTCTTGATGAGGTCTTCCGCCCACTGGTAAAGCTGGTCGAAATAGTCAGATGCGTAGAGCTCCTTGTCCCACTGGAAGCCAAGCCACTTTATATCTTCTTTGATTGAATCTACGTATTCTACATCTTCCTTGACGGGATTGGTGTCGTCGTAGCGCAGGTTGGTTTTGCCGCCGTACTTCTGTGCAAGGCCGAAGTTCAGGCAGATACTCTTTGCGTGACCAAGGTGGAGGTAGCCGTTAGGCTCCGGGGGAAAGCGGGTCATTATGCTGTCCACTTTACCTTCTTTAAGGTCGTTCTCTATGATCTCCTCAAGGAAATTGAGTTTTTTGGTCTCTTCCATATCTTTATATTTTATCATACAAATATATAGATAATTTGGGATATATCAGCAGGCTGGTCGGGGTTTATTTTATTGTATCGTTTCAAAAAGCAAAAAAAACTATAATTGCATTGCAGTTTTAAAGGAAAGTAGTATCTTTGCTTGTTACTAAGACCAAGGAATATGAACCTTTTAGAAGAAAGATTAGCGAAATATACCCTGCCTCAGCAGATGATGGCAAAAGGTATATATCCTTATTTCAGAGAGATAGAAAGCAAGCAGGGCACAGAGGTAGAGATGGAAGGACATCCTGTCCTCATGTTCGGTTCTAACGCTTACACCGGTCTTACCGGAGACGAGCGTGTGATAGAGGCAGGTATCAAGGCCATGCGTCAGTACGGTTCCGGTTGCGCCGGCTCCCGTTTCCTGAACGGTACACTTGATATCCATGTCAAGCTTGAAAAAGAGCTTGCAGCCTTTGTAGGCAAGGACGAGGCCCTCTGCTTTGCAACCGGTTTCACGGTTAATTCAGGTGTGATACCAACCCTCCTTACCAAGGATGACTATATTATTTGTGACGACAGGGACCATGCATCAATAGTTGACGGCCGCAGGCTGTCCTTCGCCAAGGCTCTGCACTACAAGCACAATGACATGGCAGACCTTGACCGCACCCTCAGCAAGCTTCCGGACAATGCCGTGAAGTTCATTGTAGTTGACGGTGTGTTCTCTATGGAAGGAGACCTTGCAAAACTCCCTGAAATTGTAGATTTCAAGAAGAAATACGCAAACGTAGTAATAATGGTAGATGAGGCCCACGGCCTCGGTGTATTCGGCCGCCAGGGACGCGGTGTATGCGACCACTTCGGCCTTACAGACCAGGTTGACCTTATCATGGGAACCTTCAGCAAGTCTCTTGCTTCAATTGGTGGTTTCATTGCAGCTAATAAGGTTATTATCAACTACTTGCGCCATACTGCCAGGACTTATATCTTCAGTGCTTCCTGCACACCTGCAGCTACTGCAGCTGCTCTTGAGGCCCTGCACATCATCCAGAATGAGCCTGAGCGTATAGAGGCCCTTTGGAAGGTTACCAATTACGCACTCGCACGTTTCCGTGAGGCTGGCTTCGAGATTGGAGACACCGAAAGTCCTATCATCCCTCTGTATGTAAGGGATCTTGAAAAGACCTTCATTGTTACCGCAGAGGCTTTCAAGAATGGAGTATTCATCAATTCTGTGATTCCTCCGGCATGCGCACCTCAGGACACCCTGGTACGCTTCGCCCTTATGGCAACCCATACCAACGAGCAGGTTGACCGTGCCGTTGCCATCCTTACCAAGATATTCAAGGAGCAGGGAATCATAAAGTAGATTGTGACTTTTTTTAACCTGTACTGCTTCCGGACCTGGTTCGGAAGCAGTACAGGTTAAGCATTTAATAAAAAAGAGATTATGGTAAAATCAATGACAGGATACGGCAAGGCCGAGGTTATTCTTTCTTCCGGATGCAAAATGACGGTGGAAATCAGGACTCTTAACGGTAAATCTGCGGACATTGGAATCAAGTCCCAGATACTGCCAAAAGATAAGGAACTTGCCATCAGGTCAATGATTGCACAAAGGCTGCAAAGGGGTACCATCGACGTTTATATTACCCTGGAACAGCCGGCACAGGTAGCATCGCATCCTATTAATACAGAACTGCTTAAGAGTTATCTGGACCAGGTGCGCGCATTTGAGAAAGAGCAGGGGATAGCCGCTGACGCAACAGACGCCCAGGTGCTTGCAACTCTGCTTCGCTTCCCGGACGTGCTGGATGCTAAGAAGGCCGATGCTATTACAGAAGAAGACCTGCCGCTTCTGGATCAGGTCTTTGACCAGGCCATTTCGGCTGTAGAGAATTACAGGGAGAAGGAAGGCCGCGTGCTGGACGCCGATGTGCGCAGCCGCATCGCTAACATTCAGGCTCTGTACGACCAGGTAGAAGCCTTTGAACCGGAGCGCATTGAGGCGGTTCGCGCCAAGCTTCAGAAAAACCTGGAAGACCTTGCGCAAAAGGTTGACCCTCAGCGCTTTGAGCAGGAAATGGTATTCTATCTTGAAAAGCTTGACATCAACGAGGAAAAGGTCCGCCTTCGCCAGCACTGCAAATACTTCCTTGAAACCATGGAGTCAGACCCGTATCCCGGCAAGAAACTTGGCTTCATAATCCAGGAAATCGGAAGGGAGATAAACACCACCGGATCAAAGGCAAATCACTCCGGAATCCAGCGCTGCGTTACCATGATGAAGGACGAATTGGAGAAGATGAGGGAGCAAAGTATGAATATACTTTAGGAAATTCTTATTATATTTGCCTGAAATGACAAAGATTAAGAAAATACTGGACAGGTTCAAACTGACCATGAGAGGCAAGATTACTCTTAGCCTTTCTGCCATTGCCGTCATTTTGCTTGTGTCCACAACCATCTCCGTCTTCGAGTACAGGAGCATGAGCAACTATGTGTCCGACCTTATCGCAGACAACATAGAAAGCATCAATGCTGCCCAGAAATTGGCCAATGTGACCGATGCCTACAACCTCAAGATTCTTGCAGTCATTGGTGACGACACCAATAACGACCTTCCGGACTTCAATCGTTCCGAGTTCCTGGCTCACTGCGACAGCCTTCGCACTTCGCTCGCTTCCATCAACCTTCAGAATCTGGCAGATTCAGTCGAGTATTCGTGGAGCGCGTACATGCTTACTTCACTTGAGCTCCCGAACGTTCTGGTGGCAGATTTCATAGACTCCAGGTCATGGTACTTCGAGCGCCTTCAGCCCGTCTATAACAGCTTGCACGAGGACATCGATGACCTTAACACCGCCATTTACAAAGAGCTCCAGAAGAACTCCGCTACTTTTGAAAGAGGTTTCTACAGGAGTATTATTCCGGGCGCCGTGGCTGTTGCCGTAGGTCTGCTGCTGGTACTTATGCTACTGTTCTATCTGTCAGTTTATTACGTTAATCCTATATACAAGATGTTGGCGGCGCTCCGCAACTACAGGGCCTTCGGAAAGGGCTATACTTCTGACTTTGAGGGCGACGACCAACTGAAAGACCTGAGCGACAATATCTCTGAACTTACACAGGAAAACATCCAGCTCAGGCGCCGAATCAAAACCCTGAGGGAAAAGTCTTAACAGATGAATCTTAAGGTCATATCCAGGAATGTGGGCTTTGCGCTTCTTGTAAGTGCATTGTTCATGTTTTTGTCTGTGCTTGTTTCTGTGAAAAACGGAAACGACAGCGCCCTGGCCGCCCTTTTGATCAGTTTCATCATCACCTTTACCGCAGGTGCTTTCCCCTTCATCTTTGTAAGAAAGAACTCTGTCATCACCCTTAAGGACGGATACATGATTATCTTCCTTTCATGGGTGCTGTCATTCATATTCGGTATGCTGCCATATCTGCTTTGGGGCGGGCCTTTTACAGTTATAAATGCTTGGTTCGAGAGCGTATCGGGCTTCACTACAACCGGTTCCAGCATACTTGAAAACATCGAAGCCCTTCCGGACAGCCTGCTGTTCTGGAGGTCATCGACCCACTTTATCGGCGGCTTGGGAGTCGTTGTCTTCCTGCTGCTCATTATTCCTTCGTCAAGCCCTGTAAGGCTCCGTCTTACCAACATGGAGCTGTCATCGCTGTCCAAGCAGAGCTACAATACCCGCGCAAACAAGACGGTACATATCTTTACCTACGTTTACCTGGGTCTGGCTCTTGCAGCCTTCCTGGCTTACTGGATAGCGGGAATGAGTGCTTTCGATGCCATCAATCACGCTTTCAGCGTATGTGCGACGGGCGGTTTCAGTACCAGGAACCTGTCAATCGCTGCATATGGTTCGCCGGTTATCAATATCATCACCATTATATTCATGATATTGGGCTCCATGCACTTCGGCCTCATATTTATGATATTTGCGACAAGGAGTATCAGACCGCTTAAGAACAAGGTATTCAAGTTCTATATCAGCACACTTGCCATCGTATCGATAATAGTGGCTCTGTCCCTTAAGACCGAGGGTATAGAGCAGACATGGGGCAGCGCCTTCATGAGCGGAACCTTTCAGGTTTGTGCCTATGCTTCTACAACCGGTTTTGCCATTGCAGACAACAGTATATGGCCGCTTCTGCCATGTGTAATGCTGATGTTTGTGGGCATTCAGTGCGGTATGGCCGGCTCTACAACCGGCGGCGTAAAGAGTGACCGAATCTTCTATCTTTTCAAGGCGATTAAGCGCCAGGTTACCCGCAGCGTCAATCCTTCTTCCGTTACTAAAATCAGGGTGGGCGGCAAGTATTTTTCCGACGAGGAAATGTTCCCGCATGTGCTTTACCTTACGCTTTTCCTTGTAATGATTGTGCTTTCCGTTGTTTTGTGCCTGATGTTCGGTGCAAACAATTACAATGCGCTTTCCGGTACGATAGCATCCCTTGCCAATGTGGGCCCTGCTCTTGGAGAAATCGGTTCTGCCGGCAATTACAGTGCGGAGCCGTCCATGGTGAAGTTCATCTATACCCTTGACATGCTGCTGGGCCGTCTTGAGATTTATCCTGTTGTTGCGGCTGTCTCTATCATGCTGTCAAGAAAACAATCCAGAAAGACGGAATCTTAGGCTATGAACGACAGGGCGGTAAGGTTATATCAGGGGTTTCTTGAGAACTTGGGGTTCTCTCCCACGCCTTGCCAGGACTCCTGTTTTTCTAAAATTGCAGAATTCGTAACCGGTTCAGAATCAGATATCCTTGTTCTGACAGGTTTTGCGGGTACAGGAAAAACAACCCTTCTTGCATCTGTTGTCAATACCCTTGAAGCATACCATACCAAGTGTATTTTGCTGGCTCCGACGGGCCGTGCGGCCAAGGTACTGTCCAACTATTCCGGCCGTCAGGCCTATACCATCCACAAGCATATATACAGGCAGAAGTCCGTTTCCGATGATGGTATGGGCCTGTTTTCAATATCGCATAACAAGTCTGCCAGGACGCTGTTCGTCGTTGACGAGGCATCCTTGATCGGCGGCATGCAGGAGGGCGGGCGTTCCGCCTTCGGTACCGGTGATCTGCTGGCGGACCTGATAGCTTTTGTGCGAAGCGGTGCAGAGTGCAAGCTGCTGCTGGTGGGCGACCGTGCCCAGCTGCCGCCGGTTGGCATGGATCAAAGCCCTGCGCTGGATGAAGCCATGTGCTCTTTTGGCGGGGTGGATTTTTGTTCGATGACTACAGTGGTTCGCCAGAAGGCGGAATCCGGCATCCTTGAAAATGCCACTCATCTGCGTCAATTGCTCTTTTCTGACAACGTGCAGTCCATGCCGGCATCGGGCCTTGGCCTGAAGGTTAAAGGCTTCCCGGATATTGAAAGGCTGTCCGGCGGAGACCTGCTGGAAACCCTGACCGATGCGTATGGCAATTACGGAGAAGGGGAGACCATAGTCCTGTGCCGCTCCAACAAAATGGCGAATCGCTACAATGCCGGTATCCGTGCAAAGATCCAATATAAAGAAGAGGATCTGGTTAAAGGAGACAAGCTGATGGTTGTAAAGAACTGCTATCAGTTTGCTGGCCAGGAAGAGATGGATGTGACTGATTTCATTGCCAATGGCGATGTGGCCGATCTGCTTAAGATTGGAGGCTACGAAGAGCGTTACGGCCTTCATTTTGCCACTGCACGCGTGTCCTTCCCTGATTACGACGACATGGAAGTGGTGACCAAGGTCTGCCTGGACGCATTGTCTTCAGAGGCTCCGGCCCTTACGGCCGACCAGCAGAACGGCCTTTACGCGGGCTTGAACGAGGATTACTCTCACATTAAATCCAAGAGCAAACGCTATAAAGAGATTAAGGAAGATCCGTACTTTAACGCCCTTCAGATTAAGTACGCATACGCCCTTACCTGCCACAAGGCCCAGGGCGGCCAGTGGCGCTGCGTTTTCATAGACAATCCCTTCTGGCAGGACATCCTGGAGCGGGACCAGCTGCGTTGGCTTTACACCGCCCTGACTCGTGCCACAGAGAAAGTCTATCTTGTTAACTTCAATGACAAATGTTTCAAATGATATGAAAAGGATAGTATTAATCATTTCGATGCTGTTTATGGCAGCAGGGGCTGCACAGGCCCAGTTTCCCTTCTTCTACAAATGGGTAGAGAATAACAAGGTCGCATTCAGCTGCGACGGTTCTTTCAAGGATGCCGCAGGCTTTGTTATGGAGACCGGCAAGTTTACCCGTACCGACGGAGTGAACTACCCGGCAAAGTATACCACCTTCCCCGTTAATCCGGACGATGCAGTGAATCTTACCTACAGCCCTGATTCAACGATGTTGGCCTTTACCCGTGACAACAACCTTTGGGTAGTGGACATTGCCAGCAAGGAAGAGAAGCAGCTTACCTTCGACGGCAGCGAGCTCATCCTTAACGGATATGCATCCTGGGTTTACTATGAAGAGATTCTTGGCCGTCCGTCAAGGTACTGCGCTTTCTGGTGGAGCCCGGACAGCAAGAAGCTTGGATACTATCGTTTTGACAATTCCAACGTGCCCATGTTCCCCATCTATTCTCCCTTCGGCCAGGATGGCAAAATCAGCCGTACACGCTATCCCAAGGCCGGTGAAGAGAACCCTAAGGTGAAGATAGGCATAATCGACGTTACTGCCGCCAAGCCCGAAACCGTTTGGGCGGACTTCGACCAGAATGAGGATCAGTATTTTGGCACTCCGTTCTGGGGAGCGGACAGCAAGGAGTTTTTTATTTCCAGGGAGCCCCGCATCCAGAATACGCTTGATCTTTACAGCGTTTCTGCAGCCGATGGCAGCAAGAACCATATCTATCATGAGGAATATAAAACCTGGCTGGACTGGATTGAGGGCATGATTTTCACAGAGAAGGGCCTTTATATGGTTCGTTCCTTCGAGACGGGATGGCAGCAGATCTACTTCCTTTCTTATGATGGCAAGACTCTGCGTCGCCTGACTGACGGTCCCAACTGGCGCGTAGAACTTCTTAAGGTTGACGAGAAAAAGGGCGATGTTTACTTCTCTGCCCGCCGCGAGTCAACGGTGCGTACCGGTGTGTACAAGGTTGACAAAAAGGGTGTGATAACCGCCCTTACCGACCCGGCCTTCGATGCCCAGGGAATTGTGATGTCTCCGGACGGAAAGGCTTTCGTGGCAATCCTGAGCAACTTCAATACTCCTTATCAGGTTTGGCTTTACAATGTTGCCAAGGGTAAATCTGTCAAGGTAGGGGACTTTGCCGATACCTTCAAGGATGGCACTGACGATCTTGCCAAGCCGGAGCTTATCAGCATTACCACTCACGATGGTCTGACTCTTCCTGGTTTCATCGTTTATCCTAAGAACTTCGATCCTTCAAAGAAGTATCCGGTTCATGTTGATATTTATGGCGGTCCTGATACTCCTCAGGTTCGCGATTCCTGGCGCAGTGGTGCGAATACCGCCCTTCAGTGGTGGTACAATAACGATATCATCGAGGTTACTGCTGACTGCCGTGCTGCAGGCCATAACGGCCGCGAGGGTCTGGACTTCATTTATCGTCAGTTGGATGTTGTAGAGGTTCAGGATTTCTGCGAGTGGGCCCAGTATCTTAAGAGTTTGCCTTATGTTAATGGTGACAAGATTGGTGTGGAGGGTTTCTCTTTTGGCGGAACTATGACTTCGCTGCTTGTTATGAATCATTCTGATTTGTTCCATTATGGCATCGCTGGTGGCGGTGTTTACGATTGGTGTTTGTATGATACTCATTATACTGAGCGTTTCATGGAGACTCCTAAGACTAATCCTGATGGTTATGCTAAAACTCGTGTAATTTCTCAGGTGAAGGCTTATCCGGCTAATTATGCTACTGATGCAGAGTCTGCTGCTAAGGTTGCTCCGGTTATGCTTATGCTTACTCATGGTACTGGTGACGATAATGTTCATTTCCAGAATACGCTTCAGTTGATTAATGAGTTGCAGAAGCAGGGTAAGGCTTTCGAGTTCATGATTTATCCGGATGCTATGCATGGGTACCGTGGTTTCCAGGGGGCTCACGATCGCTCTGCCCACCGCGCCTTCTGGCTTAAATATCTGAAGAATTAGCTCCCACGCCAGAGGGCAAAGTGCCCGTGAAACTCACGCTCCCGGGCACATCCCGGCCTGCGCCTCCGCCGTGACCTTCACCCCGGATGTCATGCCCGGCAAGACCGGGCATCCCCTCACCCTGGTCACCAGCTGCATCAAGTAGCCCCACCCGGGGCTGCTCTCACGCCAGAGGGCAAAGTGCCCGTGAAACTCACGCTCCCGGGCACATCACCCTCTGGCTTCTCAGGTCCTTCGCACCCCTGGGCTTATACCGCAGGTGGTCTCTGGCAAACTATTTTCAGAACGCCGAGCTTACTACTTCCACACCCCCATTTGCAACTATTTGGAAATCAAAGGCTTAAAAAACGC
>ONDR01000014.1 GCA_900316675.1 uncultured Bacteroidales bacterium
ATTGTCCTTTGTTAAACTTTCTTTATCGGCATAAATTTACTACTTTTGTCAAACAAACCTGGTTGGCAGAAAACTACGCTGCAAATCTAAGGTTTGAACTATGGAATATTTGTCAAAACAAAAGTATGACGAGCTTGTCACAGAGCTGAAGCATCTTATTGAGGATGTTTACCCCAAGGTAACGGAAGAACTTGCGGAAATGAGCGCACAGGGTGACCGTAGCGATAATGCGGGATATCGCGAAGCAAGGCGGAATCAAGCAAAGACAATCAGCCGCATCCGCTTCCTGCAGAAGATTCTGGAGTATTCACGCGTAATTGACACCGAGGCTCTGCCAAAAGACAGGGTTTGCCTTCTTAGCAAGGTGGAATTCACAAATCTGGCCACAAATACCCGGATGAAGTTTGAGATTGTCAGCCCTCATGAGATGGACCTTGCAGCAGGAAAGATTTCCCTGAAATCCCCTATCGGCGCCGCCCTAATGGGAAAGAAGGTTGGGGAAATAGCAGAAGCGCAGGTCCCTTCCGGAACACTGCGCCTTAGAATCGAGAGTATTACTCTTGCTTAGATGGTTACTCTAAAGTTATATATCTTGCCGTTTTCGAGCGTGCGCTTGCTTGTGATAGTTTTCCGCATATCGCAGCCGGGGAAGACGGTGACTGAATTCCGGCGCTCCTCCTCGTCGTCATAATAGTTGCCACCAAACTGGAGACACAGTTCATATCCGGCCTCGAGGTCCTTGTCGAAGCGGACGGGCACAAAGAAAGTCTTTTCAACCACATCCTCATCCATCAGCGTGAGATCGCTGTTGTTGCCGGAATCCAGCAGATAAAAGTCCTGCGGTCCCCGCTCGATCGTGAAGGGCTCCCCCGTGTAGCTTCCGGTAGTCACATCCAGGCCGGAGAACCGGACGAAGACCGGGTCACCGTTCACGCCCCACTCTTCCTCTACGTCCGAGTCGGGATCGATGCATTTGATGCGGATGGAATTGACCCTTGCCTGGTCGAAGGGCGAACCGGGAGGCGCTTCGTACGGGAAGTTCCTGAGGGTCACCTCGATGCGGAATACGGCGAGCTGATGCTCAAAGAACACGTGGGCCTCGTCGCCGGAAATCTCAACCTCACCCAGCATCAGATCAACATCGGAAATAGAACTAGGATCATCGTGCTGCAGGGCGCCCGAAGCGGTCGAAAGACTTCTCATATAAATGGTCGGAGAGTACAGCCTCACGCCATCGAAGATCGAAGTGCCCGCGTACGTGTCCACGGACGGATACAGGCAGATGACCTTGTCCCCTTCGTTTCCAGTCCAGGTTCCGGAGAATTCAGCCTTTTTGCGGCCTTCTTCCCCGGTGGAAGTAAACGTATCTACGGCCGTGATGCCTTCCTTGCCGAAAGAGACCACCGTGATGGACTCTTCCGAGTCCCAGGAGCCTTTCAACGTCTTGTCTTCCATGTCGTATTCATAAAGCGTCTTCGTGCCCGCCGGAGCAGCTACTGAGGCCTGAATTGTCAAAGGCACGCCCACTTTCTTTTCTGTTATCTGTTTCTGGCAGCTGTTAAATAATACGACTGCGAATGCAGCTATAATAGTTATGATTCTTTTCATCTTGCGGTCATTTTTTAGTTAAAAATCAATCTCAAACCAAGATTTGAAGCAGGTTCAAAATCAAGGTCCCAGCCGCGCTCAATATCAGGAATTACCCCACTGTCACAGATGTTACCCTCTTGTTTAACTTCAATGACCTCTATCACAGGAGAATCATACGCAATTTTGTATAAGTTTTTCACAGGCATGTTAGAATAAAATGTTAATTACATTTAGGCATAAGCCATTTCGGGCCCCAAAGTATGCAATTGTACACAGTATTCCAACAGCCCGTAAAACTAAATTGTTTTATAAACTGCACTAAAAATAATCGATATCGCGGCTAAGCGTATGGTTTGTCGTCAAGAGGGCGCGTGCATCCCCATTGACTGGCAAAACGCTCAAAGTTTTTACGAATAAGACGGTTAATTAAATGGCGGTACATAAAGAGAGCAATCTTTGTATTCACCTCAAGTCCGGTAAACACCTGAGCCTCGACGCTCATGAAGTTTCCCCGGCGAGCAAACAACTGTCCCATCTTGACGTAGGTCTCCAGTTTTTTGTCCATCGCCTTTTTCATTTTTTTGTCGTCCCGCATACGGATAAGGAAGCTGCCACCCTGGACAAGACAGCCACCGTAGGTGCAGCCCAACTGCTGAGGCAGGGTCTGGAGGAAGCGTTCGGCAAGGCGCAACTGCCGGCCTTCGTCAAAGCCGCCGTGCAGGATGAATGACAACTGCGCGGGGCTCTTTCGCTCCGTTGGCAGCGATTCAAGGAATTCAAGCAGGATGCTTGGCACGCACTCTACATATAGCGGCAGGGCGATGATAATCTGATCATTGCCAATATAAGCCTCCCTGGCCGCATCCCATTCATTGCGGTTCGACAGAGAATGGAGTTCATAAGTAACTTCCTCTGCAACAAGGCCTTCGCCGAATGACTTTATTATCCTGTCCGTATTGCTGAATTTTTGGACATGCGGACTTCCGTTTATAATGACTACATGCATGACTAAGCCTCCTTCATTTTAATTACGCCCAATGACTGACCGGCAAGGTTCGATGCCACACGACGGCTCCACTCTTCCAGCAGATCCTGATCTGCATCGCCTTTATATAAAAGGCCGAAATTCAACGGATGGTAGCGCATCATATGACGTTCCAAGCCTTCACGGAACTCGATATACATGCAAAGCATGGGCAGGATGCGGTCCATAATCTTCTTGCCATGCCAGTCAACGAAGCCGAACCGTGTTCCGGAAACCAACACCACATTCTCTGCGCCCACAAGCTTCTTGATTATTATTTCATAATCGTCCTTGATGACACAGATTCCCGGCGTCTTAAGCCAGCACTGGTTGCAGCCCATGCAGCCACTTATCTTCATTCCGGCAGTATTGATGACCTCTACATCACCATCTTTGACGAGTGTGCCAATCAATTCCGGCGCAATCGCCTCTTCCAATGTGTTCAATACGATGGTCTTCATTTTATATAATTAATTATATGGTTATTCCTATTTAACTAAATTGGGCGGACATTGTTCTCTTTCAAAAGCTCTACGAACCGCTGGGCGGCCATTTTCAGATAAGAACCTTTAAGATAATGGTAGCAGCCGTCCATACGTCCGTCCGGATGGTCTATTGGAACAGCCTCGAATCCCTTCACATGATGAATGGCCTCTTCTGAAATTGTGGTAACAAGCGGCGTTTTTGCAACAAGCTCCAACAAGGCGTCAACGCTGTTGATTTCCAGTCTTATGTCCAAATTGACATTCTCTGCAAACAGGATCGATTCCAATGTATCACGTGCCTGAAGTCCTTTGGCCGGCAGTGCAAGCGGGTATTTAGCCAGGTCCTGTACCGATACCCGGGGCCCGCAGCCCGCCAATTCACCGATGCGCCCCACTAGGCAAAGGCAACTGCTGAAAAGCAGTCTGGATTCTATACGCTCGTCCCCCATCGGTGACTTATAAGTAAGGGCCAGATCAAGTTCATGGTTAAGGAGTTTCTGAAGCAGTTCTTCTTTTGAGGTGTTCAGAAGGATCAGTCTGATGTGCGGGAACTGCCTTCTGAAGGCCAGCACCGTCTGCAGCATCAAGGGGCTGAAGGAATATGTTGAGCCTACGCTTAGAGTTCCAACCTGAAGGTCTTTCACGTCCCTAATGCGCTCTGCGCCCGCCTTAGCCTCTTCAAGCACACGGACGGCACAGGGATAGAACTGCTCTCCGTAATCGCTTAAAGTAACATGCCTGGTATCGCGGGTCAGAAGGTCCACGCCCAGTTCCTCTTCAAGTTTTTTGATTTGCTGGGAAATGGTGCTCTGGGTAATAAACAGGGTTTTGGATGCCTGGGAGAAACTACCCAGACGCCCGACTTCCACAAAATACTTCAGCTGCCTTAATTCCATGACTGATGCAAATTTGCTGCAAATATAGCCATATTTATCGGTAATGACTATAGATTTTATAGAAACAATCCGTGAGCGCCAATAAAAAATGACAGCAATAAAGCCTACTTTTGTAAACTTTTTGAATTCAAAGAAATGAAAAGACTAGCAACTATATTGTTGGGCCTTATTCTGAGTGCTTATTCATGCACCCAGGACCGTGTCAATGCAGACAGCCTGGTAGAGAATTATGCCCTGGTGACAATTCCCGCACCCGACCTTTCCGGCATTACAAACAATGGTAAAGAAGTCCTCAGCCTGTACCGGAAGGCAGCCGACGAAGTGGACAACATTTACTGGCAGCAGAACTTCGGAGACCGCAACGCTTTTCTTGAGTCACTGTCCGATGCTTCCGAGAAGTTGTATGCCGAGATTAATTATGGTCCCTGGGACCGTATCGACGGAAAGCCGTTCCTTCCCGGATACAGCAACAAAGCTGCCGGAGCACGCTTCTATCCGGAAGACATGACAGCAGAGGAATTTACGGCCTTTGCAGATCCTGACAAAAACAGTCCTTACACCCTGATTGTCCGTGAAGGAGATGCGCTTAAGACCGTCTGGTACCACGACGCCTACGCAAAATCCATTGAAAGAATAGCAGTATATCTGCACAGGGCCGCCGACGTAACAATCAAAGAAAGTGTGCGCCACTACCTTCTTAAGATGATAGAAGGTCTTAAGACCGACAACTATTATGAAAGCAACAAGGCCTGGCTGGAGATGAATGACAGCAAGATGGACCTGGTTATCGGTCCTATCGAGGCCGTGGACGACGCCCTTTACGGAACAAAAGCATCATACGGAGCCTATGTACTTCTGAAGAACCTGCAGAGGACCGAGGAACTGAACGCCCTGTCAGCCCGCATGAACGAGTTCCAGGCGATGCTTCCCGGAGACCCTGCCGACCATAATTATGTTCCTGGCTCAAAATCCGACATTTTCTCATGCAATGTGCTGTACTGCAGCGGCTATACCAATGCCGGCTACAAGGTTATCGGCATCAACTTCCCTTATGACGCAAAGGTGCAGGAGGAATTGGGAACAAGGACCATTATCTTTGATAACATAATTCGTGAAAAATTCAACCGTACGGTTCACCCTGTTGGCAGCTTGCTTCTTGAGGATGTTTACCAACCCCATGTGGATGCAAGCGCATTCTACTGGCTCATAGTATTCCGCGAGATTGCAAAGGGCCTGGGCGTGAAGGAAACCGTCAACGGCAAGGGCACCGTAGCTGAAGCACTTGGGAATGAGGCACTTGTCCTTGAAAAAGCCAAATCAAACGTGCTAGGCGCCTTGCTCTGCGCACAGGAAGCGGCAGCATACCATATTTCCGCCCTCTTCCAGAAAGAGGATGTCCTCACAACCTTCGTCACAAATACAATCAGGTCTGCACGTTTTGGTGTAGCAGACCCTACCGGTATCGCCAACATCTTTGTCTATAACTACCTGCTGGAAAGCAAGGCTATTAGCTGGAAGCCTTCCGGCCGATATAGCATTAACTACGACAGGACCTGGGCCGCTCTGGAAACTCTTGGAGCTGAAATCCTTCGCATCCAGGCCCACGGAGACCTTCAGGCCGCCAATGCCACACTGGTAAAATACGGCGTAGCCGGCCCTGAGAGTCTGTCAGACAAACGTCTTTTGGAAAAGGCCGGAATCCCGATTGACATCCGCTTTAATTACGAATAAACCATTCTAACCGAGAAAACCCAACCATGTTTAAAAAATTTACAGGATTCAATCTTGTCGAGCAGATGCACAGGTTGCGTCAGAGCAACAGGTTAAACCCCGCAATACTTAAAAAGAAAAGCATAGGCCTTATATTCGTAGCCATAATCTTCCTGGTTCTATGGTTCCTGCCGTCCGAATCGTTCGGAATGGACGGACTTACCTCGGTCCAGCAAAGAATCATCGCCATCTTTGTCTATGCTACCCTGATGTGGGTTTTGGAACTTGTGCCGGCCTGGGCCACATCTGTTTCCATAATGGTTCTTCTGCTATTGTTTACTTCCAATTCCGGCATTAAGTGGATATGCGACCCCGATGCTGTCGGCCAATTGCTCAGCCATAAACAGGTAATGGCCAGTTTTGCCGACCCTGTTGTAATGCTCTTCATCGGAGGTTTTATCCTGGCAATAGCAACTACCAAGACCGGTCTTGATGTACATCTTGCACGCGTGCTGCTGACTCCGTTCGGCAAAAAAAGCGAAAACATACTGCTGGGCTTCATGCTTGTAACGGCCCTGTTCTCTATGTTCATCAGCAATACCGCCACAACGGCGATGATGCTGACCTTCCTTACTCCGGTATTCAAACAGCTTCCGGAGGCAGGCAAGGGTCGAATCGCCATGGCCCTTAGCATACCTATTGCAGCCAACCTTGGAGGTATGGGAACCCCTATCGGCACGCCTCCTAACACCATAGCGCTTAAGTATCTGAACGACCCCGAAGGCCTGAACCTTGGCATCGGCTTCGGTCAGTGGATGCTTTTCATGGTTCCGCTGGTAATTGTGCTTATCGTAATTGCGTGGATGCTTCTTAAAAAGTTCTTCCCCTTCTCTCAGAAGACTATCGAGCTCAAGATAGAGGGTGAGATGAAGAAGGGTAAGGAAACCACCCTGGTAATCGTGACAATGATCATTACCATCGGCCTTTGGATGATGGAAACATTTACCGGAATCAATACATACACCGTGGCACTGATACCTTTTGCAGTTTTTGCCATGGCCGGAATAGTTACAAAATACGACCTTGAAGAGATTAACTGGTCTGTTATCTGGATGGTTGCAGGTGGTTTTGCACTGGGCTATGCAATGAACGGATCAGGTCTGGCTGCGCTCGTTGTAAGGGCCATACCCTTCGGCGATTTCTCTCCGCTTCTGGTTGTCATCCTTTCCGGGCTGTTGTGCTACGGCCTGTCCAACCTAATCTCCCATTCTGCCACTGCAGCGCTTCTAATGCCCATTTTGGTTGTGGTTTGCACGGCTATGGGAGACAAACTTACCGCCATCGGCGGAACATCAACAGTGCTGATTGGCGTTGCCATTGCCTCTAGCAGCGCCATGATTCTTCCTATCTCTACTCCTCCCAATGCTTTGGCTTATGCAACTAATTTCATAAAGCAGAAAGATATGATAAGGATGGGTATAATTGTAGGAGCAATCAGCGTTATTCTTGGATATCTGGTGCTGTTCGCAGCAGGTTCCATTCATATCATTTAAACTCATAAACTCACAACATCTTCGAACAAGAAGGCTCGCCCTGCAACCTGCAGAAGCGAGCCTTCAACATTTTTATATCGATCCTATTAAAAAGGAATCTCCATTTTAAAGGATATGTTACGTCCCATATTGTAGACGCCAATATATTTGAGGCGGCTGAGATGAGGGAAGTAAGCCTTGTCTGTCAAGTTTGAACCGATTATGTAGAGGGATAGCCTTTTCTTGCCTTTGATAATCAGATCCGTGCCAACAGAGGCGCCCAGAAGGGCATAAGCCGGTGTAGCAGTCTCTGTGTCGTCCTTAGCGTAAAAATGATTCTGACGCAGGTTCCAGTCCAGGTTAAGGGCTACAAATGCATTATTAAAAAGACTTCCGTCATGAGAAAGCTCCCATTTAATCTCAGAAAAAAGACGCGGTGCCGGAATTAGCGGCAAGTCGTCACCGCCAACCTCGTTGGCATAAACACATGAGAAAGCGCTGCTAAGATGCAACTGGTGAACCGGATGCACATCAACAGCCAACTCTCCGCCCTGCAGGTGTGCAAGACCGCTCTTGAAAACATATATGGGCAGGTCTTCTTCTGCCATCATACCGTTACGGGCCGCAAAAATGTAATTGTCGATGCGGCTTGTGAACAATGACGCCCGGACAGATACATATCGGGAGCTGTAATCCAAGCCCAGGTCTGCCTGCAGGCTGTATTCAGGATCAAGGTCTTTGTTACCGATTTCGAAGCGGAAGGTTCCTTCATGCTCTCCGTTAGAACCAAGCTCTGCCAGGTTCGGAGCACGGAAACCACGGGCCACATTAGCCCTGAAAGTGAAATGCTCTCCAATAGGCCTTACGGCTCCCAAACTGGCGCTGAGGCCCGGAAAACGGCGGCTAAAGGCCTGGAACCTGTCTTCAAGGGCTTTGCTGTGAAGCCAACGAAGGTCGGCTCTAAGGCCGCCGGAAAGCGTCCACTCGCCTACTGACTTTGTAGCCGTAGCAAAAACTCCGGCATCGAAAAGTCTATATGCTGGAATAAGAACCTCCTCGCCAAGATTGTCGCTAATCTGGCCCATTCCTGCAAGGCCGAAGGCAAGTTTCCAATCGGATGCACTTCCCTGCCAGCGAAGGTCATAGTTTACAGTATTAAGACGGAAGTCCAAACCAGGCTCATCCGTAGATTCCTCGAACTCCTGACGACGGTTCTGCTGCCAGCCCAGAATCAGTTTAAGATTACCGGAGCCAAGATGTATAGTATTGTCGGACACTACCTTAAAATGCCTTACATGCTGAAAAGGCAAATCAGGCTTGTAGCCATAATTATCTCCTTCACCCTCTATCATTCCGGGCTTAAGATGATAGTAGCTAAAACGGAGGCGGGAATATCCCCAATCCTCATTTCTGCCTATCATGGCCGATGCGCCACGCTGCATAAAGCCAGAATTGGCTACCTTTCCATTAATGGAATTCTTATATGCATGGGAATGCTTGTCAGAAAAGCGGCCGTTCCAAATCCAGCCCTTGACGTTGCCGTCGGCAGAAAGAGAATAAGCCCAAAGGCCGTTGTTGGTTTGATACTCAGATGAAAGGCTACCACCGAACTCTCCGGCGGCACGTGCAGGCTCCGGATGGAAGATAAGGATACCGGCAAGTGCATCGGAACCATACATCAGGGATGCAGGGCCTTTAAGAATCTCTACTGAATGAACGCCATTGCCATCTACCTCTATTCCATGTTCGTCACCCCACTGCTGACCTTCCTGACGGATGCCGTCGCTGACTACAACAACCCTGTTGTAACCCATACCGCGGATGACCGGCTTGGAAATGCCACCACCTGTAGTAATTTCACTGACACCGGGTTCAGCTGCGATAGCGTTTATTATATTGCCACCTGCCCTTGCGGCAAGGTCTGCCGGGCGAATGACCGAAACCGGTGCCGGCATCTCTTTCATCTTTGCGTCACCAGCCAATCCGGTAACAACCAATTCCTTAAGTTCCAAGTGTTTATAGAATACGTCCGTGGAATCTGTATGGCTCTCTTGAGCCGTCGCTGCCATACATACGAATAGCAGCGACAATATAATTATTGTCTTCTTCATTCTGTTTTAAACTAATAACGTTAATTAACCGATACTAAGCTAAATACGGAATGAAACTGGTGGCGCGCGCGAGGATGAAGGTTGATATGAAAGGATACAGATGTCATTTGCACCAGCGTCGGAAACGGTCACTGATTCCGATGACAACAATCTGATAACTACTTCACCGGCAGGTACATACTGCTGGCACAGAACCTGGCATACAAGACATTCGTCAGTTGAATGATTCTCTGACAAATGGCCCTGATGCGGCTCATGATGCAGACATGCCTCACAATCATCGAAAGACAGCTTTTCATCGTGATGATGGAAAGGAGCAAAAAGTACTGTCGGCAGAACAACCAACAGCAATAAAACGGCATATATGCGTCTTCGTAGCATCATTTCTGGCGCAAATATATAATATAAATTGCAATTGATATTTTTTTCTTATCTTCGCGGCCGATTATTTAATAATAAATGAATAATTATTAATGAAACGCATATTTTTTCTACTCTTTATAATAATCAGTACAACGATTCCACTCGCAGCTCAGGTTACGACATCCACGCTATCCGGAAGAATAATAGAAGAAGACACTTCCCTTCCTATTGCCGGTGTAACGATACTGGCCGTGCATGAGCCAACCGGAACACGCAGCTATACGATGAGCGGTGACAACGGCAGCTACAGTTTAACCGGCCTGCAAAGCGGAGGTCCCTATACCGTAAGCTTTTCAATGCTTGGATATGCTCAGGACAGTTTCAGCAGCCTTTCCCTGGCTCTTGGTGAGGTTACGCGTCTTGATGCCGTACTTTCTCCTGTCCAGCTAGACGCTGCTGTCATTACACAAATGGCATCAAAACTGCGCCTGACCAGGACCGGCTCGTCAAAAAACATCACCTCCGGGCAGATTGACGCAATGCCAACCATTTCCAGAAGCATTACAGACTACATACGCCTCTCCCCTTTTGCAAATGACATGAGTCTTGCCGGAGGTGACGGACGCATGACAAACTTTACCGTTGACGGAGCCAACTTTAACAATAACTACGGGCTCAACAGTAAGCTCCCCGGTGGCGGAAATCCTATTTCCATCGAGGCCATTGATGAAATTCAGCTTGTCATTTCTGCGTACGATGTGCGTCAGACCGGCTTTATCGGCGGTGGAATTAATACCGTAACCAAGTCCGGAAGCAATACCTTCAAAGGAACAGCCTATGCCTATTATGCAAAGAGGCCCACATCCAACTGGATTGTAGGCGCTACAGCAGGAGGTCCAATCATAAAGAACAAACTCTTTTTCTTCCTTAACTACGAGCAGGAAAACAAGCCCCAGAATGTTATTTCCTACAGGGCCAGACTGGACAATGAGACTCCCGGAGGAAACATTTCCCGCACAAATCTTAGCGACATGAACCGCGTAAGCGAGTTCCTGAAAAGCTTCTACGGCTACAATCCTGGCAGTGCTACAGACTTCCCCAGTGACAACCGTAACCGCAAGGCCCTGCTGCGCCTGGACTGGAATATAAACAACGCTCACAGGCTTACCACCAGGTATAACTATAACTTCGACAAAGTATGGAATGCGCCTAACGACAATTCCTGCGATACTGGATACAGGCTTACCAACACTAAGCGCGTAGGCCCGCAGTCAATGGCTTTCTCCGGCAACATGTACGGTTATAACTGCGAGGTGCATTCTGCCGTACTTGACCTTAACAGCCGTTTTTCCGACCACTTCTCCAATCAGCTGCTGGCCACATATACCGATAACCATGAATACAGGTCCTTCCCACTTGACCAGCGCTTCCCGCATGTCGACATTATGATGGAAGGAGCCCTGGAGCCATATATTTCCCTGGGTGACGAGCTATTCTCCCGCTACACCGACTTCACCAATACCGTGGCCAATATCCGGGACGATGTCACCCTGAGCCTTGGAGCACACACCCTTATGGCCGGCCTGGCCTTTGAGTATCAGCACGTTTCAAACTGCTACATGCGTAATGGAGGCCTTTACTACCGCTATGCTTCAGTTGACGATTTCATTAACCGCGCCGCCCCTGAATCATTCGCCCTTACATATGGTTTTGATGGGGTTGAGCAGCCTGACGACCATATTTCGTACAAGCAGCTATCGTTCTACCTTCAGGACGAATGGAATGTTACGCCGCACCTTAAAGTATCCGGCGGCCTGCGTCTTGACGAGGTGCTTTTCAATACTTCCGATTTCCAGAGGAACGACGCCGTTTACGAGCTCACCTTCCGCGACGGGCTAAAGATTGATACAGGACGTTGTCCTGCTTCGCATTTGAGCCTTTCACCGCGACTTGGCTTCAGCTGGGACGCACTTCAGGACGGTTCACTGACCATCCGCGGCGGCAGCGGACTCTTCCTTGGACGCCTTCCCCTGGTGTACTTTATGAACGTACCCTCATACGCAAATCTTAAGAAGAACTCCGTTCAGTTCAAGACCAGCTATTCAAATGGTCTGGCAACCGGCCATGACGCCCGTCTGGACCAGTTTGCTGGTACAGGATTACTGACAACCAAGGAAGAGGTGATAAGCAAGTTCGGCCTTCCGACAAGCATCGGCAAGCATAGCGTTCCTTACCAGATTATTGGCGTGGATCCTGACTTCAAACTGCCCCAGAACTGGAAAACAACACTGGCCGTAGATTATAAAGTGCCTGTTTCCTTCCCTTTCACGGTTTCCGCAGAAGGTATCTTCAACAAGACAGTTAATGGCGCCTGCGTAGAAACCCCCAACCTTGATTTTTCAGATTCAGGCAATTGGGAGCGCTTTACCGGTGCAGACAATCGTCTTATCTACCCCGCAAGCAAGGCACAGGTCAATGCAGGAAAGAGCGTTGCCTATCTTACAAATACCAACTCCGGCTATGGCGTGAACGCACAGTTCCTGGTAAACATGACACCTGTAAAGAACCTGGACTTATATGCTGCCTATGCATTCACGGATTTTCGCGAAATAACCGGTTTCCCCGGCACCGACCTTTATTCTGTCTTTACCAACGTACCCCAGGTAGACGGTCCTGGCCTGGCTAAACTCCAGCGCACACAGTTCGTTATTCCGCATAAAGTAACGGCTTCTGTGAATTACTTTATTCCCTGGACGGTATTCAATGGGGACGGCCTTCATCTGGGCCTCTTCTATACCGCATACTCCCCCGCCGGCTACAGCTATGTTTATACTAACGATATGAACGGCGACGGAGTTGCAAACGACCTTATGTATATACCCCGGAACGACAGCGAGATCCGGTTTGTAGACTACAATCAGGGTGGCGTTACGGCCTCCGCCGACGAGCAGCGCGCCGCATTCTGGGCCTTTGTAAACCAGGATTCATACCTTAGGTCCCACAAAGGACAGTACGCAAAAGCAAATGCCGCCCGCGCGCCCTGGGTGCATCGCCTCGACCTTCGCATCGCCGAGGACTTTTCATTCCGCGTAGGCCGCAGCAAACACAATTTCCAGCTGTCCATGACCATACTCAACTTCATGAACATCTTTGACTCGAAGTTCGGCATGGAGCAGGTCAACTCGGCCTGCAATGGTTCCAAGATTCTTAACTACTCCGGCCGCGACGCTGATGGTCATCCTACATTTACGATGTACCACGTTTCAGGCAAAATGCCCACTAAGACATTCGAACACCTTATATCAAAAGATCAAGCCTGGCGAATTCAGATAGGCCTTAAATACTTTTTCAATTAAAGAGACCGTTTTTAGTATTATCTTGTTATCTTAGCATGAATAATATTTAATTCAATCATGAAAAGATTATTCGCAATTACTGTTGTAGCATTTGTACTTGCATCTTGCGGCACGAATAACTCATCTAAAGAAACTGTTTCAATGAAAGAGATTGACAGCACCCTTGCTAAATTAAGCGCTGAGTTTGAAAGAATTAGCCCACGCGTTATCCAGCCGGCCGAAGGCTTCCTTCAGTACCCTTACCTTATTCCGGCAGGTTTCTATCATCAGATGTGGGACTGGGACGGATATTTCATGTCCACCTGGTTTATATATAAAGGTAAGCCTGAATACATGAAGTATTGGGCCCTTAACTTTCTGGAGGGTGTGGACGATCGTGGCTATGTGGCAGGTTGCATGACCACCAAAGGCCCCAGGCTCGTCCGCGGCACCTTCTTCATGAAGCCGTTCCTGTCACAGGGCGTACAGCGCTACATCAAGGCTACGGGAGACATCGACTGGGTTAAGGACAACTACGACAAGCTTTGCAAGGTCCTTCAGTACAGGGATTCCGTCCAGATGGACAGCGAAAGCGGTCTGTACTTCTGGGAAATGGCCTTCCAGAGCGGTGCGGACAACAATCCGGCAATGAACTATTTTGACGGAGACAAGCGCTCTTTCCTGGCTGCCGACTGCTCTACTATGCAAATGTTTGAATATCAGGCACAGGCAGAGATTGCCGAGGCTCTTGGCAAAACAGGCGATGCAGAGACCTTCAAGGCGAAGGCCTATGCAATAGGCAAGGCTATCGTGGACAAACTCTGGTGCCCTCAGGACCAGTGTTTCTACAACATAGACCGCGAGACAGGCGACTTCTACAAAAGGGTCAGCTATTCTTCATTCTGGCCTCTATGGGCCAACCTGCTGCCTCAGAAAGACGGTAAAGCCATGATAGAACGCTATTTGCTGGACAGCAAGCACATGCTCTCCCCTATGGGCCTCCGTTCACTGTCTGCATCTGATCCAGACTATAACAATAAGAATATAATTGTTCCTTTCTCTAACTGGCAGGGACCGCTTTGGGCTCCGGCGCTGGTAATGTATGCCGGCGGAATGATGAACTATGGCTACAAAGAGGAACTGAAACCCATCGTAGTCAAAATGGCCAAACTGATGCTGGAGGACATCGCCAAATACGACACCATGCATGAAAACTATCATGCCGAAACCGGCGAAGGCCTGGCACCCGACACCTCATATAAAGATGCCAACGGCAACATTGTGGGCTTTATCAGCTGGAACCTTTGTGTAGAATATCTGCTGGCAGAGCTTGCCAGATAGCTAATTAAGCTGGCGGCGAACGTTGTAATAAGACTGGCGGCTGCCAAAGCCGGAAGCAACGGCAACTTCTTCTACCGATGACGCGGGATTCTCTGCCTTAAGTGCAGATGCATGGTCCAGGCGGCATCGGTTTACGTATACAAAAAAGCCACCAAGGCGCTCGCTCATAACCTGGGACAGGTAGGAGCGGTTGACGCCGCATGCCCTGGACAGGCTGGACAATGTCAGGTGGCAGTCCAAATATGCTTTTTCGTCCTCTACACGCAGTCGAATGATACGAAGGATCTCGTCTTTGCGGTCTGTGGACAAGGTTTCATCCGAACGCTTGCGAGTCTGCGGGCGAACAAACTTTTCCCTTGCCTCAAGATCACTTACAGACAAGGACCTGTGCGGAGTCAGTGTACTGATAAGGAAGGCGACGTTGACTACTGACAGGGACAGCATGCATAGCGAAAGAGCAGCAGGAGAGCCCAGGAAAGCGGCAAGCCAGCTGATGGCGACATGGAGGTAAGGGAACCATATTACGTCAGTAGCATATTTCTCCGGGAAGTCCTCAAGATTGGAATAGTTCTCCTCCGAGAAGCGTTTAAGGGCGCGTCTGCGGATAATCAAGGCGAACATGAAGCAGCCCATATACGTAACTGCAACCAGACCGGTGACGCCAAAGAACCATCTGTAGGCAGGTCCTTCTATCTGTGTGCCGGGGATAAAGCAGAACACAATCGATATGGCAGTAAGCACGGCATAAGGAATGGACATGAACCACAATGGTTTAATCCACACGTGATAATCTAACATACTACCGTAAAACCGGCACATAATGAAGGCGCAGAAAAAGGGAGATGTCAGCATTAGCTGCTGACGAAGCTGAATAAGAGCATCAGCCTCTCCGGGCATAAAAGCAGCAGGAAACATAAGCAAGCCTGTCAGGAAACAATAGACTATCGTTTTTCTGGACGGATAATAATAGTCCATGTATTTGTTGAACGGCTTGAACCTGAAATAAAACTTTATGGCCGAACAGGTTACACAGCAAGCCATATATACGGCCAGCGTTACACTTAGAAAAATATCCTGCAGTGACGTGTAAACCATGTAACAAAATTATAGAAAACGTTAAAAGATTGCAAGAGAAAAAATGAATTTTATTCAAAAAAGTTTTTCTCTTTTTATTTAATACGTTTTAAATCAAAGAATCGAAAATTTGTTAGACAATCCGGCAATAATTACGATATTTGTAACATGAAAAAACTAACACTCGTATCCGCGTTATGCCTTGCGATGTTTGCTATCGCCTCCTGCGGTGGTGGTGGAAACGGCAAGGAAGACATCGACCCGGAAGAAAAACCGGAGGTCGATCCTGAAATCAATGAACCCACAGTAACACTTAACCCCCAGGTGGCAGGAAGATGCGCTCTGGGTTATGTCACCTACTATGGTACTTCAATCCCGGAATGCTACTTCATGACACACATGAACTACGCATTTGCTGAACTTTACATCAGGGACAACGTCTACAAAGGCTTTAAGGTACAGGGAAGCATGGACCGCTTCCTGAATGTCACCAGAGCCGCAAAGCTGTCCAATCCCAACATCAAGATTTGCCTCTCGTTCACAAACGGAATTGCAAACTCTGACAATAAGATTGACGGCGGATTCTCTGCACTTTGCGCCACCCAGGAAAACCGCACCGCTTTCGCGGCCGACTGCCTGACCTTTATTACAGAGAATAATATAGATGGTATAGACCTTGACTGGGAGTATCCCGGACTTTCATGGAGCCACGCAGCCTGTGATAAAGCACACGACACCGCAAACTATGCAGAACTGGTAAAAACCCTGAGGGAGACCCTGGGCGACCAGTATCTCATCACTTATGCGGGTTATTGCACAGACAAGCAGGCCGTCGAAGGCGGATATAAGTTTATTGACATAGCTGCCATGGATCCCTATGTAGATTATGTCAACATCATGGCCTACGACTTTGACGAAGCCCCCCACCACCACTCCGCACTGTCAGATAACAGGGCTTACAAAGACTGCTATCGCGCCGTAGCCGCCTACACAAATGCAGGTGTAGCCACCAGCAAACTGGTGCTTGGTGTCCCCTTCTATGGCAGAATCTCTTTCAGCAAGTCTCCGGGCGCCGTCAGCTACAGAAAGATTTTGCAGCTCAGCCGCACTCAGTACAGGCGCAACAAATGGGACGACATCGCCTCTTGCCCTTATGTAGAGGTAATGAAAGGAAATTCGTTCTACTGCGGATATGACAATCCTCGCAGTATAGCATTGAAAGGCGCCTGGGTACGCGCCAAAGGCATGTACGGTTTAATGTACTGGGAATATGACCAGGATGACGACAGGCACACCCTTGCCAAGTCAGTGTGGAATGCAGTGATGCAGTAGAAATATGAATACAATCTGGATAGTTCTTCCAATACTTACAGTACTTATGTTCGATTTGGGCCTGACGCTCAAATTGAATGATTTCGCAATGGTTATCCGAAGGCCCAAGGCAGTGATTCTTGCCCTTGCAGGGCAGATTGTCCTGCTGCCGCTCATTGCCCTGGGTATCGGCAACCTGTTTGGACTCGCACCTGTTTTCTTTATCGGCCTGATGCTTATAGCATGCAGCCCGGGTGGCAGTTCCTCCAACATTTTTTCAAAACTTGCCGGCGGCGATGTAGCTCTGTCGGTAACGCTTACCGCACTTAGCAGCATCATTACCCTTTTCACCATTCCCCTGCTGATGGGATGGGTTACGGCCTCTGCCGGCGCATCCGAAGGCATTGTGCTGCCGGTTGGCAACCTTCTTAAGCAGAATTTGCTGCTGATGCTGCTTCCGGTTCTGATTGGTATTGTAATCAATCACTTTTTTGCCGATGCCGCTGCCAAAATTGACAGGATCCTGTCCAAGGCGGCCTTCCCGGCCCTTATGGTCCTGGTATCAGTTTTCTTTGCCCAGCATTACAAGACGATATTTGCAAATATGGGCACCCTGGGGCTCTGCGTGACGCTTTTAATACTGGCATCCGTATTTGCAGCCTCCGGTCTTTCAAGACTGTTCAAGACCTCCGGCAAAGAGCGTAAGACCATTATCATAGAAGTAGGAATGCAGAATGCCGCCCAGGCGATAGCAGTTGCTACCAGCCCCTTCATCTTCAATAATCAGGAGATGGCGATACCCGCAATTCTCTACTCCCTGATGATGAATGTCGTACTTCTGATTTACGTAGCGTTTGTAAAGAAAAAATAAATGATTATCTTTGAGTCACAATGACATTAAAAGATAACCATGGGAAAGATCAACATCTATCAGGAAGCAGAGCGATGCCTCCTTTGTCAAAACGCTCCCTGTACATCAGCTGCCAAGGGCGGAGACCCTGCCCGCGCTCTTAGAGCAATCAGATTCGACAATGCGGCTCTGGCCGGAAAATACCTGAAAGATGCAGATTTAGATGCTGCACAAAAGGCCTGCATACACTATGACAGGCCGGTTAGGCTAAAAGAAATCGCAAAGCTTCTGCCCCAATTAAAAGAATACGACAAACTCCCCTCCCTGGAGATAGAGTTTTGCGGCATAAAGTGCGAGAATCCTTTCTTCCTTGCATCATCGGCGGTTTGTACCAACTACGAAATGGTAGCAAACGCCTTCAAGGCCGGCTGGGCTGGTGTTTTCTATAAAACCATCTGCCTTCAAGACATAAATGAAGTATCTCCGCGCTTTGACGCCGTCAAGAGTCCTGACGGTTCCTTCGCCGGCTTCCGTAACATGGAACAGTTGTCCGAGAACCCTCCCAAGGTTGACTTTGATATACTTAGCCGCTTAAAGAAAGATTTCCCGTCAAAGATAGTTGTGGCTTCAATCATGGGCCATACGGATGCAGACTGGATCAAACTGTCCAAGATGGCACAAAAGGCAGGCGTAGATGCCGTAGAGCTTAATTTCTCCTGCCCACAGATGCGTATTTCCGGCATGGGCAGCGATGTAGGCCAGAATACAGATCTTGTTGTTTACTATACCACCATCGTTAAATCTGCGGTAAGTATTCCGGTCATTCCCAAAATGACGCCTAATATCTCTGTAATGGCTCCGGTTGCAGTCATGGCTCATCTTGCAGGAGCAGATGCGATATCGGCAATCAATACCATCAAATCCGTAACCATGAATCATGGCAGCGAAGTTTCCGGTAAAAAGATAATGTCCGGTTATTCAGGCCGTGCTGTTAAACCTATCGCTCTACGATTCATCCTTGAAATATCCAGAAACAAAATCCTGCAAGGTTCTCCTATCTCCGGCATTGGAGGAATCACCACCTGGAAGGATGCCCTGGAATTCATTCAGCTTGGCTGCAGCAATGTTCAGGTTTGTACGGCTATAATGGAATACGGATACAGGATTATTGAAGACCTTAAATATGGACTTCAAACCTACATGGCAGAGCGCGGCATAGAAAGCCTCAGCCAGCTTGTAGGAGAAGAAGTACCTAATTTTGTTAATACAGACCAGATGGACCGCAAGACCAAGGTCTTCCCTCTTATTGACAGGGACGTCTGCATAGGCTGCGGCCGCTGCTACATTTCCTGCATGGATGGAGGACATCAGGCAATAGAGTTCAAAGAGGACCGCAAACCGCATATTGTCGGCACCAAGTGCGTAGGCTGCCACCTCTGCCGCCTTGTCTGCCCTACGGGCGCCATCGGCCTGGCCAAGCGCATCCCCAAATAGCAGAAAAAAAATTGCAAGTTCCGGTGAAAAGGATTAAATTTGTATCCCGTATTCAAAACAACTCCTCTTAATATGAAATACGGGTTCGACAACGAAAAATACCTTAAAATCCAATCGGAACACATCAAGGAAAGAATCGCCAAATTCGGCGACAAACTCTACATGGAATTCGGCGGAAAACTCTTCGACGACTTCCATGCCAGCCGCGTTCTTCCCGGCTTTGAGCCGGACAGCAAGCTTAAGATGCTGATGCAGATGAAGGACGACGCAGAGATTGTAATCGTCATCAGTGCGGTAGATATTGAAAAGAACAAGGTACGCAGCGACCTTGGAATCACCTACGACGTAGATGTACTGCGCCTTAGGGATGAGTTTATCGCCCGAGGCCTTTGCGTCAACAGTGTTGTCATAACCCACTACAACGGCCAGGCAAGCGCAGATGCTTACCGCAAGCGCCTGGAGAACATGGACATCAAGGTGTACTATCACCACACAATTGAAGGCTACCCCAACAACGTAGCCCTTATTGATTCTGACGAAGGCTTCGGTAAGAACGACTACGTAGAAACAACCAAGCCGCTGGTAGTTATCACGGCTCCCGGCCCCGGCAGCGGAAAGATGGCAGTATGCCTTAGCCAGCTGTACCAGGAGAACAAACGCGGCATTAAGGCCGGCTACGCCAAGTTCGAGACCTTCCCTATCTGGAACCTTCCCCTCAGCCATCCTGTCAACATCGCCTACGAGGCCGCAACCGCAGACCTGGACGACGTTAACATGATCGACCCCTTCCACATGGACGCATACGGCAAAATGGCCGTCAATTATAACAGGGATATAGAGATCTTCCCCGTAATGAACGCCCTCTTTGACGACATCTACGGCTACTCTCCGTACAAGTCCCCTACCGACATGGGCGTAAATATGGCCGGTTACTGTATCAGCGACGACGAAGTCTGCTGCGAGGCGTCAAAGCAGGAAATTATCCGCCGCTACTATTCCACTCTGTGCAGCTTCGCCGACGGTAAGGCAACGGAAAACGAGGTCAACAAGATTGCCCTCCTGATGAAGAGAATGAAGATTTCCACCGCCGACAGGAAGGCCACCATCGCCGCTAAAGAAAGGCTGGACAGAAGCCATGTGGCAACTGCCGCTATCGAAATGCCGGACGGCACCATACTCACCGCAGAAACCAGTCCCCTTCTGGGCCCCAGCGCAGCGCTGCTTCTTAACGCACTGAAGCATCTGGCCGGAATAGCACACAACGTAAAACTTATTCCCCAGCAGATGATTGCACCTATCCAGAAGACAAAGGTGACATATCTTCACGGACACAATCCCCGCCTGCATACGGACGAAGTCCTTGTCGCAATCTCTATGATGAGCCTTATCGACGAGAACTGTAAACTAGCCCTGGAGCAGCTTCCGAACCTTGTCGGAGCCCAGGTTCACTCTACCGTAATGCTAAGCGAAGTAGACCGTAAGACCTTCCAGAAACTGGGCATAGGACTGACCTGCGACCCTGTCAGGAAGTTAAAGAAAGTAGTTGTCGCTACAGAAAAGTAGTACAGCTTATTATTGAACCGGATCGGGAAGAATAACCACCTTCATTCCTACCCACACACGTTCCTTCAGATCAAGGATATCCTCATTTCGCATGCGGATACATCCTTCTGATGCCCTTGAACCTATGGATTCGGGCAGATGAGTGCCATGAATTCCTATATCAATGAAACCGGGAACATCAATGCGAAGAAACCAGGGGCCATAAGCACCTTTGATAGGGCCTTTGCCGTCCCTGAAGTCGTGGGTAAGATTCTTAGAATAAAGAATCTGATTCAGTTTGAAAGTACCCTCAGGGGTTTTTCCATCGCCCTTTTTAAGCTTTGGACCATACTTGGCAGCCACGGCTACGGGATAGGTCTTTACTACCTTGCCGGTAGCTTCGTCAATCAGGGAAAGAGTCAGTTTTTCCTTACTGATCTCTATATAGTTCTGGGCCGCTGCAGGCTTTAACCCAAGCAGCAGGCCCAGTACCATTATAAAGAGTAACTTTTTCATTGTCAATTATTTACAGCTCCACCTTCTTACCGGCGGTATATACAGCCTTAACGTCGATGTCGTCGTCAAAGAGAACGAAGTCTGCATCCTTACCTATGCGGACTGAACCCTTGCTGTGGGCACGTACCATCTTGGCAGGAGACAGGGTCATCATCTCAACTGCATCGTGCAGAGGGACAAGGGCATCCTTATACATAACCCTTACCAAACGGTTGGCCGTTGCCATACTGCCTGCAAGTGCTGAATGATCAAGAAGCTTGCCTACGCCGTCATGGATAACGGATTTTGCACCGTGAGGCGGGCAGCCGTTGTAGAACTCAGTACCCTCGGGAAGACCTGCAGGGGCAAGTGCGTCCGTACAAAGGGCTGTCCTGTCCGCACCCTTGAACTTCCATACCATACGAAGGATTTCCTTGGGCAGATGCTTACCGTCTGCTATCATCTCTACTGACAGGCCGTCAAGCAGATATCCTGCTTCTACGGCACCCGGAACGCGGTAGCAGCCTACCTTGTAGCATGCTGACATCGCAGAGTAGAAATGGGTCATAAGTGAGAAGCCTGCAAACATAGCAGCTTCTACCTGATGATATGAGGCGTTGGTATGTGCAACTGAAGAGACGATTCCCATCCTGGACAGCATAGTACCAAGTTCAAGGGCTCCGGGAAGCTCAGGAGCTATGCTCCAGCGAAGTATATCATCTGAATGGGAAAGGATTTCCTTTGCACGCTTCAGGTCAGGGTTTGAAAGGAAGGCGGGATCCTGGCCACCACATTTTGCGGGATTCAGGAAAGGACCCTCAAGATGAATACCAAGCAAGGTATATGCAGGATTTGAAGCCTTTACCTGACGATATGCATCGAATACCTGATAAAGTTCTTCGTCCGGACTGGTGAGTGTTGTGGGGACGATAGCGGTTGTTCCGTGTGCAAGATGGAATTTTGCAGCACCGTCGATAGCCTTTGCCGTGCCGTCCATAAATCCGAATCCGCCACCGCCGTGAACGTGAATATCAACGAAGCCAGGAGACAGATAAAGTCCCTGACAATCAATTGTTTCTACATTCTCTCCTAACTCCTGCTCCTGCAGTATATCAGATATCTTGCCATCCTGGCAAACTACTGCAAGACCACCCCTGATTTCGCCAGGGAAGATTACCTTGGCTCCTGTGAAGATTGTTCTCATTCCGTATTAAATAATTTGACGGCGCAAATTTACTAAATACATCTAATAAACAATTCGTTTTTTTGTATAAAAATTAATCTTCCGGCAAATCGGTAGTTACAATTAAGAATATTTTCCACAAGACCTTTTCAACTCAGCCTATGCCCTTCGGGAGGAGAGAGATCTCATTGCATTAAGAACTGCAAGGACGGTGACACCGACATCGGCAAAAACAGCCATCCACATAGTTCCAAGGCCAATGGCAGCAAGAACCAGCACCGCCAGCTTAACACCAATAGCGAACCAGACATTCTGTCTGGCGATGGCAATGGTGCGGCGTGCAATACGGATTGCAGCAGCAATCTTTGAAGGCTTGTCATCCATAAGGACAACATCCGCAGCCTCGATGGCAGCATCGGAACCCAAGGCACCCATAGCAATACCAATATCCGCCCTGGACAGAACCGGAGCATCATTTATACCATCCCCAACAAAGGCCAGAAGGCCCTTGCCATGGCACTGGGCCAGAAGCTTTTCTACGTACTCTACCTTACCGGCAGGAAGCAGCTCTGCATAATATTCATTAATGCCGATTTTAGCAGCAATATCACCAGCGACATCGGCCTTGTCCCCGGTAAGCATAACCAACCTGTCCACGCCAAGGTCGGCAAGCATGCATACAGTAGCAGGACTGTCCTCTTTGATCTTATCATTAATGACGATATGTCCGGCATACAGGCCGTCGATAGCGACATGGATTATGGTGCCCTTGCAATGGCAGTCATGCCACTGCACACCGGCACGGGCCATCAGTTTGGTATTGCCCACAAAGACCTTCAACTCCCCTACCTTAGCAGATATTCCCTCACCGGCAAATTCCTGATATTCAGCTGTTTTACAACTATCAGTAGCCTCCTCCGGGAAGGCGTCGCGAAGGGCAGCACCAATAGGATGGGTAGAGAAATGCTCTACATGAGCGGCAAGATGAAGGATATGCTTCTCGTCGTAAACCTCCGGGTGAACGGCCTCTACGGTAAACTTACCCTCTGTAAGAGTTCCGGTCTTATCAAAGACAACCGTTTTCACCTTTGAAAGTGCGTCAATGAAGTTGCCACCCTTAACCAGGATGCCCTGTCTTGAGGCGCCGCCGATGCCGCCGAAGAAGGTCAGCGGAACACTGATTACAAGGGCGCAGGGGCAGGACACAACCAAGAAAACCAAGGCGCGGCCAAGCCAGGTGGGGAAAGTGGCTGCAAAGGCTCCGCTAAAAAGCGGGGGCAGAACTGCCAGCGCAATGGCCGCGAATACAACTATAGGAGTGTACACGCGCGCAAATCGGGTAATAAAGGCCTCGCTGTTTGACTTACGCTCTGCAGAGTTCTCTACAAGTTCTATTATCTTGGAAACTGTGCTCTCTCCAAAAGTCTTGACAGTGCGGATCTGAAGAACGCCTGACAGGTTGATGCAGCCGGAGATAACTTCGTCGCCAACTGCAACGTCACGGGGCATGCTTTCGCCCGTCAACGCGGCAGTATTAAGGGCGGACGTACCATCTACGATAATACCGTCCAGAGGAATCTTACCGCCGGAAGTAACAACTATAATCTCCCCTACCTTGACCTCTTCCGGACTGACGGTAACTATTTTGCCGTCACGGATAACGTTAGCAGTATCGGGACGGATATCCATAAGATGAGCGATGCTCTTGCGGCTCTGGCCTTCTGCATAACCCTCGAACAGCTCGCCTACCTGGAAGAAGAGCATAACGAACACGGCCTCCGGAAACTGGGTTTCCATACCGGGCAGAAAGCCAATGCAAAGGGCGCCGATGGTAGCTATCGACATAAGGAAATGCTCGTTGAACATATCCCCGTGCAGAACGCCTTCCAGGGCTTCTTTAAGAGTGTCGTGGCCCGCCACAAGATAAGGGACCATATACACCAGAAGCAGCTGCCAGGTAGCCAGATTGCAGCTTTTTTCAATTATTACGGCAGCGACCAGAAGTACGGCAGACGCGGCAATCAGCACAATCTGCTCTTTCAAGCCATGCTCGTGTTCGTGATGGTGAACCTGGCATCCGCAATTATGATCGTGACAAGACATAATGACTATTTTTTATACAGCCGGTAGCGCTTGATTATCCACTGGCCGATAAGGCCGAAGCAGAGGCCGGCAAGAGCGCCTACAAGGAAGCCGACCAATACGTCCCCGAAGAAGTGTTTGCCCACAAAGATACGGCTTACGCCAACCAGTATGGCCCATATGAAGATGAACCAGGCATAGTGCCTGTACAATACGCTTCTGTCGTTTTTAAAGCCCAACCAGGAGCAAACTGCAAAGCCTATGGCATTGGCGGCGTGGGCAGAGAAGAAACCGTATATATATTTTTTGTATACCGGTTCAAGGAAGTGCATGCCACGTCCGGCCATCTCCGCATCTACGTCCGGCCTTTCCCTTTTAACCAGAAACTGTATGAAAGTGGCTATCTGGTCGCAGAACAAGAAGGTCATGGCACAGGTCAGGACTACGATCAGGGCGCGCTTCCACCCGAGCCTCCAGAACATAAAGCCGATGATAATCAGATACATGGGTATCCATATCTTCTTATTTGACAACATCAGCCAAATAAAGTCGGTGGCGGGCACGTGCAAAGAGTTGATTGCTGCCGTAACTTCCTGATCCAAATGATGCAGGTTTTCTATTACACTTAAAGGGTACATTATTCAAATGTTTATATGCAAATATAGAAATAAAAAAGATTATATTTGTGAGATGAACGGCCGCAGGGCCATAAAAATCGCAACAAATAATTACTTATATGAAACGAATCACCATTCTTTTGGCATCGGCACTGATGCTGTCAATGGCTTCTCAGGCCAAAGCACAAACACCCGTTAACGAATATCCTGCATCTGACAGCAAGATTGTCTGGGTAGGAAGGGCTATCGCCCAGGGAGATCAGGTAAGCGGCGACTGGACAGGTATTTACGCCCGCATCAAATTTGCCGGCGACGGCCTTGCCATCAAGGTTTCAGACACAAAAAAGAACTACTACAACCTGTGGCTGGACAAAGAAACCTGGAACGAGCCGGACAAAATTGTTACCGTAACAGGAACCGACACTACCATCGTACTGCTTGCAAAAGAAGAAATCCTGGCCCTGTGCGGCAAGAAAAATGCCCGTAAAGACAGCGTTCACCAGATCACCCTGCAAAAAAGGACAGAAGGCGAACAAGGTAAGACCACCTTCCAGAAGGTGCTGGTAAACGGCAGCCTGCTTGAGGCTGACGCTGTCCGCCCGCGCGCAATAGAATTCGTAGGTGATTCCTATACCTGCGGCTACGGTTCAGAGAATTCAGTAAAGACAGATCCCTTCAAACCGGAAACAGAAAACTGCAACAAGAGCTACTGCAACATCGTAGCACGCTACTTTGACGCAGAATGCATACTGGTTGCCCATTCAGGCTTCGGTATCGCCCGCAACTACAATGACAACGTGAAGGGCTGGTACATGCCCGAGCGCTACAGCCAGGCCTACGATATGGACCGCGATTCCCGCTACGACGCCAGCACTGCTTCAGTTAAGCCGGACATTACCGTTATCTATCTGTGCACCAATGACTTCTCTACCGGACGTCAGCCGTCTAAAGGCATGTTCCAGGAGAACTACAAAATCCTTCTTGGCAAGATTAAAGAGGCTTACGGCGAGGCTCACCCCATACTTTGCGTAGCCGGCAAGAACGATTTCCTTATGGCAGAATACATCAGCGAGGTTGCAAATGAATGCGGCCTGCGCAAGGTTTCCTTCGCAGTTCTCTGCCCCTATGTACACAATTCCGACGACGACCTTGGCGCCAGCTTCCACCCCAACTACGAGGGTCACAAGAAGAAAGCCATGGTACTTATCCCCTACGTTGCAACAATGACAGGCTGGGGCCTTAATCCTGAAAAACCTATCAGATAATGAAGAAGTTAAGCATAATCCTGGCCGTTATCTCATGTACGGCAGCCATGGCCCAGGAAGGCGTAAAGGACGTAGTTCCCGCCAACCCTGAGGGCAAACAGTTCACCATGGAGGATGTTATCCTGAAAAGGGCCGGATATCCTTCATTCAAACTTATATCAAATAAACTTAAAGAGCTTAAAGACAAGGGAATAAGCTTTAATTCCGACGACAAACCGGCTCTTGACATTAAGACCGGAAGCGAGCTCGTCATTAACGGCGTTTGCGTAGCCCCCGCCGGAGACCCCAACATTTCTTACGGAACATCAGTTAGCCGCAATGAGTTTGGCATAACCAACGGCATCTTTTTTTCTCCTGACCAGCAGAAAGTAGCCTTTTACCGCAAGGACGAATCTCTGGTGACCGAATTCCCGCTGCTGGACATTACAACGCGTACAGGCAGTCTTAAGGCCATTAAATACCCGATGAACGGTATGGATTCAGAGCGCATCAGCCTTGGAATCTACGACATCAATACCCAGAAGACCGTTTATCTTGACGTGACCGATTTCGGTCCTGACCGTTACCTTACCAACATCTCCTGGGGCCCGGACAGCAAGAACATCTTTGTACTTGTACTTGACCGCAGTCAGAAGAACATGAACCTTAACCAGTACCGCGCCGCTGACGGCAGTTTTGTACGTACCATACTGTCAGAGCACAGCGACAAATACGTAGAGCCGCTTGACCCGCTTAAGTTCATCGGCAGCAATTACCATTTCATTTACAGGATTGCTACCCGCGACAACTATCGCAGCCTTTATCTTTGCGACACCCTTGGTACTGTCCGCAGGATTACAAATGTTGCCGCAGACGTAGATCTCCAGAAAGTATTCGGCAATACAGTTTATTATACTTCTGCAGAAGTTTCGCCTGTAGAGAATCATCTATTCAAGGTTGAAATCACCCCTGCAAAGGGCCGCAAAGCTGTTTCTGCCGCCAATTCAAAGATTGGCAAGCCCGCACGCCTTACCACCGAGCGCGGCTGGCACAACTTCTTCTTTGCACCCGATGGCAAATATCTGCTTGATTATTATTCATCCTTCAGCAGCCCCACCGCCTTCAAAGTCGTTTCCCTTGCTGATGGTAAAGTGCTTGAGTCCGGCAAGGCCGACAATCCTCTTACCGAGTGGCATACCGGCGAAGTCGATTTTGGCACAGTGCCCAGCGCAGACGGCAAATACGAGAACTGGTACAGGCTCTTCAAGCCGGCCGACTTCGACCCCGCAAAGAAGTATCCTGTAGTTGTTTACGTTTACGGAGGTCCCCATTCACAGATGGTTCAGGACACCTGGCTTGGCGGCGTTCGCCCCTGGGAGCTCCTTATGGCCCAGAAGGGTTATGTCGTATTCGTAATGGACAACAGAGGTACACAGAACCGCGGTCTGGAGTATGAGCAGGCCATTCACAAATACTGCGGCAAGGCAGAGATGGAAGATCAGATGGTCGGCATCGACATGCTTAAACGTCTGCCGTGGGTAGATTCAGAGCGCATCGGCGTGCACGGATGGAGCTATGGCGGCTTCATGACCATATCGCTTATGACCACCTATCCCGACGTCTTCAAGGTTGGCGTTGCCGGCGGACCGGTTATCGATTGGAAGTGGTATGAAATCATGTATGGAGAGCGTTACATGGAAACTGCTGCCACCAATCCCGACGGCTTTGCCCAGACCAGCCTCATCAATAAGGCTAAAAACCTTAAGGGCAAGCTGCTCATCTGCCAGGGCGCCATTGACAACACCTGCGTCTGGGAGCACAGCCTTAGCTTTGTTCAGGAGTGCATAGAGCACAACATCCAGCTGGATTACTTCCCCTATCCCCGTGCAGAGCACAACGTAGGAGGCAGGCATCGCGTTCATCTTATGGACAAAGTCACCATATTCTTTGACAACAACCTGTAAAACAACATAGAACTATGAAACAATACATCAAAGAGAATAAAGAGAGGTTTTACGACGAACTTTTCTCATTGTTGAGGATCCCTTCCATCAGCGCCAAGCCGGAGCACAAAGGCGACATGCAGAAATGTGCCGAGAGGCTTGTAGAACTGCTTCTGCAGGCCGGTGCCGACCAGGCAGCGGTTTACCCTTCTGCAGGAAATCCGGTAGTATTCGGGCAGAAGATACTGGATCCGTCTTACAAGACGGTACTTGTTTACGGCCACTATGACGTTCAGCCGCCGGAGCCGCTGGAAAAATGGCGTACAGACCCCTTCGAGCCCGTTATAGCCAAGGATCCCAATACCGGCGAGGAGGCCATCTACTGCCGCGGCGCCAACGACGACAAAGGCCAGCTTTTCATGCATTTGAAGGCCTTTGAGTTCATGCTCCGCAGCGGTAAACTGCACCACAATGTCAAGTTCGTTTTCGAGGGCGAAGAAGAAATTGGCAGCGGCAGCCTGCCTGCATGGGTCCGCGAGCATAAGGACCTTCTGGCCGCCGATGTAATCCTTGTTTCCGACACCACCATGATATCGGACAACGTGCCTTCAATCAACTGCGGAATGCGTGGACTGGCCTATCTGGAGGTTACCGTCACCGGCCCTAACAAGGACCTTCATTCCGGCCACTACGGCGGTGCGGTCGCCAATCCTATCAATACCCTGTGCGACATGATTTCGTCCCTGATTGACAAGGACGGCCGTGTTACCATACCCGGTTTCTATGACGATGTTGTAGAGCTTTCCGCCGCAGACAGGGCCCAGCTTGCACGCGCTCCCTTCGACCTTGAAGAATACAAGGAATTCCTTGATATTAAAGAGGTTAAGGGAGAAAAGGGCTACACCACCATGGAACGCACCGGAATACGTCCCTGCCTTGACGTATGCGGCATCTGGGGCGGCTACACAGGAGTCGGTGCCAAGACCGTACTGCCTTCGGTAGCTCACGCCAAGATATCAATGAGGCTTGTTCCAAACCAGCTTAGCGCCAAGATCACAGAACTCTTCAAAAAGCACTTCCTGGCAATTGCTCCCCCTTACGTAAAGGTTGACGTCAAGCCCTGCGAGGGCGGCAACGGCTTCCTGATTCCCATTTCCTCCCCGGCCTTCCAGGCTGCTTCAAAGGCAATGGCAGAGGTGTACGGAATCGAGCCCGTTCCTTCCCGCGGAGGCGGCAGCATCGCCGTATTGGCAGAGATGCAGCAAATCCTTGGCATCGATCCCCTTCTTATGGGCTTCGGTCTGGAACGCGACACAATCCACTCCCCCAACGAGAGCTACCTGCTTCGCCAGTTCTTCGCCGGCATGGAATCAATCGCCCTGTTCTATCAGTACTATTAAAAAATGAAGTTATTTACAATAGCCGTAAGTCTGCTTGCAGCGGTGCTTCCCCTGCAAGCCCAACACACCCAGTACGTTAATCCGTTCATCGGCACAGCAGGAATGGGACATACCTTCCCGGGAGCCTGCGTGCCGTTTGGCGGAGTACAGTTGTCTCCTGACACAGAAATGATTCCTCACAACATACAGGGAAAGTACCAGCCCCGCACCTACGAGTATTGCGCCGGCTATCAGTACACAGACTCTACAATTGTGGGATTCAGCCATACGCACTTCAGCGGAACAGGACACTCTGACCTTGGAGACATTCTTCTTATGCCCGGTACCGGAGAGGTTCAGATTAACTCCGGGACAGCGGAGCATCCGGAAGAAGGTTACCGCAGCCGCATCGACCACAGCAAAGAAACTGCATCGGCCGGCTATTACAGCGTAGAGTTGCAAGACTACGGCATATTGGCAGAGCTTACCGCCACTAAAAGGGTCGGAGTGCATCGCTATACCTACCCTAAAGGGGCTGATGGTCACGTGGTTATGGACCTTGACCACGGTATATACAATTACGACGGAAAAACTCTTTGGGCAGAGGTTCGCGTAGAAAGCCCCACCCTTGTTACCGGCTACCGCATAACCAACGGCTGGGCCCGCACAAACTATACTTATTTTGCAATAGAGTTTTCACAGCCTATCCTGGAATACGGATACAAAGACAAGGCTCCAGTTTACTATCGCGGCGGATACAGCGGCTACAAGAACTTCCCTGAAATGGCCGGACGCAAGGTAGTGGCCTGGTTCAAGTTCAATACAGCAGAGGCGCCGCAGCTTACCGTAAAAGTTGGTATCTCCGCCACCGGAACAAGCGGTGCGCTTAAGAACCTTAGGGCAGAGACAGAAGGCAAATCCTTCGACCAAATCCATTCAGAGGCCGTTGCTGCCTGGGAAAAGGAGCTGGACTGCATAGAGATAGAAGGCACAGATGCAGAAAAAACAATGTTCTACACCAGCCTTTATCATACCATGATAAACCCTTCCGTTTACATGGACGTTGATGGCCTTTACCGTGGCCTGGACCACGAGCTTCACAAGGCTGAAGGCTTTACCAACTACACCGTTTTCTCTTTGTGGGATACCTACCGCGCAGAGCACCCCTTCCTGGCTCTGATGAAGCCTAAGCAGGCAGAGGACATGATAGAGTCCATGCTTAAGCACTACGAGCAGAGCGCCCATCACATGCTGCCAATCTGGAGCCATATGGCCAACGAGAACTGGTGCATGACCGGCTATCACAGCGTCTCCGTTCTTGCCGATGCAATTGTAAAAGGACTTTCCGTCGATGGAGAAAAAGCACTGGAGGCCATGGTTGCAACATCCACCACTCCCTGGTACGACGGACTTGGAGAGTACATGAAACTGGGCTATGTTCCGCTTGAAAAAACATCCACTGCGGCCAGCAATACTCTTGAATTCGCATACGACGACTGGAGCATCGGAGCAGCAGCGCAAGCACTTGGTAATAAGGCTGTTGCACAGGAATACTTCAAGCGAGGCTCTTACTATAAAAATACCTTTGATACAGCTCTTGGCCTGGCCCGCCCGCGCTACGCTGACGGAAGTTTCAAGCAGGATTTTGACGTAAAACAAACGGTTGGAATGGGCTTCATAGAAGGCAACTCCCTTAACTTCTCATTCCACGTTCCGCAGGACGTTCCCGGCCTTATCGACCTTATGGGAGGAGAGAAAAAGTTCATCGCCAACCTGGACGACCTTTTTGGCAGCAATCTTCCGGAATACTGCTACGCAGACAATGAAGACATAACAGCTGACTGCCTGCTTGGCGGCTATGTTCACGGCAACGAACCCAGCCATCATATCCCCTATCTTTACGCATGGACAAAGCAGGCCTGGAAAACCCAGTACTGGCTGCGAGAGATAATGAACCGCTTTTACAAGCCGGAGATCCGCGGCCTGGGCGGCAACGACGACTGCGGCCAGATGAGCGCCTGGTACATATTCTCTGCCCTGGGCTTCTATCCTGTCTGCCCCGGCACCGACCAATATGTATTAGGAGCGCCTTATATCCCCTACGCCAAACTTAATCTCCCTAACGGAAAGACGCTGGAGATCAAAGCCACCGGAGTAAGCGACAAAAACCGCTTTGTAAAGGCAGTCAAGCTTAACGGACAAACAATTAAGAATCAATTCCTTACGCACAAGCAGCTGCTACAAGGCGGTAGCCTTGAATTCGTAATGTCAAGCAGACACAAATAATATGAAAACCCTCTATTCAGCTATTGCAGGCCTCTTCCTCACGGCCAGCCTTTTTGCACAGAACACTCAGTATGTAAACCCCTTTGTAGGGACAGCCGGCTTCGGTAACGTTTATCCTGGCGCACAGGTTCCCTTCGGAGGCATACAGATAAGCCCGGACACAGACGACTACGACTACGATGTTGCCGCAGGCTACAAGTACACAAAGCCCACAATCATGGGCTTCAGCCTTACCCACCTTAGCGGAACAGGCATCCCTGATCTTGGAGACTTCATGTTCGTACCGGGCAAAGGCGAATCTACCTTCAGCCACGATACAGAGGCTGCCAGTCCCGGCTACTACACCGTATTCCTGCCGGACCACGGAGTAAAGGCCGAGCTTACCGCAGCAGCGCGCAGCGGCATCATCCGCTTCACCTATCCTGCCCGTGACACCTCCATGGTGATGATAGACCTGGCCCACACCCTAAGGTGGAAGTGCGTATGGTCTTCCATTCGCATTGTGGACGACTATACTATTGTAGGAAGCAAGATTGTAAATGGCTGGAATCCAAACCGATACGTACATTTTGCAGCCCGTTTCCCGCAGCCCGTCAAAGACTTCATGATATATAAGGAAGGCAAGCCGGTAATCTACAATACCAGCCGCTTTCGCAGCAGCAAGGAAACATGGGGTACAGGCCTTAAGGCTTGCATCTACTTCCCTACCACCGAAGGCCAGCAGCTTGAAATAAAGGTTGCCGTTTCCGCCACCGGTACCGATGGTGCATTAAAGAACCTTAAAGAGCTGGAAGGCAAGGACTTCGAAGCCGTACGCCGCGACGCAGTCGCACTTTGGGAGGCAGAGCTGGCCCGCTACGAACTGGCCCCTGAATGCAACCAAAAAGACAAGGAGACCTTCTACACAAGCGTTTACCGCACCGCCCTGCATCCCTTCCTGTTCCAGGATATTGACGGCCGCTTCCGTGCCCATGACGGAAACATCGCCACGGCAAATGGCTTTACAAACTATACGACCTTCTCTCTTTGGGACACTTACAGGGCCTTCCATCCGCTTCTGAACCTGATTAACAAGCCGCTGCAGGCAGATCTTGCCAACTCTATGCTGGAGCATTACGACAAGAGCACAGAGCACATGCTGCCAATCTGGTCCTTCTACGGCGGAGAGACCTGGTGCATGATAGGCTACCATGCCGTTTCTGTACTTGCCGACATGATGGTAAAGGGCGTTAAGGGCTTCGACTACGAGCGGGCATACCAGGCCATGAAGGCCACCGCCACAAACCCCAATTACGACTGTCTGCCGGAATACACACAGCTTGGCTACGTTCCCTTCGACAAAGAAGATGAATCCGTTTCCAAAACCCTTGAATATGCCTACGACGACTGGTGCATAGCCCAGGCCGCAAAGCTTCTGGGCCATCAGGAAGACTATGAATTCTTCTTTAAGCGCAGCCAGAACTATCGCAACCTGATTGACCCGGAGACCAAATACATGCGCGGACGCGACTCCCAAGGCAACTGGCGCACCCCGTTCGCCCCTATCGCCTACCAGGGCCCCGGCTCAGTTAACGGCTGGGGAGACATAACTGAAGGCTTTACCATGCAGTACACCTGGACAGTGCCCCATGCCTTCGAGGACTACATGGACATTGCCGGCAAAAAGTTCCTATGCGACCGTCTGGACAGCATTTTCAAGCTTGAAATGAGTGACGATATCCCCGGTGCGCACGACATCTGGGGCCGTATCGGCGGCTATTGGCACGGCAACGAGCCCTGCCACCATGTGCTGTATCTGTACAATAAGCTTGGCAAGCCCCAGGAGTGCCAGAAATGGGTACGTTACGTAGCCGACCATTTCTACGGCAATACTCCCGATGCCCTTAGCGGCAACGACGACTGCGGCCAGATGAGTGCCTGGTACATATTCAACTGCCTTGGCTTCTATCCTCTGTGCCCCGGCAGCAATGAGTACGAGCTTGGCTCGCCTTGCCTGCCCGGCGTAAAGGTCCGTCTTTCTGACGGCGGCACCCTGACCGTACGTACCAAGAACTGGGCTCCGGACCATGTACTGGTCAAGGCCGTTTATCTTAACGGAGTTAAAATGAAAAGCACCACCCTTAAGTACGAAGACATTAAAGATGGTGCCGATCTGCTGTTTATTATGAAATAGAATTCTTCAGCTTTTCTTTAGCATAAGCCAGAGTTACGTGGAACGTCTTCTTTTCAGAGGACGGTGCCTCGAACATGGCCTCATCGAAGATTTGCTCGCAGATAGAACGCAAACCCCTGGCTCCCAATTTGTTGGATATTGATGTATCTACAATCAGGTCCAGGACTTCAGGGTCTGTCTGCAACTTGATTCCATCCATCTGGAAGAGTTTCTCGTACTGCTTAAGAACGGCGTTCTTAGGCTCTGTAAGGATGCGCTTAAGGGCTTCCCTGTCCAGCTTGTCCAGATATGTGATAACCGGCAGACGGCCAATTATCTCAGGAATAAGGCCGTAGGCGCGCATATCCTGTGCGTTCACATACTGCAGAAGATTCTCTTTATCTACCTGCTTGCGTCCGGAATTGTTAAAGCCAATCACCTGAGTGTTAAGCCTCTGCGCAATCCTGCGCTCTATACCCTCGAAGGCGCCGCCGCAGATAAACAGTATATTCTGGGTGTTTACATGGATGAACTCCTGCTCAGGGTGCTTGCGGCCGCCCTTAGGCGGTACGTTAATAATGCTGCCTTCCAGAAGCTTAAGCATTGCCTGCTGAACGCCCTCACCGGAAACGTCGCGGGTTATTGAAGGATTGTCGCTCTTACGGGCGATCTTGTCAATCTCGTCAATAAACACAATGCCGCGCTCGGCCTTGGCCACATTGAAGTCAGCCTCTTCAAGAAGACGGGTAAGTATGCTCTCTACATCCTCTCCCACATAGCCGGCCTCTGTAAGGACAGTAGCGTCCACAATAGTGAACGGAACGTCCAAAAGACGAGCTATAGTCCTGGCCATCAAGGTTTTACCCGTTCCGGTAGGACCTACCATAAGTATGTTGGATTTCTCCAGCTCTACGTCGTCTTCCTTCTTGGCATCGAAGTTATGGCTAAGCCTCTTGTAGTGGTTGTAAACAGCCACAGCAAGCTGCTTCTTGGCACGGTCCTGTCCAATTACATAATTGTCCAGAAAAGCCTTGATCTCTACCGGCTTAGGCTCCTTGGCAACGTCAATCTTGGACGCAGCACCCTTGCCTGCCGACATCTCCTTCACATAATCAGACGCCATCTTTACACAATCCAGGCAGATGCAAGCATCCCCCAGACCCTGCAGAAGCATGGGCGCCTCCCCTTCCGGCCGGCCGCAAAACATGCAGAACCGTCCGGGCTTATTGGTCTTTTTAGCCACTCTTACTTGATTTTACGAGTCAAAACCTCATCTACCATACCGTAGTCCTTGGCTTCCTGTGCAGTCATCCAATAGTCGCGGTCTGCATCTGCGAACACCTTCTTGAAAGGCTGTCCGCTGTGCTGGGAGATAATGTTGTACAGCTCTGTACGGGTCTTTTCAATCTCCTTTGCGGCAATGAGGATGTCCGATGCCTGGCCCTGTGCGCCACCCAGCGGCTGATGAATCAGCACGCGTGAATGAGGCAGTGCGGAACGCTTGCCCTTGGCACCGGCGCAAAGCAGAACGGATCCCATGGAAGCGGCCATGCCGGTGCAGATGGTAGCAACATCAGGTTCTACCAGCTGCATGGTGTCATAAATTGCCAGACCGGCGGATACACTGCCACCGGGGGTGTTCAGATACATGGTGATGTCGGCTGTATTATCCTGCGCAGCAAGGAAAAGCAACTGGGCTTGGATGATATTAGCTACATCGTCATTGATGGGCACGCCAAGGAAGATGATTCGGTCCATCATAAGACGGCTGAATACATCCATGCTGGCAACATTGAGCTTGCGCTCCTCTATGATGGTCGGGTTGATGTAACTGTCAACCGCAGCCTGATAACGATTCAGGGTCGTGGACGAAATGCCGCAACCCTGATTCGCGAATTTCTGGAATTCGTTCTTGGACATAGTTATTATTTAAGCTCTCTGAATTTCTCTACTGAAATCTTCTTCTTGGTGGTAGAAATCACAGCCTTAACAGCGGTAAGAACTTTCTGGTCCTCTACGTTCTCCTCTATCTGACGCATCTGACGCTCGTCAGCCATGATGCGGTGAGCAGCCTCGTGAATCATTTCCTGGGGAACATTGCCCATGCCGTACATTGCATACTGATATGCAACGTAAGCCTCTGCAGCCTCGTGGATGTCCTTATCCTCTACCTTAAGGTCGTATTTCTTCATAAGGTACTCGCGTACAAGCTGCCAACGGAAGTCTGCAAGGAACATATCGAACTCTTTCTCAATGTCCTCCATGGTGAACTTGCCGTCGTTAACCTTGTACAGCCACCTCTTAAGGAAGGCCTCGGGAAGTTTGATGTCAGCCTTCTTTACAAGATAGTCACGAACGTCCTTGCCAAGACGGTAGTCAGCCTCCTGCTTGTAGTTCTCTGCAAGACGAGCCTCTACTGCCTTGTCAAATTCCTCTGCATTGTGAACGCTGTCCTTGCCAAAGAGACGGTCATAGGTTTCCTGGTTCTCTTCTGCGGGAACGAAGGTCTTAACGGTCTTGATTTCGGCCTTGAACTTAGGGTCGATGTTAGCAAGCTGGTCTTTGTTAACCTTGATCATGGCAGCACGGTCGGTCTCGTTGCTGAAGGCCTCGTTGATGTCGATGGTAAGCTTGGAACCCTTCTTGCAACCCACGAACTTGGCGTGAGCCTTGCCCTCTACGTTGCGAACGGCGATGTAAACATCCTCTGCGTTGATTTCACCGTTGGAAAGGTTGGCGATGACGAAGTCTTCCTCACCTGCAACCTCACCGTCCTGCATGGAACCGCTCTGCTTGAGCATGTTCTCCTTCATTTCCTTCTTTGCAACCTCTGTAACCTCGATGTTGTAAACGGGAACCTTGTCCTCTTTACCTACCTCGAAGGTGAGTTCAGGGGTCTGTGCAATGTCGAACTTGAAGGTGAAGGTGTTGCCGCTCTTCCAGTCGTTCTCCGGCTGGTCTTCGCTTGCCAGGGGCTCGCCAACCACGTGAATGTTGTTCTCTTTGATAAAGTTATTGAGGCTGTCAGAGATAACGTCGTTTACTGCCTCTGCGAGTGCCTGTTCTCCATAAACCCTCTGGATAAGGCTCATAGGAGCCATACCTTTTCTGAAACCTTTGAAATCTGCGTTGCGCTTGCGCTCTGCAAGCCTTTTCTTCTCTGCGGGCTGGTAATCTTCTGCCGCAATCTCCATTGTTACCTGATAGTTCAGGTCGTCGATCTGATTTTTAACGATGTTCATAATTTATTGTTGATGTTATTATTATTTACTTGCCGGATAGACGATTCTTGCATGATAAAGCCTGCCAAGATAATCCTTCAGCACGGATTTAATTGTCACAAGTTCCTTTATGGTAAGCTTGCAGTTGTCAAGCTGACCGTCGTCCATCTTTGCCCTTACCATCTTCTCTACAAATGCTTCGAAAACCTCCGGGCTGTTTTCTTTAAGTGTGCGGGACGCCGCCTCTATGCTGTCGCAGAGCATGAGGATAGCCTGCTCCTTGGTCCAGGGTTTACGGCCCTTGTACATGAAGTCAGACTTGTTTGCAGGGTCACCGCCCTCGTTTACATATTTTGAATAGAAATATCCTGTGCAGGATACTCCGTGGTGAGTTTCAATAAACTCGCAAATAATTTGGGGCAGCTTGTACTTGCGGGCGATTTCCAAACCGTCAGGTACGTGCCTCAGTATAGCCTCTGCGCTCTGCTTGGTAGTAAGGTTCTGGTGGTACTTGGCACCAAGGGTCTCGTTCTCTATGAAGCAAAGCGGATTGGCCATTTTGCCGATATCATGATACATAGCTCCGGCGCGTACCAAAGGCACATTTGCGTCAATGCTGCGTGCAACTGCATCTGCCATATTCATGACTGCCAGGCTGTGCTGGAAGGTTCCGGGAGCCTTCAGTGACAGCTCCTGAAGCAACTTGTTGCTGGGGTCGCTGTATTCTTCAAGGCGGGAAGCGGACACCATGCCGAACATTCTTTCCATAAGGAAGATGAGCGGATAACCGGCCACCGGAAGGAAGGCGCCAAGCGCAAGGAAGATGATATGATCGGCAGAAAAGTCCCCTATCGTTCCCTCAATCAGCCTGAAGGCAATGTATGTCAGCATCATCGACGCAAAGACGCACAGGGCCATAATGAATTGATGCCAGCTCTTGGTAATGCGGTCAAAGGCGATGATGGTTACCGTACCGGCTACCAGATACACCATGTAAACCTCCCATCCGCCGGTAACGAACAGAGGGATGACCAGTAGTACGATGCAGTATAGAAGGGCCACGAGGCTCTTTTTGAAATACGGCAGCAGATACAGGCAGAACAGGGTGAATGGTGCAATGAAAAGGTATGCTGTACGGGCACGGCCTATCAGCAGCGAGCCTGTAAAAGCAAGTGCTATGATGAACAGCAGGTACAGGAACTTGGCCCGGTTTGCGAATACTGACGGATTGCAGTAAACTATGGCCAGGAACACCATCACACAGAAGATGAAGGCAATCAGGCCATTGCCCAGCCAGAGCAAGAACCTGGGGCCTGAATAACCCACGCTGCGGCTGTATTCCGCCTTATAGGACTCCAGCAGCTGGTATGCCTTGGTAGAAATGGTTTCTCCGTGCTCTATAATCACCTGACCTGCAGAAATATAGCCCATGGTAGGAGAAACCGCCTCACTGCCCTTGTAGGACTGCAGCAGCATTTCTCCTTCCTGATCCCTTTTCAGATTGGGGGTAATAAGGTCATAGGCGCCACTCTTGTTCAGCTCCATGTCCAGGTTTACGGAAGAGGGATTCATGACGAACATCTTCTCGTACAGGGCATTGCAGGCCGATGTGGGAGTGTAGATTTCGGAGGCCACGCATTCTTCGTAATGCTTGTCCTTGCGGATCATTACAACCTTTACGTCGTGAGGAAGCTGGGAAGCATCGATAACACCGCGGCTGTAGATCTCAGAAATCAGTTCTACCAGCTGTCCGCGCATCTGCGGCTCTATAGTAAGCTTTTCAGCCTCTGTAAGAGCTTGCCTTACAACGTCGTGGTCGTATTTGTAGCAGAGCCTTGATTCCGCAGAAACTGCACTCTTTTCTTCCTGAAGCTGGGATGCAGTCTTAAGGATTGGGAAATCAAAGTCAGCCGCAAGGGTCTCGTAGCGCCACTTTGCGCCTTTTTCGTACTCATAGTTGAACCGGGCTTTGCGCGGCAGGAGCATCAGGACCACTATGAAAAGCAGTCCCAACCAAAGGTAGATGCCCATATCTGACGGCAGCCGGATCTTTTTCATAAACTATGCGTCTACTCTATGCGTCGATGTTAGCGTAATGTGCGTTCTCCTCTATGAACTGCCTGCGCGGCGGAACGTCGTCGCCCATGAGCATAGAGAAGGTTCTTTCTGCCTCTACGGCATTTTCTATGGTAATCTGGCGAAGCAGACGGGTCTCCGGATTCATGGTAGTGCTCCAAAGCTGCTCGTCGCTCATTTCACCAAGACCTTTGTAGCGCTGTACGGTCACACCCTTGTCGGTGCCCTTGCCAAGGCGGTTTGTAGCCTCTGCACGCTGAGCATCGGTCCAGCAGTAAACCTCTTCCTTACCCTTCTTTACAAGGTAGAGCGGAGGTGTGGCCAGATATACATAACCATTCTTGATGAGGTCGAACATATACCTGAAGAAGAAGGTCAGGATAAGGGTTGCGATATGGCTACCATCGACATCGGCATCGGTCATGATGATGACCTTGTGGTAGCGGAGGCGGCTGAGGTCCATCTTCTTTTCTCCGGTCTCATCCTCTTTTGCCACTGAAACGCCAAGGGCGGTGTAGATGTTGCGGATTTCCTCGCTGTCGAAGGCGCGGTCACCGGCGGCTTTCTCTACGTTCAGGATCTTACCACGAAGCGGCAGGATAGCCTGGATACGACGGTCGCGGCCCTGCTTTGCGGTACCGCCTGCGGAGTCTCCCTCTACCAGGAAGAGCTCGCACTGGCCGGGATCCCTCTCAGAGCAGTCTGCAAGCTTACCGGGCATACCTGCACCGGTCATGACGGTCTTGCGCTGCACCATCTCACGGGCCTTGCGGGCGGCGTTACGTGCAGTTGCTGCAAGAACGACCTTCTCTATGATGATCTTTGCAAGCTTGGGGTTCTCTTCCAGATACATATCCATGGCTGCAGATGTAGCCTGGGATACAGCTGAAGTAGCCTCCGGGTTACCCAGTTTAGTCTTGGTCTGGCCCTCGAACTGAGGCTCGGCCACCTTGACTGAGATAACTGCAGTAAGGCCCTCGCGGAAGTCTTCCGGCGCAAGCGGATCTTTAAGCTTAGCCAAGAGGTTGTTCTTTTCTGCGTAGTTCTTGAGGGAACGTGACAGACCCATTTTGAAGCCCTGAAGGTGGGTACCACCCTCTATGGTGTTGATGTTGTTTACGTAAGAGTAAATCTTCTCGCTGTAACCAGTGTTGTACTGGAGGGCGATGTCGATAGGGATAATCTTGTCAGAGTTTACGCATACGGGCTCAGGAATAAGCTCCTCTGCACCTGCATCAAGGTATTTGATGAACTCTTTGAGGCCTTCCTCTGAATAGAATACCTCGCTCTTGAAGATCTTGTTGCCAGTAGCTTTGGAATCTCCGTTTTCGTCCTTTACAAACTCGTCCACAAGGTTGCGTTTGTCCGTAAGGGTGATGCTGATGCCCTTGTTAAGGTATGCAAGCTCACGCATCCTGGCTGCCAGAGTCTCGTATTTGTATACGGTTGTCTGGGTGAAGATTTCCGGATCCGGATGGAAGGTGATGAAGGAACCGCTGTCAGAGCAGTCGCCTACGATCTCTACCGGAGTAAGGGGTTTACCCTTGCTGTACTTCTGTACGTGGATCTTGCCCTCACGGTGAATCTCAGCGATGAGAAGGTCACTGAGTGCGTTAACGCAGGATACACCTACGCCGTGCAGACCGCCGGATACCTTATAGCTGTTCTTATTGAACTTACCACCGGCGTGCAGCACTGTAAGAACTACCTCCAGTGCGGAGCGATGTTCCTTGGGGTGCATACCGGTAGGAATACCACGACCGTTATCCTTGACGGTAATGGAATTGTCCTCGTTGATATCTACGGTGATGTTGGTGCAGAAGCCGGCCATGGCTTCGTCGATACTGTTATCTACGACCTCATATACCAGGTGATGCAGACCTCTTTCGCTTACATCTCCGATGTACATGGACGGTCTTTTTCTTACCGCCTCAAGTCCTTCCAGGACCTGGATACTGCTGGCCGAATATTCCTGCTGCGCAGCTTTGATTTCTTCTGTCTCTGACATATCTTTTTTAACTGTTATTTCATTAAAAAAATGTACGTTTTACAGGCGTACCCATAAAACGTACAAAAATACGAAGAAATTTCTTATTTACAAAGTAAATAACCTCTTAAAAAGGTTTAAAAACCATTCTACATGTTAACGATGATACCCAACGTAGCATAAAGACCGGAAACCGGAACCAAAGTGTTGCTGTAGTACTTCTGGTTCAGCAGGTTGCTGATGCGGCCGTAAACTGTAACCATCCTGTCGACGGTATATTCACCGTTGATGCCAAGATCTACATAGCCGTTAATATACCCTTTGGACTTAATCTGTATTTTCTCCATGGTGGCAGCACCGGTATTAAAATTATACCTGAGCATCCCGGGGGTCATAGACTCTCCGTCAAATTCAGATTTTGAAGCAAATCTTGCAGAAATACCGCCGCGGATACGGCTCTTCCATGCGTACATAGCTTTAATCTCTGCAGTCACCTTTCTTGGCTTAAAGATTATGTTTGTAAAGTATTCCTCATTACTTCTCTTCCCTATTTTTACAGAAGGAGCCTTAAGATTCAAATTACCCTCAATATAAACAGGATTGCTGTCATAAATTAGATTTGCATTCAAATATGCCTCAGACAAGTCGTGGAAGCAAGTTTTTCTAATGTTATAAGGGAGTACGGTATAAGAATCAAATAATTCAGTCTGAGCCCTTTCCAATTCATAAAATACAGAACTGGAAACCTTACGATAGCCTGCTGAAACATCATACCTTAAGACTCTGAAGGCATTTCCTCTGAGTCCGGCCTTCAAATTGAAATGTTCCACCCCGTTATCAGTAATCTTGGGAAGGGAAAGATGGTCTACTTCCTTAATCTGTTCCAAAGAGAAGAAATTATCTCCACCGGTTGCAGATGCATAGAACTCCATTTCGTCTTCAATGATTTGGCATGCAACATGGACATCCGGATAAACAATCTGGCTCTTGTGGGGACTGTAAGGCATGCCATACCAAGTATAGTCAGACTTAATGATAGAACCTATCTTTAAACCAATGTTCAGCCTGAAACCATCGACGTCAGTCAGATAGCGGGGAGCAATATGCCAGTTACCTACTTTAGCGCCTCCGGTATAAGAGGAAGTCTCAAAGTGGAAGCCAAGGCCTATTTTACTATCCGTCAAGTTTTTAACCAAACTGCCATCTACTCCGTAGTGCACCATGTTAATCTTCTTTTCAAGCGCTTTAGAGCTTTCGCCTCCTATATTGAACGACAAAGCAACATTATAAGCAAAGTCGTCATTAATTGTCCCGCTCAAACCCAACAAGGATTCCAAAACATTAAAGGATGTAACCAAATTGTCCGCTCCGGTACGAGCATTCTTCATGCCATCCTTACCATGAATGCCCTTATAATTCGCATTGAAGAATAAACTGGAAGAAGAGAATGCAACTGCGCCATTTACTCCAACTTTCGTATAGGCATCATACCCCGTCCAATCTCTGTCCTTGACATGAGTAGCCGCAACATCCTCAGGGGTAATATCAGTTGCAACAGTAGTTCCGGAATTGTATGTTTGAACCGAATAGTCAGAGACCTTAAAATCACTTACACGGTATTTATACTTTCCAAAGTAGGAACGGTGGGTGGCGTAGATATTAATCTCTGTGTTCTTTCCTGTCTCCGGGGTATAGACAAAGTCCAGTTCCGGATGAAGGGTGTAGCCCAGACCGGCCTTTAAATACAGTTTTTTACCCCTGTAGGCGTCGGGGCGCGGCTGAAGGTCAAGCAGATAAGGCTTAAAGTCTCCGGTGCCCTTGAAGGCCCTGTCAAAGACAGAGTAATCAAAGTCAAGGTCAAAGCGCAGAAGGCTGTCCGGAACCGCCATCTGGGGAACAGGCTTAGGGGTAAGCTTAAGTGTGCTTTGGTAATTCCTTGAAACCTCTACTGTAGGGTCAATCTGTGCGCCGGCGACAAAGCCGAAGCCGGCAAAAACAACTATCGCTGCTAATACTTTTTTCATTTCCCTTTATTCACTTTTTGTTATTTCTTCAAGTTTTTCAAGACGCATCCGGACAGCCTCCGGGATGTCGTCATCGGCACCGTATGCCGTGTAGCCGTCACGAAGGCTCTCAAATGTAGCCTTGGCCTGTGCAAACTCTTCCTGATCTGCAAAGCTGTCTCCCAGAACAAGGAAGGCCTTAGCCAGATAGTAGTCACTGGCGCTGCCGGCCTGTGCAAAGCCATAAACAAGATCCTGAACTTCCTGGAACTTGCCTCGGTCGTAAGCATCCTGAACCATTAGGAATTTAGCCTCGGCTCCATACAAAGTCTTGGTATCAGCGGCCAGCTCCTTGAAAATCTTAAACGCAGCATCGCGCTGGCTGGTCTGATGCAAAGACTTAGCCTTCAGGTATTTAGCCTCTAACTTCTCTTCCTTGTCAGAGCTCTTGTCTGCAAGTACAAGGTCAGATGCGGCAATGCAGTCATCAAACTGACGGGCCTTGAAGGCAGACTCCATCATACCAAGTTTTGCGGTATGCAGATTCTCTTCAAACTTACCTATCCTGGACAGCAGTTCGTATGCCTTGTATGCGTCTGCAAAACGCTCCATTCCATACAGCAGGCGGCTCTGCTCTACAGCGGCAGCCTCGCGGTAAGAAGCACCTTCGTCAGCTAAAACAATATTGTAGGTATCAACTGCCATATCCTTATTATCCAGGTTGTTATAGCAGTTTGCAATATAATAGTCAACTGCGCTTGAATGATCGCTTTGCGGATATTTCTCTTTGAAAGACATCAGGCTTGAGAGGGCCTTTGTGTAATTACCGGCGATGAAGGTCTGCTCCGCTCCGGCAAACAGAATTCGCTCTTTGTCAGCCTCGCTGCGCTGTCCTTTGGGACCAAGAGTCTCTGTGTAGGCGACATATTCCTCGCTCTTGCCCATGGCCTGGTAAACGGATTCCATCGCCATCAGGGCATCTTCAGTAAACTGGGATTCCGGAAGCTCAGAAACCACCTTCTTGTAGTAAGCGGCGGCGTCTTCGTACTTCTTTTCGTTCACGGCAATCATGCCAAGGCCGATAAGGGACTGAGCGATGATGGTAGTATCTTTAGACTTGGATACCAGGTCTTTATAGCAGGCCGTAGCCTCTGAGTTCTTGTTAAGGGAAACGTAGGTGCGGCCAAGCTCGTACACAGACTCGTTGCGGTAAGGAACGTCTGCAGCCAGCCCCTTCGCCTTGGCAAGAAGCTTAAGTTTGGCGTCCTTCTTGCCTGCCAGGCCTTCTGACATGGCCTCCTGGTACAGGGCATAGGCATCGTCGTTGCTGCCGAATTCCTTAACTGCAGTGCCGTAAGTCTTGGCAGCCGCCGCATAGTTTCTTAGAACGTAGTCACAGTCTCCCATACGGACAAGGGCATCGCGCCTTACGGACTTGTCCCCTGTGCCGATGTATTTCTGGAACCATCTGTGAGCCTGCTCCGGATTGTCTTCCCTTAGATAGGTGTAGGCAATATTGTAAGGCAGGGTCTTACCTTCCGAACGATTGTCCAGTGCGGAAATGTTGTAAAGGTCGTTGTAGATGCTGCGAGCCTGCTCCATGTCTCCGTCCCTGAAAGCAGCCTCTGCCATCCAGTAGCGGCTGAGCTGGTTCAGAGCACTGCGCTTGTCGGCGTAATAAGTAGTAGCCTTAAGGTAAGGAACAGCGTCCCTCCACGAGCCTCCGGCCATCAATTGATTGGCACGCAAATAGTTGGCTTTCATGTAGTTGTTACGCTGGTCCTGGTTAAGCTCGTCTATCTTGTCGTATTCCTCTATCGCACGTGCATAATCCTTGTCGTACAGGGCGGCAAGGGCCATGTATTCGTAAATCATCTCATTCTTTTCCTTTGCCGGATATTTGGCGATGTATTCGTTGAATACGGTAGGATCGTGGTTAAGGTCAAAGGCCAGCTTTGCTCCGTTGAACAGGGCGTCTTCCTTGATGACGGGGTCGAAGTCCAAAGCCGCAGCAGCCTTGAAGCAGCCCAGGGCGCTTACTTTATCTCCTGTCTTGATGTGGCTGTAGCCCATCTGGTATTCGGCAATCTGGCCAAGGCTGTCCGTGCGCTCCTTCATCATGTCAAAGTTGGTGATGGCGCCTTTGTAGTCCCCTGCCGCATACATGAGCGAGCCGGCATAGAACCAGTCGCTGCGGTCTTTGAGTGCTGATGACTGCTCTACCTTTGCAAAATACTCCTGTGCTTTTTGGGTATCCCCCATTACCAGGTATGATTCAGAGATTATCCTGGCGATACTGGGCTTACGCTCCGGAGCAGCCTCTTTGTAGAGCTTTTCCGCATTGACTGTCAGGTATTTATAATCCTTGCTGCGGAAGCGGCAGTCTGCAATGTAGTAGTTGGATATTTCTGTGAAGCGGGGGTCCTTGCGGCTCTCGTTGAACCTTTCTTCAGCCTCTTTGAAACGGGATTTTTCGTACTGGATGTAGCCGGCCAGATATGCTCCTGCTGCATGGTAGTCGCTTCTGGGCAGACGGTCCAGCTTCTTTATGTAGTGCAATGCAGCTTCGCCGTCGCCGGTAGAATAGTGGCTATATGCAATCTTGAAAGCCTGTTCGCTCTTTTCCCTGTCTGACAGGGCGTCAGAGTTAAGTGCGGCAAGCAGCTTTTTAGCCTTTTCGTATTCGCCATCATCAAAGAGATTAAGTCCATGTTTATAGTCTATCATGGGCTGAAGTCCGGATGCCGGGTAGGCGTTGGCATAAGCTGCCATGGCAGCCTCATAGCCTTCCGCCTTCTGGCATACCAGGCTAAGCACATAGTAGCCCTGGCTTTCCTGGGTCTTCTGCTTTGCAAACAGGCTTGCCGCCTGTGAGTATAAACCCTTCTGGTACAAGGACTTAGCCGTAGCAAAATCATCCTGTTGGGCGTAGCCCGCCTGAGCTGCCATTGCCAAGGCCAGTGCCACCCCTATAATCCTAAATTTTTTATTCATATTCAGTTCCTATATTATCCTACAAATTTACAAAAAAATCACTATATTTGTAAGCAATTGGAACAAAAAAGAAAGAAATGGACAGCAATACTCAGGAGCCTGTAATCAGCTTTAAGGATGCGAATATCATAAACGGGGAATCAACCGTCATTTACGGAATGAACATGGAAGTTTATCCCGGGGATTTTGTTTACATCGTAGGCAAAGTAGGAACGGGAAAAACCTCTATCATCCGTACCATCATTGCAGAAAATAAGCTAGGAAAAGGCTCTGCCAACGTATGCGGCTTCGACATAACAAAACTCACCCAGAAACAGATACCAATGCTGCGCCGCTCCATGGGCGTTGTATTCCAGGACTTCCAACTGCTGATGGACCGCAGCGTAGAAGACAACCTGTCCTTCGTCCTTAAGGCTACCGGCTGGAAGGAAGAAGACAAGATTGCAGCCCGTATCAAAGAGGTTCTGGAAGATGTCGGAATGGAAAAGAAGGCCCACAAGATGCCACACCAGCTTTCCGGCGGAGAGCAGCAGCGCATCGCCATCGCCCGCGCCCTGCTTAACAAGCCGAAAGTGATTATTGCTGACGAGCCTACCGGCAACCTTGACAGCGAGACAGCTGACGGCATCATGCACCTGCTTTCAGAAATCAACAAAGAAGGCACGGCCATAGTTATGGTTACCCATAACAAAGAGATCTTCGACAACTATCCCGGCCGTGTAATGGTCTGCAGAGATGAGACTTGCGCAGAGATATAAGGGCATTCTGGACTGGTTCAGGGTTAACGTTCCCGCTCCTAAGAGCGAGCTTCACTTTGACTCCCCCTTCCAGCTGCTGACGGCCGTCATCCTGTCCGCACAATGCACTGACAAAAGGGTGAACATGGTCACCCCCGCCCTGTTCGAAGCCTTCCCCGACGCCGCCACAATGGCAGCCGCATCGGAAGAAGAGATCCTCTCCCATATCAAAAGCATATCCTACCCCAACAGCAAGGCCGCCCATCTTAAGGGCATGGCCCAGGCGCTCATTGCCAACTTCGGCGGCCAGGTTCCGGAAGACCGCGATGCGATGCGCACCCTCCCGGGCGTCGGACTTAAAACCGCAAATGTCGTTGCATCAATTATTTACGACAAGCCCGTAATTGCCGTAGATACCCACATTTTCAGGCTGGCTCACCGCCTTGGGCTTTCAGAAGCAAAAACCCCGGACAAAGTCAGCGCAGACCTGGAAAAAAATATCCCCGCAAAGGACCGTCCCACAGCTCATCACTGGTTCATCCTTCACGGGAGATATATCTGTACCGCTCGCAATCCAAAATGCACGGATTGCGGTCTTAAAGAGTGGTGTAAGTTCTATTTGTCAAAGTAAACGTAGCCCCAGCATTCCGGCATGTGCATATCTATCTTGCCGGTAGGACTCCACACCCAGTTCTCTTCCCTGTCCGAGCGCATCCACTCTACGCGGGAGAAATTAATGCGCCAGTAAGGCAGGGTATCGGGATCCGTAAAGCCGACCATCAAGCTTTTGCGCGGAATGGCCATTTCTACGTACCAGCCCTTGTCGTCAGTCGATGTCTTGGCCTGCAGACCGGGACAATCCCAAGGCATGTAGAAATTGCCTCCGTCACGGTAAGGCTTGTTCATCATCAGGTCCATGATAGTGCCGATGGCATTTATCTCGATCTCGAAATAACTCTCTCCGTCACCGTCAGGGTCGATGAAAACCTCAAAGTCGTTTTCTTTCCAGATAACGGTGTCCCTCTGCTTTAGGGTGGCAACAATCTTGTCCTCTACCAGAGTTGCACCAATGTAAAGGTTGTCGTCGTCCCACAGCATCTTGACCGTGGTTTCCTTGGCGGCAAGGGTATCGACGGATATGTCCGCAAACGGCTCGCTGGGCTTGGCGGCCAGCCAGTCGGCCTCGTCCAGGCTGCCATCGATCACAAGACCGGACGTGCGCTGGGCGTGATACACCTTGGGTTCAAATACGGGAGCGGCATCCTTACTGCCCTCCGGTGCGCTGCCGCAAGAGGCTGCAAAGGCCCCTGCTACAAGCATCAAAGGTACAAGTATCTTATTCATACTGAATTATTTAACTAACTGTTCTTTAAGGCGGGCAATCTTGGCATCGGCATCAGCGCCCTTGGCTCCGAAGTAGAATTTAATCTTGGGCTCGGTGCCGGAAGGACGGACGGTCACAACATCGCCGTCGGCATCAAAGAACTGCAGCACATTGGAAGAAGGCAGGCCGGTCTTTTCTGCCTCAAGATAGTCCACCACCTTGGTAACCTTGGAACCATCCAAAGTAGTAGGAGGCGTCTGGCGCATATCCTTCATAATCTGCTGAATCTCTGCGGCGCCGGAAATACCCTTTCGAACCAGGGATACAAGGCCTTCCTTGCGATAGCCGTACTGCTTGTAGATATTCTGAAGCAACTGGTACAAGGTCAGGCCCTGATCTGCAGCCCATGCGGCACATTCTGCCACGAAGCAGCAGGAGATGGGAGCGTCCTTGTCACGGACATACTCGCCCACATTAAAGCCGTAACTCTCTTCTCCGCCACAAATAAACTGGGCCTTGCCTTCGTTCTGCTTAACCACGGCGGCAATGTATTTGAAGCCGGTCAGAACATCGTAGCACTTAACACCGAAGGATGCGGCGATTTCTGCAATGAGAGGCGTTGTAACGATGGTTTTAACAACATACTGGTTATCTTTGAGCATGCCCTTTTCCTTCATTCTGGTAAGTATATACCATGTGAGGATGGAGCCGGTCTGATTACCGTTCAGCAGTACCATCTTGCCTTCGTTGTCACGAACTGCTATGCCGATTCGGTCTGCATCGGGGTCAGTTGCCATAACCAGATCCGCACCAACTTTGTCGGCCTTTTCGATGGCCATCTTAAGAGCCGATGCCTCCTCAGGGTTAGGTGACATTACAGTGGGGAAATTACCGTCACTGATATCCTGCTCCGGAACGTGGATCACGTTCTTGAAGCCCATGCGGGCAAGGGCCTCCGGCACGATGCGTACACCGCTGCCATGTATAGGTGTATAGACTATCTTCATGTCTGCATGGCGCTCCCTTGACTCAGGGCTGAGCGTCATTGACAGTACGTCGTTAAAGTATTTGTCGTCCATCTCCCTGCCCATCAGTTCGATGGGAGCGGCATCTTCGCCGCGGACAAACTTAACCTGCGACGGCTCTGTTATCTTGTTTACTTCTGCGACGATTTCCTTATCTACAGGTGCAGTAACCTGTGCTCCGTCGTTCCAGAATACCTTGTAGCCATTATACTCCTTAGGGTTGTGGGATGCGGTAATCATTACACCTGCATTCGCCTTCTTGCTGCGTACAGAATAGCTAAGCAGCGGGATGGGGCGAATATTGTCCCACAGGAATACGTTGATTCCGTTTGCAGACAGTACGTCTGCGGTAATGCGGGCGAATTCTTTGCTGTTATTGCGGCTGTCGTAAGAGATGCAGATGCTCCAGGGGCCGGGAACACGAGCCTTGATGTAGTTTGCAAGGCCCTGGGTTGCCATACCAACGGTGTATTTGTTCATTCTGTTTGTTCCTACGCCCATGATGCCGCGAAGGCCGCCGGTACCGAATTCAAGATTCTTGTAGAAGGCGTCTTCGAAGCCTGCGGGGTCCTCGTTTCTAAGCAGGATGATTTGACTCTTTGTTGCGGGATCGAAGTCGCCGTCAAGCCAGCTCTGGGCAACTTCAAGGTAGTTTTTCTGTGCCATATGCTTGTGATTTGATTATATTCTTATTCAAGTTTTCAAATTTAACCATTTTTTTCGTTTGTTCCAAAATAACTTTTCGGAATAAAACTTTAACTTTGTAAGGATTACTTGAATAACACAGCATTATGAAAAAGATAGTTTTTGGAATCATTGTTCTTTTAGTTTGTCTGACGGGTTGTTCAAAATCAGATGACAACAGCTATACTTTCAACAGCACCGGTGGCGTTAAAGAGTACACTGCAGAGATGAACGGCACGTCACTGCTTATTACTATCGGCAGCACTACTTCCGGTGAAGCCATTCACATGATTGGCCATACTGATGATACTTCTTCCGATGGCATCGACCAGTGGGTTGCTTCCCTGGACTGGATTGATGCATACTATATGCCGGTAACAAAGAGGCTGCTGGTCAGGGTTAAACAAAACAATACTGGAGACAAAAGAAGCGCCACTGTATCATACAATCTGGTTTCCGGCGGCGAAAAGAAAATCAAGATATCCCAATCACGATAGTGATTTCCAAGTCAACACTGGACTTCCTGTTGGCGAATGCCAATGCCCAGCCCGACCGCTTGCTGCTACAGCGCAGTAAATGGCCGGATGTTGACATGGATGTTGTTGTGAATACGCTTCGGGGCCGCCAGCGAATGGCCAAGAAACTGCCCGCTTGGTCTTCACCGGAGCTGCTCTTCCCTACCGAGCTTTGCACCCAGCAGTGTTCCAGCCAGGAAACTGCTCTTTATAAGGCAACTGTGGCAAGTCTGCCGGACAATGTCCCCGGCCCGGTTCGCTTCGCTCATCCCTCCCACCTGCGGTGGGCCCCTCCCATTCACGTGGCCATGGGCGGCCACGCCGTCCGGGGGCACAGTCTGGCAGACTTGACCGGTGGGCTTGGAGTGGATAGCTGGGCGTTTTCACAGTGTTTTGAGAAGGTGCTGTATAACGAGGCTAATCCTGTTCTGGCAGAGGCTGCAGAGCACAATTTCCGCGTACTCGCTGCTAATAATATACAGGTTTCCAATTGCTTGCTGAAGCCGGGAAATCTTAAGGAAATCTTAGGGGATTTCAGGCCGGATATAATCTTTCTGGACCCTGCAAGGCGGTCAGAAAGCGGCCGTAAAGTCTTCTTGCTGGAAGATTGCCAGCCGGATGTGCTTACTCTTAAAGACGAGCTTTTGGCTGCTGTTCCAAGGCTTTTGCTAAAGCTCTCCCCCATGGCAGATATCACCATGCTTCTGGAGCGTCTGGGGCGAACGCAAATACGTGAAGTTCATGTAGTTGCAGCCGACGGGGAATGTAAGGAGCTCTTGCTTCTTCTGGAGCGGGACTGGAGCGCCGGGCCCAGCCTTCATATCTATGAAAACGGGCAACACCTCTGCTTTGAATCCGTTAAGGATACGGCAGAAGCTACATATGTCAGCGGTTCATTGGAGACTATGGTAGGACGAACCTTGTTTGAGCCGGGCAAGGCTCTTGCCAAGGCGGGTCTATTCAATATGCCATGCAAAGAATTCGGCTTCCTGAAGTTGGCCCGACACACCCACCTTTACCTTCTTCCAGAAGGCAATGAAGACAGCCGTCCCCTGCCCGGCAAATACTTCAGGATTAACCAGATACTTCCCCTTTCAAGCAGCACCATCAAAGCCCTGTCAAAACAAGGCATCGCCGCGGAAGTATCCTCACACAACATCCCCATAAAAGCAGAAGAGCTGAAGTCCCGCCTCAAAGCAGCCTCCAGCCCTTCCGTTCACATCTTTGGTGCCAACTGCACCTCCACCAACTACCTTATCCTCACCCAAGTCCTCTAATTCCCGAAGGGTCTAGTCCTAAAATATGCACCGCCAACTCGCATAACGCGGCTCGTTGGCTACCGGCCGGACGCTGCGGGAGGCTCTGTGCAATGGCCTTCCTCGCGCCCGCCGGTTGCAACAGTGGGGAAAGTGGAAAAATAGTCTTGGGACCTTCCCCAAAAATTTCTCTCCAACCATATTATGCGGGGAAGGTCTCCCGTGTAG
>ONDR01000022.1 GCA_900316675.1 uncultured Bacteroidales bacterium
ATATCATACGAGAAGCGCCACAAGGCAAAGCTGGCCCGTTATTACATTTGAGAGCCTGGGCGTTGTAAAAGCACTTGTATCAGAATTTGTGGGTTATAGGACTTTGATTTATTTTCCTCCTAATATGAGCGTATCAGGCGCAGCATAACTCGAGGAAGCGCCTGTTGCTGAGCGCCGGCGGATCCGGTGTGGCCGTTATAGGCTGTCAGGGTTTCCCAGTGTTCCTACAATGGCTGCATCGGACACAGGGAAAGAGGATGGTCCGACGCTGGTGGCCGACGAATCCGGTTTGGCCATGTGCGGCTGTCCAGATGATCTTTTTTGTCATGCCGCCGGATTCGCTGGCGCCGACTGATAGCCGATAGGTTGATGTCGAGGCGCGCTTGGCGCAGCCTGCTCTCTCAAAGTAATGCCGTGGTTGGTGCCGTGGCCGAACGCCAGCTCCTCGCGAACGAAGGGAGCCGAATGGAAAGAGAGTTCGATATCAGCTGCGGGGTCGACGTGGGCAAGTGGTCGCATCACTTCACGGCGATCGACAGGCGAACGGGCGAAGTTCTGCTGAACGCGAAGATCGGGCAGGACGAGCGCGAGATCCGCGACGCCCTCGGAGAGCTCATGCACGTCGGAAGGACCATGGTCGTGGTCGACCAACCCGGCAGCATGTCCGCCCTGCTCTTCGCAATCGCCGACGACATGGGCGTTCGCTTTCACCAGGCCGTCAGCCCGTGTTTCGATCTCAAGTCCGCTGGAACCATAGTAGAGCAGATCAAAATGGTTTTTGCCGGTGGAGATCATGAAGTACGCCTTGGAAGCCTCGTCTCCCAGCCCCTCGATCCAGTCCAGGGTGGGGGTGGTGACATCCAGGAGCGTTACGTTTTTCTCGGAAGCCACGGCCTTCATGGCCGCAGGATAATCCGTATGGCAGTTCCGGTCCAGACCGCCTTCCTTGAACCAGCGGCGGGCAACGGGAGTAAGAAGCACCGGGGTGCCTCCTTTTTCACGTACGCCGTCTATGAAAAGCCGCAGGTTATCCTGATATGCGCCGAATGGTGCAGCATAACGTGTTGAGTCTGATTCTTTTGCGTCGTTATGTCCAAACTGGATGAATACATAGTCTCCCGGGCGGACGGCATCATAAACCTTCTGCCACAAGCCAAGGGTCCTGAAGCTTTTGGTACTTCGTCCGTTCTGGGCGTAATTAATAACCTTTACGGCTCCGGGATCCAGGAAGTTCTGGAACATCATGCCCCAGCCACGTTCTTCTCCTGCCTTCTTGAGGTCCTTTTCTGCCATTGTACTGTCCCCCATCAGGTGGATGGTGAACGAACTGCTAACCATCCATACCGAAACCAAGCACAGGAACGATGCTACAAGAGAGAGTATCCTTTTCATATTACAACTCCTTACCGTTTATTACAACCTTGTTAAAGGTGACATCCTTGACATTGTACATCTCCAGGCCCTTCTTGGCAGTAAATACACAATTGCGGAAGGTAACCTTGTCCAACGGAAGTTCCGGAAGGCCGTTTATATATATTGCCTGCTTTGCTCCGGCACAAATCACATTGCTAATGTGGATATCCCTGAATTCAGGTGTCGTTTCATCTACCGGAACGATGTCGCTTCCGCCACCGTCCTTCATATCGGACGCTGCCACACCCGCATAGTAAAGATTGAAGATAACTCCGTATGACTCAATATCTTTCATACGGATATCGTCGCACCATATATTCTTGACAAGACCGCCTCTGCCACGAGTGCTCTTGAATCGCAGGCCGACATCGGTACCAAGGAAACTGCAGTCTGCCACGTAGATATTCTCCACACCGCCGGACATTTCGCTGCCGATTACAAAACCGCCGTGGCCATGATAAACGGTGCAGCCCCTTATTATAAGGTTCTTGCACGGGCGCGCATGACGGCGTCCATCCTCGTCCTTACCGGATTTGATGCAGATTGCATCGTCACCTACATCGAAGGTAGAATTGGTCAGCATTACATTCTCACAACCATCTATGTCAATTCCGTCACCATTGGTGCTGTAATAAGCACACTTGACCATAATGTCATTAACAATGACGTTCCTGCACCAAAGCGGATGCACATGCCAGCAGGGGGAATTCTGGAAAGTAACGCCCTCCAGCAGGATATTTTCACAATTGCGGAGTGAAACAAGTACAGGACGAAGGAAGGTCTTAATCTCGTTCTCGTCCAGATCCTCTGCCGGCTTGTTAAGCGAGCCGGCAGTCAGGCGGGCCTTCTTGTAGCCCTCGTTGGGATACCATACCTTACCGTCATCTGACAGCACACCGCCCTTTCTTTTAAGAACGGTCTTCCACACGTCGTCGCTGACCTTACGTTTCTTTACCTCACGCCAGGCATCGCCATTTCCATCAATTATACCCTTTCCGGTGATGGCGATATTACGCGCGCCCGTAGCATTAATAGGAGAAATGCAGCGACGAAGGTCAAGGCCCTCGAAGTTTGTATCAATTATGGGGTAAAGGTCTTCGTTATCTGAAAACAGAATAACGGCACCTTGCTCAAGATGGAGCTCAATATTGTTTTTAAGAGTGATTGGACCGGTAAGCCAGATTCCCGCCGGAACAGTAACCGTGCCGCCACCCTGGTTTGAAAGGTTTTCGACAGCTGCTGCAAATGCTTCTGTATTAAGTGTTTGTCCATCAGGAACAGCACCAAAATCCGTTATTGCTACGCTGCGTGAAGGAATAACAGGACGAGCGACAAAGGGCATATCAAATGGCTTATTATCATCTGTTTGCCCGGCCTGTAACGATTTAGTTCCAGGGCCGCAAAAAACTGTGGATACCAAGGCTGCTAATAGCACCAAACAATGAAAACACTTCATTTTTATTCTGATTTTCGCGTAAATCTCCTAGTGTAAAACGTTGCAAATATAATCAATTTTTTCAATTCCGTGCACGTTCACGGAAAAATTTTCAAAAAATTCGTGTACGTTCACGGAAAATACGCAATAATTACTATATTTGCAGAAACAATTATCCGTCAAAAAGATATGGCACAGGAAAGGAAAGTCACTATTTTGGACATTGCAAGCTATACCGGCCTCTCAAAAGGCACTATAGACAGGGTACTTCACAACAGAGGAGAAGTGTCAAAGAAAAGCTACGAAAAGGTAATGTCCGCAATTAAGGAAATGGGCTACGAGCCTGACCTGAACGCATCCATCCTTGCACGTAAGGAAGCAGAACGAATTGCCCTGCTTATGCCGGAAAAAGAAAAAGGGACCTTCTGGGAACTGGCTTTGTCCGGCCTGGAAGAAGTTAAAGAGCACTTCCTTCCCATGCGTATCCGGATAGACCAGTATTCCTACGACCAATACAGCGAGGAATCCTTCTGTGACACCTGCAGCAGGCTACTGGAAGACAAGCCTGCCGGAGTAGTGATAGTCCCCATTTTCCAGGCTGCCACCATTACATTCTGCCAGGAATTGAACGAAGCCGGTATCCCCTACTGTTTCATAGACTCCAAACTTGACTCAGAGAATTATCTTGCCTACTTTGGCATGCCTATGTACAAGAGCGGCTACTTATGTGCAGACCAGCTTACCTGCGGCGGCAAGGTAGATGATGTATTGATTGTACGCGTACACCGCGACAAAGGGCGCCAATCAGACCCTACCGTCAACCGTCGTGCCGGATTCATGGATTACATGCTCCAGAAGTATCCTTCCTGTAATATTCACAGCCGTTTCATAGATTCTACGGACAAAGACATGACAATGGCTACGATGGAGGCTTTTTTCAGAGAACATCCTTCCGTTAAGCACATAGCCATGTTCAACTCCAGGATTCATCTTCTTGTACCTTTCCTGGAGAAATATCCGGACCCCGAACGCCGCGTGGTTGCCTTTGACAATCTTAACGCAAACATGGCAGCGCTACGCCACGGGACCATATCCGTGCTGATCGGCCAGCACCCGGAAAAACAGGTATTCAATGCCATACAGACTATGTCCGACTTCATACTTCTTGGCCGCAGGCCGCAACGGACAGATAATTACATGCACATGGATATCCTGACTCCGTTCAATCTGGAAAACTACTGATCATGAGGCCGCTGAATTCATTAATTGCCGCACTTGCCGCAGCTGTCGGGCTTGTTTTGCCCGTCAAGGCAGGTGCGCAGGAATGGCATTATACCAACCCTGTCCTGCACATGGACTTCTCTGATCCTGACGTATGCCAGGCAGACGGAGCGTACTACATGACGGCATCGTCGTTCAATTTCTTCCCTGGCCTGCCAATACTCAAATCCACTGATCTTGTACATTGGAAGCAGGTAGGGGCCGCCCTAACAGATTATCCGCAGCCACTGGGGCACGGAGAAGGCATCTGGGCTCCGTCAATAAGATATCATGACGGCTGGTTCTACATCTTTGCCGCCGACCCGGACCGGGGAATCTTTATGGTCAGGACACAGGATCCCGAAGGCGAATGGGAGCCGCCGGTATGGGTGGTCAGGCAGAAAGGTTTCATAGATCCTTGTCCGCTATGGGACGATGATACCGGACAAGCCTGGCTATCGCACGCAGCGGCAGGTTCGCGCGCAGGCCTTAAAAGCGTGCTTTTCATAGCACCCCTGTCGCAGGACGGAACAAGGCTTACAGGGCCGTCCAGTATTGTTTTTGACGGACATCTTACCCAACCTACCATAGAAGGCACAAAACTGTACAAGCATAATGGCCGATACTATCTGTTTGCACCGGCCGGTGGTGTTGCAACCGGCTGGCAGACTGTCTTGCGTGCCGACGAAATTATGGGCCCGTGGGAAGAAAAAGTAGTGATGGCCTGGGCCCAAGGAACCGTCAACGGACCTCACCAGGGCGCCTGGGTTAAGGATAAAGCAGGTGCAGACTGGTTCCTGCATTTCCAGGACAAAGGAGCTTACGGACGAATTGTCCACCTGCAGCCGATGCAGTGGAAGGCAAACGGATGGCCTGTTATAGGCGAAGATCCTGACGGCGATGGAGTCGGCCAGCCTGTCAAGGCCTGGACAGCACCTGCCGGCTGGGATGAAGGTCCTTATAGCCTGCCGTCCCAATGGGAATTCCCGGCAATCCCCTCCCCTTACTGGCGCTACGACCTCAAGGACGGAGGATTACGTCTATATAGCGTAGAACAAAGCGGTCAAGGTCTTTGGAATTGCGGCAACATTATACAGCAAAAATTCCCCGCAGAGCGTTTTATTGTTTCTGCAAAACTGACATTCAGGCCCAATCCACAGCTTAAGGAGCACGGAGAAAAAGCTGGTTTCGTAGTTATGGGTAACGATTACGCAGGCCTTACACTTACAGATACAGGCTCGCTTGCAAAGCTTTCATTCATAAGCTGTAAAGCTGCCTCCAAAGGCGCAGAAGAAGAAGTGGAAGAAATTTGCGACATCGGCTATAAACACCTGAAAATAAACAATTTATACAATTCTAAAAACATACCGGAAGTAAGATATCCTGACATTCCTGAAGCCACGCTCTGGGTTAAGCTGGAGCTCCGTCCAAAAGAAGTGGAAGGCAATGTCCCAGATGCTATATGCCGCTTCTATTATTCCACAGACGGAATTGTATATCAGCGGGCAGGCAAAAACTTTACCGCCAAGCCGGACATGTGGACCGGCGCAAAATTCGGCTTCTTCTGCAACCGCTACTCCAAGAAAAACGATGCAGGCTGCCTGGACATAACGGATATCCTTGTAAAACCGGAGTTCGCCCCGCTGGATGGCTTCAATTACGAGGAGGCCATGGTTCCACAATACATCCTGCCGGATCCGCTGCAATACCCTGATGGTAAAATGGTTACATCGGCAAAGGAATGGAAATCAAAACGCCGGGAGCAGGTCCTTCATCTTCTGGAAGAAGAATACGGAACCGTTCCTCCAAGACCGGAAGGCCTGAGCTGGCGAATTAAAGGAGAGAGTCCTTATCTTGACGGCTCCGTAACCAAAAGGGACATTACCATATATCTGGACAAAGCTGCACGCGACAGCATAAATCTTGTGGTATTTTTACCAAAGACATCGGCTAAGCGCACAGACAAGGGACTCCCCTGCTTCCTTGGAGTTAACTTCTTTGGCAACAATACCATAGATAAAGAGCAGGCTCACCGCTGGCCCATTGCAGAAATCACCTCCAGAGGCTACGCCGTGGCCACTTTCTGCTGTGAAGACCTGGCACCGGACAACGACCTTTCTCTGGGAATACGCGCACGGTATCCTGAGTATACATGGGGACATCTGGCCGCCTGGGGCTGGGGGCTTTCTCGCGCCCTGGACTATTTTCTTGAAGGAGATCCGGACATTGACGGAAAGCGGATAGCAGTATTCGGACACTCCCGCATGGGCAAGGCTGCCGTATGGGCAGGCGCCCGTGACACCCGCTTTGCAATGGTCATCTCAAATGCCTCTGGTTGCGGAGGCGCCGCAATAAGCCGTCGCCGTTTTGGAGAAACCATACGCCGCATAAACACCCACTTCCCCTACTGGTTCGCCTCATCCTTCCATAAGTATAACGACAACGAAGCGATGATGCCCTTCGACCAGCATGAAGTCCTGGCCCTCATTGCCCCCAGGCCTCTTTTTGTAGAAAGTGGAACAGAGGACAGATGGTCCGATCCCGAAGGCGAAAAACAAGGCCTGGAAGCCGCCCTGCCCGTATATAAACTTTACGGAGCGGAATCCGTCACTGGTTACGGAATCCGCCCCGGAAAGCATGAAATTCTTTTGGAAGACTGGCTACATTATCTTTCTTTCGCCGACCTCCACCTATAGAATTACTTCTGCCTGCTTAGGAAGCAGTGGATGGTATTTTTCATGAGCATGGCGATGGTCATGGGACCTACGCCGCCGGGAACCGGAGTGATCCAGGATGCAACGGGCTCGGCTGAAGCAAAGTCAACATCGCCACAGAGCTTGCCCTCTGCATTACGGTTCATACCTACATCAATGATAACGGCACCGGGCTTAACCATTGAGCCATCGACCAGACCGGCCTTACCAACAGCGGTGATAAGTACGTCTGCGCTGCGGCAAACGGCACCAAGGTCAGCGGTACGTGAATGTGCGATGGTAACTGTTGCGTGGCGGTCAAGCAGCAACTTGGCAACAGGCTTGCCAACAATATTGCTACGGCCCACTACAACGGCATTTTTACCCTTGAGCTCGTAACCGATGCTGTCGATAAGACGCATGATACCGGCAGGTGTGCAGGGAACGATGCAATCCTTGCCAAGCCAAAGGCCGGCTACGTTTCCGGGATGGAAGCCATCCACATCCTTCTCACGGGCGATGGTATCGATAACCTTCTCTTCATCAATGTGTTTAGGCAAAGGAAGCTGAACCAGAATACCATCAACTACGGGGTCGTTGTTAAGATCTACGATTTGCTTCAGAAGGGCTGCCTCCGTAATGTCGGCGGGGAGTTCAATAAGCCTGGACTCCATGCCAGTATAGGCTGCAGCTTTAACTTTATTGCGAACGTAAACCTGGCTGGCGGGGTTCTCGCCAACTATGATTACAACCAGGCAGGGCTTGCGGCCGTACTTGGCCTCCAGCTCCGGTACCTGCTGTTTAACTTCGTCCTTAACTACAAGGCTCAAAGCCTTTCCATCTATAATCTGTCCCATATTCTTTATTTGTCTAAAGCGCAATGTGCTATGTCGGTTCTGTAGAAGAGGTTGTCACAGTTGATCTTGGATATCTCTTTGTAAACCTTCTTACGGGCGTCTGCAACGTCCTTTCCGCCGGCAACGACCATAAGGACGCGGCCGCCGTTGGTTACAAGATTGTCATCTGTGATGGCGGTTCCCATGTGATAAACCATTGCCTTGACGCAGGCCAGGCCTGTTATGGGGTATCCTTTCTGGTAATGGCCCGGATAGCCCTTTGAGGCAAGAACCACACCCAAAGTAACGCCTTCTTCCCATACCGGAGCGACAATCCGGCTGTCGTTAGTAGCTATACCATAGAAAATGTCGTAAATGTCGCTGTTTAAAAGAGGCAAAACGACTTCCGTCTCGGGGTCTCCGAAACGGGCGTTGAACTCAATAACCTTAATGCCGGCAGGGGTCTTCATAAGACCGCCGTACAGGACGCCGGTAAGCGGGCAGCCCTCGGCAACCATGGCCCCTGCAGCTTTGCAAAGGATATTTTTGTATGCAAACTCCTTGTCTTCTTCTGTGATGAAAGGCAGGCCGGTGTATGCGCCCATACCGCCGGTATTGGGACCTTTATCGCCGTCAAAGGCGCGTTTGTGGTCCTGTGAAAGTGGCATGGGGAAGACATCGGTGCCGTTGACAAAGCACATAAAAGAGAACTCAGGGCCGGTAAGGAAATCCTCTACCACTACCCTGCCCTTGCCGAAGGATTCGTCAAGCAGCATGCTCTTAAGGGCGGCATCAGCCTCCTCAAGGTTTTCTGCTATAACAACGCCTTTGCCGGCAGCCAGGCCGTCGTATTTGAGTACGGCCGGGAACGGGCGGCCCTTGACATAGTCCAGAGCCTCCTGATAGTCAGAGAACGCCGTGTAAGAAGCTGTGGGGATATCATACTTGGCCATCAGCTTCTTGGCAAATTCCTTGGAACTTTCAATCTGGGTGGCAGCCTTGGTGTGGCCGAAGATGGCCAGGCCTTCTGCGCGGAAGGCATCCACGATGCCTGCAGAAAGCGCAGCCTCGGGGCCCACAACAGTTAGATCAACCTCGTGCTCCTTGGCAAAGGCAAGGAGGCCGGCTACGTCCGTGTCCCTAATAGGGACACTGAAAGCTTGCTCTCCGATGCCGGCGTTGCCGGGGGCGCAGTAGATCTTGCTGACCTGCGGGCTGCGGCTCAGGGCATCCACAATAGCGTGTTCCCTGCCGCCGCCGCCAATTACAAGAACAGTCTTACCCAAGCAGTCTTCCAGCCTAATTTCCTTGGCAGAAGCCGAGTGCCTGATAGACGGAAGAGGATAAACTAAACCCATATTCTAATGTTTGAAGTGACGTACACCGGTGAACAACATTGTAATACCAAGCTCGTTGGCCTTCTTGATGGCATCCTCGTCGCGGATGCTGCCGCCAGGCTGAACGATGGTGGTAACGCCGTACTGTGCAGCAAGGGCAACGGTATCGTCAAACGGCAGGAAGCCGTCAGAAGCAAGTACCAGACCCTCTGTAAAGCCGGCATTCTTAGCCTCTTCAAGTGCGATGAGGGCGGAGCCAACGCGGTTGGTCTGGCCTGCACCTACACCAATGGTATGATTGTCACGAACAACAACTATTGCATTGGATTTCACGTGCTTAACTATTTTCCAACCAAAATTTGCATCGGCCAGCTGAGCCTCTGTAGGCTTAACCTCGGTAACGCACATTTCAGGGGTAACAGTCTCTACCTGGGTATCCAGCTGCTGGGCAAGAAGTCCGCCGTTTACGCTGATATACTGAGGGATAGAAGCAGCTGAAGGGGTCATATCAACCTGCATAACGCGAAGGTTCTTCTTGGTAGCAAGAATCTCAAGAGCCTCGGGAGTATATGAAGGAGCGATAACAATTTCAAGGAAGATAGGCTTCATGCCGCGTGCAACCTCTGCGGTAAGTTCGCGGTTAACACCGACGATACCTCCGTAGATGCTGACCTTATCTGCCTCGTAAGCAGCCTGCCATGCTTCCTCGATGGTCTTGCCAACAGCAGCGCCGCAAGGGTTCATATGCTTAAGGGCTACGCAGAAAGGCTGGTCTGTATAGTCACGAAGCACGTTAAGGGCTGCGTTTGCATCCTGGATGTTATTGTAAGAGAGCTCTTTACCCTGGATCTGCTTAGCAAAAGCCAAAGAGTAAGAAGCGGGCTCAAGTGCAGCGTAGAAGTTTGCGCTCTGGTGAGGGTTCTCTCCATAGCGAAGGCCCTGCTTAAGGTCGTACTCAAGGAAGAGTTTCTCGTTCAGGCCGGCAGCCTTGCGCATATAAGTAGCGATGCAGGCGTCGTACTCTGCAGTGTGGGTATAAGCCTTTGCAGACAGCTTAAGGCGGGTATCGTCGCTGGTCTTACCATTAGCCTTGAGCTCGTCAAGAACGGTACCGTAGTCGGCAGGATCGCAAACAATCGTAACGTCCTTCCAGTTCTTGGCAGCGCTGCGAACCATTGAAGGGCCGCCGATGTCGATGTTCTCAATTGCATCGGCAAGGGTAACGCCTTCCTTTGCAATTGTCTGGCGGAAAGGATAGAGGTTTACGCATACAAGCTCGATAGTCTCTATGCCGTTCTCTTTAAGAGTTTCCATGTGGGCGGGGACGTCCCTGCGGGCAAGGATACCGCCATGAACCTTGGGGTGAAGGGTCTTTACACGACCGTCGCAAATCTCCGGAAAACCGGTTACTTCACTGATACCAATGGTTTTAACGCCCTTGCTTTCAAGGAGTTTCTGGGTTCCGCCCGTGGCAATGATTTCCCATCCGAGGTCTACGAGTCCCTGAACGAACTCTACCAGACCTGTTTTGTCGCTTACGCTGACTAATGCTCTCATAATTATAAAATAAGTTGTTTGATTGTTTCTACATATAGTTTGTGCTCTATCTTCTGTCCTATGCGATGCACTTCCGCGGGGTCAGTTCCATCGTATTCGAAAGCCTTCTGGGCAATGATCCTGCCCCCGTCAAGGTCTGCATTCACCCAATGGATGGTAATGCCATACACCTTGACTCCGTAGGCCACAGCCTCTTCTACGGCATGTGCACCGCGGAAGGCCGGCAGAAGCGAGGGATGGATGTTGATTATCCTGCCCTCATAAGCGCCCAGCAGTACGTCGCCAACCAGCCTCATGTAGCCTGCAAGGCAGACAAGATCCACCTTTTCTGCGTCCAACATCTTGACGATGTCGGCCTCGTATTCGGCTTTGCTGCCATAGGCTTTGGGGTTGAAGACGAAGGTTTCGATGCCGTAGGCCTGGGCCTTTTCTACGACAGGTGCTCCGGGTTTGTCGCACACCAGCAGCGCTACGCGCGCGGCCAGCGTGCCATCCGCACAAGCCTGCGCAATGGCCTCGAAGTTCGTTCCTACTCCACTTGCAAATACTGCCAGATTCTTCATGGCTACTTAATGATAACTCCTTCTGTGTCAGTTACTTTACCGATGACGGAAGCACGCTCGCCGCAGTCGGAAAGGATAGAGATTACCTTGTCTGCATCGGCAGCATCGACAACAGCAATCATACCGATACCCATATTGAAGATGTTGAACATCTCGCGGTGAGGAACGCCGCCCCATTTTTCAAGCATCTTGAATACGGGAAGGATCTCCCATGTACCCTCGTTAATCTCAAGGCCCTGGCCTTTGTGAAGTACGCGGGGAATGTTCTCGTCAAAACCGCCTCCGGTAATGTGGCAGATTCCGTGTACATCTACGGCACGGATAACCTTAAGCATCTGCTTAACGTAAATCTTGGTAGGAGTCAGAAGTACCTCGCCAAGGGTGCGGCCGCCGAATTCAGGAATAACGTCTGTATATTTAAGGCCGGCATCGGCAACGATCTTGCGCACAAGGCTAAAACCATTGGAATGAACACCGGTAGAAGCAACGCCTACCAGTACGTCACCAACCTTAACTTTGCTTCCATCAATTAGTTTTGACTTCTCAACTACACCAGTGGTGTAACCGGCGATATCGTACTCGTCACCCTCGTACATGCCGGGCATCTCGGCGGTTTCGCCGCCTACCAGCGCACAGCCTGCCTGACGGCAGCCCTCTGCTACGCCGGCCACGATGGCCTCTACCTTGGCCGGTACGTTGTGGCCAAGAGCAACATAATCAAGGAAAATGAGGGGCTCGGCGCCCTGCGCCAGGACGTCGTTTACGCACATCGCAACGGCATCGATGCCGATGGTGTCGTGCTTGTCCATTGCAAAAGCAATCTTGAGCTTGGTGCCCACGCCGTCGGTGCCGCTGACAAGGACGGGTTCTTTCACATTAAGTGCGGAAAGGTCGAACATGCCGCCGAATGAGCCGATATTGCCCATTGAACCGGTGCGTGATGTGGATGCAACGTGCTGTTTGATGCGGCGCACAACCTCGTAACCTGCCTCCAGGTTAACTCCCGCGTTTTCGTAAGTCTTAGCCATATTGTTAATCGTTGTTTTCTACGTCGTTTTCATAAAGGAGTGTGGGATATTCGCCCGTGAAGCAGGCCTGGCAGGGATCTGCGCAGCCAAAGCAAGAGTCTCGGGTGCTTTCAGGGCTAAGGTAGCCCAGGGAATCCGCACCAATTGCGGCACAAGCCTCTTCAAGCGTTCGGTTAGAGCATAGCAGCTCTTCCGGGGTGGAAGTATCCACACCATAGTGACAGGTGTACTTCATCATAGGGCTGGCGATACGCACGTGCACCTCTGTGGCACCGGCGTCGCGCAGCAGCTTCACAATCTTAAGGGATGTAGTACCGCGGACGATGCTGTCATCGACAAGCACAATCCTTTTGCCTTTAACTATGCTGTGAACGGGTGAAAGCTTCATCTTAACGCCAAGCTCGCGCATTGACTGAACCGGCTGGATGAAGGTTCTGCCCACATATTTATGCTTTACAAGACCCATCTCGTAAGGGATGCCGCTCTCTTCTGCATAACCCATAGCCGCACTAAGGCTGCTTTCAGGCACGCCTACTACCATATCGGCCTCTACAGGGCATTCGCGGTACAGGCGGCGTCCGGCCTCCTTGCGGTAGGCGTGAACGTTGCAACCGTCAATATCGCTGTCCGGACGGGCAAAGTAAATATATTCCATCGCACACATCCTGTGGCGGTTGAACCTTGAATACAGGTTGCTGCGGATGCCTTTTTCGTCTATCGACACAATCTCTCCCGGCTTCACGTCCCTGATAAAAGAGGCTCCCATGATCTCGAAGGCGCAGGACTCGCTGCTGATTGCATAACCGTCGCCAAGCTTGCCGATGCAAAGGGGCTTGATGCCGTATTTGTCCCTGCATGCATAGATGCGATTCTTTGTCATAATGACAAAGGTAAAACCGCCCTCCATCATATTCAAGGCCTTGATTATCATTTGGATACGGTCAATATTGCCGGTCTTCTTTACAAGATGGGCAAGAAGTTCTGAGTCAGTATCGGTCTGGAAGATGATGCCGTTCTTCTCAAGATAGTCGGCTATCTGCCTGGAGTTGATGATATTGCCCTCGCCGGCAATGGCGAAGTCTCCGGATTTGTGGCGGAAAAACAGCGGATCAACGTTGTCCAGGCCGGATTTTGATACATTCGAATACTTGACCGAACCAATGCCCAGACTGCCTTTAAGCTTGCCAATCTGGCCGTTGGTAAAGATCTCGTTCAGAAGGCCCAGGCCGCGATAGCGGTAAGAATCGCCCTTCTCGTCGAAGGTAGCGATGCCGCCGCCTTCCTGGCCCCTGTGCTGAAGGTTATGAAGGCCGTAATAAATGTAAGTGGATGCGTCCGGAACGCCGTAAACAGCAAGAAGGCCCATTATTTTACCAATTCTTTAAGTCTTTCACAAACAGTCCTGTACGATGCAACTACGTCGCTAAGGTCGTAGCGGAAACGGTCTTTGTCCAGTTTTTCTCCGGTCTCCATATCCCACATGCGGCTGGTGTCGGGACTGATCTCGTCAGAGATGATGATGTGTCCGTTGTCCGATGCGCGACCGAATTCAAGCTTCATGTCTATTAGTTCGATGCCGGCTTTCTTAAGCAGGGCAGAGAGTATTTTGTTGGCCTTGAGGGCCTGTGAGTACATGAATTTGAGTTCATCGTAGCTTGCAAGACCAAGGGCGACTGCATGATGGTCGTTGATCATAGGGTCGTCAAGGTCGTCGTTATTGTAGCGGAGGTCTACGATGGTATTATCACTCTTGAAGCCTTCCTCTACGCCCAGTCTCTGAGCCAGTGAGCCGGCAATCCTGTTGTGGACTGTAATCTCCAGAGGGATGATTTCAATCTTGCGGCAGAGCTGCTCACGCTCGCCTACCAGCTCTACAAAATGGGTTTCGACACCTTTTTTGTTGAGTTCTCCCAGCAGTATGGCAGAGATCTGGTTGTCCAGGATGCCCTTGCCGATGAAGCGGGCGCGTTTGATGTTGTTGAAGGCTACGGTAACGTCTTTGTAACGGAAGATGACCTTGTTGGGGTCGTCGGTTGCAAATACTTGTTTTTCGTTTCCGTCGAAGAGTTTTTCTCCTTTAATCATTCTTTATTTTGTTTTTCTAAAATAATTAACAGCATTCTGGAATATGGGCTGGAGGCGGTTGCCGGCGATGTTTTTGAATACATTGGATTCATAACGCTCGCTGTGGCCCATCTTGCCAAGGATGTGGCCGTCGGGGCTCAGGATGCCTTCGATGCCGTAATGGGAACCGTTAGGATTGTCTTTGTAGCAGAAGGCTACCTGGCCGTTTGCAAAGAGCTGGGCGGCAAGGGCCTCGTCAACTACAAACTTACCCTCGCCGTGGCTGAAGGCGATGCTGTGGGTATCGCCCAGCTTAAAGCCTGCAAGCCAGGGGGAAGCCACGGATGCAACCTCTGTTGTAGCAATGAGGGAAACGTGACGGTTGATGTCATTACGGAAGAGTGTGGGCGATGCGGTGGTGACAGAGCCGGTCTTGCCGTAAGGCAGAAGGCCGCTCTTAACCAGGGCCTGGAAACCGTTGCAAATACCAAGGATAAGGCCTCCGCGCTGCTGCAGGGCAGCTATTGCGGCGGATATCTTAGCATTGCCAATTACGTTTGCAATGAACTTGCCGCTGCCGTCGGGCTCGTCTCCTGAAGAGAAGCCGCCGCAGAAGGCAAGGATGTGAGCCTCGCTGATAGCCTTTGCAAGGGCGTCGATAGAGGCCAGCACGTCTTCAGGGGTAAGGTTCCTGAAGATGAAGGGACGGACCTCTGCGCCGGCTTTGCGGAAGGCCTTTGCAGTGTCGTAGTCACAGTTGCTTCCGGGGAAAACCGGCAGGCAGACTACAGGAGTCTGCACTGCTGTCCCACTATATACAAGGTTAGAATTATTGACTTCTTTAACTTCTGCCTTAGGAGCGTCCTTATCAAAGAGAGGCGCAACCTTGGCAGGATAGATTCTGGCATAACGGCCTTCGTAGGCTGCTTCCAGGGGCTTCAGGTCCAGTTTGGTACCATTGATAACAGCACCTTCTGAAGTAACGGTTCCAAGAAGGATGGCGTTCTTGTAGTCAAGCTCCTTGTTGGACTCGATAACGGCGCTGCCGTAGCCAAGGCGGAAGAGTTCTTCCGCTGCGATGTTTACGTCAAAACCAAGGCTGTTGCCAAGGGCCATTTTTACAAGACCTTCTGCAACACCGCCGTAGCTGAGAGACCATGCAGACTCTACGCTGCCGTCATGGATGCGGTCCTTAAGCCAGCTCCAGTTTGCAGTAAGCACGTCTGTGTCAGGCATATAGTCAGCCTTAGGAGCAGCCTTCAAAAGGTAGATCCTGTTACCGGCTTTCTTGAATTCAGGGGAAATAACCTTACCGGCATCCACCATGGTAATACCAAAGGCAACGAGCGTAGGGGGCACATGTATGTGCTCGAAGGTACCGCTCATAGAGTCCTTGCCGCCGATTGAAGGCAGGCCAAGGGCAATCTGCATCTTAAGTGTGCCAAGAAGGGCAGCAAGGGGCTTGCCCCAGGTGTGAGGGTCGTGAGTCATGCGCTCAAAGTACTCCTGGTAAGAGAAGCGCATGGTTGACCAGTCACCGCCGCAGCAGGCAACCTTGGTGCAGGCCTCAACAACTGCATAGGCAGAGCTGTGATAAGGGCTCCACATAGCAATGTCCGGGTTGTAACCGAAGGCCATTACACTGGCATCGTCGGTATAACCGGCTGTAGGAAGCTTCTGCACAGAAACCTGGCACTCTGTCTTCTGGGTCTTGCCTCCATAAGGCATAAGCACAGTTGAACGGCCGATGGTGCTGTCGAACATCTCTACCAGACCCTTCTGGGAAGCAACATTGGCAGAGCCCATTACAGACTCCATCTTCTGCTGCAGTGACTCCCCTTCAGGATTGCGCTGGAACGGGTCTTTATTATCTACGGCAGCAATGGCGGCCTTTGCATAATGCCTGGCACCGGCGCTGTCTATGAATTCACGGGAAAGGTCGCAAACCCTGTTGCCATGGAAGAACATCCTCATTCTTCCTGTTGCAGTAACATCTGCAACGTGGGTAACCCCTATATTGTCTGCGCCGCAAAGGGCCTCGAAGGCGGCCTTGTCTTTAGCCTCTACTACAACGGCCATACGCTCCTGGGACTCGCTGATAGCAAGTTCAGTGGCATTGAGGCCGGAATATTTGACGGGCACGCGGTCAAGATAGATATCCAGGCCGTCTGCAAGCTCGCCAATAGCAACGCTCACGCCACCTGCGCCAAAGTCGTTGCTCTTCTTAATAAGGCGGGTAACCTCCGGGCGGCGGAAGAGTCTCTGGAGCTGGCGCTCCTCGGGGGCGTTACCCTTCTGAACCTCGCTTCCGCAGGTCTCAAGTGAAGCCTCTGTGTGCTCTTTGGAAGAACCGGTAGCTCCACCTATGCCGTCACGGCCTGTACGGCCGCCAAGAAGAAGGATAACATCGCCGGCGGCAGGGCTTTCACGGCGAACGTCGGAAGCCTTGACGGCACCGGCCACAGCGCCAATCTCCATGCGCTTTGCAGTGTATCCCTCTGAATATATCTCACGCACGTGCGTGGTTGCAAGTCCAATCTGGTTGCCGTAGCTGGAATAGCCAGCGGCTGCCTTGCGGCTTATCATCCTTTGAGGAAGCTTGCCGGGAATGGTCTCCGCAACGCCGGCAAGGATATTGCCCGCACCGGTAACACGCATTGCTTGATATACATAGGCACGGCCGGACAAAGGGTCCCTGATAGCACCGCCAAGGCAGGTTGCAGCACCGCCGAAGGGCTCTATCTCTGTAGGATGGTTATGGGTCTCGTTCTTAAACTGGAGCAGCCATTTCTGGGGCTCTCCGTCAACGGTAATATTTACATAAATGCTGCAGGCATTGTTCTCTTCGCTCTGCTCCAGGTCCTGAAGCTTGCCACGGGCCTTGAGCGCACGTGCGCCGATGGTGGCAAGTTCCATAAGGCAAAGAGGCTTCTGGCTGCGGCCAAGCTCTTTCCTAAGGTCCTGCAGAAGCTGGAGAGAACCTTCGAATTCGTTCTTCATGAACGATTCGTCCACGGTAATCTCTTCCAACTGGGAAGTGAAGGTGGTGTGGCGGCAATGGTCGCTCCAATATGTATCAAGTATGCGAAGCTCTGTTTCTGAAGGATCGCGACCCTCTTTCTTAAAGTAATTTACAACTTCACGAAGGTCATCGGTATTCATAGCCAGGCCATGGCTCTTGCAGAAGCCTGCAAAGGCATCCTCCGGCATAGAAATAAAGCCTGTAAGGTCTTCCAGAGGCTTAACGTCAGCCTTGTCTGCAAGTGAAGGCGCACCCATATCCTTGGGACGGCATTCAACGGGATTGATGAAATACTTAGCGATGCGGTCCAGGACGGCCGGGGTAACATCGTCGTCAAAAACCAGCAGACGGCCGCTCTTAATGACAACCTCTGCAGAGGGGTCGATAAGGTGGACGCAGTCTACTGCAGAAGAAGCGCGCTGGTCAAACTGACCGGGGATGAACTCAACTGCAATGTACTTCTTGCCAGAGAGATTCATATCGTCACTTACAGTGTCGGTAACAACTTCTCCAAAGACGGTGTAACGGCATTTTTCTACGAGCTCCGGGGTAAAACCAAAGAGGTCGTAAACATTGATCAACCTAAGGGAACGAAGGTTCAGGGACAGGTTCTCGTTAAACTCTGCCAGCAAGCTGCTGGCCTCAACGTTAAACTTTTCCCTTTTTTCTACAAACAGGCGGGTGCTATTCATTATAATCAAAAAGATATGCCCACCGGCGCAGGGGCGTGGTGGGCATATTGGTTTATATTTCAGTATTCAGTACTTTCTGGCTCTGCTGCTGGCGGAACTCTTTGAGGCGCACAGCAAGGGCGTCATCCTTCAGAGCGAGTATTGCTACAGCGTAGAGGGCGGCATTCTTGGCTCCATCAATCGCCATGGTGGCAACGGGGATTCCGGAAGGCATCTGTACGATTGACAGGAGGGAATCCAGGCCGTTCAGGGCTTTTGACTTCACGGGGATGCCAATTACAGGGAGGGTTGTAAGAGCGGCGATCACCCCGGGCAGGTGAGCTGCGCCGCCGGCACCGGCGATTATGATTTCACATCCTCTTTCAGGGGCTGATTTGACGTACTCTGCAAGCGGACCGGGGTTGCGGTGAGCGCTAAGTACCTTCTTTTCATAGGAGATGCCGAATTCTTCCAGAGTGGTGCAAGCTGCAGACATTACGTCCCAGTCGCTTGCGCTTCCCATAATAACAGATACCGTCATAACTAACAGAAAATTATAGTAACAACGGGATGCAAAGTTAAGGTGGAAAAATGAACCGCGCAACACCTTTTTTGAAAAAATTTTTACTTAATCGTTTCAATAAAAAAAGTTCAAAAAATATGTAAAAATTATTTGGAAGATTGGCAAACTCTGCCGTACCTTTGTAAGAAATGCGTGTAGTGAGAATGCGCAACAGATTTCTAGAATGTCAGGCCTTTGCAGATGTCCATGTGCATCTGCGGGAGCCCGGTTTCACTTCAAAAGAGACCATACTCACGGGTACGCGTGCAGCCGCACGCGGGGGTTATACAATAGTCTGCCCAATGCCCAATCTTAATCCGGTTCCGGACACCCTTGAAACATTAGCCATAGAGCAGGAAGCCATCCGCAGGGACGCCGTAGTAAGGGTACTTCCCTACTGCTCCATCACCATGGGCAGGAAAGGCCTTGAGCTGGTGGACTTCGCCGCCTTGAAAGGTCATTGCTGCGCCTTTTCTGACGATGGTTCCGGGGTTCAAAGCGAAGCTGTAATGCTATCCGCCATGAAAGAGGCCGCAAGGCTGGGCGTAATCATTGCCGCCCACTGTGAGGACAACAGCCTTCCGGGCACCGATCCCCGCAGCGAATGGGGCCAGATAGAGCGGGACCTGGAGCTATGCCGCCAAACCGGCTGCCACTACCATGTCTGCCACATCTCTTCCAAAGAGAGCGTAAGGCTGATCCGTGACGCCAAGGCCCGCGGCATCAACGTTACCTGCGAGACCGCACCCCACTACCTGACTCTTTGCAAGGATGATGTCCTGGACGAGGGCCGCTTTAAGATGAACCCTCCCATCCGCACAGCGGAAGACCGCGACGCCCTTATCGAGGGTCTTGCAGACGGCACAATCGACGTAATTGCAACTGACCACGCTCCACACACAGCAGAAGAAAAGAGCCGCGGCTTTGCCGGCAGCGCAATGGGCATCGTCGGACTGGAAACATCCTTCCCTGTACTGTACACCAAACTTGTACGCACCGGCCTCATCAGCCTGGACAGGCTCATTGAAGCCATGTCCGCCGCACCCCGCCGCATCTTCAATCTCCCGGCCACCCCTGACGACCGCGTAGTCATAGACCTGGAGACTCCCTTTACCATCGACAGCACAACCTTCGCCTCCATGGGCCACTCCACCCCCTTCGACGGCTGGGAAGTTTATGGTAAAGTTTTAAAAACTGAATTGGATGGCAATACCATATATGATATTAACAAACAATAAACTATAAATGAAAAGGCCTGAAAGAAAGCTTGTACTAGAAAGCGGAGAAGAATTCATCGGTGTCGGCTTCGGCTCCGCAGCCCCCAAGGTCTGCGAAGTCGTATTCAACACATCAGTTGTCGGCTACCAGGAAATCATCTCCGACCCCTGCTACGCAGGAAAACTCGTAGTAATGACCTATCCCCTTATTGGCAACTACGGCATCACCAACGAGGACTACGAATCCAAATCACCGATGCTTGGCGGACTCATCGTTCGCGAATGCTGCGACACCCCCAGTAACTTCCGTGCAGCCAAAACCCTTGAAGAAGAGCTGGAAGAGCACGGCATCACCTGTCTCAGCGGCATCGACACCCGTTTGCTCACTAAAATTATCCGCAAGGGCAAAAAGCCGATGGGTGCTATTGTCGATTCCTCCTTGTCAAGAGATGAAGCGCTGCAACTGATCAGGGAAACTCCCCGTCCCAAAGATCTGGTTCGCAGCGTTAGTTGTAAAAAAAGATGGGTAACCCGCACATCCAACCACCGCTTCCATGTAGTAGCAGTGGACTGCGGCATCAAGTACAGCGTAATTCGCAGGCTTAACGAAGCCGGTTGCAACGTAACCATCGTTCCCTTCAATACCCCGGCAAAAGACATACTGGCCTTCAACCCGGACGGAGTGCTGCTGTCCGACGGCCCGGCTTGCGCGCAGGAGGTGCCTGAAATCACCACACTTTTTGCTGCCATAAAAGGCAAGCTGCCCGTACTGGGACTGGGCCTTGGCATGGAAGCCATCGGCCTGGCATACGGAGCAAAGCTATCTGACATGGGCTGCGGCGTCCACGGAGACCATCCGGTCAGGGATCTTGCCACCAACCGCATCAACATAGCCGTCCTGGGGCAGAGCCACTGCTTCAAAAGCGTAGAAGGCACACAGCTTGAACCCACACATACAGCCGTTCCTGAAAAGTATGTACTGGGCTTCAGAAATCTTACAGACAAGGTGATTGGAATCCAGTTCCATCCGGAATCAGGCCCCGGACCCTACGACAACCTTGGCCTATTTGACAATTTCATTAAAATGATGGAGGACAGAGACAATGCCTAGAAGAACTGATATCAAAAAAGTAATGGTAATTGGCTCCGGTCCTATCGTCATCGGACAGGCAGCAGAATTCGATTACGCAGGCACACAGGCCTGCCTGGCACTTAAAGAAGAGGGCTACGAGGTCATTCTGGTAAACTCCAACCCCGCCACCATCATGACTGACACGCACATTGCGGATAAGGTTTACATGGAGCCCCTCAAACTGGACTATATTGCCAAAATCATTCGCTACGAGCGCCCTGACGCCCTGGTCCCCGGACTGGGCGGCCAGACCGGCCTTAACCTGGCCGTACAGCTGGCAAAGAAAGGCGTGCTGGACGAGTGCGGCGTAGAGATTCTTGGAACCGACTTCCGCAATATAGAAAAGGCAGAAGACAGGGAGCTTTTCAAAGAGCTCTGCCTTAGCATAAACGAGCCCGTCATCCCCTCTGAGATCTGCTACAGCATAGAAGAAGGCGTAGCAGCCGCGCAGAAGATTGGCTACCCCGTAATCCTTCGCCCCGCCTTTACCCTGGGCGGCACAGGCGGCGGTTTTGCCTATAACGAGGAAGAGCTGCGCGACATGATGCGAAACGCCCTTTACCTGTCCCCCGTTCACGAGGTCCTGGTAGAAAAGAGCATCAAGGGCTATAAAGAAATCGAGTTCGAGGTGATGCGAGACCACAACGACACAGCCATCAGCATATGCTCCATGGAGAATGTCGACCCTGTGGGCATCCATACCGGCGATTCGATTGTTGTGGCACCCGCACAGACACTTACAGACAAGGAGTTCGAAATGCTGCGCACCAGCGCCCTTAAGCTGATACGCGCCCTGCATATAGAAGGAGGCTGCAATGTGCAGTTCGCCCTTGACCCCCTGTCCTTCAAATACTACATCATCGAGGTTAACCCGCGCGTGTCCCGCTCATCCGCCCTGGCATCAAAGGCCAGCGGCTTCCCTATTGCCCGCGTGACAGCAAAAATAGCCGTAGGCCTTACTCTGGACGAGATTACCATCGCCGGACAGCCTGCCTGCACAGAGCCCGCAATCGACTACGTTGTAACCAAGGTAGCCCGCTTCCCCTTTGACAAGTTCAGCGAGGCTTCCAATGAACTGGGCACCCAGATGAAGGCCACCGGAGAGGTGATGAGCATAGGCCGCACCCTTGAAGAAGGAATTCTCAAGGCCATGCGCTCCCTGGAGAGCGGATGCTGCCACGTGCATAAAAAGAAGTTCGACGACTGGACAGAAGAACAGCTGCTGGACTACATCAGCACGCCTACGGACGACCGACTGCACGCAATCGCCCAGCTGCTTAGGCTGCGTATAGACCTTTCCCGCATCTACGACCGCACCAAGATAGACATGCTCTTCCTGGAGAAGATTTACAACATCATCCGCATGGAACGCATGGTCAAGGCCGCTCCCGGCGATATGGAAGTTCTGCGTGAGGCCAAGAGAATGGGCTTCGGTGACAAGTTCATCGGCGAGCTTTGGGATAAGAGCGAGGCGGACATCATCCGCATGCGCTTTGCAAACGAGATTGTGCCGGTTTACAAGATGATCGATTCCTGCGCCGGCGAGCACGAAACCTACGTGCCCTACTTCTACTCTACCTACGAGCAGGAGAACGAAAGCAAGCGCAGCCATCGCAAGAAGATACTGGTACTTGGCAGCGGCCCTATCCGCATCGGCCAGGGCGTAGAGTTCGACTACTCTACCGTTCACGCCATCTGGGCCATACGCGAGGCCGGCTACGAGGCCATTATCATCAACAACAACCCTGAGACTGTATCAACCGACTACACCATATCCGACAAACTCTATTTTGAGCCGCTTACAACAGAGGACGTGATGAACGTCATCCGCCTGGAGCAGCCGGAAGGAGTGATTGTCACCCTTGGCGGCCAGACTGCCATTAACCTGGCCGGTCCGCTGGCAGAGTTCGGCGTGCCTATCATAGGCACAGGTCTCGAGGCCATCGACAATGCCGAGGACCGCAAGCTCTTCGAGGCCATAATGCGCCGCACCGGCATCCGCCAGCCAAAGGCACATGCCGTAACCAGCGTTGCAGAAGGTCTGAAGGCTGCCCACGACATTGGCTACCCTGTTCTGGTGCGCCCCAGCTTCGTGCTTGGCGGCCGTGCCATGATGATCGTAGGTAACGACGACACACTCCGCCACTACCTTCACAATGCGGTAGAAATCAACGAGAAATCCCCCGTACTTGTGGATAAGTACATTATGGGCAAGGAGACTGAGGTCGATGCCATCTGCGACGGAAAAGACGTATTCATCCCGGCCATCATGGAGCACGTTGAACGTACCGGCATCCACAGCGGCGACAGTATCAGCGTCTATCCTTCCTTCAGCCTCAGTGACAAAGTAAAGAAAGAGATAATTGAAGATACGGTTAAGCTGGGTAAGGAAATTGGCATCGTAGGCCTGTTCAACATCCAGTTCATAGTGGACAGCAATGACGATGTTTACGTGATTGAGGTGAACCCCCGCAGCTCCCGTACCGTGCCCTTCATTTCCAAGAGTACAGGCATCCCGATGGCAAAGATTGCCACCCGCGTAATGCTTGGCCACTCACTCAAAGAGCAGGGCATCACAGAAGTTTACTTCCCGGAGCGCAAACGCCATTTTGTAAAGACTCCCGCCTTCTCATTTGGCAAGATAAAGGGTATCGATACCTACCTGTCCCCGGAAATGAAGTCTACCGGCGAGGCAATCGGTTACGATAAATCCCTGACCAGGGCCCTGTACAAATCGCTGCAGGCATCGGGCATGGACGTAAAGCCTTATGGCACAATTCTTTGCACCATCGCCAACAAGGACAAGCCGGAGGCCCTGCCGCTTATCCGCCGCTTCTACAACCTGGGCTTCAACATAGAGGCCACAAAGGGAACGGCCGCCTTCCTTAAAGAGAACGGCATCCGCACCAAGAGCCTTAAGAAGCTGTCAGAGGGCAGCGACGAGATTTGCCAGGCCCTGCGCAAAGGTCATGTCAGCTATGTAATCAACACAATTGACCTGAACCAGAAGAGCAGCCACCTTGACGGCTACGAGATCCGCCGCACGGCCGTAGAGAACAACGTGACCATCTTCACCGCCCTGGAGACCGTAAGAGTACTTCTGGACGTGCTTGAAGAGATTACACTGGGAATCTCCACCATTGACGAAGAATACAAATAATGGATAAGTACAACTACACAATTGTATCGAACGAGCTGGTAGCCGCCAAGACCTATCGCCTGGTACTTGCAGGCCCACAGGTAGACGGAGAATTTGTGAATATCCAGATCCCCGGCTACTATCTGCGCAGGCCTATTTCCATTTGCGATCAGGCTGATGGCAGGATTACCTTGTACTACAAGACCGTTGGCGAAGGTACCACGGTGCTGGCCGCCATGCAGGCCGGGCAGCAGCTGAACCTGCTGACGGGCCTGGGCCGCGGCTATAGCAGCGCGGCCTGCCGGCAGGAAGCCCTGCTGGCTGCAGGCGGCCTGGGTGCAGCCCCGCTGTATCTTTTGGCTAAAAAGCTGAAAGCCCAAGGCAAGAAGGTAACCGCCGTGCTGGGCTTTAACAAGGCCGACGAGGTTGTTCTTACAGAAGAATTCCGCGCGCTTTGCGACGGCTTTGCACTTGCCACCCTTGACGGCAGCGCCGGAGTCAAAGGCTTCGTAACAGACGCCATCGCAACCCTGAAGCCCTCTTACGACTTCTTCTATACCTGCGGCCCTATGGTAATGATGCGCGCCGTCTGCGGTGCCCTTGAGGGCCCGGGCGAGGCAAGCCTTGAAGAGCGTATGGGCTGCGGCGCAGGCTTCTGCTACTGCTGCAGCATTAAAACCACAGCCGGGACCAAACGCGTCTGCAAGGACGGTCCCGTCTTTAAAAAGGAGGAAATAATATGGTAGACCTCTCTGTAAACCTCTGTGGGATAAACCTTAAGAACCCGGTAGTCCCCGCAAGCGGCACCTTTGGCTTCGGGCTGGAGCTGGCAGACAGTTTTGACCTTAACGTCCTTGGCGGCATTTCCCTTAAAGGCACAACCCAGGAGCCCCGCTACGGCAACCCCACCCCGCGCGTTGCCGAATGCCCCGGCGGAATGATCAATTCCGTGGGTCTTCAGAACCCGGGAATCGACGCCCTGGTAGGCCAGAAAGTCCCTGCGCTGCGCAAGGTCTACGATGGCTGCGTAATTGCCAACATCAGCGGCTTCAGCGTGGACGAATACCGCCACTGCTGCTCCAAGGCCAATGACTGCGACGGGATTGACATAGTAGAGGTAAACATTTCCTGCCCCAACGTGCATAACGGCGGCATGGCCTTTGGCACAAGCCCGCAAGCCGCCGCAGAGGTTACCAAAGCGGTTAAGGAAGTATGCACCGCAAAACCCGTTTTTATTAAGCTTAGCCCCAACGTAACTGACATAGTAGCCATAGCCCGGGCCTGCGAAGACGCCGGCGCCGACGGCCTCACCCTGGTTAACACCTTCCTAGGTATGCGCATAGACATCAAGCAACGTAAACCAGTGATAGCCAACACCATGGGCGGCTATTCAGGCAGGGCGGTCTTCCCTATCGCCCTTCGCATGGTTTACCAGGTTGCACATGCCTGCAAGATTCCGGTTATGGGCTGCGGCGGCGTTGCATCGGCTGCGGACGTTATTGAAATGATGATGGCCGGCGCTACCGCCGTACAGGTAGGAGCAGAGAACCTTCGCAACCCCTTCGCCTGCCCCGAAATCATCGCCGCCCTCCCCGCCAAGCTTACAGAATTAGGTATTGAATCCATTAAGGATATAATAAGCATAGTATAAAAATAATATAGTCTTATGAAATCGTCTGTATCTATTCCATAAACCCATGCCACCCTCGGCGGTGTAAGAGGGGGGACCATGAGCGCCAGCGAATGGTGGGGTCGAACGAAGTGAGACGGTTTTGGAATAGATACAGATGATTTGAAAATTTGAATATGGAAAGAGACGTAATAATAGCCTGCGACTTTAGCAGCGCAGAAGCCACCCTCGCCTTCCTGGACAAATTCCAAGGCGGCAGGAAACCCTTCGTAAAAATAGGCATGGAACTGTACTACGCAGCCGGCCCCGACATCGTCCGCCAGATCAAGGCCCGCGGTCACAAAATCTTCCTGGACCTTAAACTGCACGACATCCCCAACACCGTACGCAAAGCCATGGCCGTACTGTCATCGCTGGACGTAGATATGGTAAACGTGCACGCCGCAGGCACAGTGGCAATGATGAAAGCCGCCCTTGAAGGCCTCACCCGCCCCGACGGTTCCAGACCCCTGCTGATAGCCGTAACGCAGCTAACATCAACATCGCAGGAAACCATGCAGAAAGAACTCCTCATTGGCGCCGGCATTAACGAAACCATCGTCAAATACGCCCAAAACGCCAAAGAAGCAGGCCTGGACGGTGTTGTATGCTCCCCTCTTGAAGCTGCCATGGTTAAGGACGCCTGCGGTAAAGGCTTCCTCACAGTCACTCCCGGCATCCGTTTTGCCGATGCCGCCGCAGACGACCAGGTACGCATCACCACCCCTGCACGGGCCCGTGAGATAGGCTCCGACTTCATAGTAGTCGGCCGCCCCATCACCGCCTCCCCCGATCCCGTCGCCGCATATAACCGATGCCTTAACGAATTTGCAGATTAAATTTAATAAATATATGTCATGTCTGTTCCAATAACCCATGCCACCCTCGGCAATGTAAGAGGGGGGACCATGAGCGCCAGCGAATGGTGGGGTCGAACAAAGTGAGACGGTTTTGGAATAGACATGACATATATGAACCTTAAAATAAGAAACTTCAATTACTTACTAATATGGAAAAAGTAATAGCACACGAACTGCTGAGCATAGGAGCAGTATTCCTTAGACCCGAAGAACCCTTCACATGGGCCAGCGGAATCAAAAGCCCAATCTACTGTGACAACAGACTCACCCTCTCTGCCCCCGCCACAAGAGACAAAGTAGAAGCCGGACTGGCAGAACTAGTAAAGAAGTATCACCCTGACTGCCAAATGCTTATGGGCACATCCACCGCCGGCATCGCACACGCAGCGATGACCGCCACCCTGCTGAACCTGCCCATGGGCTACGTTCGCGGCGAAGCCAAAACCCACGGCCGCACCAACCGCATCGAAGGTAAGATGGAACCCGGCACCAAAGTAGTTGTAATTGAAGACCTTATCTCTACCGGCGGCAGCGCAATAGAAGTTGTGGAAGCCCTTCGCGAAGCCGGCGCCCAGGTGCTTGGCATCGTAAGCATCTTCACCTACGGAATGAAGAAAGGCCTTGAGCGCATCGCCGCAGCAGGCACTGTAAACCACTCACTCAGCAACCTTGACGCCCTTGTTGACGTAGCCGTAGAAGAAGGCCGCATCGCACCGCAGTGGAAAGAGCGCATCCTGGCCTTCCGCAACAATCCCTCAGACGAAAGTTGGATTAAATAAAACTCAAACATATATGAAACATCTTATCGACCCTACCGACCTGACAAAACAGGAAACCGATCAGATTATTGCCCTTGCCCAGGACATCATCGCCGACAGGCAAAAGTACCAGGAAATCCTGGCCCACAAGAAGCTGGCGACTCTTTTTTACGAGCCCAGCACACGTACAAGGCTTAGTTTTACAGCCGCAATGATGGAGCTTGGCGGCAACGTTCTTGGCTTCTCAGACGCCAAGAGCAGCTCTGTAAGCAAAGGTGAAACAGTGCAGGATACAGTGCGCGTGGTAGGATGTTTCGCCGACGTAATTGCAATGCGCCATCATATCGAGGGTGCCCAGCAATACGCAACAGAGGTGTCCCGCGTGCCTATTATCAATGCCGGCGACGGCTCTCACAGCCACCCCACCCAGACGCTCACGGACCTTCTGACCATCACCCGCGAGCTTGGCCACATTGACGGCATTACCATCGGCTTCTGCGGCGACCTTAAATTCGGCCGCACAGTTCATTCGCTGATCAAGGCCCTGTCCCGCTACAAAGACATCAAGGTCATCCTCATCGCCCCGGACGAGCTCAAACTGCCGGACTACATCAAACAGGATGTATGCGACCGCCTTGGAGTCCAGTACCGTGAGGTTCATACCATGGAAGAAGTAATGCCGGAGCTCGATGTCCTTTACATGACACGCGTTCAGCAGGAACGCTTCCTGGACATGGACGAATTCAACCGCGTCAAGGACAGCTTTGTACTGGATGCCAAGAAGATGTCCCTGGCCAAGGAAAAGATGGCAGTTCTTCACCCGCTGCCCCGCGTAAACGAGATTCTGACAGAGGTGGATTCAGACCCCCGCGCCGCATACTTCCGCCAGGTAGAGAACGGAAAGTTCGTGCGTATGGCCCTTATTACCAAGCTTCTTGAGTGGAAGGACGACCCTGCACACGACAACGTAGGCCGCGCCGGAATGGCAGGCAGCAACCTTCTTGCCGCCGATTCTGAAGAGCTGCCCGCAGGCGCCCGCTGCCCTAATTCCAAGTGCATCTGCAACAACGAAAACGCCCCCGCCCGCTTCCACAAAACGGACTCCGGCGCCATCCGCTGCTGCTACTGCGATGCACGTATAAAGTAATCTATTCCAATAGTTTAGACAACAACTTTTCAGGAACGTCCCCGCAGATGCGGCGGACGTTTTCTTTTACGTATTCCAGGGACTCCTGCGGCGTAAGTGAAGACTTAAGGCTTACAGGCTTAAAGCCAGGGAAAGGGAAATCCAGGTCCTGAAACAATGACTCCGGAGCGCAGAAAGAAGACCTCTGCCAGCCGGAATAGGTCAGATCCACCCCACGGTATACGCGGATTATATCGCCCGTCACAAGGCGCGTCTGCATCTGCAGCCGGGCCAGCAGATTACACCGATGGAGCCATGCTCCGCCACATAGTCAAGTATGCGCTGCTGGTCTTCTGACGGGGCATATTTAGGCTGAGCGCGGCGCCAGTTTAGCAGCTCCCGGTACACATCCACGGTAGCAAAAGCCGCCTTTCCGCCCCAAAGAAACTTACCGTAGGCAACATCCCCACTCTGCACGCTATAAATCTTCCAGTCCCACGGGCCAAGGTTCTCTTCTGTGAACCAAAGGTCGTGCGGAGTATGCTCTTCTACAGAAAATCCGGCTATAGGATTTTCAAAAAAAGGTATGATGCGGTATTCCCGAATCAACTCAAGCATTGACTCCTGGTCCAGCACCCTGGGGCTGTACGTAAAATCCTGAATATTACGCTCAAAAGACATAGTATCACAAATATAAAAAGAAAAATAATCATAAAAAAGGAATAAAGTACCACTATTGCATATTGATTAAATGACCGACCATTTATAACTTTGTGGCCCAATTATTTAAAAGGATTCAATCAAACAATCAGATAATATGAAAAAGATCTCCTTATTTTTTGTTTCCCTTCTGGCCGTAATGTCTTGCGGCAGCAAGGTGTGCACAATTAAGGGCAGCTTTACTGACCCTGTTGATTCCGTAAGTCTGGTTAACACAACCGGAGATGTTATAGATAATTGTATTCTTGCCGACGGCTCCTTCACCCTGAAATGTGAAATAGATCCCAAAACCTTCGTCTGCTTGATGCGCGGCAACAGTGGAAGCCCCATCCCCCTTATACCGGACGTAAAAGAGATTAACCTATCCATAGAAGAAGGCAAACCCGTCATCAGCGGCAGTCCCCTGTCCACCGAACTGCAAGAGTTCCAGAACTGGGTTATAGACGCTTTCATGGAAAACAATGCCAAGGCCTTGCCGCTTATCGATGCCGGCGATCAGGAAGCCGCCGACGCCCTTAGCGACAATATGCATAAAAAGATTGCAGCCCGCAGCAAAGAGGTTTATCTGAACCATAAGTCCGACGCCCTCGGCCTTCAGGCAATGTTTATTATGATGGAGGATATCGATGCCGATGAGTTCATCGCCTTGTACGAGCAGGCCGACAAATTCATCCAGGCCGATGGAAAAATCGGCGGCTACTACGAGCACCTTAAGGCCATCTCACTGAACGAGGTTGTTACCTATCTTGAAAACGGCGAGATCAAGAAAGAAGCCGGTACCTTCGAAGATTATGTCGGCAAAGGAAAATACGCCCTGGTAGATTTCTGGGCCTCATGGTGCGGCCCCTGCAGGGAAGAAACTCCCAACGTTGTTGCTGCTTACGAGAAATACAAGGACAAAGGCCTGATTGTGATTGGCGTTCCCGTCAACGATAAAGTGGATGCAACCATCAAAGCGCTGGAAAGTCTTGGCATACATTATCCTCAGATTCTTGACCCCTCACAGCAACTTGCGGATAGATTCAGTATTTCTACCATACCGCACATCATCCTCTTTGGTCCTGACGGTACCATCGTAGCCGACAACCTTCGCGGCGCCGGCATCGCCACCGCCCTCCAAAAGAATCTTTAAAGGAAATCGTCGGGCTTTGCCCGACATGCTCCACAAATAAAGGTCCGACGTTTGTCGGACCTTTATTTGTGGAGCATAGGAGAATCGAACTCCTGACCTTTTGAATGCCATTCAAACGCTCTACCAACTGAGCTAATACCCCATCGGGACTACAAAGTAAAGAAAAAAGATTCAGTTTTCCAAATAAGAGTAAGACCACAGCCGTGTTTTTTGGTTTTTAACAGATTTTTAATAAATTTGAGAGATTTTTGCCAAAAGGCACAAAGCGTGTTTAAAACAAAATCTATAGAATATGAAAAAAGTAGGATTGCTTATGATTGCAACACTGGCTCTCGCAGCCTGCAACACAAACGCACAAAAAAAGGCGCCCGCACTGGACATGTCAAGCCTTGACACCACTGTAAGCCCTAAAGTTGACTTCTATCAGTACTCTACCGGCGGATGGCAGAAGAACAACCCCCTTCGCCCTGAATTCTCCCGCTACGGCAGCTTCGACGCCTTGCGCGAACAGGCCCAGGAGAACCTGAACGCCCTCTTCCAGGAAATGACCACCCTTAAGGCAAAACCCGGAACCGTAGAGCAGAAGATATCAGACCTGTACAAAATGGCAATGGACTCTACCACCCGCAACCAGCTGGGCGCAGAGCCAATCAAACCGTATATTGCTGAAATTGAAGCAGTTGAAACAAAAGACCAGCTGGCCACCCTGCTTGGCAAGATGAACCTGTACGGAGAAAGCGCCTTCTTTGGCGGCGGTGCCGAGGCCGACCTTGCCAACAGCGACATGCAGGTTCTCTACATCGGCCAGGGAGGCCTTGGAATGGGAGACCGCGACTACTATCTTAAAGAGGAGAACGTAGAGCTCCGTGAAGGTTATCATTCCTTCCTGACCAAGGTTCTGGACATGTCAGGCGTAAACAACCCGATGACAGTAGCAGACCAGGCCCTTAAGGTTGAGACTGACCTTGCAAAGATATTCTGGAGCCGCGAGCAGAACCGCGACATGGCAGCTATCTACAACCCCATGTCCTCTGAAGAAATCTGCAAAGAATGGCCCGGCATCCGCTTCAACCTGATTTGCGAAGCAGCCGGTATCGCTCCCCAGGAGAAAGTGATCGTGCAGCAGCCTTCTTACTTCGAAGCCCTCTCTAAATACATAGAAGCAACTGACCTTGAGGAACTTAAGGCCTATGTACTGGGCCAGTTCGTACAAGGCCAGTGCAGCGCCCTCAGCGACGAGTTCTACACCGCAAGCTGGACCTTCTTCAGCCACCAGATGGCCGGCGCACAGGAGGAAACACCCCGCTGGAAACGCGCAATGAGCGTTCCTAACAGTATTCTTGGCGAAGCCGTTGGTGAAATGTACGTAAGCCGCTACTTCCCCGAGAGCTCTAAGCAGAAGATGATCACTCTTGTGAACAATCTTAAGACCGCCCTTGGAGAGCACATCAAAGGCCTTGACTGGATGAGCGACGAAACCAAGGAAAAAGCCCTTGAGAAGCTTGCAGCCTTCACCGTAAAGATTGGCTATCCTGACAAATGGAAAGATTACAGCACCCTTGACATCACCGCCGACAAGACCTACTACGAGAACCTTCGCGCCGCAAGCGCATGGTACGTTGCCGACAACCTTCAGAAACTTGGCAAGCCCACTGACAAGACCGAATGGGGCATGACTCCCCAGACCGTGAACGCATACTACAACCCTACCACCAACGAGATCTGCTTCCCCGCAGCCATCCTGCAGAAGCCTTTCTTCGATCCTGACGCCGACGAGCCCGTAAACTATGGCGGCATCGGTGTGGTAATCGGTCACGAAATGAGCCACGGCTTCGACGACCAGGGCTCTATGTTCGATGCCAACGGAAACATGGTCAACTGGTGGACAGCAGAGGACAAGGCCAAATTCGACGCCCTTGGAGACAAGCTGGTAGCTCAGTTCGACGAGGTTGAGATCGTTCCCGGCGTAAAGGCCAACGGCCGCTACACCCTTGGAGAGAATATCGGCGACCACGGCGGCCTGTCAATCGCCTTCACAGCTATGCAGAATGCAGTTAAGGGCGATGATCCCATGATTGACGGCTTCACTCGCGCACAGCGCTTCTACCTTAGCTACGGCGCTATCTGGGCACAGAACATCACCGACCAGGAGAAGGCCCGCCTTACCAACCTGGACGTTCACTCACTGGCAGTAAATCGCGTAAATGTAAGCATCCGCAACTTCCAGTCCTTCTTTGACGCATTCGACATCAAGGAGGGTGACCCTATGTTCCGCCCCGAAGAGGAAAGAGTACATATCTGGTAATTATTACCCGAATAAACCTAAAAAGGCCCGCCTGTGCGGGCTTTTTTCTTGTATTATATGTAAAGATTTTTTATCTTTGTGTGTTAATATGGCAAAAAACTGAACTAATAATATGAAGAAAATCCTTACTACACTGCTCATGAGTTTCATGCTCACGGCAGCATTCGCCCAGAACGCAACTATCATGAGCCTGGCTCAGGCAGAACTGGCAAAACGCGGTCTGAATGAAACTGAAGTCCGCGCACGCCTTGTCCAGAACGGCATTGACGTAGATAATCTGAAGCCTTCAGACTACGCATCTTACCAGGCAAGAATCATGCAGATTCTGGATCAGATGCAGGCAGAAAAAGCCGGCCCCGCTGCAACCACAGCAGCCGCTGACTCTGTTTCCACCCAGATAGGCATAGAGATAGCAGCTCCCGTTACCGTGCAGGCCGCATCAACCACAAACGAGAAAGTCGCAGAGGCAGCTATCTCAGAAGTGAAGGATGTTAAACAGGATAGTACCGCAATATACGGCCACGCCATCTTTGAGGGCAAGACCCTTGACGTTTACCGCACGACTGACGGCGCCCAGGCCCCTGACACCTATATTCTTGGCGACGGTGACGAGGTTCATATTTCCATCTTCGGTTCTTCCCAGACAGAAATTCACCAGCGCATCGCTCTGGACGGATCCATCCAGCCCGCAGGCTCAAGCAAGATCTTCCTTAAGGGAATGAACCTTGCACAGGCACGCGAAGCCATACGCACAAGGCTTAGCCAGCATTTCTCTTTCAACAGGGACCAGATTGCAGTAACCATCACCACAGCCCGTACCGTAACCGTCAGCATCTACGGAGAAGTTGGCGTTCAGGGCGGCTTTACCGTAAGTGCACTTAACACTGTATTCAACGCACTTACCGCAGCAGGCGGCCCTACAGGCATCGGTTCAGTACGTAACATCCAGCTTTCACGCGGTGGCAAGACCCAGCGTCTGGACCTTTACGAATACATGACCAACCCCAACGCCAAGGTTCCTTACGACATCCAGAACGGAGACATCATCTTTGTTCCTGTTGCACAGAAGATTGTTGCAGTTTACGGTGCTGTTAACCGCCCTATGCGTTATGAGATGGTAGAAGGTGAAGACCTTGTAAAGCTTATCAAGCTTGCAGGCGGCCTTACCGCAGATGCTTATACCCGCTTTGTTCAGATAGAGCGCTATGACGACGGTGAAAAGAAATATCTTGAGTACGACCTTAACCAGGTAATGAGCGGTGCCAAGAGGGTTGACCTTATTCCCGGAGACATCGTTCGCATCAAGGCTTCCAACGAGCCTCTTGAAGAATATGTAGCAATCACCGGCGACGTCTTCTATGACGGTAACTATGACCTTACCAGGAACAGCAGCCTCAAGACCCTCATAGAGAACGCAAAGATTAAGAATACCGCCCGTACTGATATCGTATTCGTAGAGCGCACAAAGGACGACGAGACCGTAGAAGTTATGACCGTTCCCTTCCCCGGAACAAACGGCAACGCAGACTTCCGCCTTCAGAAGAGGGATAAGGTTACCGTTCTTGAACTTTCTGCATACCGTGATGTAGATACCATCGCTGTCAGCGGACAGGTTCGCAAGCCTTTCAGCCGCGTCTTCGGCCTCAATGACAAGATGACCGTCGTACAGGCAATTGAGTTTGCAGGTGGCATGAAGAGTACCGGCTTCCCTATTGCATATATCTTCCGTAAAGACATCACCAACCCTGAGAAGATGGAATACAAGAGAGTATCCATTGACAGGGACGGCGGCATGTTCCTTAAGCCCGGTGACCGTCTTAACATTTACGACAACAGCACTTTCACAGAGATTGGCCAAATTAACGTTAGCGGTGCAGTTAACAGCCCCGTAAAAGTTGCCTACGACCCCAGCCTTACCATCCACAACCTGCTTGAAATGGCAGAAGGCGTAACCGTATCCGCAGACCTTAACAGGATTGATATCTTCAGGATGGAGACCGAAGGCAGCAACGTCAAGTTCAAAAACTACTCAGTTAAAGTTGACAAGGACTTCAATATCATAGGCTCTGACTTCCAGATCCAGCCTTACGACCATATCGTTGTACGCCAAATCCCCAACTTCACAACCGGAAGACGCGTAGAGCTTAACGGCCGCGTGAAGTACCCCGGAACCTATGTACTGGAGGACGGCCGCACCACACTCTCAGAGATTATCGAGAGGGCAGGTGGTCTTCTTGACGACGTAGATCCTTATGCAACCCTTATCCGTACCTACAACAACAGGGGCCCTATCGGCATCAATGTTAAAGAGGCTATGAAGAATAAGAGAAAGGCTGCAAAAGATCCTATCCTCATGGACGGAGACGTTGTTGATGTTGTTCGTCAGGAAAACACCGTTACCATCTACACTACCGGTACCCGCATGGACCAGTACACCCCGGAAGGCTTCGACTTTGAGAAGAAGACCGTTGTTTTCCAGGGCCGTCACAGCGCAGGCTGGTACCTTGATAACTTTGCAGGCGGCTTCCACCGTCTTGCAGACAGGAACAGCGTAACCGTTACCCTGCCTAACAACCAGACCCGCAGCACCCGCAAGAAGATGATCTTCTTCCGCCGCTATCCTACCGTAGAGCCCGGCAGCGTTATTACTGTAAGCCTGAGCCCTGAAAAGATAGAGGCAGACTCTAAGCCTAAAGAGAAGATTGACTGGGAGAACGTAGGTGCTAAGGCTCTGTCTGCAATTACATCAGTTGTATCCATCATCCTGCTTGCTAACAGACTGTAACAGCCATGGAAGAGAATCTTAATAAAAACGTACCGGAACAGGAAGAAGGCATTGACTTCATGGCCCTGGCCAAGAAGGTTTGGGAAGGCCGCAAGACCGTCCTCAAGTGCCTTGCTGTCTTTGTGGTGCTTGGTCTTGTGTCGGCCTTCACCATGACAAGAGTCTATAGCGTAAGCACCGTAATGGTGCCGCAGATGAACTCCAGCCGCTCTTCCTCTCTAAGCAGCCTGGCTTCACTGGCAGGCTTCGACCTTGGAACAAGCAACATGTCCGGAAGCGAGCTTTCTCCGCTGGTTTATCCGCAGATTGTAAGCAGCATCCCCTTCCAACTGGAGCTTCTTCATACTCCCCTTCACTATGCTAAGGCAGACACTGCCGTAAGCATGATTACCTACTACAAGGACTACAACAAGCCCAACGTATTCTCTTACATTAAGAAGTATACCATTGGTCTTCCCGGCACAATTATGGGCCTCTTCTCTAAAGAGAAACCCCAGACCACTTTACCTGGCGCCGGTGTTGCAGCTGATAATGACAAGCCTAAGCCCATAGTACTTACAAAGGCAGAAGAAAAGATGCTGCCTGTAATTGCTTCAAGCGTCAGTCTTACCGTAGATAAGAAAGAAGGCTACCTTGTTCTTAGCGTAAAAGGCACAGAGCCTATACAGACCGCAGAACTGGCACTTAAGGCACAGCAGCTGCTTCAGGAAGAAGTAACACGCTTCCGTACCCAGAAGGCTCAGGACCAGCTTGACTACGTCCAGGCCAGGTACGACGAGATCAAAAAAGAAGCAGAAAGCTATCAGACCCAGCTTGCCGCCATTACTGACCGTTCACAGGAAATGCTTACAACCAGGTCACGCATAGAGAAAGACCGCATCCAGTCAAAGTACTCAATTGCAAGTACCATCTATGCAGAAATGGCAAAGCAGCTGGAACAGGCCAAGATGCAGGTAAAGAAGGACACCCCTACCATTACCGTAATCAAGCCGGTAACAGTACCTACCCAGCCTGCAAACAGCAGGGCTAAGACCTTGTTCGGCTGGACATTCTTCGGCCTTGTAGTAGGCTGCGGCATAGTGCTAGGCAAAGACTACTACAAGAAGTTTAAAGAGAAATTCAAAGAAGCTAAGGAAGCCTAAGGAAACTGTATCCGAAGCGCTTGCATGCAGCTTTTTCAAGCTCTTCCCGGTCTTCCGGATGAGCAATGGAAATAAGGAGCTTGGCCCTTTCGGCCAGGCTCTTTCCTCTTAAATATACTATACCATATTCAGTGGCAACGTATTGGGTCTGGAAGCGTGTGGTCACAACGCCGGCACCGGGCGCAAGGTTGGCTACAATCTTGCCTTTACCCTTGGCTGTACGTGAAGGCAGGGCAATGAAGGTGCGGCCGCCTTCGGACAGCGAGCAGCCGTACATAAAGTCATGCTGGCCGCCAACGCTGCTGAATATGGTCTCCCCTATTGAATCTGCGCACACCTGGCCGGTAAGGTCCACCTCAATGGCAGAATTAATGGCGCAGGCGCGGGGATTCTGGGCAATAAGGAAAGGATTGTTGGTATAGGCTACATCGTAGAACTCCATGGTCTTGTTATGGTCTATGTAGCCGTACATATCCTTTGAACCTATTGCCAATGCGGCTATGCTTACGCCGGGGTGCACTTTCTTAAGGCTGTTATCGATTACGCCCTCCTTAATCAGGCGGATTACGCCGTCCGTCATAGCCTCTGTATGAAGGCCCAGATGCTGATGGTGCTTAATGCCGTTTAAAATGGCGTTAGGAATGCCTCCCACGCCAATCTGAAGGCAGGCTCCATCCGGAATCTTGGACGCAACGTTGGCGCCAATAGCGGCCTCTATGGGCGTAGGCTCGCCAAAAGTCATGGCAAAGGGTGCTACGTCGCAAAGCACAGCTGCAGATATCTTGCTCTCATGAATCAAGCAGTCGCCATACAAATACGGAATATTGGGGCTCACAAGAGCAATAACATCACGCGCGACCTCCGCCGCTGACACGGCGATGTCAGCAGAAATACCATAGCTGCAATAGCCGTTCTCGTCCGGCAGAGAGCAGGTAATAAAGGCCACATCCACAGGGAACTCCCCACTGCGGAACAAGGCCGGAACCTCTCCAAGGAAGGCTGGAGTCATGCTACCATAACCCTCGGCCACATGCTTACGCTGGTCGGCAGAAAGGAATATGCTGTTTACAAGGAAAGAATCCTTATACTCCGGCTTGCAGAAAGGAGCCGGATCCTTATGTACATTGAATCCTGAAGTTATAGTTACATCACGCAGCTCTGCATGACGGCGGGCAAGGGCCTCCTGCAAAAGAACAGGCACAGATGCTCCACCCTGGCAGCAGATGCTATCACCACTGCGAACAAGCTTAACGGCTTCGTCGGCTGAAACGTATTTCATTGACAAATAAGTATTTACAGATTCTCAAACAAGGCAAGACGCTGGTCCAGTTTTTCAAAATCATCGTCAGAAAGAAGACGAGACACGCAAACACGAATGCCCCTTTGGCTGGAGCCGGTGGAATTAAGGCCTATGGCCGTTATTCCGCAGCGCATCAGTCTTTCCAGCAACTCCTTGTTATCCAGGTCTTTATAACCGGCGGTATAGAAGAAACCGTCGCTGATTGTCTGGTCTATATCTTTATCGTACACAAGGTGGAAGCCATGCTTCTCCAGAATCTCTCGTGACCTCTTGGAACGCACCGCATACTCCTTAACCTGTCCTACGAAGTTATATTCCCCATCTACGGCCGCTTTGAACATGGCGGACAAGGCGTACTGCGCAGAATGCGACGTACCGCTGGACGCGCAGTAAAGATAAGTCATAATAAAGTTGTCCCCAAAGCTACCCAGATTAAAGCGGTTGCGAAGCGAAGGATACTCCCTCTTGTACAGCTTGTCAGAGATGCACACAATGGCAATCCTCTCCCCTGCATAACTGAAGATCTTGGACGCAGACAGCATGATTGCATAGTTGTCCGTGTACTTGGCAACCGTCGCCTGATAAGGCGGCTGGAAGGGCTTGGACAAGTCACGCCTGAAGTCCATGCACAGGTAAGCCATGTCCTCAAGCACAATTACATCGTACTTGGTGGCGCACTCGCCTATTATCTGCAACTCCTCGTCCGTCAGGCAAATCCATGCCGGATTGTTGGGGTTTGAGTACAGTATAGCGGCGATATTCCCCTGGCTGAAGTATTCTTCCAGCTTGTCACGGAGCTTTTCTGCCCTGTATTCGTAAATGTCGAAGGTGATATTCTTAATGCCCAGCGCATCCGGCTGCCTTCCATGGGCGGAGAAGCCGGGACATATATACAATATAGTGTCCTTGCCCTCCTGCAATTGGGAACATTCCAGCACAAGGTTGTATGCCGCCTGCATAGAGCCGACGGTAGGTACAATACATTTGGGTGGAATGTCTATGCCGATGAAGGCCTTTACAAAGGCCGATGCGTTTTCTTTTAGTTCCGGCAGGCCGCTAATCACCGGATAAATGGATGCAATTCCATTATCCAGTGCCTTTTTCTGGGCCTCGATGCCAATGGCGCAGGCATTGATGCCCGGAACGCCAATCTCAAGGCGCGTGAATTTTTCTCCTGTCTGTTGTTCGAGCTCGGCAGCAACAGCAACTGTCTGGCGTATGGTAGCACGCGATATGTCTGCTATATCTGCCTGTTTAAGTACATTATCAATCAGTGGTTTTGGTATTGGCAGCATAATTGGTTATTAGTCTACAAAATAGCCCATTCCGTTTTCTGTGATTAAACCATCGACTATCGTTTTCAAAGGATTCCGTTCTGCGTACAGTTCCTCGTAGTCGTGGTGGTAGCTGGCATCCGGAACAACATGAACATCGAACTTCATTTCCGCCATACCCGTCGGGGCGATGTTTCCAAAGAAACGGACCTTATGCTCTACCTTACCCACATTCTTGGTACTGTCGTAAGAAAGGACAATTGCATAGTCTTTGCCCGGAGGAATCAGGATATCGCCGGAGTCAGTTGTTGTTATGCATCCGCAGGATGCCTGGATATCCTTGATGGTAAGCGGGACCTCTCCGGTATTGGTGAATGTCACCATAATAGAGAGTTCCTGCCCCTGAAGGATAGGATAGTAATGTCTTGCCGGGTCTGTAATCTCCATTGTAGTATACTCTACCTTCCTTTCACAGGAAAACAGGGAAACTACAAGCGGCAAGGCCACAATATATTTAATTACAGTTCTGATCATTTAGTTACAAATACCTCGTCTATAGCAACATTAGGCGTATTGGATGCGTCAAATACAAGTTCCAGGCTGTTGTTCGGTACCATACCGAAGCGGCCTTTGAAGGTTACCTTTTCTCCGTCTTCAAGGTATTCGTCGGAGATATCCCTTTTAAGCGTACCTGCAAGTTTGCCGTCCACCATAATGTCAATCTTGTTAGGCGGAGCCATTCCGTGTCTAACAAAGTTAAGAAAACTTATCTGAATATTGTGCGCACCACGCGCTTTATCTACAGGAATTTCTATAACAAGATTCTTCTGGGGGATAATCTGCCAGCCCCAGTGATAGTTCCTGGATATACCAACAACTGCGTCTGTCAGCATTTTGGTTGTTTCACGGATATCGCCGCGCCTCAGGGTAATAGGAGTGTTCAGTATAAGGTTGTCGTCCCAAAGGCGTTCCTTTATCCACAGGGCACATTCGTTCTCGTAGTCGGCAATATACAAACCGCTCTCGTTCACCCTGTCCATGTGGTCCATGGCGGCACTCTCGTTACCGGTAAGAATCACAAGGTCCTCTTCTTCAGTTATTTCCTTAAGGCTGGCAAGGGCGCTCAGGAATTCAGGATTAGGCTCCAGTTTGCCGTCCACGAAGTCTGCAAAACCAAGCTTTCCAATACCGTGATACCTGCAAATCTCCATGAATGAGAGGGATACGGTCTGCTTTGTCTTCTCGTAAATCACCTTCTCACGGTGGGTCATTTCGCCGGTCTCTGCGTTCACAAGGACGTCGTAGTAACGGCGGAAGTTATCCTCTACCAAAAAGGTATTCAGGGCATCATCCATACCTCCGTACATCGGGAGCGGCTTGCCCTGGTCGGCAGCACGTCTTTCAAGTGAATTGAACACTGCCGCAAAGAAGTTACCCATATGGGGCATAGCATCGCGGAAGTAGTCGTTTACCAGCTTGGGCACGTTCAGGTGCGGGTGAATCATCAGCTCTGACAGTATGAAGGTATAGGTCTCCTGCAGGGTTGAATAGAAATAGCCGCTACCGTTAAGGAAGAGGCCCTTAACACCGTGCTCTACGTACTTCTGGATACGTTCCTGCATTACCAGTAGTATGGGATAAGGAGTCAGGTAGTCGTCGAAGTTGCAGATATAGTCCCAGATATAGACCTTTTTGCAGTACTTCTTCCACTGCTCCAGCCTGTCAAAGAAGGCCTTTGCTTCCGGCGAATCGCTCTTTCCCAGTACGCGGGGATAATCCATTGCAGACAGGAAGACGCCTACATTATCAGGCAGCACATGACTAGGAAGATCGTAAGTAGTTGAATATCCCGGAATAAAGAACTGATGATGAGGGAAGCGGTTGGCAAGCCTTTCTACAAATGCCACAACGGTAGGAGTTGCACTGGTAGGAGTATTTCCTGCTGCTACGCATCTGGGGCACTGGCAAACAAGGGAGTTGTCGTTAGGACCGATTGTAATGTTTACGCTGTAGTCAGGGCTGTCTCCGTACTGATCCACTATGAACTGCTCTGCAAGGTCGTACAGCCTGTCGGAACTGAAGCAGAACTGGTCTTTGCGGGTCATACCGCCAATCTTGGCAAAGTTCTCAGGGTCCATCTGGATATAACCATCGTCCGGATTACCCAGCACACGGCCCAGCTGATGGCCCCACAGGCCCCAGTCGTTCTCCATATTAAAGAGGCACAGCAGCTCCGTCATGTCCTGAGTCTTGTTGGTAGGCATGTCTATGTCCCTGTACTCGAAGTACAGATCTCCGGTGTAGCTCTTCTCCGGGAAGATGCAGGGCGGCAGGTCGTCGATGGCGATGCTGGAATCGTACATATGGCCGACGTGCTTGATGAACTGATAGCACAGCCAAATCATGATTCTGGGCGTACGGGCAGACAGTTTATATCCGCTGGAAGTGTACAGTACCTGATAGTCACCGGCAAATTCGTCGCTGATGGCAACCTCTACGCTACGTACTCCGGGGCCGTAATTCTTACTAAGTATCTGGTTGGGAGTACGTGCCTGAAGATGGGTCTTAAGGTACTCTGCCATCTTTACGTCGTCATAATTGGTACCCACGGACGGATATATATAATACTGAATCTCTGACTTCAACTCTACCGTCGATGTGCAGGCATGTGACGCCCCTGCAATCAGCAGGGTCATAAGTATTATTGATACAGAGCCTATCAAGCCCTTTTTAGAATGCGCAAGTGAACGAAACATTTGCTATAAACAAGTTACGATAGTTTACAATTTCGGAGGAAAGGTTATACAGGGTGCTCCAGCTGCCGTTGAGCGACACTTCTATGTTAGGAGTTATCAACCAGCCTCCGCCTGCGGACAGGAAGGAGTTCATGTGGTTGTAAATTGAAGCGCTGTAGTAATAGTTCAGGAAGGACAGTTCCGGGGCAGTACCCGCGCCGGCCTGTACTTCAAGGAAGTTCTTTCCGCCAAGGTAGGGATAGAACCTGAAGCGGCCGCTGAAGTTGAAGAACAACTTGCTCTTAAGGAAGCCCGCCGTAAGCTTAGCCCCGCCGTAAAGGTGGTCCCATTGCTTTGATGCTGAGACATTTGCACCGAACATGCTGTCAGATTCATCGTCCTCAAGAAGTCTGTAGAAGGCGCCGGCCTGGCCTTCAAGGTCATTGTCAAAATGACGGGTAACAGTAACATCGGCAGAAAGCTGGGGGAAGTACTGATTTGCCCAGGCAGCCTTGATCTCAATGCCCCACAGGGGGTTGAAATCATGCGTCCAGCCGCCACCAAGCAGCAAACCACGGCCGCCAAGCAGGGCGTCAGGGTTCTTGCCTTTCTCCGGGTCAAGGATCACGTCCCTGCCGGTATAGCCCAGCCTTACGGAATAAGTATCCTTGTTCTTAAGAGTATGGGTATAAGTGATATTTGCCATACCCGTAAGCTGATAGCTGTCAGCAAACCTCATCAGGTCAAAGCTGAAGTTCAGCCTGTTCTTGTACATCTTATTGAGCAGTGCGTACATATGAGCCCTGTATTCTTTCTCTTCCAAGAAGGAAGGAACATATACGGACTGATAAACGTATGCAGAGTCCCACATGCGCTGCTTCTCGTAGATGAGGCCGCGCTCGTAGCGAAGCTCCTTATGGTCCGGGCGGCGCACCAGGGCGCTGTCCAGTACGGGAATAGCATCAGCGTAGGTGCCATTCTTGCGAAGCTCGGTTGCGTAGCGCAGCGATACCTCACTGTAAACGGCTGTTACCATTTCATCCCCCGGGAATTCGTCCAGCAGCGGGTCAAGCAGCTCAAGTGCCTCTGTATGACGGCCTTCCCTCTGGGAAAGAAGGGCAGCCTTGCGGGCACGGAAGTAAACATCCTCCGGATAATAGTCAAAACCGGTATAGACGTAGTCGATAGGGTCCTTTGCGGAACTTGCGGCATAGCGGAGTCCCCAGTAATTGGTAGGATCCATAGCCAGCAAATTGTCGCAGATATCCACTACCCTGGGCGATGCTCCCTCTTCCCTGCTCTGACGCAGGTAAGGAAGGGCTATTTCTTCGTAGGCATTTACAAGCTGAGTCCTTTCAAGGCTTGAATCTGCCGGAGTGGACAGCCATGCGCTGTAAACAATGTCAAGGGCCTCGTCCTGCTTGCCTTTTGAGGCATAGAGGTTGGCCTTTTCTATATTAACCAGGTAAACAGGATCGTAGCGGAGCCTTTCTTTAAGCATCTCCTCTGCCTCCTGGAACCTGTTAGAGTTCTTGTAGCAGACGAACAGTCGCCTTGTTGCTGCAGCCCTGTAATCCTCTTCTACACAATTGTTTCTGATGAATTCCAGTTTATCGATAGCATCGGCATAACGCTCGTCGGCGATGGCCTCGCGGGCCTCGTCCATACGCAGGCGGCAGGCCTGAAGGTTGACGTCATAGGATGTGGGAAACATTGCCACACCGTCGTAGATGGTCTTGATGGCAAGCTCGTCCTCTCCCATGGCGCGATAAACCCTGTAGCGGTTCATAACCAGTGCCGGGGAATCGCCGCGGCGCTTGCGCATCTCGTCTATATAGGTAAGGGCATCGTCGTGATAACCCCTTCTTACAGATTCTTTAAGCAGGTAATCCAGAGACTCGGAGGTATGCTTTGTGGCGTATACCTTGCTGTAGAGGGCATAAGAATCTGCCTCCTTCTGCATGGTGGCAGAACCTTCCAGCATATTCTGGTACAGTTGCCTAAGCTCAGGGCTGGGATACTGCTGCATCTGTCCGCGAACCAGGGCCACTGCCTCATGGTCACGGCCGACCTCCATCAAGATATCGGCATTCTTGCGGACCAGTTCCGGGTTACCGGGATTAAAGTTCAGGGCAGCGGACAGGGCGTCGATGGCATCGCTGTGGCGTCCCCTCTGCAGGATGACGTTTGCATAAGCAAGCTGATACTCGACGTTCGTCGGGTTGATGTGAACCATTTCCCTAAGGTTCTCTTCTGCCTTTGCAAGGTCACCGTTCCTTCTGGCCTGCAGGTAGGTGTTCTCAAGCACTGAATAATACTCTCCGGACACGTAAGCATCGTTTGCATAGATGATGTTCAGACGCTTAAGCAGGTTGTTGGCTTCCTCGAAGTTACCGGTTTTCTTGTAAAGGTCAATCTTCCTTAGCCAGAGTGTCTTGGAATAAGGGTTGACCTCCAGCAATTCGTTCAGATAGCAGATTGCGCTGGTAAGGTTGCCGGTGGCTTCTTCCAGGTTTACAAGCAACTGCTTTGCCTCTACGTGACGATAGTTCACTGTACAGGCCTTGACAAGGTGATATCTGGCCTTGTCGTAGTTCTTGGCGTTCATCCAATAACGGCCGGCCAGGTAGTGAAGGTTAGGGTCGTTAGGCCATTTGGAGAGACCTTCGTCCAAAAGTTCCTTACCCTTGCTCCAATGGTGCTGTGAAAACAGCGCGGTCACCTGGTCTGAATAGTGGCCAGGTGTTTTGAGCTTGATTTCTGCGTACGCATTGCTTCCGGCAACTGTAATCACTACAGCAGCCAGAACGCACGCAAGACGTGCAATGATGCTCTTATTTTTAAATACATTCATAAATCCTATTCTGAAATTTCCTCCGCTGCACTTTCCTCTGCAGGAGCAGCGCCCTCTGCGCCCTCCGTTGCGCCTTCGGCACCCTCGGTACCGGGGACAGGCTGCTGGAATCCCTTTCTGGTCATGTTACCCCAAACCATCTGGGCTCCGATAAGGTGTTTTACATATCCTCTCAAAGAGAAGAACACGTTTAGCGGGTGGTACATTATAGGCTCCAACAGTGAGGCAAGCATGAACCATCGGTAACTGCTTCGCTTCTTGAAGGAGTTGTCACTGTAAATATCGAAGGAAATAATGATCATGGTAAGCATCTGGGCAAAGCTGTACAAGGCCAGGAACACCAGCCATACGGTGTGGTAGTTGATACCTCCGGACAGGAAGAGCCAGATAATTGATATGTAGCCCAGGAACTCGATAACCGGGGCCAGCATCTCAAAGATAAGGATGTAAGGCAGGGTTACCATACCGTACTGACGATAGGTCCTGTTGAACACCATATCCCTGTGCACAATGAAGAACTGCAGCAGACCACGTCCCCAGCGGGTTCTCTGACGGGAAAGCACCTTTACGTTACCAGGGCCCTCGGTCCAGCAGCAGATTTCCGGAATCTGGACTACACGGTAATCCTCACCAGAGTCGCACATATAACGGATCATACGGGCAAGCATATCCATATCCTCTGCAAAGGAGTCACCGTCATATCCACCGGCCTTGATGACAATCTCAGTATCAAAGAATCCGAAACCACCGGATACGTTCTGCATGGCGTTGATGGCAGAGAGGGCCTGCTTACCTACAAGGTAGGAACGGGCATACTCAAGGTCCTGGAACAGAGGGATAGGAGTGTGCGGCGGTTTAGGCTCTATCATCTGACCGTTACGCACGTCGCAACCGTTTGACATACGCATTGATGCACTCACGGCGATAACCTTACGGGTAGAGGTCATGGTAGGCCAGGCCACCCTGTAAAGTGCGTACTTGTCGATGATACAGTCCACATCGGTACATACGAAGTATTTGTTGGACACGATGTTCACACCTGCGTTGGAGGCGTCCGCCTTGGTACCACCGTTCTCTTTGTCCACAACGGTAAGTCTCTTGAACACGGGGTTGTCGGACGTTGTCATGTACACACCCTTTACCGGTTTGGTCTTGATTTTTTCTACGTAAGCGTAGGGAACCTTTACCAGCTGGAAGTTGTCGATAAGCAGCTTCAGGGTGTCGTCCTTGGAACCATCGTTCACGATAACCACCTCATAATCAGGATAGTCCAGTGACAGAAGCGAGTTAACGTTGTTAATGATGGTCTTTTCCTCGTTGTAAGCAGGAGCCACGATCGATACGCCCGGGGTGTAAGGGGAAGTACGCATCTGGTCGATAACGTGCTTCTCATAATGGTAGGTACGATGCTTCTTATGCTCTTTGTACGCAAGGAGCACCATCGCAATGTAACTGGCGATTAGGAACGCCGAATAAAAGATAACGGCGTAATTGAAGAATGTTTGAAACCACTCAGGCATATTTACGTGAATCCAGCAGTTTATTTTCTATATGGGTAAACAGGGGCTTTTCTTCATCGCCGGCCTCGGCCTTAAGCATGTTGAAGGCGTCTTTGCCCCTTCGGCCGTAGTTGTAAAGCACCTTGAGTGCCTTCATCTTTGAAATGTAATCCGTTGACTCGCGGTAGTCGTAAACAAGGTAGTTCACTACCTCAGGGTTACCGGAGTTGATGGCGCCAAGGGCATCGGCCAGTGCCTGGCGCTCTGCGAAGGATGCGTTTGCGTAACGGTGACGGAACTCGCCCTCTGCAGGGATGTATTCAAGCTCTCCAAGCGCCTTGATAAGTGCGCAGGCAAAACCCTCGTCACGGCAGTTGCGAAGCATTTCCAAGAGCTCGGGGCAGTCGTCGTAACGCTTGAACAGACGAATCTCGTTCACCGCGAAGATACGCAACTCCTCGTTCACCGGGGTACGGTTGCACCAACGGATAAGGTTGGGCATGGACAGGTTGTTCGCATTGCGGTAAACAAGAATGTTGTGGTACTTAACCATCATCTCTTCTGTAAACTCAAGGTTAGCATCCTCTTCCAAAGCCTTGAAAGGGTAAGAGGTACCGAACCTGGCCACATGAAGACGGGCGTTCATACGCATCTTCTTGTCCTTTGCAAAAAGATAACGGGACGCAACGGCCTCCTTAAGGTCTGCGTCCATATCCGCAATCTGCATAAGGGCCTTGATACGCTTACCCATGTTACGGGAGCGCATCAGCATCTCGAAGTATGGAGGAATTTTGAATGCTTGCAGGATTCTTTCCCAATTGGGACGGAAAATCTTGTCCTTGTACGTTCTGTGAACGGTGATAAGGATAGGGATGATTCGGCTGGTGGTCTTTTCCTTCATCCTGTAGTTCTTGGGGATATCAAGTTCTTCAGTGATGTCGTTAAGATCCATGAGGTCCGTCCTCTGGGCGATCTCTATTATCTTTGCTTTGTACTTTTCGTCGAGCCTTTGAATACCGCGGTTTCTGCGGACTTTCTTGTTATTATGGTGTATGTTACCGATAACAAGGAAAATGAAGGTGATAACGCAAATTGTAGTGAATATTGATACTACTTGTATTTCCGGCGATAGTTCTATGAACCGGTAGTACAGGAGCATTATGTAATACTTCCAATATTCAATGCCTTCGAGGAAATAGTACTCCATTGTTTAGGTTAATCCTGTTTTACCACCAACAGGTCAGATAGTGCTGGTCCGGATACAGGTACCAGTCCCTGTCTTCCTGCCCCCGGGTGGCAATAAAATTCGTATACTTGGGGTAGGCCAGGCCAAAGCTGTACTTCTCCCAGGCATGCCTGGTCAGTACGGGCAGCTTAAAGGCCCAGAAACTACCGTCTTTTCCATAGTAAGGGATTTCGTCATCAAGATGATCTGCATTGGCAGCATATACGGTGTCGTACTTGCTCTGGTCGCGGTCGGTGGGGCGATAGCCCTTAAGGCCGACAGGCCTCCAGTCGGTCAGGATGATGTAGAAATTCTGATTAGTCGTATTCATTACCGCGTCTATCATGTTCTGCTTTGACAGCTGGCTTTCTTCTGCGCTCATTTCTGCGCGAGGTTTCATGTGATAGATGACGGTATACGTGATGAGTCCGCCGGCTACGTTAACGTATCCGGGTGTCGTATTGTAGTAATATTTGTTTGCGAGTTTCTGGATGCCGTCTTCGTACTGAGTGGCGTCGGGCTGAGCCCAATAGTGATCCACTCCGGGATTGAAGACGGTCTTGTGCGATACTCCGCCGTTGGTGTAGGTGTACTCCCCTGCTGCTTCGCCGGCCACTTTCTCTTTCATTCTGAAGATGCCGGCCATTTCTACGTAAGGACGGGTGCTGTTACCCTCGTTGTGGGTACAGTTCTGGCCGATCTTGGTCCAAACCCATGAGGGCAGGGTGCCGTGCTCGTTCTGATAGCTGTCCAGGGTAACGAAGTGCTCTGTGTAATCTACGAACCTTTGGTCGAAGCCTTCAAGTACGAGGCCTACGCGTGCGGGATTGTCGCCGCCCACAGCCCTAAGATGAAGGACTACCTTTACCTGCTCTCTCCAGCCCTGGCTTTCAAGCTGGGCGTCTGCAACGGTCTTTGCCTCGATATCATAATCCACAACGACGTCATTGTAGTCAGAGTCTATTGATCCGCCGGCAGAAGGATAGCTGGGCCAGCTGTCGTCAAACATTACCACTCCGCTTGAGTGGTAGAAGGTCTGATCCTGGTCCGTGGTTATGTATGATGCAGGTTCTTCAAGTTCAATGGTGGTAACGGTGCCGGGCACGGTAGGAACAACATTGCCGCCGGCGTTACCGCCTACGGTGTTGCCGCTGGCTTTGAATGCAGTGTTGGTTTTGCCGCAACCGCAGCTGCAGCCCCATGGCATGCATTTAGGGCAGTTGCCGCAGCCGCCGCAGTAGTTGTAAGCCTCCCCTGTTACCTTGCGGTCAGAGATAATGTAAGCATCTTCAAGATAGTATGCGGCGCTTACAGGGCCTTCATAGCAGAAGATGTACCTGAGCGTATGATCGTGAGCTGAGTCGTAGAAGAGGATGTCGTCCGGATTGGTGTGCACCTGGGTGCTGCCTTCCATCTTGAAGGCGAACTGCCAGGGCATCTGGACATAGCGGGTCTGGCCAAGTTCACCGCTGGTTACCTGATCTACGGGGAAGTCAGTAAGGGAGTAAACTTTGTCCCCTGCCTGATTCTCCGATGCATAAACTGTAACGCGTGTTGGAACGGAAGATTTGAACAGTAGCTGAACAGTGCCAAAGGGCTCTGCGTCCTTACCGTCCGTAAGCTCTGCCGGAATGGGCGTAACGCTTACTTCCTGTACCTTTGCATCGGCCTTGGTGCCGGATGACCGAAGGTATTCTACATAGAGTTTTGTTGTTGCCAGAGGGACAGACACTTCTGCATAGCTGTAGTAGCCGGTAACTTCTGCCGACTTCTCTTCCATGGCAGCTTTCTTTTTGCCGCCACGGAGATCATCTTTACTACAGCCTGCGAATGTCAATGCACCCATAATGCAACAAGTAATGAAAATCCAATACGGTTTCATAATTATTCAGTTTTAGTGTTTGGTTTCGGTTAATTATCATGGTTCTGCAAAAATACAGCTTTATTACATAAAATCCAAATAAAATCACTAAAAATCAGCATTTTAGGCGCGCCGGAGGCATCGTATAATTATTCATGAGATTCTGAATTTATATACAATTCTGGTCAAATATTCAAGAAAATATATATATGAAAATCGTTTTTAATTACAATAATTCCGATTTTCCGTACCCCTCCCGTGCTCCTCTTTTTCAGCCCGGTTTGTCCAATTCTAAAGGACACCTACCGCAGTGCCGGGGTGACGGCCGCCGCGAGTGGGGCCCTTTCCCGGAGCCCAGGCGAGCGGCGAGCCGTAGCCGCCGAGCCTGCTTGTTGCGAGGCGGCG
>ONDR01000015.1 GCA_900316675.1 uncultured Bacteroidales bacterium
GGTGTGGAAGTAGCAGGAAAATTTTGTCGCTACTTCCACGGGGCGTTTTCCAAGATCTTGATTTTCAACCAGTTGCAAAGCGGGGTGTGGAAGTAGCACAGGGGTGCGAAGGGCTTGAGCAGCCAGAGGGTGATGTGCCCGGGAGCGTGAGTTTCACGGGCACTTTGCCCTCTGGTGTGAGGGGAAGCCCAAGCAATTATCACTGGGGTGCGAAGGGCTTGAGCAGCCAGAGGGTGATGTGCCCGGGAGCGTGAGTTTCACGGGCACTTTGCCCTCTGGCGTGAGGGGAAAGCGAGATTAAAGGTTGCGGAAGACTTCGGCGATGGAGGGGTAGGTGTTTTTAAGGAAGGGAAGGAAGGGAGGAAGGCTGGAACGGGCCACCCAAGCGGCCTTGGTAATGTCCTCTTCTTTCTGAGGAACCAACTCAACAGGCTCGTTGTAGAGCATATCGTACCACCAAGTATGCTTAAGATGCCACATATTGTTGCGGAAGTAGCAATGATCCGTAATGCAGATTAGCTTACGGAGCTTAAGATTATCCACTCCCGTTTCTTCCTGAACCTCGCGCAGAGCCGTGGTGCGGATATCCTCTCCGGGCTCCTGATGCCCCTTGGGAAGATCCCACAGGCCGTCACGACGGATAAGCAGATAGTCCCCGCGGCGGTTGGAAACCAGGCCGCCGGCGGCGTTAACCTCGCGGAATTCAGAACAGAGCCTGCGGTAAATTTCTTCTTCCTGACGACCATCCGTAGGAATGTAGATACGGCTAAGTGTAGCAGAGGCCTCGAACATGCCCACAAGGGCGTGTATGTCAATTTTTTCTCCAATGTGGAATTCTACGGAGTTGGGATCCGCAAGCTGAGCTTCATCATTCCTGCAGATTACAATACACCTCTTTTCAAAATATATTTTGTGCATCTTGCCGATTTTCGTACATTTGTGCAAATATACATTGTTTTTTTGAGATATGGCAGAATTTGAGAGCAAACACGGAATAGTTTCAAAGGCCCCGTACGAGCTTTACATGGGATTTGTGGATATGAGAAACTTTGCCAACTTCCTTCCGGAAGACAAGAAGGAAGGAGTGACGGCAGATTATGACAGCATACATGCTACAGTCCAGGGCTTCCCCATCGGCGTGAAGATAACCGAACGCCGCCCCTATTCCCTTATTTCCCTTGCTGACGACGGCGCTCCCTTCTCTTTTACTGCCGACATCTGCTTTGACGCCGCCGGCGGAGACCCCTACAAGACAGATTTCCACATCAAGGTGAACGCAGACCTCAACTTCATGATGAAGATGCTTCTTGGCAGCAAGCTTAAAGATGCTCTTGACAAGGCCGTAGACTCCCTTGTCGATATGTCCAACGGCAAGTATCCGGAAGGTTTCCAGCCCCCGCAGCAGTAATGCAGGACAGCTTCAAAGACTTATTGATTGAATCTTTGGGTGCCGAAGCAGCATCCACGGCTCTTGATGCCCTGGAAGAAGCTCCGGCGGTATCCGTTCGATATAACCAGGCAAAATACCAGGCGCCAGAAGGCGAAGCGGTTGCATGGAACGCCGACGGTCGCTTTCTGGCAGAGCGTCCGGTGTTTACGCTTGACCCGCTGCTCCATGCCGGAGCGTATTACGTGCAGGATTCTTCGGCCATGTTCGTAGGCCGGATCTTCCGCGAGATCCTGGCCCTGGCGCAGCCGGAAGGCCAATTGCGCGTCCTTGATCTTTGCGCGGCCCCAGGTGGCAAGACCACAGACCTTCTGTCCGCTCTGCGTGACTGCGGCACAGATTACTCCCTGGTATCCAACGAGATTTCTTCCAGCAGAGTTACAGCCCTGTGCGACAATGTCGCACGCTGGGGAGAAGCACCCGTAGCCGTGACGTCCGCAGACCCTGCAGCCTTCGGTCACCTTGAGGGCTGGTTCGATATCATCGTCACGGACGTTCCCTGTAGCGGAGAAGGCATGTTCCGCAAGGATCCGGAAGCCCTAAGGCAGTGGTCCCTTGACAACGTAGCCCTTTGCCAGGCCCGCCAGAGGCGTATTCTGGCAGATGTTTGGCCCTCCCTGAAAGAAGGCGGCATACTGATCTACTCCACCTGCACCTTCAACCATCTTGAGAACGACGACAACGTCAAGTGGATTGCCGCAGAGCTGGGTGCAGAAGTGCTGCCGCTGAATATGGAGTATTCCGGACCAATCCGCACGGAATGCGGCTGGTCCCTGGTGCCCGGCTTCGTCAAAGGAGAAGGCCAGTTTGTCGCAGCACTGCGAAAGACCGCAGCCACCGGCAGCATCCGCATAAAAAAGAATGCCGTCAGGCCGGATGCAAAAAATGTCTGGCTGGACGCCGATGTAGCAATAATCCGCAAAGGAGAACTGCTTTGCGCCTTGCCGCAGGCCTTGATTGCCGATGCTCCCGTACTGGAGCGCCTGCACCCGCTAAGAAGCGGCATCGCAGTTGGAGAGGTCAAGGGAAAAGACTTTATTCCGCACGCAGACCTTGCTTTGGCAAGATGTTTGTCGCAAAATGCATTTGCCCGTTACGACGCATCGCTTGAAACGGCACTATCCTTCCTTAAAAAGGAAGCAATCATGGCCCCGGATGCGCCCAAAGGCATATTATTGATAACTTACAACGGCCTGCCGCTTGGTTTTGTAAAGAATCTTGGCAACCGTTGCAACAACCTTCTCCCCGCAGGAAGAAGAATTAGAATGGAGATATGAGAAAACTGATTACCATTGTCTGCGCCCTTGCTGTCGCATCTGTTTCGATGGCCACATATGCGCAGGATAAAGAGAGTCGCGAAAGCTACCAGGAAAAGTATAACCGCATGGTTACCAAGTCCGGCGCATCCGGCCTGGGTATTGAAACCCTTCTGGACAAGTGGCTGGCAGATTATCCGGACGATTCCGACGCCCTTCTTGGCAAGTTCCTTTACTGGTATTCCAAGTCCCAGACATCAAAGGTGGTGCCCAAAGAGCAGAAGAAGTTCCTTGGACAGGAGCCCGTTCTGTCCCTTGCCGACAGCCTTGGCAAGACGTCCTACTATTTTGAAGAGCTTTTCTTTGACGATGAGGTCTTTGGAAACGCCCTTAAGGCTGCAGACAAGATGATCCGCGTATATCCTGACCGCATAGATCTCAGATTTTACAAGATAGCAGCCCTTACCGGTTACGAGAAAGAAAAGCCGGAGCTGGCCCCCGCAGAGTTGCGCTCCCTTATTGACTTCAACGCATCCCAGCGCCCTACGTGGCAGCATCCGGAATTTGTAGTAGACGAGGACTTCTTCAATGCCGCCATCCAGGAGTACTGCGTAACCTTCTTCCGTTACGCCACCCCAGCCGCGTACGAAGCCTTCCGCTCAATTGCCCAGCGCATGCTGGACTACTATCCGGACAATACCATGTTCCTGAACGACATGGGTTCCTACTACTTCGTATACAAGAAGGACGACAAAACAGCCCTCAAATACTATAATAAGGTTCTTAAACTGAACAAGGAGGACAACACTGCCATCCGCAGCTGCATACTTCTGGCCCGCAACTCAAAGAATGTGAAGCTTGAAAAGAAGTATCTTGAGATGATGGCAAAATACGGCGAAGCCGAAACTGACCGTCAGTCCGCCCAGGTACGTCTGGAATTCCTGAACAAAAAATAGTCGGCCTGAAACAAATACGGGTTTTTACCGTATAATATAATATGAAACTATCACAATTCAACTTCAATCTCCCCCTTGACAGGATTGCATCCGAGCCTACAAGATGGCGCGATGAATGCCGCCTGATGGTGCTTCATAAAGACACCGGAGAAATAGAGCACAAGATATTCAAGGACATCATAGATTACTTCGGCAAAGGTGATACCTTCGTTCTGAACGACACCAAGGTTTTCCCCGCCAGACTGTACGGTAAAAAGGAAAAGACCGGCGCTGACATAGAGGTCTTCCTGCTTCGCGAGCTTGCCCGTGAGCAGCGTCTGTGGGACGTTGTTGTTGACCCGGCACGTAAAATCCGTATAGGCAACAAACTCTACTTCGGAGAAGACGAGAGCCTGGTTGCAGAAGTTATCGACAACACCACTTCACGCGGCCGTACCCTCAGGTTCCTGTACGACGGTCCGTACGACGAGTTCAAGCAGGCACTCTACGCCCTTGGCGAGACTCCTATCCTGAAGTTTGTCAAAGAGAAGCCCACCGAAGAGGACAAGGAGAACTTCCAGACCATCTTTGCTAAGCACGAGGGCGCAGTTTCCGCTCCCGCAGCAGGTCTGCACTTCAGCCGTGAGCTCTTCAACAGGATGATCCTGAAAGACATCAACAAGACCTTCCTTACCATGCACATGGGACTCGGTCACTTCCGCAAAGTGGACGTTGAGGACCTTTCAAAGCACAAAATGGACTCTGAAAGACTCATCATCACCCAGGAAACCGCAGACCTCATCAACAAGACAAAGGCAGAAGGCCACAAGGTACTGGCTGTAGGCGCTACCGTAATCCGCGGTCTTGAGACCTACGTTACTACCAACGACGAGGTTAAACCCTTCGACGGCTGGACAAACAAGTTCATCTTCCCTCCCTACCGTTTCAGCATTCCCTCTGCCATCGTGTCCAACTTCCACCTGCCTTGCTCTACCATGCTGATGTCAGTAGCTGCATTCGGTGGTTATGAGAAAGTCATGAAGGCTTACGAAGAGGCCCTGAAAGAAGGTTACAGGTTCGGTCCTTACGGCGATGCAATGCTAATTGTTTAGTTGCATTATCCTTCCAAAGTTAAACTTTGTGAAAATAAAGTAAAGATTTATGAAAATGCGGCTGAGCGGAGCCGCATTTTCTTTTTTAGCATATCCGGTCATGCTAAATTGCAGGAAAAAAGAAGCATGATGGATAATGAGACTATCGCCTGCTGCCAGCTTAGCAGGGTGTTCGGATACAATCCGACCGCAGGAAGAAAGCTGATCGAAGCCGTAGGCTCGGCGCTGGATGTTTTTCGGTTGAAGCAGAATGACCTTCAACAGCTGCTGGGGGTCAGTCCGCCACAGGGGCTGGACAGGCAGGGCTTTGAGGCATCGAAAAAAGAACTTGAAGACCTGTCCCGCAAAGGATGCACCTACCTTGGAATAACGTCAGAGGTCTATCCTGAGCTACTGAAAGAATGCGACGATCCGCCCATCGGCCTGTACATGAAATGCAGCAGCCCGCCGGAAGAAGTCTTCAGGGAGAGGCCGACGGTTGCAGTTGTCGGCACAAGGGACTTAAGCCACTACGGCCTGGAATGGACAAGAAAGATAACTGCTGCGCTATGCTCTACCAAAAACACTCCGGTAATAGTCAGCGGACTGGCACTGGGGGCTGATATCACCGCCCATAAAACAGCCCTGGAATGCGGTGCGTCCACAATTGCCGTAATGGCTACGGGCATCGACGACGTTTATCCGCGAATGCATGGCTACGATGCAGACAGTATTGCCGCCGCACCGGGAAGCGCCCTGATCTCTGATTACCCACCCGGAACAGGACCGGTTGCCAACAACTTCCTTCGGCGTAACAGGATAATTGCCGGACTAAGCCAGGCCACCATACTTACCGAGTCGCGCGTGAAGGGTGGCGGAATGATGACCGCCAACCTAGCCTGGACCTACAACAGGGACGTCTTCGTCCTGCCGGGCAAGATAGACGACCTCCGCTCCGGGGGCTGCAACAAGCTGATAGCAGAAAAGAAGGCGGAAATCATATTGACGCCGGAAGATATGATGATAAAAATGGGCCTGATAGGCCCACGGCGCAAAGGGCTGATGGTTCCGGACCCGGAAAAGATTTATTCGGGCTCGATGCCTCCGGATCAGGTGGCCTTACTGTCCGCCATCTTCAAACTGATTCGTATTAACCGCGGCATCTCCAAACAGGATCTGTGCAGGGCCAGCGGAATGAGCATCGGGGAAATCAACAGTTACACTTCGCTGATGGAAGCCGACGGCCTGATTTACACCGACCTTCTTGGTAATTGCTCAGTTCGGGACAAACTTGAGTAATTTTTATTATCTTTGCAAAGATATACCTATAAGAATGCCCGCAAGATTCATCGACACTCATGCCCATCTGGGCGACGATGCTTTTGCAAATGACGCTGACGCAGTCATTGCAAAGGCCCTGGAGGCGGGCGTAGAAAAGATTATCCACCCGGATGTAGACAGCACTGAACGTGATGCAGGCCTGGCACTTTGCAAAAAGTACCCGGGCATAATGTACCACATGATAGGCCTGTACCCTGGTTCAGTCACCAAGGACTGGAAAAAGGAAATGGAACTGGCCGAGGCCGCAATAGGGCCGGACACCGTCGCTCTTGGCGAGATTGGCCTGGACTATCACTGGAGCACGGAATTCGCCGCAGAGCAGAAAGAGGCCTTCAAATACCAGCTGGCCCTTGCCGCCAGGCTGGATTTACCCGTAAATATCCATCTTAGGGACGCCACGGATGACTTCTTTGCCATCCTGGAAGAATGCCGCCACCTGCCGCTTCGCGGCAACGTTCATGCCTTCAGCGGCAGCTACGAGACCTTCGCCCGCCTGCAGAAATACGGCCCGTGGAAGGTCGGCATCGGCGGAGTAGTCACCTACAAGAATGCAAAGGTGGCCTCAGCGGTGAAGGATATTCCACTGGAAAGCATCGTACTGGAAACAGATTCCCCCTACCTGCCGCCCGTACCGCACCGAGGCCAGAGGAACGATCCAACCATGATTCCCATAGTGGCAGCAAAGATTGCAGAAATTAAAGGAATTGATATAGAGGAGGTTGCACAAACTACAACCGCCGCAGCTAAAGAACTGTTCACAAGACTATGAGCCAGAACAAGAAAGCCGCCCTGCTGCTGATATACACGGGCGGAACAATCGGAATGAAGAAAGACCTGCAGGACGGCACGCTGAAGCCCTTCGACTTCAGCCAGATAGCGCAGCAGGTACCGGAAATCGGCCAGTTTGCCGTAGACATCCACACCCACACCTTCGATCCGCTGATAGATTCGTCGGACGTAGAACCGTCCATGTGGCAGAAACTGGCCACCCTGATCAGGGACAGCTACGATCAGTACGACGGCTTCATAGTACTGCATGGAACGGACACCATGGCTTATTCCGCGTCCGCGCTCAGCTTCATGCTGGGCAACCTGGGCAAGCCGGTAATCTTTACCGGAAGCCAGTTGCCTGTAGGCGTTCCCCGCACTGACGGTAAGGAGAACCTTATTTCCGCAGTAGAGATTGCATCTGCAAAGGACGAGGCCGGCAGGCCGATGGTGCCGGAAGTCTGCGTCTACTTCAATTCCCTGCTTATGAGGGGAAACCGCAGCGTAAAGGTCAATTCAGAGGAATTCAGCGCCTTCCGCAGCCCCAACTATCCTCCCCTTGCACAGGCAGGCATTACGATTAAATATAACAGGGAGTACATAATGAAGGCTCCTTCCGCCGGAACGTCGCTGGACGTAGCCACAAGCCTGGATACAAGGGTTTCAATTCTTAAGTTGCATCCCGGTATCACGCGTGAAGTTGTGCGTCACATCCTTTGCGGAAAGGAGTCAAGGGCCGTTATAATAGAGACTTACGGCGCCGGAAACGCCCCTACAAAAGAGTGGTTTACTGATATCGTGGCAGAAGCTGCTGCATCCGGGAAAATACTCGTAAACGTAACACAATGCCTTTCAGGCAGCGTTGACATGAGTATTTATGCCACCGGAAAGGCACTTCAGAAGGCCGGAGTGATAAACGGCTACGATTCCACAACAGAAAGTTGTCTTGCTAAATTATTTTACCTGATGGGCAAGACCGCTGACAATGAATTGGTTAAGGTTCTAATGGGTAATAATCTGAAAGGAGAAATAAGTATATTTTAAGCCCAAAGCTTTGCTTATTCGGTTTTTTTGACTAAATTGCACCGAATTTTATGAACCTACCTACAAAGGCAAATATTATTAACTTAATACAATTATTTATTTCAAAACAATCAAAAACAATTATGAAAAAGTTTTTCATGTTTTTGGCAGTAGCTGGTCTTATGACCTTCTCTGCAAACATCGCTTCAGCTCAGGACGAGCAGGCAGATGCTGCCGCTACTGAGGCAACTGAGGTTGTTGAAAACAATGCAGTTACTTCAGCTGCAGACCTTTTCAAGGGTTCTGGCGAGGAAATTCCTCTTCACCAGGCTATTAAGACAAAGTTCATCGAGGGTGGTGCAGGCTTCATGGCTCTCATCGTTATCTGCTTGATCCTCGGTCTTGCACTCGCAGTAGAGCGCATCCTTTATCTGAACTTTGCAAAGGTTAACGTTAAGAAGCTTCTCACCAGCGTTGAGGACGCACTCCAGAACGGTGGTATCGAGGCTGCAAAGGACGTTTGCCGTAACACCCGCGGTCCTGTAGCAAGCATCTTCTATCAGGGTCTCCTCCGTTACGACCAGGGTCTTGACGTAGTAGAGAAATCTATCGTTTCTTACGGTTCTGTTCAGATGAGCCAGCTCGAGAACGGTCTTTCATGGATTTCCCTCTTCATCGCCATTGCTCCTTCACTCGGATTCCTTGGTACCGTTATCGGTATGATCCAGGCATTCGATGCTATCCAGGCTGCTGGTGATATTTCTCCTAACGTTGTTGCCGGTGGTATGAAGGTTGCCCTTATCACAACCGTTGCAGGTTTGATCGTAGCTATGATCCTCCAGATCTTCTACAACTACATCCTTGCAAAGATCGACTCTATCACCATCGATATGGAAGATTCTTCAATCTCCCTCATCGACATCCTTACAAAGTACAACAAGAAGTAATTTGTCCTTACAATGGGAAAACAGAATAAAATATTCAAATGGATAATGTTGGCGCTGATGGCCATCAGCCTCGTCGTCGTTATCCTGGGCTTCTTCAAGGGTTACCCTGACGCCCCGGTTAATGACAACGGTACTGTTGACCCTGTGCTCTACTGGACATACGCAATGGTCATCCTGGCTATTGTATGCGCAGTAGTAGTCAGCGTGTTCATCATGGCCGCCAACAATCCCAAGAGCCTTGTCAAGCTCGGAATCGGCCTTGTATGCGTAGCTGTAGTTTGCGTTATCGCATACGTTCTGGCTTCTGGTTCCGAACCCCTGGCTTACACCGGAGAGCCCGTTACTGACGGCACTCTTAAGCTCACTGATACCATCTTGAATCTTACCTGGTTTGCAGGCGCCGCAGCGATTCTTTCCATCATTGTAGGCGAAATTGCCAGCAGGGTACGTAAAAACTAAAGTGCTATGGGTAAGAAAAAAACACCTGCGATTAACTCAAGTTCAACGGCGGACATCGCGTTCCTGCTCCTGTGCTACTTCCTCATGACTACAACCATGGGATCACAGACAGGTCTTAACAGACGTCTCCCGCCTATGCCTGACAAGGAAGACCAACAACAGGATATTAAGCTTAACCGCCGTAATATCATCATCGTCAGGATTAACTCAAACGACAGACTTCTCGCCGGTAGTGAACCCCTAGACATCAGCCAGCTTAAAGACAAAATCAAGGAATTCCTTTCAAATCCTGCTAACGATCCTTCACTCCCTGAAAAGGAGCCCAAGCATATCGAAGGCTTTGGCGAGTATCCCGTTTCAAAGGGCGTTATCTCCCTTCAGAACGACCGTGGTACCAGCTACAGAGCTTACATTGCAGTACAGAACGAGCTTGTAAAAGCAATTAACGAGCTTCGTGACGAATTCTCTTCCAAGAACTTTGGTAAGAAATTCGCCAACCTGTCAGAGGAAAAGCAGAAGATTGTAAAAGACGCTATACCTCAGAACATCTCTGAGGCAGAGCCTAAGGATACCGGTAAAAAATAAGGAGGAATAGAATATGTCAAAATTCGGTGGCAGCAACAACAAGAAAGAGGTGCCGGCAGTAACTTCCAGCTCCCTCTCAGATATCGTGTTCATGCTCCTGTTCTTCTTTATGGTTACCACTCAGTTGCGCGAAACTGAGAATAAGGTCATCGTAAAACTTCCTGAAGCATCGGAAGTTGTTAAACTCGAGAGGAAAGACCTGGCTACATACATCAACATCGGTCAGCCTACAAGAAACCTTCAGGCTACCTATGGTACAGATGCTCGTATCCAGCTCAATGATGCAATCAAGACTATCGAGGATATCCGTGACTTTATCGCAGCAGAGCGTGAGTCTAAAGATGAGAAAGATCGTTCTTTGATGACTACCGTTATCAAGGGCGACATGGATGTCAGAATGGGTATCATTACTGATATTAAGCAGGAGCTCAGACGTTGCTCCGCGCTTAAAATCATGTACCAAGCAAGAAAAGCTGAGTAATCAGCTGTCAATATTATTAAAGAAAGCCTTTCCACTACGGAGAGGCTTTCTTTTTACAATGATAATCACTATCTTTGCAAGAATAAACGATACTACATATCTATAATTATATGGAAACTCTCAAGAGAACCAAGGTAAAAGACCTTCTTAACAGTGCACCCGGCGCAGAAGTACTTGCAAAAGGCTGGGTTAGGACAAAACGCGGTAACAAACAGGTAAAATTCATAGCGTTGAATGACGGTTCAACCGTAAAGAATATTCAGGTAGTAGCCAACTGTGAGCTTATTGACGAAGAAACCCTCAAGAAGGTTACAACCGGTGCAAGCCTCCAGGTTGTAGGTACTCTTACAGAGTCTATCGGAAGCGGCCAGGCTGTAGAAATCCAGGCTTCAAAGATTGAGGTTCTGGGCGAATGCGATCCTATGCGCTTCCCTCTCCAGAAGAAGGACACCACACTTGAGTACCTCAGGACAGTTGCACACATGAGGCTCAGGACAAACACCTTCGGTGCCGTCCTTCGTATCCGTCACGCAATGGCCTTTGCCATCCATAAATTCTTCAACGACAAGGGTTTCGTATATCTTCATACTCCCCTTATCACCGAGTCTGACGCAGAGGGTGCAGGCGATATGTTCCAGGTTACTACCATGGACCTTGCAAACGTACCCGTACACAACGGTAAAGTAGACTTCAGCAAGGATTTCTTTGGCAAGAAGACCTCCCTTACCGTAAGCGGCCAGCTTGAAGGCGAGCTTGGAGCAACAGCCGTAGGCGAAATCTACACCTTCGGTCCTACCTTCCGCGCAGAAAACTCCAACACTCCCCGCCACCTGGCAGAGTTCTGGATGATAGAGCCGGAAATGGCGTTCTACGACATTAACGACAACATGGCCCTTGCAGAGGAGTTCGTAAAATACCTTGTACAGTACGCCCTTGACAACTGCATGGACGACCTCCAGTTCCTGAACGACAAATACGACGACGGCCTTATCGAAAGGCTTCGCAGCGTTCTTGGAATTGCATTCCAGAAGGTTACCTACACCCAGGCAGTGGAGATCCTGGAAGAAGCCATCAAGAACGGCCAGAAGTTCGAGTATCCCGTACACTGGGGTACAGACTTCCAGAGCGAACACGAGCGCTATCTTGTAGAGAAGCACTTCGGCAAGCCGGTTATCCTCATTGACTTCCCTAAGGACATCAAGGCCTTCTATATGAAGCAGAACGAGGACGGCCGTACCGTACGCGGAATGGACGTACTCTTCCCCAAGATTGGAGAAATCATTGGCGGTTCAGAGCGTGAGGCTTCCCTGGAGAAACTGGAGCAGCGCATCGACGAGCTTGGAATGAGCCGCAAGAATCTGGAGTGGTACATTGATACACGACGCTACGGAACAGTGCCTCACAGCGGCTTCGGACTTGGCTTCGAGCGCCTGCTGCTGTTTGTTACAGGCATGGCCAACATCCGCGACGTCATCCCCTTCCCCAGGACTCCTAAGAACGCTGAGTTTTAACTTCGTTAAAAAATTATAAACGATCACCCCTCCTCGGTCCTCCCCTGACCGTAGGGGAGGAAGTTATTAAGGAAAAGATATGTTAGTAATCGGTATTGCCGGAGGTTCCGGTTCAGGTAAGACAACGGTCGTAAGGGCTATTACAAAACAACTCCAGGGCCGCGTAGTCGTGATTCCCCAGGATTCATACTACAAAGATTCAAGCCATCTTCCCCCTGAAGAAAGGCAGAAAATCAATTTTGACCATCCGGACGCAATTGACTGGAAGCTGCTTTGCCAGCAGATTCGCGAACTTAAACAGGGCAATACCATTGAGCAGCCGGTATATTCATACATAACCTGCTCCCGTTCCAAGACGGAAACAGTGACCGTAGAGCCGGCAGAGGTTATTATCGTAGAAGGTATCCTCATCTTTACCTGCAAAGAGCTCAGGGACCAGATGAATATCAAGATTTTTGTGGATGCAGACGACGACGACCGCCTGATGCGAATCATCGTCCGCGACATTGCAGAGCGCGGCAGAACCATCGAATCTGCAATAGATCACTATTGCGCAACGGTTAAGCCCATGCACCTTCAGTTCATCGAACCCAGCAAGCGCTACGCAGACATAGTTATCCCTCAGGGCGGCCATAACAAGGTTGCTATCGACGTTATTTCTGCAACGGTAGAAAGAGCCCTGAGCCGCATTAAGAAATAAGCCCCGCTATGAGCTTCAGGAGCGAAGATAAGGCAGGATTGTATATCACGGTGTCAGTTCACCTGGCAGTGATTATAATCCTGCTCTTGTATAAAATAGGCTCCTTCGCCGCTGATCAGGACAAATATATCATGGACTTCAGCGCTGCGGTCGACGAAATTGAAGATGTAAAGCAGAAGGCCGTCCCTGCCGTCAAGGAAGAAGATCTTTCTTTTGACGAGCTCATTGCCCGCCGCGTAGAGCAGCTCATAGCAGGAAATACCGGCACAGACTTTAAAAACATCGCCACAGACCGCTCCAACACCCTTAAGGACGACAGGGGCACCGATGCAGATAAGTTGTACGAGGACGCCCGCCGCCTTGCCAAAGAACTTAAGGACGGCATCCAGTTGGACGAGCCCGACGACTCTTACGTTCAGCAGAACAGCAAAAAAGAGACTAAACAAGAAAAGAAAGTCAAGGAGTACAGCGGCCCCTCCGTAGTATCCTATTCCCTTGACGGACGAAAGGCTTCAAGGCTGCCAATTCCTGCCTACAGATGCTTTGCCGGCGGCATGGTAACCGTTCTTATAGTCGTAGACAATGCCGGCAAGGTGATTGACGCAAAGGTGCAGGATGCAACGTCGTCAAGCGACAAATGCCTGCGTGATTTCGCCGTAAAGGCTGCCAAGATGAGCCGCTTCTCTACAAATACAAAAGCCCCCGCACGGCAGCACGGGGACATTGTTTATCAGTTTATAGCTCAGTAGTTTATTCTGCGGTCAGGGCAACCTGTAAAGTGTTGTCCAAAGGCAAATACAACTTGTAATTGGCATTCTGGCCAAGTTTGGAGTATCTTCCTATAACAGAATGAAGCAGAGGCATCATATAGTACTCTGTACGAGCCCACTCCCCTTTTCCTGCATATACGCCCTGCCTGGCTGCAAAGCTAAGGAATGAAGCCGGGATATTGATAGCCTCGAAGAAATCTTCAAGGGCTCCGTAGCTGTCAATCACGCTCAGGCGCTTCTTATACTTATCAAAAATATATGAAGCATACTTAACAGGAATGGCCTTGCGGTTGCACTTAATATAAAAATCCGTCATTCTGGTTGTGTCGATGGGCACAAAGATATCAGGAATTATACCGCCATTGGTCTTTATGGTATCGGTACCAAAGACCTCGCCGGAAACATAACGCTGGTAAATGTCAGCATTATAATCCTCTCCGTCCTTGTAGGGACGCTGGATGCATCGGCCGGAAGGAGTATAGTATCTGGCCACGGAAATCCTGACTGCAGAGCCGTCGGTAAAGTACAGCGGCTCCTGAACAAGGCCCTTGCCAAATGAACGGCGGCCAATTATAAGGCCCCTGTGATTATCCTGAATGGCACCTGCGAAAATCTCGCTGGAAGAAGCGCTGCCCTCGTTAAGCAAAACCTCAAGACTTACATCCTGAAGCAAGCCGCGGCCATCGGCCTTATACTCTTCCCTCTTGCGGTGCAGACCTTCAAGATAAACTATCACATCGCCCTTCTTAAGGAAGAGGTTGCTAAGCAGCAGGGCCTGGTTAAAATAGCCTCCGGTATTGTCCCTAAGATCCATAATAAGGCGCTTCATACCGGCTCCTACAAGGTCCAGGGCCTCTTTTGCAACTTCTGTATAAGTGGTTGCAGAGAACTTGACAAGACGGATGTATCCTGTGGTGTCGTTAAGCATGAATGCAGCATCCACGCTGTGCAGAGGAATCTTTGCACGTACTATGTCAAAGTCCACAATCTCTTTGTCGCGGCTTATCTTAATGGCCACATGCGAGCCAGCCGGGCCCTTAATCTTTTTGACGATGCTGTCCTGGGGGCACTTTACGCCGGCGATGATTTCATCGTCCACCTGAAGGATTCGGTCTCCGGGCAAAAGTCCGGCCGCCTCTGACGGGCCTCCGGCAATGACTTCCAGCACAATTGCAGTATCGTTAGGCACATTGAACTGTATGCCGATGCCGTCAAAATTGCCAATCAGGTCAGTTTCAGTCTCTTCCAGATCCTTTGGCGGGATATAGACGGAATGAGGATCCAGACTGGCGAGGGCGGCGGCAATGGCTGCTTCCGTCACGTCGCTGACATTGACAGTGTCGACATAATTCTCCTGAACCTGCTGGAGCACAAGGTTAAGCTTGCTCCAGTCACGGTCGCTCACGGCCTTACGGCGCTGCTTTGTGGCAGTGTCTACAATTATGGTCGAAAGTATGCCGATGGCTACGCCCAGAAGGGCTATAGGCAATGCAGATTTATTATTACTCATCTACCTGTTCTACTTCTATTCCGGCCCTTTTAAGCAGGTTGATTCCGTCGTCAAGACGATACTGCTCGCGGTATACGACCCTCTTTATTCCGGACTGGATAATGAGCTTTGAACACTCAAGGCAAGGAGAAGCCGTCACATAAAGAGTTGCGCCCTCGCTGCTGTTGCCGGACTTTGCCACCTTTGATATGGCATTGGCCTCGGCATGCAGTACATAAGGCTTAGTAGCGCCGGATTCGTCCTCACATATGTTTTCAAAGCCGGACGGCGTACCATTGTAGCCGTCCGAAATAATCATTTTATCCTTGACTATAAGCGCCCCAACCTGGCGGCGTTTGCAGTATGAGTTCTTAGCCCATATTGCTGCCATATCAAGGTAACTTTTGTCAAATTTTGCCATAATTACTGTCTCTGGTAGAGATAACGCTTGATGCTGCGTTTAGGAGTACGCTCGAAGTCCTCGGGCATAAACTCAAACTTCTTGATCTTGGCGTAGTTAGGAATCTCGCGGTTAACCTCGGGCATAGCGTCCGTAAGCCTCTTTTCAAGCTGGGCGCGGCTCATGCCGTCAAGTTCTCCCTGATGGTAATCCGGATAGATAAGGGCTGTAAGACCTCCGTCTTCCTCTACAACCAGTGAATCCACAACATAAGTAAGGTTGTTGATTACGGCCTCAAGCTCCTCGGGATAGATATTCTGGCCGGAAGGACCAAGAATCATACACTTGGAGCGGCCACGCAGGTAAAGGTAGCCCTCGTCGTCCATTACACCCATATCGCCGGTACGGAACCAACCGTCCTCGGTGAAGGAATTAGCAGTAGCTTCTTCGTTCTTATAATAGCCAAGGAATACGTTTGCACCGCGAACCTGAACCTCTCCGGGGATGTTTTCAGGGTCTTCGGAATCAATGCGGATTTCGTTATTGATGGCAGCTTTGCCACAAGAGCCAAGACGGGTCTTGTCCCAGTGTACGTAAGAAATGATAGGAGCGCACTCTGTCATTCCGTAACCTACGGTGTAAGGGAAGCTGATACGCTTGAAGAAGGCCTCAACCTCGGGGTTGAAAGCAGCACCACCAAGGATAACTTCCTCGAAGCGGCCGCCGAAGGTGTTCACCAGCTCTGTACGTATCTTCTTGAGTATCATCTTGTCCAGGATAGGAATGTGGAAGAACATCTTGTTCCTGTCAAGGATGGGTTTAAGCTTGGATTTGTAAATCTTCTCAATAATCAGAGGCACTGCAATAATGACATTAGGCTTGATCTCAGAGAAGGCCTGCATGATGATCTTGGGGCTGGGCACACGGGTAAGGAAGTGAACGTGTGAACCAACGCACATCTCAAAGATAAACTCGAACATGAAGCCGTACATGTGTGCAGAAGGCAACATGGCGACAACCTCTGAGTTGGGGCCCATCTGGGGCTCTGCGCCACAGGCAAACTGAACGTTAGAGAAGATGGCGCGGTAAGGAATCATTACACCCTTAGAGAAGCCTGATGTTCCTGAGGTGTAGTTGATCATTGCAAGCTCGTCTGCAGAATCCTCGTAGTAATTGAGGTCTTCGGGACCGAAGTTGTTGGGATACTTCTTACCGAAGCTCTCGTTCAGGTGCTCACGTACATCTGCCAGCTCCTGGGTGCGTGCATACAGGAATTTGAAGGTATTGATCTGCACAATTACCTGAAGGTCAGGCATTTCATCGGCTGAAAGGCCTTCCCAGATAACATCGTCCACAAAGAGGACCTTGGCCTCGCAGTGGTTCACCAGATAATGTATGTTGCCGGGCTTGAACTCGTGCAGGATGGGCACCGGAACGGCACCGTATGTAAGGGCAGCCAGGAAGCTGACGCCCCAGTTGGCCTGGTTCCTTGAACAAATGGCGACCTTGTCTCCTTTCTTAAGACCGCACTGCTCGAATGCAATCTGCAGTTTGGCTATTCTGCGTGCGACATCCCTGTAGCAGAGAGTTGCACCCTGATAGTTGGACAAAGCGGGACGGTCCCAATTCTTTTTGATGCTCTCCTGGAGCATTTTGTTTACTGAACGGAATTCCATTGTTATTTGTTTTTTCTTTTTTCCTTTGAAAGCGGCTCACCACCGTTGAAGGGATATGTATATGTTTTTGATACGGTGTTGACTATCCAGACCTTCTTTCCGTCTTTCTGGGAAAGCTCGGGCAGGGATACAATCTGCTCCTGCGGAGCGATGCCTTTCCATCCCTGACGCACGCGGCCGTGGATGTCATACAGTCCAATAGTATTGTCGTAATGAAGAACAAGAGCCGAATATCCGTGCGCACCGGAGAAGTCGTAGGCCGCAGGGCCAAGGAGCACTTCTTTACCAAGTTCTGCCGGGAAGCCCTTAACAATTCGGCCAAGCCTGTCAATAAGGTAGAGCTTGGTGCCGGAGCAAACCAGATACTGTATTCTCTTGTTGTTGTAATAATCAATCTCGCTAACCACGCCGCAAAGTTTTCCGTCAAACGGCTTGGTCCATGATACCTTACCGTTCTCGTCCTTGAACTCAAGGGAATTGTCGGCCTTCTGGGTAAGGGTATTCTTCTTTCCGGTCTGGGAATTAAGTACGGTGAACGGGCCTGCGGGAACAGTAACCTTAGAAGGATCTGCCTTTGAAGCAGAAGCGGCAGGGCTGACCCTCTTGACCTCGATTTTCTTGCCGGAAACGGTGAATACTTCACCGGATACGCCCTTAAGGGTGCTTGATATTGCAAGGGCGATAGGCTTGCTGAATATAGTCTGGAGCTTATCCAGATAAGATGCCACGTCAAAATAAACCATCGGGGATTCATTCAGCTTGATGCCCTCTTTGCCCATGGTGCTTGATAGGGATTCAGAATCCTCTACAAGCATGTCTGTAAGGGTTTTATTGTCGCCCACTACCATCCATCCGTCCTTGTAGAAGAAGAAACTCTCCTCGGCGGCAGAGAATAAGGGGCCGAACTGAGTGGCGGCATAGCCTGCATAAGCGTAAGGCACTACTGCGGTGCGATATTCTTTCAGGGATGACAGGCCGGTGTCTTTAAGCAGTACTTCCTCTGACGGCTTGCTGCCGGTCTTTATGAGCAGCACCTCTCCCCATTTTTCTCCGTAGCGGACCACGGCTTTTGCAACCTCCCTGATGTCCAGGGAACGGGCCCATTTCTCTGCAGAATCGCTGTACCTGGCCAGTTTTGAATTAGCATCCAGGAATTTTTTATACCTCTCTATATAGGCTCCTACGCCATCAGTCGTCATTGAAACGGCAAAAACAGTCTCTGCGGGCAGTACCTTTGCAACCGTTGATTCCTCCGTATCCATAAAGCCGATGCGGAAGGCGGGATTTCCCTTGCAGGCGGCATAAACGCCAAGCTCATAGCCGTTTTTAGTCTTTTCCGGAGTCAGTACAAGCACATCTGCATATGAAGCAAAGAAGGCTCCGTGGCCGGCATAGTCCCGGCTCATAAACAGCGATGCTGCCTTGGGCGCATATTTGCCCATGAAGAAGATTGCATCCCTGCCGGAAGGAATTGACGCAGCCGATATGAATTTGGCATCGTCAAGTATGGACGAGCCTATTTCCAGATGTCTTTTTGATGCGGCGATCAGGCTTTGTGACGTGCTGACAAGAACATTTTGAGGATCGCTCTCCGGGGCTGCGGCAGCCTCAAGATGGCAGGCTGCGGCAAGGTTAAGGAGCTGCTCCCTCTGCTCTGCCTTCTTGCAGCCGGACAGAACCATTAGCGGTTCCAGATCCCTGCTGTAATGCATTGATATAATGCAGGGGCCGTTGACATGCTTGTATGCCGGAGTGGCAAGACTGTCGATGAACGGAGTGATGATTTTTTTGCCGGTGCCGGCAAAAAGTGTCCTGTATATAGCCGTCTGGTCCGTCAGGAGTTCCACTGCAGAGCTGACGGATTTGTTGCTGAGTATCATGGCCGCATCCAACGGAATGGCAGCCAGACCTGGATAATCGTCACAAATATCCGCCGGTTTTCTTTCTACCTGGAATTCCTCCAACACATTGTCTTTACTGCCGTTCCCTGAGAAAAGGACGGCTACGGCAACTCCGACGCAGGCAACAAGCGCCAGAATCAAAATAATCTGGAATAAAATCTTCTTTTGCATCAGACGGACTGATTCTCTTTACAGGAATTTAGTTTCCGAACCGGGGATTTTCTCTGACAGGAAAGCCTTGAAGTCTTCAGGGGTAACGCCCTGCTTAAGTACAAGGAACAAGGTGTCATCACCTGCTACGGTACCCATTACCATAGAACCGCACTTTGTGTCAATAACGGCGCCAATCATATTGGCATAGCCGGGGCTGGTTTTGATAACACAGATGGGGGCGGAAAAATCAATGCTTACTATCCCCGAAACGGAATGAATCACGTCAGGTACAACCTGCAATGAATCTGAGGGGATAGAGAAGAAGGCGGTATCATTTTCCGGATTGTGCATCTTGACAATCTTCATTTGTGCAAGATCCCTTGAGATGGTGGCCTGTGTGGCCTTGATACCTTCTTTTTCAAGATATCTAAGTAGTTCTTCCTGATTGTGAACCTGGCGCCTGCCCAAAATCCTTAGGATGGCTCTCTGTCTGCTAGCTTTCATTCTTTACTTTAGTGTTACGCGTTACAAGATAGTATTAGACAAATGCAAATATACACTTTTTATACAAAACCCACAATATATATTGTATAAATAAGAAGTATTGAATATAGGCGAGGAAATTTATCCCACCAGATTAATGAATACAAAATTGGGATACATCTATTTGGACGAAATACTTATATTTGTATTCTTATTGATAATTATGAAGAATCACAGATATACCATGCTTTTGACAGCCGTTGTCGCAGCCCTGTCGTTGTCAGCGGCTTGTTCAAAGCCGGACCGCAGCGAGGAGGCAACCCAGCTGAAGAACGAGCTCCAGGAGATTATATTCTCAAATCCGGAAAAAGTCTTGGAGCGGGTAGACAGTGCCGAGCGCACCGGCGTGTTCACGGAGACTACGGCCAACCTGATCCGGTCCAATGTCTATGGGCATATGGGCAAGACGCGATTGGCTGTTTTCTACGGCGAGCAAATCAAGCAAAGTCCCGAACTCAGGAGCGAAGGCGTCAACTATTATTCTGCCCTGCTCCAGCTTACTTCGCTGCTGAACAAAAATGGCGATTGGGGAAAGGCCATCCATCTGGCCGATGAAATCATTGCCGATGCGGACCAGGGTGGTTTGGACGAGCAGATGGCCCTGCGAATCAAAAGTCGCGCGCTTACCAACAAAGCCAGTTGCGAGCAAAATATGGGACACCTGGAAGAGGCCGAGCGCTATTATCTGGAAGGCATTGACCTGATGATGGGCGTAACTCAGCCCAAAGACTACTGGATCATAGATGCCCTGGTTATAGCCGTAATAGAGACCACGGAGTTCTACCTTGAGCAGGACATGCCCCAGAAGGCTCTGCCTATGGTGGAGAAGGCCGATACAGCCATGGCCCGTATGGCCCGCTGTCCAGACATGCCGGAGTACTTCCTAAACAAACGCATCAACAACCTGACCATCAACCAGGCCCTTGCCTATGCCGCCAACGGCCATTTCGACAAGGCCGAGGCTCTGTACCGGAAGCATCGGCAGGCTCCCGATCTGTCGCCCTATGACCTCATTGCCGAAGCCCGCTACCTCACAATGGCCGGCCGATATGACGAGGCCATCCGCCTGTTCCGCAAAACCGATTCTCTCTATTTGGCCCGTGGCAGCTCCATCAACAACTCCTACATCAACAATTACATGATGAGCCAGTACAAGGCCTTGAAAAAGGCCGGACGTACGGGCGAAGCCATGGCCTACGCCGACCGCATGCGCCACCTGAGCGATTCCATCCACGTGGAAGAGCGGAAGATGGATGTTGAGCAGCAGGAGGTCATCCGTCAAAAGGAAGCCGAAATTACCAGTCGCCGCCATTCACTGGCCATTCACCGAATCATCATCCTTTCAGCCATCATCATTATCCTGCTTGTGGGCTATCTTCTCGTACGTGCCTGGAAGTACAACAAGGAACTGGAGGCAAAGAACCGCAGCCTCTACCAAGAGATACAGCAACGTGAGAAGGCCGAGGCCGATGAACTTGAAGCCCTGCGGGAAAAGCCGGCCGAGACGCTTTCGCAGAGTCAGCTGCTCTACCGCCGCCTTTGCGAACTGATGCAGGACCCCGAAGTCTATACAAATTCCGAAACCAACCAGGATACGCTGGCCGGTCTGGCCGGTACCAACCGCACCTATATCTACGATGCCCTGCGCGAGTGCGCCGGAGTGACACCTACCGACTTCATCAACGGTTACCGCCTGCGCTATGCAGCCCGCCTGCTGGCCACAACTTCCGATTCGGTAGCCCTCATCGCCGAACTCTGCGGCCTTACCCGCCGCACCTTCTACCGCCTATTCGACGAAGCTTATTCCATGTCTCCTTCGGACTACCGAAAAGTGGCAAAAAAGTAGATTTTGCAGAATTGACACAATGATTTGTAGGGGTGGCACAACTGGCCACCCCTCTTTGCATACCTTTGCGACCGGACCAAACAAGCAAAGCGTATGGATTTCACCCTAATCATCACAGTAGCCCTGGCAGCCGCCATCATCGTCATTGTACTGGTGCTGGTAGCCATCATCGTCTACCAACGGTGGCGGATTGGCGAGAAGAATGCCGCCCTGGGCAGGTTTATCCAAGAGAATATCGAATTGTTAGACAAACTAAATAAAAAACACTCATGATTACCATGAAAAGAACAGACAAATCATTCTACGAAGCACCCTCAATCACTATTGTGGAGGTAAAAATTGAGGGCGTCATCTGCCAGAGCGGCCTGAACGAACTTGACAATCCTGCCGATTATCTTGACGGCGGCGACCCTTTCGTATTTTAATGGAGGACAAGACTATGAAGAAAGTATTTGGATTCATTGCACTGGCTCTTTCTCTGATAGCCTGCAACAAGGAGGATATCGATCTCCAGACCACCATGCAGCCGGCCGAAAAGGCCGACGGCATCACCATCACCGCAACCCTGGCATCCAAGAGGGCCGGAACAAAGGCCGTGGCCGATGGCGGAGACAATATTACGGTGACTTGGGCACAGAATGAGCATATCGCCATCCTCTATACAAAGGATGAAACAAATTATATGGCCGATGCCACAATTACAGCTGTGGACGGCACTACCGGCGCTGCAACAATCGAATTTACAGTAGAAAGCGGCACGCCCGACAACACTCCCTGCCAGATTGTCTATCCGCTTTCTGCCGCCAAGGACGACCATTCCGGCGTGAAGACTGCAGCCACGCTGCTCTCAGCACAGGACGGCACACTGAATGCCAACCTAGACGTCCGTGTGGGTGAGGGTAATATTCGCATCTCCACTCCGGGCCTGGATGTAACCACCCAGCCCGTCGCACAGTTCGCCATTTTCAAATTCATGGTCAAGAACGCCGACGCTTCGGCCACCATTGACGTAAAGCCTCTTACCGTTACCATCGGTTCGCAGAATTACGTCATCACCCCTGCTTCGGCAACTAGCGAGCTATATGCCGCCCTACCAGCAGTCAGCGACAAGACCGTTAGTTTCTCCGCCACTGGCAGCGACAGCAAGACCTACACCTGTTCCAAGGGCGGCATTAGCTTCGATGCAGGCAATTACTACCGCAGCACGCTGAAAATGACTCCCCATTGCACCTTCACTGCGCCCAGCAGACGCACCGGATTGAAGTTCAACGGCAGTAAGAGCAACGTTGCAGGATCGCCGCAGAACCTGGTCAATGCAGGCTCAGCAGTTAATGCCACTATATATTACTCCACTGACGACGGAAGCAACTGGAGCACTTCCATTCCAACCGCCACCAATGCGGGCAGCTACACCGTTCACTACAAAGTGGTGCCAAATGCAGGATATACCGGCGGCAGGGAGTCCACATCGCTGGGCAGCGTCAGCATTGCCAAGATAAACGGATGGTGTGAACTTTCGTCAAGCAGTTCTGACGGATGGCATACTACCGCAGGGAAAAAGGTTTCCTTCACGGTGAATCACCACGGCGGCGAGCTGTCGTATAGCGTTAACGGTGATCCAAGAGATGAGGCAAATCTTAATGTGCACATAAGCGGTAATAAAGTTGATGTTAGCGCGGATAGCGGTCAAACAATAAAGAAACATCTCACCATAACATTCACCATCGCCGCCACGACAAACTACAAAGGCGCAACTGCCACCTACACCCTCAATAATTAAGTCTTAAATATGGAAAAGAAGGTAAAAGAGTTTTATGAGGCACCGGGAATGCCATGCTTGGGTACAAATACAATGGCGGTTATTTGTTCAGCGGAAAGCTGAATACTTCCTACAGCAGCACAGGCTACTATTTCATCAAGAATAATGCATCGAACAGTGAGAGAAGGGACTATCTCATAACCGGAAAGACACTGTCTAGCCATAGCGCCGTGAAGCTTCCGGCCAACGGGAACAGCAAATGGCTCCAGGTGGGCCCCTCTAAGTACGTTGAGTTGAAAGGGGCTTATAATACCAATCTGGGATCCTGGCGTACCTGCAACTACGGAGCATCTCTCCCGGAGCAGATTGGTACTACGCTGGATTTTGATAACGCTGTCGCACAACACGCAGCCTCAGAGGGCCAGTTCCAGGATCTTATAAATTACTGTACATGGGCGTGGACAAGCGTCAATGGGCAAGTCGGCATGGGTGTCAAAGCAACCAATGGTTTCCTGTTCCTGCCTGCCCAATACGAAACGAGCGGCGACTACTGGACGTCTTCCACAGCATTCGACGTTGAGGGGGTTTTCCTATCTTTCTATAAGAGTGGGAATCGAGATTGGCTCTTCAACGACCGTACAATAAAGTACGCAGTACGCCCCATCCTATAGGACGCCTAGTATAGGAAAATGGGCTACGAAAAAGGCTTGCCGTTGCGGGCTTACCAGCCTACGGCTGGGACAGGGGGTGCAGCGCGAAGCGCGCTAGGGGGATACGTCCCCCTAGTATAGGAAAATGGGCTACGAAAAAGGCTTGCCGTTTTGGCAAGCCTTCTTCGTAGCCCACAATTTACTATTATCAAACCAATTCCTAGAGGATTTGGAAAGATTATGGCGTTTACGCCAGTGGATACCAGACCCTAAAGACCCATCTACATGGAAATAGTGGATGTGTAGGTCGCTCTACGGATTTGGTTCATTGTATTCTTCTACTAATATAACACTGGGAGGTGCACAAAATCAAGGTTTTCCGTTTGTGTAACCTCCCTTATTTCCGTAAAATAGTAACCTTGGATAATATGGATAGCTCAATGTATTGTCCTACTCGAAACCTGCGAATGAGGGTATTTTTTTTCTACTACACCTTTTTAATTTACTTTTTCAATCTAACCTACTATTTATATATAGGAGAGGTAAATTAGCGCCTAAGATATTATGACAAACCAATATAAAAGACAGTATAGAGAACTGGATGATGAAGTTAAAGAGAAGATTAGCAACAGCAGCCGTAATAAGCCGAAATCGGCAGAACACAAAATGCATATCAGCCAAGGAATGCAGGAATACTGGAAGACTGTTCCAAATAAATTCTCAATAAGTGGAGCCACAGTATAATTGCACCACTTATCAAGGGGAAGAATTCATCAAAAATAATGCAGAAGAAAATGAATAATGAGTGGTAACGTTTGATAAATTAAAGCTAGTAGCCGATGTAAATGCCATTGATATAATAGATGAGGAACCATTTGAGAAGATAGAGAAGGTTGGTATGTTGCCATCATACAAATACTATCAAGAAGTTCCCTTTTTACTGATGATAAAGATAGACTATCAAAAAAAGGAAGTGGTGGTGGAATTCTGTGGTAAAGTGCTTGGTAAAGATTATCCGAAACTGATTTCCAGGGATACAATTAGACATTGTTTTGAGAACATCAATGCTATGGGTATTTGTCGTATTGATGTGGATATGATGATGGATGCTGATGTTGTAAAAGCCGATGTAACCAAAGATGTTCACAGTGTAAATGTACCTAAACTCACCACCTACATCCGTAGCCACATTAGTAACTATCATCAGTTCATCAGTCGCATTTTACGTAATGGAAATCTAGTGGTTGAAAAAAACGTTGTCTCTAGAAAAACCAAAAAGAGAATGACTATATACGATAAGGGTAAAGAAATGCAGAAGGAGGCGAATAAGCGTTTCATTGAGGCTTATGGGTTGCAGGGTGCATTTGATGGCACATGCAGATTTGAGATAAACCTCAACAGTAAAGAACAAGTCAGAACTACATTGAAGCTAGATAACAACAAACTCAGCAATGTACTTAATTCGTCAGCTAGTCCAATAAAGGATTTCATGGAGAAAGTAATAACTCCAGAAAAAGTGCCGATAGAGATGACCAGTAAGAAGGAGTATTTTACAATGTTAGTTCTCAAAGACTGTGATTATGACCTAGAGCGGGTTGAGGCTAAGATGCGAGAGCTACATACCAGCAGGGGTACTAATGTCACGAAGGTAATGGAACCGTATCGTGCGATGATGGCGAAATTACATACAGAGGATGGTATGTCATATCCTCATGAACTCCTAGACTTGTTGGCGTAGTGTATCAAAACCTCTGCCGTATCAATTTAAGGTATAAAAAGAGGTGACACACCTAGTTTTGGTGTATCACCTTCAGATAATATCATATCTTGAAACGATACTATTGTCCCAGGGCTTTTGCGAGCATTTCCAAAGGACGTGTTGCATCGAAGTAAATCTTTTTGTCAGAATAGTATTCGCTTGTTTCCTTCAAGGTGAAGACATCGCAAAACCCAACAAGGGCTTGGCTTTCGTACTCGTAAAGCTCAAGGTAATTACGCATAAACTCATATTCATCTTCCACGGATGTCACGCAGAATGGATACTCCTCATCGCCCAGTCCAGTCATAGCGATAGTATTGTAAATCCTCATTGCCCGATTGAAGTATTGTTTCGCTTCATCCTTGCTATATGAAGTATCTCCCGACTCTATCAGCAAAGCGATACACATCCCCGCTCTGTCCAGTGCTTCAAGATTAAGGGGGTTGATTGCCAATGCTTCTCTCGCTTTACCAAGGGCATTCACGTAGTCTTTTTGTGAGTACAGTTTCGACATATCATCTACCAACGCGGCTTCTTTTCCATTAGAGAGGAGAGATTGACCATAGAACGCGATGATACGGTCATTGTATGTAAGAGTCGTATCCAAGGTTGGTGCGGATAGTCTGCTTACGAGTTCTCTAACGTCATCTGGGTCTTCCTTCACTATTTCCTTTACAACATCCCAGTCCATAGAGATGATTTCCCTCTGTCCGAAGGCGGCGAGGCAGGAGAACATGACTGCCAGCGAAAGAATAAGTTTCTTCATTTGAATGAGTTATTTTAGTCCCGTCGGGGAGATGTTATAATGATACCTTTCCTAATCATGCAATAATCATTCCGATAGGGCTTATCCCTAGAGATGTTGAGGTTTTTCAAGTACGAGTACGAGACCCCGATGGCATCCTTGTCCCAGTGGTCACAAAGGGCTTTCAGGTTACCGTAGTAGTAGTGCTGACCGTCCTTTTCAAGATGGACGATAGTCCGTACCTGCTTTATTTTATGGTCCATTACATTATCAATTAATATCACCTTTGGGCAAATTTAAGAAAATGTTGCATTTATTCAAAATAAGTCGCAAAATAGTTGCATATATTAAATATTAGCTATATATTAGCTGAAGAACAAAAGAAGTAAAGAAAGTAAAATGTATTCAGAAAAAGAATGTATTCAAATTAATCCTAAAGACCTTTGAACACATACTGGTTTCTGTATTCAACTTAAACAAAGATTAAAATGAACTGCTACATTTACGCCAGAGTATCCAGCCTCAACGATAGGCAAAGCACAGAACGTCAAGTAATGGCCCTGTCAGATTATGCGAAGGGTCAAGGATACGAGATTAGCGGCATCTATGAGGAACATATCAGTGGCGCGGCTAAAGATAAAAAGGTATTGTCGGCTTGTCTGTCAGATGCTAAAGCCAATAATGTGGATTTAATACTGGTAAGTGAACTGTCCAGATGCGGTCGTGCAATCTGGGAAGTGCTGGCTACTATCAAGTACTGTGTAGATAATAATATTGACCTGTTTTTTCAGAAAGAAGGGTTGAGGCTTTTCCAAGACGGCAAGGTAAATAGTGTGATGGCTATTTACATCAGCTGCTTGGGGTTCTGTGCCGAGAAGGAACGTGAGAATATTTACTTTAGGCTTTCGCAAGGCAGAGAGCTGGCAAAAACCAAGGGTGTCAAGATGGGAAGAAAAGTCGGTAGTGTTAAGAGTCATGAACAGAAAGCCTTGGAATACCAGCAGGTGATTAAAACTCTGAAAAAGGGTTTATCAGTACGTGATGCTGCAAAAGTATGCAGTGTTTCTATCAGTACTGTCCAACGTATCAAGAAAGAATTTACATTATAGAACTTGTTTTCCTCAGATGAGATTTGTATATTTGTAATGGTTGAGGCTGAATAAATCCTCAACCGCTGGGTTCTCCAGCAATCATAAGCGGCCACGGCATCACAGTGGCACTAACACCAGAATTTTAAATGTTAAGTTTAGAAAGATGCAACAGTATCCTTCAAAAACACGGTGTGTCTCTTCCTAGTGAAGAGGTTCAAAAACTAAAAACCTTCCTAGAAGACTTGGCAAGAATACAACTAGAGGAGGAAAACAAATTCAATAATAACAAATTAAATAACTAATTATGGAACAAGATTTAAAAAATGTCATCCTTTATACTAGAGTATCAAGTGACGAACAAAGAACAGAACGATTAAGTATCGAAAACCAAGAACGCGCATTAACAACTTACTGCGAGGCAAAAGGATTTAGAATAATTGGTGAGGCTTACCATGAAGACTATTCGGCCAGGGATTTTGACATGAAAAGACCAGAAATCAAGAACATCTATGAGTATTGCAAGAAGAATAAAGGGAAAGTGGATAAGGTATTATTCCTTAGATGGGATAGATACTCCAGGAATGTCGAATTTGCATTTACGTATAAACGATTATTCATGGATGAGCTGGGCGTCGAAATTAATGCTATTGAAGAGCCGATAGATTTCAATGCTACCGATTGGCCCATGTGGCTTTCCTTCCGTTGCGGTGTAGCACATACCGAGGATAATAAAATAGCACGTAGAACCCAAGAAGGCATCCATGAGCATCTAATGCGTGGTGAGTGGTGCAGCTCTGCTCCAAGGGGTTATAAGAATATTAAAGCAAATGAAGAAACTGGGACTGACCACTATATTGTTATAGACCCAGTAATGGGAGATATTGTTCGTAAAGTATTTAGTGAGGTTGCTAAAGGCTTAGAAACACCTGCCGAGATTAGAAGAAGACTACTTCCAAATGCCAGTAAAACATCTTTCTTCAAAATGCTTAAGAATAGGTTCTACATCGGAAAAATCTATGTTCCAGCATTTATGGATTACCCAGCTACAGAAGTTCAAGGTAGACATCCTGCATTAATAGACGAAGAAACTTTCAATGCCGTTCAAGATATTATGAGCGGCAAACGAAAAAAAAAACCTAGAAGTGGTAAGCAAACCAACCCCAATTTATATTTGAGAAAGTATCTAGTCTGTCCAGTCTGTGGACATAGAATTACTGGGGCTACATCAAAAGGAAACGGTGGGAGTTATGACTATTATTGTTGCAATCATGACCATAAGCACTTGAACATTCGTGCAGAAAAGGCAAATGATTTGTTCCAAGAATATGTATCTACCTTAACTCCCACTTCTTTTGCTGTAGACATGTACAAAGAAATCTTAAAGGATATGCGAGGCTATACTGCAAGAGCAAATTCCATCACTATCTCCAAAATCCAGCAAGAGGTGGAAAAAATTAATACCAGGATTTCAAAAGTTAACGATGCTTACTTTGATGGGGAGATAAATAAGACTGATAGAGAAGAGCAATTAGCCAGATATACCAAAGATAAGAAAGACCTAGAAATGCGTATAAAGGCTTTAAAAACCAGCGAAGAATTGAATTTAAAAGACAAAGTAGACTACAGCATGTCATTGGTGGAAAATCTTGATTACTACTTTGCAAATTCTACGGCCGAGACAAAGACAAAAATACTTGGTTCGATTTTTAATTCAGAAATTGTATTTGACGGTGAAAATTATCGAACCACTGAATTCAACAATGTTCTCAAATATATTTACGATAATATCAATGAATTACAAGGCAAAACGAAAGCGGAACTATCTGATTTTTCAGATAATTCCGCTTTGGTAGCCCGACGTGGAATCGAACCACGATTTAAAGTTTAGGAAACTTCCGTTCTATCCGTTGAACTATCGAGCCATATTGGTACAGGCGCAACGCGCCCGGCCATATTACTCAGCGTCCTTTACGATGATCTGACGACCACGATAGTAGCCGCACTCAGGGCATACGCGATGGTAGATAACGGTTGCACCACAGTTGGGGCAAGTTGCAAGAGTAGGAACTGCAGCGAAATCGTGAGTTCTTCTCTTATCTCTTCTCTGCTTTGAGAGTTTGTGTTTAGGATGTGCCATTGTTATATAACTTTTTAATTATTAATCATATAAAATTCTTTACTTCAAGTCTTTAAGCAAAGCCCCCAGTGACGCAAACGGGGAATCCCCGCTCACCGGTTCCTTGCTGCCGCCACCCAGATGCTTTATTACCTCGGGGTCACATTTTCCGTCGGCGTGTACGCGCCGCAGAGGCAGTGCCAGGCAGGAATAGTCATATACGTCCTGACTAAGGTCATACTCTTCCTTATCCTGCAGGTCTTCGGCCTTGAGCTCGATGTCGAACGTGTCCCTTACCTCCATTTCAAGCGGAGCAAGACACCTGTCGCAAGGGACAGTCAACGTGCCGTCAAGACTGACGTTAAACCCGATACAGTCACCTGATTTCTCAAGCTTTACGTCTACCGAAACCTTGGCATCAAGGATGTCGGAATTACCAAATGAAGCAAAGAACTCCTTCCCTAAATCCCGGTGGAAACGCTGTTTTCCGTCGGGTAATCCATTTAGCTGTATGACAAAAATTTCGTCCATTTTGCAGTAAACAGATTTTAAGGGCTGCAAAGATAGTAAATCTTTTCAAAAAATACCAAATTATTCCTCGAAATCTCCGCCACCCTGACGCTTACGGTCAAGAGGATCAAGAAGAACCTTACGAATTCTCATGAAATGAGGGGTAACTTCTACAAGTTCGTCCTCGCGGATGTACTCAAGGGCCTCTTCAAGGGAGAACTTCACAGCAGGAGGGAGGATAATTTTCTCGTCGCTACCGGAAGCACGTACGTTGGTAAGTTTTTTGGTCTTGCAGATATTCACGTTAAGGTCACGCTCGCGGGTATGCTCGCCCACTACCTGGCCTGCATATATTTCTTCACCGGGCTCTACAAAGAACTTACCCCTGTCCAGAAGCTTGTTCATAGAGTATGCAATGGCGTTACCGGTCTCAAGGGATACGAGCGAACCGTTGTTGCGGCGGTCGATCTCTCCCTTGTAAGGCTGATACTCCTTGAAGCGGTGGGCCATAACGGCCTCGCCCTGGGTTGCAGTCAGCATGTTGCTACGCAGACCCATAATACCACGGGTAGGAATGTCGAACTCAAGAAGGGTGCGGTCTCCGCGGGGCTCCATGTGGGTAAGTGCGCCCTTGCGGCGGGTAGAAAGCTCTATGGCAGTGCCCACAAACTCTTCCGGAACCTCAATTGACAGCTCCTCAATAGGCTCGCAACGCTGGCCGTTGATGGTTTTGTCAAGCACCTTGGGCTGGCCAACCTGAAGCTCGAAGCCCTCACGGCGCATGGTTTCAATAAGTACTGAAAGATGCAGCACGCCGCGGCCGAATACAACGAATGAATCGGCATTCTGGCCAGGCTTAACCCTAAGTGCCAGGTTCTTCTCAAGCTCTTTGTCAAGACGATCCTTCAAGTGTCTGGAAGTCACGTATTTACCATCCTTTCCAAAGAAGGGGCTGTTGTTGATGGAGAACATCATGCTCATGGTAGGCTCGTCCACAGCGATGGGCGGCAGGGCCTCCGGATTCTCGTAATCTGCGATTGTATCTCCAATCTCGAAGCCTTCGATACCTACAACTGCGCAGATGTCGCCACAATGAACCTCGTCAACATTCTTCTTGCCCAGGCCGTCAAAGACCATGAGCTGCTTGATTTTCTGCTTCTCAACTATATCGTACCTCTTGCAGAGGCTGATGTTCATGCCGGTTTTGAGGGTGCCACGGGTGATGCGGCCCACTGCGATACGGCCTACGTAAGGTGAGTACTCCAAAGAGGAGATGAGCATCTGGGGAGTGCCTTCTTTCTCTTCGGGGGCAGGGATAACCTCAAGGATGGCATCCAGAAGGGCGGTGATATCCTGGGTAGGATTGCGCCAGTCATCTGACATCCAGCCCTGCTTTGCGCTGCCGTAAATGGTCTTGAAGTCAAGCTGCTCTTCAGTTGCGCCAAGAGAGAACATCAGGTCGAAGACCTCTTCCTGGACTTCGTCCGGACGGCAGTTGGGTTTATCTACCTTATTAATTACGACGATAGGCTTCTTGCCCATGTCAAGAGCTTTGTTCAGCACGAAACGGGTCTGGGGCATGCAGCCTTCGAAGGCATCGACAAGCAGCAGCACACCGTCCGCCATGTTAAGAACTCGCTCTACCTCTCCGCCAAAATCACTATGGCCGGGAGTATCTATAATGTTGATTTTTACGCCTTTATAAACAACGGACACGTTCTTTGCAAGGATGGTGATACCACGCTCGCGCTCGAGGTCGTTGTTGTCAAGAATGAGTTCGCCAAGATTCTCCGGGCGGCGAACAAGGTTTGCCTGATATATCATTCTATCCACCATAGTGGTCTTGCCATGGTCTACGTGGGCTATCAGGGCTATGTTTCTAACATCCATCTTAAAGTAGTTTTTCAATAAAATCTTGCAAATTTACTACTTTCTTAAGAAAGAATGAATTTTTTGTACTAAATTTGCGCTTCGATTGTCCGTAAATTCTAAAATATGCTTGAAAAGATAATCATTTTGGACTGCGGTTCCCAGGTCACTACGCTGATCGGGCGCAGACTCCGCGAAGCAGGAATCTACTGTGAAATCCAGCCTTTTCACAAGGCTATTGACTTTGACGGTTCAGTTAAAGGTGTCATTATTTCCGGCAGCCCCTGTTCTGTAAACGACGCAAACGCTCCCACCATTGACATTCCGGCAATTGAGGAACACGTACCGGTGCTTGGCATCTGCTACGGCGCTCAGTTCATGGCAAAGCTCTTTGGCGGAGAAGTTAAGGCATCAGGCTCCAGGGAATATGGCAGGGCCCATCTTTCCATCCTTAAGAACAATCCTTTGTTCGAGGGCGTTCCCGGCGGCACCACCGTTTGGATGTCCCACGGAGACAGCATCACCGCACTTCCGGCTGACGCAGAGCTTCTGGGCAGTACAGAAAGCCTTGTAAACGCCGCATTCAGGTTCAAAGGCCGCAAGGTTTACGGCCTTCAGTTCCACCCGGAGGTTTTCCATAGCGAGGACGGCGGTCTTATGCTCTCCAACTTCTGCTACAAGGTTTGCGGATGCCAGGGCGGATGGACTGCAGAAAGCTTCATCACCAGCAGCGTAGATAGCTTACGAGAGCAGGTTGGCGACGCGAAGGTTGTGCTTGGCCTGAGCGGTGGCGTAGATTCAACAGTTGCAGCCGTGCTGCTTAACAAAGCCATCGGCCACAACCTCACCTGTATCTTCGTCAACAACGGCCTCCTTCGCAAGGGAGAGTACGACCAAGTACTTGATTCATACGAAGATATGGGCCTTAACGTCATTGGCGTAGATGCATCAGAAGAATTCCTTGGCGCACTTGCAGGCGTAAAAGAGCCGGAACAGAAAAGAAAGATAATTGGCGGTCTTTTTGTTGAGACCTTTGAGAAATATGCAAAGAGCATTGAAGGCGTGAAGTTCCTTGGCCAGGGTACCATTTACCCCGATGTCATCGAGTCCGCCGGAATTGCCGGAGTAGAGGCAAAAATCAAGTCACACCACAATGTGGGCGGGCTTCCTGAAAGGATGAACCTCAAGCTTGTAGAGCCCCTGCGCCTTCTGTTCAAGGACGAGGTCCGTCGTGTAGGACGTGCCCTTGGCATTAAGGAAGAGCTTGTGGGCAGGCATCCCTTCCCCGGTCCTTCACTTGCCATCAGGATCATTGGCGACATTACCAAAGAGAAGCTTGCCATCCTTCAGGAGGCAGACGATATCTTTATCCGCGGCCTTCGCAACTGGCGTTGCAGCGAGTTCCCTTCAGCATCCGATCCTTCCCGCAAGGCTACTAATCTTTACGATGCCATCTGGCAGGCAGGCGTTATCCTTCTGCCGGTTCAGAGCGTTGGTGTGATGGGTGATGAGCGTACCTACGAGAATGCTGTTGCGCTGCGCGCAGTGGTTTCTACTGATGCAATGACCGCCGACTGGTTCCGCTTCCCTTACGACTTCCTTGCCCAGGTGAGCAACGATATCATCCGCAAGGTCAAGGGTGTGAATAGAGTAGTTTATGATATCTCGTCTAAACCGCCGGCAACGATAGAATGGGAATAGACATTCCCATTCTATCGTTACCGAGAATCCAATACTGGGGGATACGGCCCCCTGGTATAAAAAGGAAAGAGAGGCTGTTACCAGCCTCTCTTTATGTTTTCTGCCATCTCGTGGGCCAGGCGGCCACGAGCTTCGACCGACTGCCAGGCAGTGTGGGGCGTTAGGCTGACGCGCTCCGGGAAGCGGGTGTGCATCAGGGGGCTGTCGGCCGGAAGAGGTTCCTTCACATAAACATCCAGACCGACGCCTGCAATCACCTCATTATCAATTGCTTTAGCAAGATCATCCTCAAGAGCGATGCCGCCGCGGCCGGTATTTACAAGCACCGCCGTAGGCTTCATAAGCTTCATCTTCTCGTAGTCGATAAGACCGGCCGTACGGTTGTTGTACGGAGCGTTGATACTTACCACATCAGCCTCTTTAAGAAGCTCTTCAATGCTAAGGCTGGGATAGTCCGTGCAATGGGAAGTGCCTGAGGTAGAATAATATACCACGCGCATGCCGAAGGCCTCGGCCACCTTTGCTACCTGACGGCCGATAGCTCCCATGCCGATGATACCTATGGTCTTGCCACGGAGCTCAAGGAAGGGGTTCTCAGGATCAGTATGCACGCTGCCGCGGGAATAAACGCCGTCGAAGACCTTCTTCCTATAGTAATACGTATGCCCCATAAGGGTAAGAATATGCATCCAAGTAGTCTGGACCACAGAATCCGTAGAGTAGCCTGCCACATTGCGAACCTTCACTCCCCTGCGCTCGCAGGCCTCGACATCGATATTGTTGATGCCGGTTCCGGCCTCGCATACCAGCTTCAGTTTGGGGGCGGCGTCAAGGAATTCATCGTTCACGATAATCTTGTTGACGATGGCAACGTCGCAGTCGGCCGCACGCTGGCGGGCTTCTTCTGCCGTGGAAGATTCATAGCATACAAACTCTCCCAGAGCGGCAATCTCTGTCATAGGGGTGTCGCCCATGGTAAGGGCATCAAGGAATACTATCTTCATTATAATACAGGTATTACTTTTTCCATTTCCTGGCTGCGGGAGCCCTTTACAAGCACTACTGCCCCCTTGACAGGATTACTCTTAAGATAATCGGCAAGAACGGCGGAAGTTGTAAACCACAGCAGGCCGTCCTTAACAGGCTTAGCCTCAACAGGAGCAGCTCCGTAGACCTTTTCAATTGCCTTAGAGAACTCTTCGCCAACGAGATATACTTCCTGAAGGGACTTAACCGCCTCCAGAACCTCTACATGGGCATCAAGTGAAATAACGCCAAGCTCGCCCATCTGGCCAAGCATAACCGCCTTGCGCGGAGCATTGATATTAGCAAAGCTCTCAAGGGCCACAGCCATGCTTGAGGGGTTGGCATTGTAGGCATCCACAACAAGCGTATTATTCTCTGTATGAACCATTTGCGAGCGTTTGTTGGCAGGCTCGTAATCGGCTATTGCAGCCATTGCATCCTCTAGGGTTACGCCAAAATGCAGGCCTATTGCAATGGCGGCAAGAGCGTTGGTAGCGTTATATGTACCGACCAGCTTGGATTCCAGAACCGGCAGATTCTCTGACTCCCCTTCCCCGCATATGTCTTCCGGGATGGCGATGCGCATGAAAGGATGCTTTTCGTCCGAAGGCAAAACAATTGAGTTCCAATAATTTACGCCATAAGGAACGATAGACAGATTAGGTCTTTGAGAGGCCATTTCCGCCAGCACTGCATCGTCCGCATTAAGGAAGATGGTACCGCCTTTTTCTGCCACAAAGTCATAAAGTGCGCCTTTTGCGGCCTTTACTCCCTCGAAGCTGCCGAAGCCAAGGATGTGGGCACGTCCTACATTGGTGATGAGGCCGAAATCCGGCGCGCTAACCTTTACCAGCTTCTGGATGTCGTCCGGGTGGCTGGCACCCATCTCTACAACGGCAATCTCTACGTCCTGTCCCATTCCAAGTATGGTAAGAGGCACGCCAATGTCGTTGTTAAGATTGCCGGCGGTAGCCGCAACACGGAACTTCTTTGACAGTACTTCACGAATCAGTTCCTTGGTTGTAGTCTTGCCGTTAGTTCCGGTCAAACCAATGACAGTCAAGTGTTTATCCGGACCGAAGATATTGTCCCTGTGATATCTTGCAAGCTTCTGCAGGACGTCCAGGGTATCATCGACCAGAATGTAGGCATCGCCTTTCAATGAAGGGTCGGAGACAACGGCCTTGGCAGCGCCGGCCTCAACAGCCTTGGCGGCATAGGCATTGCCGTCGAAATTCTCTCCCTTAAGGGCAAAGAACAGCTCCCCACCCTTTATTGCACGGCTGTCAGTAGAAACACGACCGCCGCACTTCAAATATACCTTATATAGTTCTTCAATACTCATAATCTACTTCTTTCCGGTACTGCCGAATCCGCCTTCGCCGCGGTCGGTCTCGTCCAAAACTTCTACCTGCTCCCACTGAATCTGCTCGTGGCGGGCAACAACCATCTGTGCGATACGCTCACCATCCTCGACCAGGAAGGGCTCCTGCGAAAGGTTTACCAAAATGACCTTAATCTCCCCGCGGTAATCGGCATCAATAGTGCCGGGAGAATTGAGTACGGTAATGCCTTTCTTGGCAGCAAGGCCGCTACGGGGACGCACCTGGGCCTCATAGCCCTCGGGCAAAGAGATGAAAAGGCCTGTAGGAACAAGAACTCTCTGGAGCGAACCCAGCACTATGGGCTCGTCAAGATTAGCCCTAAGATCCAAACCTGCAGACAGGCTCGTAGCATACTCAGGAAGGGCATGCCGCGACTTATTAATAACCTTAACTTTCATATTATCAATTATTTAGGAGCAATCTTATACAGCACGGCCGCTATTATCGCATACAAGATATTAGGCAGCCATATCGCCAGGCCGGACGGCATGGAATCCGTAAACACGAACATCTCGCTGAACCTCATGAACAGGATGTACGAGAAGCTTAACGCAATGCCGGTTGCAAGGTTCCAACCCAGGCCTCCCCTCTTCTTCTTGGAAGACAGGGACACACCCATTATGGTAAGGATGAAGGCAGAGAAAGGAAGCGCAAAGCGGTTATGGTACTCTATGTTGGAGTATTTTATGTCAGGGTCTCCCCTCATCTTCTGTTTGGCGATTAGGTCGTTCAGCTGGTCCTGTGGCAGGTCCTGAACAGAATTGGACCTTCTGTAGAAGTCCTCGATCGAAAGGCTGATAGCGGTATCGATACGCTCCCTCAGATATACCCGGTCATGCAGTTGGCCCTTGTTCATTTCACGAACGAAGACCTTCTTAAGTATCCATTTGTGGCTAAGGCTGTCCCAGGCTGCAGTCTCTGCAGAAATCTTGGTCTTCATATCCTTGCCGTCTATCTGCTTAAGGGTGAACTTGTAAGCCGTATTGTTCCACTTGCTGAAGCTCTGCACATATACGTACTCACCAGGATTAATCTGATAGTGGACGTTCTCCGATGCAAGCGCGTTCCTCTTTTTTACATAGCTGTTTTCAAACTCATGCCGGACCGCATTCGCCCGTGGGATGACCCACAGGTTAAGGCTAAGGGACAGCAGGGCTATCACAGTGGCGGAAAAGATATATGGAACCATCATCCTGTGGAAACTTACTCCGCAGGAAAGAATGGCCACGATCTCCGAGTTGGCCGCCATTCTGGACGTGAAAAAGATTACCGTTATGAACACGAACAGCGGACTGAACATGTTCATGTAGTAAGGTATGAAATTGAGGTAATAGTCGAACAGAATAGCCTGCAGGGGCGCTTTTTTCTGAACGAAGTCGTCTACCTTCTCACTCAGGTCAAAAATAATGATGATACCTATGATAAGGAGCAGCGCCACAAAGAAAGTTCCCATGAACTTCTTTGTGATGTATACGTCCAGTTTTTTAGGTCTCCAATTCATAAGTATCTGTATCTTAGAGTCTTGTCATAAGTCCCGGCATAACTGAATCTTTCCAGGCCGTAAAGTCTCCTGCTGCGATGTGGGCGCGGGCCTGCCTTACCAGTTCAAGGTAGAAGGCAAGGTTGTGTTCACTAGCAAGCATGGCTGCAAACATTTCCCCGGCGATGAAAAGATGCCTTAAATAGGCCCTGGTGTAGTGCGTGTCCACAAATGACGTGCCGTCCGGGTCGATGGGACTGAAGTCGTCCTGCCACTTTTTGTTGCGCATGTTCATCATACCCTTCCAGGTAAAAAGCATGCCGTTACGGGCATTGCGGGTAGGCATTACGCAGTCGAACATATCCACGCCGCGGGCTATTCCTTCCAGTATGTTGGCCGGAGTACCCACACCCATAAGGTAACGTGGCTTGTCCTGCGGCAGCAAGGGACAGGTGAATTCCAGCATCTCGTACATTTTCTCTGTTGGCTCTCCTACCGCCAGGCCGCCGATTGCATAGCCGCCACGGTTGGCATTGTCAAGAGTAAGGGCATGTTCTACCGCCTGACGGCGAAGTTCCGGATACACGCAGCCCTGGATAATGGGGAACATGGTCTGACTGTAGCCGTAAAGGGGCTCTGTTTCGTCGAACCGCTTTGCATAGCGCTCCAGCCACGATTGAGTCAGTTTGAGCGACTTTTCTGCATATCGGAAATCAGCGTCTCCGGGGCAGCATTCGTCAAAGGCCATGATAATATCCGCACCGATGGTTCTTTGCACATCGACATTATTCTCCGGGGTGAAGGTGTGCCGCGAACCGTCGATATGGGAAGAGAATGTGCAGCCGTCCGGCGTCAGTTTGCGGATGCCGGTAAGCGAAAAAACCTGGAAACCGCCGCTGTCCGTGAGGATGGGTCTGTCCCAGCCGATGAACTTGTGCAGGCCGCCTGCCTTGTTGAGTATGTCCAGACCGGGGCGCAGGTACAGATGATACGTGTTGCCAAGTATGATCTGTGCCCCGATATCTTCTTTCAGGTCACGGTGATACACACCTTTTACAGAGCCTACGGTGCCCACCGGCATGAAGATAGGAGTCTCTATCTGACCGTGATCTGTAGTAAGTATTCCGCAACGTGCAGAACTGTTTATGTCTCTGGCAGTTACCTTGAATCTGGACATGGTACATTTAAAATAACTGTCAAAGATAGTCATTTTACAAGAAATTTTCCTATTTTTGTATGGTTTAACCATAGAATAACTGAAACATTTTTCCAATATGAAAAACAAATCTCTGACAATCCGCCTCATCGTGATGAATTTCCTTCAGTACGCGGCCTGGGGTTCCTGGCTCATTTCCCTTGGAGCCTACCTTCAACGCGTACTTGGATTCGATTCTCTTGAGGTTGCCAGCTTCTATGCACTCCAGGGCATTGCATCCCTGTTTATGCCTGCCCTCCTGGGTATCGTAGCAGACAAATTCCTTCCGGCACAGAAAACACTCGGTCTGTCCCATATAATCTGCGCCGCCTTCCTCATCGCGGCCTCATTTCAGACCACATACTCCAGCATTTATCCGCTTATGCTGGGCGCCGTATGTTTTTATATGCCAACGATTTCCCTGTCAAACACAGTGGCGTTCAACGCTCTTACAAAGGCCGGAATGGATACGGTCAAAGACTTCCCTCCTATCAGGGTGTTCGGAACCATCGGCTTTATATGTGCAATGTGGGTAGTTGACCTTACCGGGTTCAACATCACCAACAAGCAGCTCTGGCTCTCCGCCGGAATCAGTATCATCCTTGGCCTGTACAGCTTTACACTTCCCGCATGCTCTATAAACAAGGGCAAAGGCGGCTCTCTTGTAGAGAAACTGGGTCTCAAGGCGTTCAGCCTCTTCAAACAGAAGAAAATGGCCATCTTCTTCATTTTCTCCATGCTCCTTGGAATGGCCCTTCAGATTACCAATACCTTTGCCGATGGTTACATCAAAGGCTTCAAGGACATGCCGGAGTATGCAGACAACTTCTTCGCACAGCACTCTACAATGCTTATTTCCCTGAGCCAGATATCAGAAACCCTGTGTATCCTGCTTATACCTTTCTTCCTCAAGAAGTTCGGAATCAAGAAGGTAATGCTCATCTCTATGTTCGCCTGGGTATTCAGGTTCGGCTTCCTTGGAACGGGAGATCCCGGTGCAGGTGTTTGGATGTTCTTCCTGTCGATGATTGTTTACGGCGTCGCCTTCGACTTCTTCAACATTTCCGGAGCGCTCTTCGTAGAGCAGGAGACAGACAAATCCATCAGCGCAAGCGCACAGGGCGTTTTCATGCTCATGACCAACGGTCTTGGCGCATTCATAGGCTCTTACCTTGCAGGTATGGTTGTCAAGAATATCGGCTGGCCTGACTCCTGGTTCGTATTCGCAGGATACGCCCTTGTAGTTGGCATCGCCTTCATGTTCCTGTTCAAGAACCCTAACATCAAGGTATCGGAAATCAAGCATTAAGCCACCGTCTACTTTGGTATATCCAGCACTCGTTCCAGACGGAATATCCTTGTTGATGAAACATTGTAGCGGATATCAAAGCACATTTGGACCTGGCTTCGCCCGATATGCACGTTGAAAGTGTTGTAAAGCGGATTGAATCCCATCAGCAAGAGGGACGGTAAATCCAAAGTTGACACTTTGGCGTCTACAAGACTATTCAGGATACTGTAATTCCTGTCCAGAATATGACCCACGCGTATTTTCAAGTTTCTTGAATGCGCGTGGGTTTTGTTATGATACCTGTTCTTGCAGGATTTGCAGCAAAACTTGCGGTCCGGACGGCCGTATGGCATTTCTGTGCCGCATTCAAGGCAATTAGGCTTGTGTCTTTTATTCTCTTCCAGGTCAATCAAGACCTTATAATTATCTTCTCCCATAGTCGGAATAGTGTTAATTAACAGATATCTGACCCTAATGTATGCGGCTTCCCGCAAATAAACAACGATAGTAAAGGGACCGCCTGCAAATAATTTCACAAATCTTAACAAAGTCACGATTTTGCAAGTTTTTCTGCAAAATGGCTTTTCATGCCCGTAAAGTAAAGATTTGCGAAAAGTTTGGTAAAGATTTGTGAATGCAGTTTAAAGCAAACTTTTCCCGCTTTACTTTGCCCTCGGACCCGCGGAAAGACGCGGCAATGTTAAACTTTTAATTCGTTTCTATTTTATGGATCAGTTCAACAAAATCGAGATTCAGGGCATGGTCGGCGCCGTAAGAGTAACCAATTTCACAGACGGATCACTGGCCAACATTTCAGTGGCCACCAACTACCTGCACAGGACGCGTGACAACCAGGCCACAGTAGAGACCACGTGGTTCAATGTACTTGGCAGGATTGGCAGGGCAATAGAGAAAGCGGATTCTGTCGCAAAAGGAGATGCCGTACATATCATCGGGCGCGTAAGGACCAAAACTTTCACTGACAGTGAGGGTAACGAACGTCTCCTGAACGACGTAATTGCCTCCAAAATCGAAAGAATCGACACTGACGTTCCGCTTCAATGCGGAGTGCTGTAAACCCTTCCGCACGTGAAAAAGAAGATTCTCACAGCAACAGCCGCAGCTATTGTCTGCCTGGCCTGTACCCACAGTGGTAAGATAAGCGTTCTTATGAGGGACGGTACAGCAGCAGGGCTTAGCCTTCCTGCAGAAAACACCGCCGCAACGTATCAGAGCATCCAGGATGTCCTGAGCGACACCATTACCATAAAAAGTCAGGTCCGGAAAAACGGCCCCATACTTATGAGTGCCATTAAAGACGAAGACGGCGAAATGGTAGCTCATGAAGAAATAAAAGCTGCGGTTGTAACTGCGAGATTCCGAAACGTGGCGGAAAGAAACGGCAAAGTGGACATTGCCTTTGATGTTACCATTCCCGGGGAACTCACGGACACTGACTGGCTGGTTCAGTTCCATCCCCTGCTGCTGATTAACGGGGACACCCTGCGTATGGACGACCTTCAGGTCACTGGGGCAAAATACAGGAAAATGCAGCTCAGGGGCTACGAAAAGTATAACAAGTTCCTTGCTTCCATAATATCCGACAGCACAAAGATGATCGACCGTCACCAACTGGAGGTCTTCATACAAAGGAATTACAAATCTTTGTTCGGGGTAACCCGTGAAGAAGCGGTTGAGCATTTTACACGTGATTATATCGTAAGAAGAAACCGCAGGAAAATTGCGATGAAGGACAGGATGCGGGACAAATACATCAAGATGCCCATCGTCAAAGAAGGCCTAAGGCTGGATACAATAGTTTCGGAGGGCAGTTCGGACATTGTCTACAGATACGTTCAGACCCTGGACGTAAGCAGCAAAATGAAGAAAGTGTCCGTTGTCCTTGACGGAGAGGTGTTCCAGGAAGACCAGCTTGTCTATACTACGCCCCAGAGCCGTCCGCTGGACTTTTATATCAGTTCGCTAAGCACCCTTGTGGACGACAGGGCACATTTCATTTCTTCCGTGATTTACAGGAACGCAGAGGCCAACACGGCCTGCTACATAGACTTTGCCTCCGGAAGCAGCAACATTGAACTGGACCGGGAAGAAAACCGCCGGGAAGTCAGCCGCATCAAAAAGAACCTGGTCGGTCTTCTGGAAGACAAGGACTTCTTGATAGATTCAATAAAAATCACTGCCTCATGCTCGCCGGAGGGCAGTTTCCAGACAAACAAGGCCCTTGCCGCAGCAAGGGCGGAATCGGTCAAAACACATTTTAACAAGTATCTGACGAAGGCTGCCGATTCCCTTGACGCAGACCGCAAAGGAATAAAATTCATTACCGCCAGCGTGCCTGAAGATTGGGAAATGCTGGATAAGATTGTCCGGAAAGACAGCCTTCTGGCAGCATCGGAAAAAGAAGATTACGCAAGCCTTGCCGGCATTGACAATCCGGACAAAAGGGAGGCCGCGCTCAGCGGCAGAAAATACTATATGCACCTCAGGGAAAAGCTTTATCCAAGGTTAAGAATAGTCAGATTCGACTTTCACCTGCACAGGAAAGGAATGATTAAGGATACCGTACATACAACCTTGCCTGACAGCGTTTACGATAAGGGAGTCATGGCCATAAAAGACCGGGACTATAACACTGCGATAAAGCTCCTGAGGCCATATCACGACTATAATACAGCCGTCGCATACTGCGCTGCAGGCTACAATGCCAGCGCCAGGGAAATACTGGAATCGCTGCACAAGGACGACAAAGTGCTGTACATGCTGAGCCTTGTTTACAGCCGCATTGGCAAGAAACAGGAAGCAATAGAAAGCTACCTGGAAGCCTGCCGGATGAATCCTTCGCTTGTAAACAGGGGCAACCTGGACCCGGAGATTTCATCGCTGGTTAAAGAATTCAATCTGCAAGACAAGTTATTCAATATTATCTAAACCCCATTCAAAATGAAGTATTATCACTTTTTAGCTCCGCTTGCCGGAGCGATGTTCCTTCTTGCAACTGCATGCAACAAGGATGCGACAGCACCCGGGACCGAAGAGCCATCCCAGGGTGCAAAGATCTCACTGTCAATAGCTTCTGCGCCGGGGACCAAAGCCGGAGGCGAACTGTGGAACAAACTGAATTCGGTAGAAGTGTTCATCTTTGACAATGATGCAAACTCTTCTTCAAAAGGCTTTCTGGAGGCCTATAAAAAAGCAGCAGCCTCCGACTTCAAGAATTCCAACACCAGTGCGCAACTAAGCTTTAATGCATCGGCCGGTCCCAAACATATCTACGTTCTGGCCAACGTTCCGGCCTCGATAGGTGAATCTGTAAGCCTGGAGTCCCAGCTGAAGGCAATCATCACAGAGCTGAAAGATAACTCAGAGACTAGTTTCATAATGGTGGGCAGTACAGAAAAAACTCTTAAGACAAACAATGTCAACGAGATAGCCCTTAGCTGCAGGAGACTTGTATCTAAGATTAGCTTCGGAACCGTAAAAGGCGCATTTGAATCTCCGGCCCTTAGGAGCCTGAAATTTACCGTGGACCGCGTTTACCTTATGAATGTACCCAAACAGGCAAAGCTCATAAATGGCGATGCCGCTGACGCCTTTGGCACACTTGGCGTCTCCGCATTTGCAGAGGGATCCTCAAGCTGTCCGGATATTTTCCAGCCTGCGATCAAACAGGGCACGGATTTATTCCCCTACTACAAATATGCAAATCCGGCCACCAACGGTACCTCAGCGAACGGATACTACAACTGGTTCAATGCATCGTCCTTTGTTGTCAATACACCCATGACCCTGAGCACGGATGCATCGGCACTGACTACCTTCAACGTGACATCGGGAATGATATATCCTACCTCGACCACAGGAAACACTGTCACAATCAACAAAAACTTCTATACCTACCCGAACCCCGCCGCCCATAGTACCAGCGATACGGTTGCCGACAATACCACAAAGGTGATTGTAGAAACTACGCTGGTAATCAATGGAATAAACAAGAAATACTACTACCCCATCAGCATACCCTACACCCAGCCCAACTACTTCTACAATATAGAAAGCCTCACCATCAAACGGCTCGGAACAGACGACCCTTCAAAGCCGGTGACCAAGGCCCAGTGCAGCTTTACCATTACAGTCCGCGACTGGGATACAGGAAAGATTGTAGGAATGTTCAATAACGAAACCTCTGACGGAGTTTTCGAATTTTAGTTGTTAATGTCATGTCAACACTGTTTGCCTGCCATATGCCCCGTCTGATGCTCTTCTTCCTTGTAGCAGCGTCTTGCAGCGTCAAGGAAGTAAGGGAGGACTGTCCATGCGTACTTAGCATTTATCCCGACGACAAACTGGAAAGCGACGTTTACAGAACCATAAGCAGCTCATTCTCCATTATAGACTCGGTAAACGAAGACCGGTACAGTTCCGGCAGCTTCGGGTCGGACGTTTTCTCCGGCGGCAAGCCCTGCAAACTGAAGATTCCAAAAGCCAGGGTGAACCTAAGCTGCATATTCGGAATCAGGAAAATGAAAGGAGATGGCTCAGTGCTAAGGATCAGCGAGGGCTCGCAGGCAGACAGTGTTTACATCTATGGCAGCAACATAGACTGCACCGGGGAACAAGCGACGGACACACTGAATCTGGCCAAACAGTGGTGTTCAATGCGTATAAGTTTCAAGAAATCAGATGATTGGAAGCCGGAAAGCTGCACCCTGAAAAGTGAATGGGACGGCTTTGATGTCAATACTTTACTGGCAACGAAGGGTGACTTTAGTTTTAAGGCCGAGCAGGTAGAAGAAGGCAGTTTCCAGGCCAGGATTCCAAGGCAGGGAAATGATTCCCTTACGCTGTCTTACACCTACGATAACGGCCACAATGTCCTGTCAACCAAGTCTTTCCCCATTGGGGAATATATAGCAAAAGCCAGGTACGACTGGATGAAGAAGAATCTGGACGACCTTGTAGTCTTGATTGACCGGTCAGAAATAAGAGTGGAAGTTGTAGTACCGAATTGGGATAAAGGAACGGATTATGGAGATGTCGAATATTAAATTCAAACTGATAATAGCGGTCCTTGCCATGGCTGCAGCCATATTTGCCTGCAGGAAAAATGAACCTGACCCTTTGCCGGTAAAGTCTTCCGGAAGCGGGACAGTGCCCACAAAATCCCTGCTGGCCCTTAGGGCCGCAGCCGCTACGGAATCTATTTCAGTATGGGTATTCACAAGTTCAGATTCTACGTACTGCGCTTCGGCAGGTGAAGGCCTGACCATGCAATGCGCGGCAGAGCACGCCGACATCTTTGTTGCCGGAAACCTTGCAAAAGCGCCTTATGGCGGCGCCTGGCATCGCCCTGACACCGTTACGGCAGACATAAGCAGAATGACGGCAAGCCGCATAACATGCAGCGGTTCGGTATCCGCCACCTTAACTCCGGGCACAAATGAGATTCCCGTCGAGACAAGAAGATGCATTAGCAAAATAAGCCTTGGAAAAATAGAAAACCAGATAGAGGAAGGAGCATACGCCCACAAGTCTGTAACAATTGAAAAAGTACAACTTGTCAACGGCATTGGCAGGTACAGGATCTTTGATCCGCATGGCGGAAGGCGTATGCCCTACCCCTCTTCCGGAAGATGGTGGTATACAGTCTCCGGGGTGGAAGAAGGGGCCGGCCCTTCGCTGATGGCAACGGGAGAAGGTATTATGGCCGCGCCGCCTTTGAGCTACAGCACCACAAAGCGCACCATCGCATACGGAAGCACGGAAACTCTTGACATTGAGCTGTTTACCGGGCCCAACAGCATAGAGGATGATGCCTTTTCCTCCCCACAGGAAGTAATTGAAAACGGCAACTGGCAGCCCAGGAAAACAAGGCTGGTCGTTCAATGCAGCATCGACGGCAAGCGCTGTTACTACCCCGTCACAATTGACGACATCAGGGCCAACTACCGGTACTATATCAGAAAACTGGTCATTACACGTTTTGGTGCAGACTGGCCGGACCAGCCATACGATTATGGCTCCGGAGAACTTAAACTATCTTTGACAACATGGGACGGAGTCACTTTACATGAAGTTATTTGAGAAAGTTTTGCAGTTACGGGAAAAAGCAGTACATTTGCGGTGGGAAAGTCGTACACGACCAGCTCCCTCCAAACTCCCCCAGGGCCGGAAGGCAGCAAGGGTAGGAGGTCGTAGCGGTGCGATGTACTAAGCTTTCCCTTTTTTTGATTTACCATGGAAAGCCGTCAGAACAGTGAAATCAAGGTTTGCGTGGGTCTGTCCGGAGGAGTTGACTCTAGCGTTGCCGCCTTGCTCCTGAAGCAGCAGGGCTATGACGTCTTTGCCATGTTCATGCAGAACTGGAACGACGCAGAAACCACTCTTCACGGTGACTGCGAATGGGAAGAAGACCGATTCGTAGCAGAAATGGTAGCCCGCAAGATTGGCATTCCCTTCTACTTCATAGACCTTTCAAAAACATACAGGCAAAGGGTTGTGGACTATATGTTCGACGAATATTCAAAAGGCCGCACCCCCAACCCGGACGTTCTTTGCAACAGGGAAATAAAGTTTGACGCCTTCCTTAAGGCCGCCCAGAAGCTGGGCGCAGACTACGTAGCCACAGGCCACTACTGCCGCAAGGAAGCCGCACTGGACAAGGACGGAAAGCAGCTTATCGGCGCTGACGGCCAGCCCATTTGGCGAATTCTTGAAGGCACAGATCCCGGTAAAGACCAAAGCTATTTCCTTTGCCAGCTGAATCAGGAGCAGCTTTCAAAAGCACTCTTCCCCATAGGCCACCTACTTAAGAAAGAAGTCAGGCAGATTGCCCACGAAGCTGACCTAATGTCCGCAGACAAAAAAGACTCCCAGGGCATCTGTTTCATTGGTAAAGTTGACCTCCCCACCTTCCTTAAGCAGCAGCTTGAGCCGAAGGAAGGAGACCTGGTAGAGGTTTACGATGCATGGTACGCCCAGGACCCTCATTACAAGTTCCTGGAAGAAACCATAGCCAGCTTGTACGAAGACGGCAAGGCTAGAATGATAACTTCTTATATATCAGAAGATAAGACCATTAAGCAGGACGCTCCGCAGGCTATTCCCGTCCCGGAGAGGATCGCCGCCCTGACGGACGATCAGCTCATGCAACTTAGCCTTCCCGTCACCTACGATATCAAGTTCCAGACAGAGACCTACCGCAGCGGCAAGCATCACATAAAGAAAACAAGGTACAAGGATAACCCCTTCGGGCGCATCATAGGCAAGCATGAAGGCTGCCAGTTTTACACCATCGGCCAGCGTAAAGGTCTTGGGGTAGGCGGCCACTCTGAGCCAATCTTCATCATAGAGACAGATCCCGTCAAAAACATAGTTTACGTAGGCCAGGGCCATTCGCATAAAGGCCTGTCACGCAACTGTTTACGTATTGCACCGGAAGAGCTTCACTACATTAGGGAAGACCTTAGGATGCCAATCGGCAGTATGGAACGCTTCAGCATCAGGATCCGCTACCGCCAACCCCTGCAGGGCGGCTGGGCGCTGATGCGGGAAAACGGTCTGTTCATAGTCTTTGACACCCCGCAGCGCGGCATCACTCCAGGCCAGTTCGCCGTTCTTTACAAAGAAGGAGAAATGATAGCAAGCGGCCCTATTTCGGACGACAGAAAACTTCAATAAAATATGTACGACTTTGATAAAATCGTGGACAGAAGGGGCTCAGGCGCCTATAAGTACGACAGACTTGACCGTTACTTCGGACGCACCGACCTTCAGCCCATGTGGGTGGCAGATATGGAATTCGAGACCCCTGAATTCATTACCGAAGCCCTGAAAAAAAGGATGGAGCACCCGGTCTTCGGTTACACCATCACGCCGGACGACTTTGCCAAAAGCATCAAGAATTGGGAGAAAGACCGCCACGGTTGGGACATTGAAGAAGACTGGATCTGCTATATTCCCGGCATTGTAAAAGGCATCGGCATGGCTATCAGGGCCCTGCTGGACAAAGGCGACAAAGTCATTATCCAGCCCCCGGTTTACCATCCCTTCCGCCTTGTGCCCCATGCCTGCGGCTACGAGGTCGTATTCAATCCCCTGCTAGAGCAGGCCGACGGAAGCTATAATATGGATTTGGAGGGTCTGGAGGCCATTTTAAAGTCCGACAATCAGTGCAAGCTGCTGATTCTTTGCAACCCTCACAACCCTGCCGGCATCGTTTGGGACAGGCAGACATTGGAGCGCTTGGCAGCCATCTGCCAAAAATACGGAATCATTGTCATTTCTGACGAAATCCATTGCGATATGGCCCTCTTCGGCCACAAGCACATACCTTTTGCCAGCGTAAGCAAAGAAGCAGCAGAGATTAGCGTTACTTTTGCCGCCCCGTCCAAAACCTTCAACGTTGCAGGCATAGTCAGTTCACACGCAATTGTGCCGGACAAGGCCCTTAGGGAGCGCTTCTTCGGCTGGATGGAAGCCTGCGAGCTTAACGACCACGATATCTTTGCCCCCATTACTACAATTGCCGCCTTTACAAAAGGCGAAGCCTGGCGCAAAGAACTTGTTAAATACTTGGAAGGCAACGTATTGGCAGTAGAAGAATTCTGCAAAACAAGGCTGCCGCAAATCAAGCCCCTGCGTCCCCAGGCCTCCTTCCTTATCTGGTTGGACTGCCGCGGACTTGGACTAAGCCAGGAAGAGCTTACAGACCTGTTCATAGACAAGGCCCACCTGGCGCTTAACGACGGCGCAATGTTCGGAAAAGAAGGAACCGGCTTCATGAGGTTCAACATAGGAGCCCCCAGAAGCTTTGTAATTGAAGCCTTGGAAAAACTGGAGAAGGCTGTTAAATGCTGTCGAAGATAAACGGCAGTACGTCTTCTACTTTGTCAAACTTCCAGATTTTGTTATTGCCCATGAGAATGATTTCCATGGGCTTTTTCCCTATCTTCTGGTACTCTGCCATAACCTGACGGCAGGCGCCGCAAGGAGTGGCGGGGCTGTCGCACAAAGAGAATTCAGGGCCACCGGCAATGGCCATGCAAAGCATCGGAACGCCGGGATAAGTTGCCCCGGCAGCAAACATTGCAGTGCGCTCTGCGCAAAGGCCTGACGGCGATGCAGCATTCTCCTGATTGGAACCCTTTACAATAACGCCGTTTTCCATGCGGATGGCCGCGCCTACATTAAAGTGGGAATATGGTGCATAGGAAGTCTTCTGAGCCTGGAAGGCCGCCTGAACCAGCTCCCGGTCACGAGGCTCAAGCTCTTCTATAGATGAGTATTCCTTATAGTTTATTTCTAATTTCCTGTTGGTCATAGCCAATGCTGTTTTAGTGCTGATTTCAAATTTAGGAATTCTCTGCCAAATAACCAAATTATTCCCCTAAAATCCGACCTCTACTTAGGGATGAACGTTATTACTAGTATAATAAAGAATCATGAAGTACGATAGATTCTTTTTAAGCTGCTTGCTTAGTTTTATTTCATTGCCCAAATAAGTTGAGGCCGACGCTTGACTAAAAAAAACTGCCTGAGACGCGATGACTGTTCGCCGCCAGGGTGAACTCTGGCGGAGTCAGTGTCCTGACCGCTGGTGATGCTCATCTGCAAGAGGTTACCCATGGTGTCGTATATATTATAGATTAATTATAGACGCTCCTAAATCGAGAAACATGTACTAACTAGAAAGTCTACATGATACCATAAACTAGATTAAAGTATTTATCTTGACTACATGCATCGCAGAAGCCTTTAACTACACATATAGAATTGGGGAGATTATTCAAATCGGAATAATCTTGAATCCAAAAATAATATGCCCTTGTATCTGAGATATAGATATAATTATCTTTTGATTTTTCAACCATTTCTTTATCATAAGATTCAGATAGTGGATGCAAATACATATACTTCCAATCTCCTTCTTTAATGGTAGACTTTATGGAATATACAACAACATTGAAGGGTGTTCTATTATGTGTTACATACAAAAGTGTAAAACCATCACGTTCTATAATACCATTAACCTTACATAGTATTAAATTGCCATCAATTTTACCTGTAATGTCTGTGTAATACCGAATATTTGTTGTACGGCAAGAGATGAGTACGGGAATAAAAACAATAGTAATCAGTATCCTATGGGTTAGTTTGAAATACTTTCTTTTTAAAAAACCATCTTGTAACATAATACTCTTCTCTTTTTGATTTTTTTATACCAAATCTCCCTTTTTCAACAACATCAACTGTATTTATGTGAACAGTATGTTGAGGAAAAGCCATATTATGCGCTCTATTATAAATACTCTCTGGATTATCTATTACATCATCTTTGGCAGCACGTGCATTTACTCCCTCTGATAAAGAAATTCTAGCTCCATAATATGCTTCCGATACTTCATGCATTATCATTTTACCAGGGGATTTTTTAAAATCATCAATTGTTTTTAATGTTTCCGGGTTTATTGTTTGATTTGCTATCACTGTTGTTTCTTGAGTTTCATTATTTGTTTCTATTGTATTACCCATAAAAGCGCCACCAACGACTAAGTAGCCCTCATCAGTATGATTCCCCGATATTGTATTTAGATTTACTTTAATTGATTTATCATCCAACATATTTAAGAACTTTTGGACATCACCTTTAATCTTTTTGTTGCTTTCATTAGAATACGATACAAGACCATTTTCGTCAATTGAAAGCGTTATTTTATCGATTCTTTTGTCCAACCATGCCTGTATTTGAGATAATGCACTTTCTGATTGCTTGCCATGAATATACAATTCCATTCCTTCCGGATCCACGAGGTTCACGGGATTACCGGCGCAGTAGGCGTAGGGGCTGATAGCGTAGTACTTTTCTGAGAGGGGGTCGGGCGTGGACCAGCGGGCG
>ONDR01000006.1 GCA_900316675.1 uncultured Bacteroidales bacterium
CACCATCGCCGATGGTACTGCCCCACCAGGTGGGAGAGTAGGTAGCTGCCGTTCTTCGGGACTCCGGTCGACACACGTCGATCGGAGTCTTTTTTTATGCCCAGTTGGGTAGTCTCCCACGCCAAAGGGCAAAGTAGTTCGGAAACTCACGCTCCGAACCACATCACCCTTTGGCTACGCAAGGCCCCGGCGCCTCTGGGAAAAGAAAAAAGACAGGCGTTAGAACCTGTCTTTTATATTGTATTGATTGCGATCTTGGGAAGTGCGGGAGATTAGTTCGCAGATGAAACCGGCAAGGAATAGCAACGTTCCCAGTAGGACGGCTAAGAGAGCCAGATAGAAAAGCGGCTGCTCTGTAACCGGACGGAAGGGAAGTCCGTTGGCCTGGTGAATAAGCTTGGTCACTATAATCCATACGGTCATAATGAAACCGGCAAGGAACATCAGGATACCGGTGAAACCGAAGAAATGCATCGGCTTCTTGGCAAACTTGCTGGTAAAGGACAAACTCATAAGGTCAAGGAAACCGTTAACAAAGCGGTTCATGCCGAATTTGCTCTTGCCATACTTGCGCTTCTCATGGTGGACAGGCTTTTCTGTAATCTTGCCGAAACCTGCGTTCTTGGCCAGATAGGGGATATAACGGTGCATTTCACCGTATACCTCTATATTCTTAACCACTTCGTTGGCATAGACCTTAAGACCGCAGTTCATATCATGAAGTTTGATGCCAGTGACACGCCTTGCCGTGGCGTTGTAAAGCTTTGACGGAAGATTCTTGGTAAAGGTATTGTCCTTGCGATGCTTCTTCCAACCGGAAACAACATCGTAGCCGTCGTTCACAATCATGCGGTACATTTCCGGAATCTCTTCCGGAGCATCCTGCAGGTCTGCGTCAAGAGTAGCCACAACGCGGCCTTGAGCCTGGGCAAAGCCGCAGTGAAGAGCTGCAGACTTGCCGTAATTGCGCCTGAAACGAATGCCATGAATGTTGGCATCCTCTTTTGCCAGTCCCTCAATTACGGACCAGGACTTGTCCGTGCTGCCATCGTCAACAAAGATAACCTCGTACGACCAGCTCTGGCCGGCCGCAACTGCACGGATGCGAGAAACGAGCTCCGGCAGGGACTCCTCTTCGTTCAGAAGCGGAATGACAAAAGATATATCCTTAGAATAATCCATATAGATTAAAATCTTTGTTCAAAGGGATTCTGGGTGCGTCCGGGAATGGATCTGGAAATGATAAGCGATGCGATTACACCTACAACCGCACACTTAAGGATTGTGAACAGAACCATCATCACGGGCATAATGGAAATGACCTTGTTGCCAATATCCTCTATCTGATCTGCAGAAATGTTAGGATTCTGCTGCGCTACCATGCTGACAGCCTCCTGGAGCGATGCCGGATCCATCATCTTAATCTGGATGAGACCGTATGCAGCAACTATGAGGCTGGAGAGCAAAGAAGTGAAAATGCCGAACCTGAACGTATGGGAAGACGTTACTTGGCTGTATGAAGATGCAACCTTCTTGGTGAAAATAACCAGCAGCCAGCAGCAGATAGCGGTTTTAACTATAACGTAAAGGACAGAAATGATTGATGATGCCAGGGCGGTCTTGACTGCTCCTGAAGAAAGAGCCGCAACATCTTTGACGTTAGGAGTCCAAAGCATCGGGAGCAATTCCAAAACAACTGTAATTATACCCAGGAGAGCGCCGAATTTCATAGACTCAGTCCAGATCAGTTTGCCCGTAACAGGGGTTTTCAACATTTCGTTTTCCATATAATAATCAATTTGTGTTGTTCTCTGTCTGCAAATATATGAAAAATTTCGTATCTTTGTGGGCTAGACAACAATTGTGTGACAATTATGATAAACATTACTTTTCCTAACGGCGACGTTAAAGCCTACGAAAGCGGAGTTTCCGCATACGAGATTGCCCAGAGCATCAGCCCCCGCCTGGCAGCAGAAGTACTTGCTGCAAAGGTGAACGATACAGTTTATGACCTTACCAGGCCTATAACTACAGATGCTACCGTGCAGCTCCTCAAGTGGGAAGATGAAGATGCCAAGAGAGTATTCTGGCACTCGTCGTCACACCTGATGGCAGAGGCTCTGGAGGCCCTGTATCCCGGTATCAAGTTTGGTATCGGCCCTGCAGTAGAGAACGGTTTCTATTATGACGTTGACTTCAACGGTCAGACCTTCACTGACGCAGACCTCGCTAAGGTAGAAAAGAAAATGTTGGACCTTGCCCGCCAGAAACAGGAATTCAAGAGAATCGATGTTTCAAAGGCAGAGGCCATGAAGCACTTTCAGGAGAAGGGCGACCCTTACAAGTGCGAGCTTATCAGCGAGCTTGAGGACGGTACCATCACTTATTACGAGAACGGTGCCTTCACTGACCTGTGCCGCGGACCTCACCTTATGAATACTGATGTTATCAAGGCCGTTAAGCTCACCGCTATCGCAGGTGCATACTGGCGCGGCGACGAAAAACGTCAGCAGCTTACCCGTATCTACGGTATCACCTTCCCTAAGAAGAGCATGCTGGATGAATATCTGGTTCTGCTGGAAGAGGCTAAGAAGCGCGATCACCGCAAGCTGGGCAAGGAAATGGAGCTCTTTATGTTCTCCCAGAGGGTAGGACTCGGACTTCCTCTCTGGCTGCCCCGTGGTGCCGTTATGCGTCAGCAACTGGAGAACTTCCTTCGCAGGAAGCTGGACGAATACGGCTATCTTCCCGTTGTCACACCTCACATCGGAAGCAAGCAGCTTTATGTAACTTCCGGTCACTATGCAAAATACGGCAAGGATTCATTCCAGCCCATCCATACACCCCAGGAAGGTGAGGAATACATGCTCAAACCGATGAACTGCCCTCACCACTGCGAGATTTTCCGTTCAGCCCCCAGGTCTTATAAGGACCTCCCTCTGAGGTTTGCAGAGTTCGGTACCGTTTACCGTTACGAGCAGAGCGGAGAGCTTCACGGACTTACCCGCGTACGCTGCTTCACCCAGGACGATGCCCATATGTTCGTTCGTCCGGAGCAGCTCAAAGAGGAATTCAAGAAGGTTATTGACCTTATCATGTACGTATTCGGCGTATTCAAATTCAACAACTTCACCGCACAGATTTCCCTTCGCGACAAAGTAAACCGTGACAAGTACATCGGCAGCGAAGAGAACTGGGACCGCGCAGAGCAGGCTATCATCGAATCCGCAGCAGAGAAAGGCCTTCCTACCGTTACAGAATACGGAGAGGCAGCTTTCTACGGCCCTAAACTTGACTTCATGGTTAAGGATGCCCTTGGCAGAAAGTGGCAGCTTGGTACTATCCAGGTAGACTACAACCTGCCGGAGCGCTTCCAGCTTGAATATACAGACGCCGACGGCAGCAAGAAACGTCCGGTTATGATTCACCGTGCCCCGTTCGGTTCAATCGAAAGATTTACCGCTGTGTTGCTTGAGCACACCGCCGGTCATCTGCCTCTGTGGCTCGCTCCGGATCAGGTTAAAGTATTGCCTGTCAGCGAAAAATACGCAGATTATGCAAAAAAAGTTTGTGAATTGCTAAATAATTCCGATATTCGCAGTTCTGTGGATGATCGTAACGAGACTCTTGGTAAGAGAATTCGTGAGATTTCCCTCCTCAGGGTGCCTGTATTGGCCATTGTCGGTGAAAAAGAAGTCACCGAGGGCACAGTATCGGTACGCCGTGAAGGTGTAGATCAGGGCTCGATGTCCATAGAGGAGTTCAAGTCATGGCTTAAGAATGCCATGAAAGAGGAACTCTCATAGTATTAACATTTATTTTTAGGAGGATTAGTTTATCGCAACACCTTTTAAACCCAACGGTGCTTTCAAGCCCAACGGCCCCAGACCTGCAGGATCCGGGCCGCGTCCCCAGTTTCCTAACGGCAGGCAGCCTAAGGAAAAGGGAGAAAATGAGCTCTATATCAATGAGGAAATCACTGCACAGCAGGTTCGACTCGTTGGAGACAATATAGAGAATCAGGGCATTTACCCCATCGCCGCAGCCCTTAAACTGGCCCAGGAGATGGAACTTGACCTGGTAGAAATCACTGCCAAGTCAGATCCTCCCGTATGCAAGATACTCGACTACCAGAAGTATCTGTATCAGCAGAAGAAGAAGGCCAAGGAAATGAAGGCCAACTCTTCCAAGATTGTGATTAAGGAGATCCGCTTCGGTCCCAATACGGACGAGCATGACTTCCAGTTCAAACTGAAACATGCGCAGGGTTTCCTGCAGGAAGGCTCAAAGGTTAAGGCCTCAGTCTTCTTCAGGGGACGTTCAATCCAGTTCGCAGACCAGGGAGAAAAACTCCTCCTCCGTTTTGCAGTAGAGCTGGAGGCCTTCGGAAGGGCAGAAGGAATGCCCAAGCTTGAAGGAAAGCGCATGATCATGATGCTGGCTCCTGTAAAGAAAAAGTAAAAAGTCCCCGTGACGGGGTAATGTATATTATTAACTATTAATTTTTTAGACGATGCCAAAGCTTAAGACCAACTCCGGTGCCAAAAAGCGCTTTACGCTTACCGGAACGGGCAAGATCAAGAGAAGACACGCTTATCACAGCCACATTCTCACCAAGAAGACAAAGAAGCAGAAAAGGAATCTTGACCACTTCGCTATCCTTGCACAGGTAGACGAAAAGAGAGTTAAAGAACTTCTTGTCCTCTAATTAAAAATTAATTATTATTTGTTTAACACCGCAAACAGTCGTAAAGTACCAGTTTTAGAATGGTCACTGTTTCAGGAAAAAGATTAAATTATGCCAAGATCAGTCAATTCAGTTGCCTCTAGGGCACGCCGCAAGAAGATTCTTAAGAGAACCCGCGGTAATTTCCTTTCCAGGAAGAACGTTTGGACGGTAGCAAAGAACACCTACGAGAAAGGTCTCACCTATGCTTACCGTGACCGTAAAGCAAAGAAGCGCGAATTCCGTGCTCTTTGGATACAGAGAATCAACGCAGCCGCACGTCAGTACGGAATGTCTTATTCTCAGTTCATGGGCAAACTCTCAAAGCAGAATGTCGGACTCAACCGCAAGGTTCTCGCAGACCTCGCTATGAATAACCCTCAGGCATTCGAGGCTATTATCAACTCTGTAAAATAAGTTTGACTGTAGCATAAGGCTTAGACAATGAGTTTCAAGGAGATATACCATAACAAGTGGGTGCGCACAGGATTCTGGTGCCTCCTGTACCTGTTAATGGTTATCTGGGTAGGAAACTACTGGTGGCTGCTCGGCCTTGGAGTAATCTTCGACAACAACATCACCCACAAAGTAAAGTGGACGTTCTGGAAGAAGACTTACAAAGAGGGAGAGAAAAAGGACTGGAAATGGGAATGGCTTGACGCCATAGTCTTTGCGGTAATCTTTGTCACCTTCCTGCAGATATTTTTCCTCAGAGCTTTTGTCATTCCTTCATCTTCAATGGAAGGAACCCTGCTTGCAGGTGATCACGTCTTTGTCAGCAATCTGACCTACGGCCCCAGGATGCCTCAGACTCCGCTCACGATACCGTTTACACACAACGTTATCTTTGGCAAAGAGTCATACTCCACCCTCATTCAGGCTAAGTACAAGAGGCTCAAGGGACTTCGCAAGGTAAGAGAAGGAGACATAGTAGTGTTCAACTTCCCCAACGGAGACACTGTCCTTACCAAGGATCCGGCAGCGGACTATTACGCTCTCTGCCGTCAGCACGGAAAGGAGTACACAATATCAAACTTCGGCCCCATCAAGGTCCGTCCTGCAGATAAAACAGACCATTACGTAAAAAGATGCGTAGCCCTTCCCGGCGACACTCTTTCTATAGTTAACGGACAAGTTTACATCAATTCGCAGGCACAGCAGGTTTGGGAAGGCGTACAGACATCGTACAGGGTAGTGACCAACGGTAAAGAGATCAACAACAAGACTCTTTCCAAACTTGGTCTTCAGACAATGCCCATGTTCGACAGGATGCTCCCTGGTTACAGAAGCATCGACCTTAACGCCAAAGCCGTTGAGATACTGAAGGAAAACGCAGCCGTAGTAAGCCTCACTCCCATTGTGGATGTTTACCCCCCGGATTTTCCGGATTCACACAAGACCATCTTCCCCTTCGATTCCTCTTTCGAGTGGACAAGGGATAACTTCGGTCCCCTTTGGATTCCTGAAGCCGGTGCGACGGTAGAGCTTACAAAAGAGAATCTGCCTCTGTATGAGCGCATTATCCGCGACTACGAGCATCATTCTCTTAGTGTGACAGAAGAAGGAATACTCATTGACGGAGCAATTGCTACAAGCTACACATTTTTACAGGATTATTACTTTATGATGGGCGACAATCGGCACAATTCGCTCGATTCAAGATACTGGGGTTTTGTACCTGAAGACCATATAGTAGGAAGGCCGCTGTTCGTATGGCTGTCAACCGATCCTACAAAGGGTTTCCCTGGAAATATCAGGTGGAACAGGTTCTTCAAAATTCTTTAGTTTTCTTGCAATTACGAGATTTTTAACCGAAATTTGCAGCCCGCAGTTTAAATAGAAAAATAATAAAAAGTACAATAATATGGCAAAGGTTTGCGAAATCACCGGCCGCAGGAGAATGAAGGGTAACAATGTAGCCCACTCCAAGCTGCGCACCAAACGTGACTTCTCCCTGAATCTCCGTACCAAGAAGTTCTGGTCAGAGGAGGAGCAGAGATTCATCACCCTCAAAGTTTCCTGCAAAGGAATGAGGACTATTGCAAAGAACGGTCTTGAGGCTACTGTTAAGAAGGCTCAGGAGAAAGGATATCTTAATAACCTTGTTTAATTTTTACGATTATGGCAAAGAAAGCTAAAGGAAACAGGGTGCAGGTCATCCTTGAGTGCACCGAGCAGAAAGAAAGTGGTGTTCCCGGAATGTCCAGGTATATTACCACTAAGAACAAAAAGAACACACCGGAGCGTCTTGAGCGTAAGAAATACAATCCTTTCCTCAAGAAGGTAACTCTTCACCGTGAGATTAAGTAATTTATAGGAGGATATAATATATGGCAAAGAAAGCAGTTGCAACATTCGCAGCAAAGGCCGGCTCCAAGAGCATGGTTAAGTGCATCCGTATGGACAAATCCCCCAAGACCGGTGCTTATGTTTTCACAGAGCAGCTCATCGAGTCCGGTAAGGAAAAAGAATTCTTCGCAAAGAAGTAATTTTTTAACTGAGATACATCGTGGGACGGCAGCCAATTTGGTTGCCGTCCCTTTTTTATCTTCTGATATTTGAATATATTTGCAATATGAAAAAGGTGTTCTCAGTTTTTCTGGCAGCCATCGTCTGCCTTTTTGCCGCATCGTCATGTACCGACGATGCCTACGATCTTAATAAAGATATCGACAAGACAATAGAGTTAAAGAATTTCTCTTTCCGGCTTAACGAAACATATAACTTCGGCATTCAGGAGATCCTGCTGTCAGAGTATCCCGTAGAGGCCTTGGTGATTATTATTTCCGATATTTCTGTCACCCTGAAAAACGGCCTGCTGGGGGACTTTAAGGTTACGGGCATTGCCAAAGACCTTACCACTGACTACCTGTTCAGCCATGGAGTTGTTACGGCAACGGTAATAAATAATCTGCCGCAGGCAGTATCGCCGCAGGCGGTGGCAATCGACAGCAAGGGCAATACAATTGAAAGTATAACGGCCGTTTGCTCGCCGAACAGCATCCCCACAGGGGAATCTACAATAACCGTGGACGTCAAAAGTGCCGGTAACATGAACTTCGACGGAGTCCGTTTCACCATTAACATGGGCACGGAGACCCAAAAAGTCAAGTTCAACAAGAAACAGGATATAACAATTAAGGACTTTGTGATTTCGTTCCCGGACGGAATCGCCAAAAAGGGGAAGTAGGCCATGAGACGTTTGATTTTGACGATTGCCGCATTTGCGATAGCCGTTACGGCTTCCATGGCCCAGGACTTCCAGACCGGATACTTCCTTCAGGGTTATACTCAAGCTTATAAGCTGAACCCCGCAAAGACTCCGGAAAAAGCCTTTATCTCCCTTCCCGGCCTTGGCGGCGTGTCCGTATTCAGCCGCGGAAACATTGGCCTGGACAATATTATCTTTCCTGTAAGTGATGGCAAACTGGGCTTTTTCACTCATCCGGAGGTTAGTTCACGACAGTTCCTTGGGGGCCTTAAGAGCACCAACCGCTTTACAGAAAACTTCAGCACAGAGCTTCTTGGCTTCGGCTTCAAAAAGGGGCCGTTCTACCACACCTTTGACGTCAGCCTTCGTTCAATTGGCGGAGCAAAGGTACCTTACGAACTGTTCAAGTTCCTGAAGGACGGAATTGAGGATAAGATCAGCATACCGTCCATGAGCCTGGCTGAGCATGCCTATTTAGAGCTGGCCTACGGCCTTAGCATGAAGATTGGGGACATGATATCCGTGGGCGGTCGTGTTAAGTACCTGATGGGCATTTTAAACGCAAATGTAGGCATCGACAACCTTACCATAACCAACAATAACGGTATCTGGACGGTGAAGGGCCATACTTACGGCCGCTGTGCCTATGACGGCGTAGAGATGAAGACCAAGGTGGATGAAACCGGGACCCGCGTCATCGACAGGATAGATTTGAACAAACTCAGCGGTATATCCGGTCACGGAGCCGCCCTGGACATGGGTGTGGTGCTGAGCATGGTGCCGGACTGGACCTTTTCTGCATCGCTGTGTGACATTGGCGGAATGCGCTGGCGCTATGCCGTCAACGGAAGGCGCGACAGCGAATGGGTGTACGACGGGGACAGCGAAGACCTTGAGGACGACCTTGCCAAACTGCTTGAGCTTGAGGATGTTGGCGCAGAGAAAGGCTTCAAGATGCTTCCCGCTACCTTGCGACTGGCAGCGGAGTGGACAAAACTGTCCTATGTCAGCTTCGGCATTCTGGCCACCAGACAGTTCAGCAATGTGCCCTGGACGGAACTTCGAGCATCGGCAAACTTCAAGGCCGGCAGGGTTCTGGGGGCATCGGTTTCAGCGGCGGTCGGAAGTTTCGGCTTCAATTGGGGCGCTGCATTCAACTTAGATTTTAAAGTGATCAACCTGCATCTTGGCATGGATGCCATACCCACCAAGTTTACACCCCAGTACATACCTCTGGGCCACTGCAACCTTGGAGCATCCTTCGGCTTGACAATAACTATATGATGAAAGCATTAATACTGAACTCCGGCCTTGGCCACAGGATGGGCGTGCTCACAAGCGAGCATCCCAAATGCATGACGGAAATTTCGGCCACTGAGACCATTCTGAGCCGTCAGCTGCACCTTCTTGCCGATGCTGGCATAGAAGAGGTGGTTATGACTACCGGCTACTTTCACGAGGTGCTGGAACGCTACTGCGAGTCGCTGGCCCTGCCTCTTCACATCACCTTCGTAGAGAATACTCTTTACGACAAGACCAACTACATCTATTCCATCTGGTGCGCCCGTAAGGAGCTGCAGGACTGCGATGTACTGCTGATGCACGGGGATCTTGTTTTCCAGAACACGGTTTTCGATGCCGTTGTAGAGGCTCCCGGCAGCTGCATGACAGTAAGCAGTACGCTTCCGCTGCCTGAAAAGGACTTCAAGGCCGTGCTGGATGGCGGTTTTGTGCGTAAGGTGGGTATTGAATTTTTTGATAATGCAGTTGCAGCCCAGCCGCTGTACAAGCTTACCAAGGACGATTGGAAGCTTTGGCTGGACAAGATAGGGGAGTTCTGTGCCGCCGGCAATACCGGCGTTTATGCAGAGAACGCCCTGAACCAGATTTCCGCGGCGTGCAGCATCCGTCCGCTTGACTTCAAGGACGACCTTTGTTCAGAGATTGACAATCCGCAGGACCTGGAAGTCGTTTACAAGCGTCTGCAGGAGGTAGAGAACCGCTCGGTTTACATGTGCTTCAGCACAGATATAATACATAGCGGCCATGTGGCCATTATCCGCAAGGCACAGAGGCTCGGACGCCTTACAATTGGTGTGCTTTCCGACGAAGCCACAGCCAGCTACAAACGTTTCCCCATTATCCCGTTCCAGGAGCGGAAGACCTTGATGGCTTCCCTTGGCGGGGTGTATAAAGTGGTGGAACAGAAGACTTTAAGCTATAAGGACAATTTGCTGGCCCTTAAGCCGGACATCGTAGTTCATGGCGACGACTGGCGCGAAGGCTTCCAGAAACCTATACGCCAGGAGGTGCTTGACGTTTTGGCTACTTACGGCGGTAAACTAGTAGAATTTCCTTACTCCAGGGATGCCCGTCTGGCAGAGCTTGAAAAGCTCTCCCGCGCGCAGCTGGCTATGCCGGACCTGCGCCGCGGCCGCCTGCGTAAACTCTTGGAAATGAAGGGTTTGGTTACGGCGATCGAGGCCCATAGCGGCATCACCGGCCTTATCGCAGAGAATACAACCGTCCTTCAGGATGGCAAGACATATCAGTTCGATGCAATGTGGCTTTCCAGCCTTTGCGACTCTACCGCCAAAGGCAAGCCGGACATAGAGTTGGTAGATATGACCAGCCGCTTCCGTACTGTGGACGACATTATGGAGGTTACCACCAAGCCGATCATCTTTGACGGGGACACCGGAGGCCTTGCAGAGCACTTTGTTTACACCGTTCGCAGCCTTGAAAGGATGGGCGTTTCCATGGTGATCATAGAAGATAAAGTGGGTCTTAAAAAGAATTCTCTTTTTGGGACCGATGTCCCCCAGACCCAGGACAGCATAGAGAACTTCTGTGCCAAGATTTCTGCCGGAAAAAAGGCCCAGAAGACCCACGATTTCATGATTTGCGCCCGCATAGAAAGCCTTATCCTGGAACGTGGCCTGGATGACGCGCTGCAGCGCGCCCGCGCTTATGTCGCAGCTGGCGCAGACGCCATAATGATCCACAGCCGTAAGGCGGATCCTGCAGAGATTTTCGCCTTTGCAGAGGCCTTCCGCGCCCAGGACCAGACCACCCCTCTGGTGGTTGTTCCCACCGCCTTTAACAGCGTGACCGAGGACGAATTTAAGAGAAGGGGAGTGAACGTTGTTATCTATGCTAACCAATTGACCCGCAGTGGTTTCCCTGCGATGCAAAAGGCCGCGGAGTCCATTTTGGCTAATCACAGGGCCAAGGAAGCCGATGCCCTTTGCATGCCCATTAAAGATATTATCAACCTAATTCCGGAAGAATAATGCTTGCACCCGGCTTTTTTGTAGAACAGCTCCGCAGCCACGGCATCGACTTTTATGCCGGGGTGCCGGACAGCCTGCTTAAAAGTTTCTGCGCATATCTTGCAGAAAACATAGATCCGTCAAGGAACATCATCACTGCCAACGAGGGCGGTGCAGTGGCCCTTGCGGCCGGGCATTATCTTGCCAGTGGCCGCCCCGGCTGCGTTTATATGCAGAATTCCGGGCAGGGCAATGCCATCAACCCCCTTGCCTCCCTTACCGATGCTGATGTTTACGGTATTCCGCTGCTGCTGCTAATCGGCTGGCGTGGCCGTCCCGGCGTTCATGACGAGCCCCAGCACGTCAAGCAGGGCAAGGTGACGCTTTCGCTACTTGAGACGATGGGCATTCCTTATGCAGTCCTTTCTGCCGATGCTTCCGTAGCTGAAAACCAGATTTCAGAGGCCTGCAAGGCCCTTTCTGCGGGTCAGGTTTATGCTCTTGTGGTAGAAAAAAATACTTTTGAGGTGCAGCCTGTTCACCCGAATGAGCTTAAGGCTGTGCCGATACTATCACTCTCACGAGAAGAGGCCATCCGCACTGTTGCATCAGCCCTGGCTCCGTCAGATATAGTTGTATCTTCTACCGGCATGATAAGCCGCGAGCTTTTTGAATATCGTGAGGCTACAGGCGCCGGCCACGGCCATGATTTCCTGACCGTAGGCTCAATGGGCCATGCCAGCCAGATTGCCCTTGGCATAGCTCTGGAGCGCCCTGACCGCCGCGTCTGGTGCTTCGACGGCGACGGCGCTGCCATCATGCACATGGGAGCCCTGGCTATCGTCGGTACCAAGGCCGGCTCCAACTTCGTCCATGTTGTGTTCAACAATGGTGCTCACGACTCTGTCGGTGGCCAGCCCACCGTCGGCCTACAGATAGACTTTCCTGCCATAGCCCGCGCCTGCGGCTACAGAAGCGTTTATTCTGTTTCCTCCCATGAAGAAGTACAGTCCGTTCTGAATCAGACAGTCAATCTGAACGGACTTAACCCCAAATCTTCCAGCCCTGAAGGTGGGCTGGCTGATTCAGTAGGCCCCGTTTTTATAGAAATCAAAGTAAGGAAAGGTAACAGGCCTGATCTGGGGCGTCCTACTACCACCCCTCAGCAGAATAAAGAAGCTTTCATGGAATTCCTGAATATTCGTAAATAACTATGCAGCAGATACTTTGGGGAATATCGTCATTGAGTGATGCGCTTTCCGGCAGTAGGAAAGTGCTGCTGGTGTGCGACAGTTCTTATCCGTTCATCAGCATTGGTCCCCGGGTTGAATCTGCAATTTCCGGGGTAGGCAGTCCACTGCTTAAGTTCAGTGATTTTGCCTCCAATCCGTTGGAAGAATCTGTACTTAAAGGCGTTGACCTTTTTACCAAAGAGGGCTGCGACACACTTGTCGCCGTCGGCGGCGGCAGCAGCATAGACGTTGCCAAATGTATTAAGCTATACGCGAAGGCGCCCGAAACCAAACTCATTGCCATCCCCACGACGGCCGGTACCGGCAGCGAGTCAACCCGTTTTGCGGTAATTTATGCTCAGGGCAAAAAGCAGTCTATAACGGATGACTGCATTGTTCCTGATTTCGCCATTCTGGAGCCCTCTGTGCTGGAAAGCCTTCCTCTTTATCAGAAGAAGTGTACTATGATGGATGCCCTTTGCCAGGGGCTCGAGTCCTGGTGGAGTGTCAATTCTACCGATGCTTCCCGTACCATCTCCCGCCGTGCCGTGCAGATGATTCTGTCTAATTGGCACGAGTATCTAGCCTCCGGGGGCACTCACCTTTCGGGAGGCGTGGCCGCCCGTGGCCACGTGAACGGGAGGGGCCCAACCTTTGGTTGGGAGGGATGGAGCGAAGCGGAACCGGGTCGAAAGGTGAGTGCCCCGGAGGCAATAATGGAGGCGGCGAATCTGGCAGGACAGGCGATATGCATAACGCAAACAACTGCCCCTCATGCCTTTAGCTATAAGCTGACATCAATGTACGGCCTGCCTCATGGCCACGCAGTAGCAATCTGTCTGCCGGAAATCTGGGACTTTATGCTGGCCAACATAGAGAAGTGCTCAGACCCCCGCGGGGCACAGTACCTGCAGGGCGTATTTGAAGAAATATCGCAACTGATTACTCCTGAGGGCTTCCGCGCCCTGCTGGCAGAGTTGGAACTAACGGCACCATCGGCCGCAGAAGGCGATATCGCCATACTGGCCGCATCGGTCAACCCAATCAGACTTGCAAATAACCCCGTTCCAATTTCCCAGCAGGAGGCAGGGGAAATAAATTCCAGAATCCTTAAATACCACATATGAAAAGATTAGTTTATTTTATTGTTTCAACATTGCTCTTGGTGTCGTGCGGCAAAAAAACGCAAACCATAGAGCTTAATAGCCCGGACGACCTTGCCGGGCATAGTGTTGCTACCATCGCCGGCTGTGCGTACGAAAAGGACTTAAGTTCCCGTACTGATATCAACTGCCAGCTGTACAACTCCTCGAGCGACCTGCTTCAGGCCCTTCTCAGCGGCCAGACAGAGATCGCAATGTACGACGAGGTTGTTTACAATGCCATCATAAGAAAAGAGAACGGCATAAAGATAGCCATGCTGGGAGATCAGTCTTACCCGACGGCTTTCTTGTTCAGAAAAGATGATTCTGAGCTTGTCAGGACCTTTAACGCTGTCCAGCGCAGAATGATTGAAGACGGCACTATGCAGAAGCTTATCGACTTCTGGTTGACAGACAAGTTCGCAGAGGCTGAATCATATACCCACATTCCATCAGAAGCTTCCGGTAAGCCATTACGCGTAGCGACTGTTCTTCCGACGGCGCCAATCTCCTTCCTTGTAGATGGGGAGTGGTATGGAATAGAGATTGATTTGCTGCGAGAATTGGCCAAGGAGCTGCATCGGCCCTTGGAAGTAAAGCTTTACGACAATGCCAGCGGCTTTATGGCTGTTCAGTCTGGACAGGCCGATGTTATGTGTGGAGTTGTCTTCGTTACCCCGGAAAGGCAAGAGAAATTCCTGTTCTCTGAGCCATATCATTCTTACCACACGGCCTATTTCGTTTTGGACCATGATGTCCAGGCCCAGAGCCATGGTATCATTGCCTGGATAAAGAAGGGAATCCACAAGACCCTGATCGTAGAGAACCGTTGGCGGCTTATTGTTGATGGCTTGCTTAAGACCCTGAAAATCAGCATACTGGCCATTCTTCTTGGATCTATACTTGGTGTTGGACTGTATTCAATGATGAAGAGCCGCCGCAAGTGGGTTCGCTCTTGTGCGGCAGTGTACCGCAGTTTCATTGCCGGTATCCCGGAACTGGTGCTGCTGCTAATCATGTTTTATGTAGTCTTTTCCAATACGGGAGTTTCTCCGGACATTGTGGCCATAATTACCTTTGCGCTTTTCTTTGCATCCGGAGTCAGCAATATCTACAAAGCTTCTCTTGACGCCATCCCTTGCGGGCAAACCGAGGCCGGTCTGGCCTTGGGCTTTACCAAGTCACAATCATTCTTCAATATTGTTCTTCCCCAGGCATTCAGGATTGGCCTTCCTTTATATAAGGGCCAATGTATATCGCTGCTTAAGGGAACCTCAATAGTAGGATATATAGCAATACAGGATATTACAAGGGCTGGTGACATCATCCGCAGCCGTACTTTTGATGCCATAGTCCCTTTGCTGTTCGTAACAATACTGTACTTCCTGCTTGTATGGCTTATCGGCGCGCTGATCAAACTTGCTTCACCTAAAAAGAATGTGCTATGATTACTGTTTCCCACCTCAGCAAAATATTTCATAATCCCGATGGCAGCAATGTCCAGGTACTGAAAGACGTGAACTGCGAAATAAGCCCGGGAGAAGTAATCAGTATCATCGGCCCCTCAGGAACAGGAAAGAGCACTTTACTCAGGGCCCTGAATCTGCTTGATCCTCCTACAGGGGGAAGTATATTGTTTAATGGAGAAAATATACTGGAGAAAAACTATCCGGTACATAAGATGCGTCAGAAGATGGGTATGGTCTTCCAAAACTTCAATCTCTTTGACCATATGACGGTGCTGGAGAATGTGATATTTGCTCCTTGTAAAATTCATAAAGAAAACATAGAAAAGGCCCGCGAAGAGGGGCTGGCCCTGCTTCGCAAGGTCGGTATGGCAGAAAAAGCCGATGTCTATCCGTCCAATCTGTCCGGCGGACAGAAGCAGCGTGTGGCCATTGCCCGCTGCCTGGCCATGAAGCCTGAGGTCATACTTTTTGACGAGCCCACATCGGCCCTTGATCCGACCATGGTAGGGGAGGTGCTGAGTGTAATACGGCAGTTGGCAAAGGAGGGAATGACTATGCTGATTGTGACCCACGAGATGAAGTTCGCCCGCGATGTCAGTACCCGTATCTTCTATATGCAGGATGGCATCATCTACGAAGACGGAACGCCGCAGCAGATCTTTGAGGCTCCGGTGCGCAGTGCTACCAAGGCCTTTGTTCAGCGTATCCGTAAAGAAGTGTTCCAGATAGAGGGTAAAGACTTCGATTATCTGGATATGGAAAGCCGCATAAGGCAGTTCTGTATCAAATACAACATTGCAGACAGATGCGACATGGCGCTTCAGGCAACAAATCTGATGCTTAAGGATATCATGGCCGCATATATTCCCATTACCGTACGAATCACCTTCAGTGAATTGTCAGGGGAAACCTTCATGGACTTTATGGTAGAGGGGCTGGAGACTTCTCCGCTCCAGGCCAATAATCCTTCCATGGAAAAGTTGCGCGTTTTCTGCAGTGAAATCATTGAAGAACCGACAAGCCGTGGCTTCCGCATTAAACTGCGGATAGGCTAGCTTTGCCGGGATTATGAAATCTCTACGGTGAGGCCTTTGGCGACTTCCAGGATGGAGGTCATGGCTTCTTCCAGTTTGCTTTGGCGCATGTGGATGTTTATGCGGGCGACGGAGTCGGTGACGCTGAAGGAGTGGATGTCGATTCCGGCTGCTTTGATGGCCTTCATGATCTCCAGCAACTTCTCTGAAGTAACGGGAGAAATGGTTAGCTCTGCCGATTTCTCTCCGTAGTGACGGGTAAGGAAGTGCATGGTCTCAAGGCAGACAAGTGCCAGCAGGGTAGCCATGCTGGCGATAAAATACATTCCTGCACCGCTTGCAAGGCCGATGGCACCCACAACCCAGATACCGGACGCTGTGGTTACGCCGCGCACTGCATTCTTCTGGAAGATAATGACGCCTGCGCCGATGAAACCTATTCCGGTAACCACCTGGGCCGCAACGCGGGCGGCATCAAAGTGTCCGTTAAAGGCGAACTGGGATATAAGCATGAACAGGGCACTGCCCAAGGCAACCAAAAAGTGGGTGCGAAGGCCGGCCTCTTTGGCACGGAATTCACGCTCGAAGCCTACAAGGCCGCCAAGCAGTCCCGCAACCAAAAGTCTAAGAAGTAAATTCCATTCAATTTCCATAATAAATTATATTAGTCTAAAACGGGACGTACGGAAAGGCCGAAGTAACGATCGGCGGTGTCTCGGTACTTTCCAGTAGCGACGATGAACACGCACCTGGCGCGGTCTGAATTATTTACATCGCTGAGGGTGGAAGACCAATAATGGCCACGTTCTCCCGCATTCATGAGAGTGGCCTCCTTCCAGGTTCCGGCAGCGGGAAGGAAGATGGAGTTACCAGAGCAGGGACCAGTGCCGTCCTTGCGGGTCACGTTCCAACCCGCATGGTGGGAACCGTCGTTTAGGTAGTCCGACGTCCAATCCCAGGAATAGAGGTCTTTTTTGCGCAGCGCCGTCCACTCATCGTCTGTGGGGATGCGCCAGTTGCCGCCCCAAATCTGGCGGGCAGCATCGTCGACGTAACCGCCGTCGGCCAGGGATTTTTTGCCGTCGCCGATGAAGTTAGAGCCATTATACCAGATGCCCCCTATCTGTTCGTCTGCATAGGTGTACTTGGTGATGTGCTCCCAATTGGCATGCCCTGCCTGCATAAACGCATAGTTGGACCAGGTATAATTGTTCTTCGTTGCCGTTTCTCCCCAGGCAAAGTAGCCTCCGTAGTCCCATGGCTTCTCTGCTCCAACGTTGCAGGTGGCCCATTTGAGGTTCTTGTTTACACCGTCGATGGTTACCTCGCCCATATCCACGTAATCGTAGCCGTTATGATTATTAGCCAGCAAGGCATCGCCGTCGGGAAGGATAGTGCCTTCCTGCCAGTCAACAACTGATATGGTGCCAAGGGTAATAGCATCTTTACCAACGTTCAGGCCCAGGGTAGTGTACTTCCCGCCTTCCAGAGGAATGTCTTCCTGCGCGGTATAAACATAATCTTTTCCGTCGATGGTGACAGTAATCTCTTTAACGCCGGTCTGGGGAACCTGCAGTCCGCTGTAGCTTTTTTTGTAGCCGCTTGCGACTGCCGATGCTGCCGGAATGTTTACTGCCGATGCGTCCCCGGTGGCGGTGACGGTCTTGGTCAGGTAGTTTACGGTAGCGGTATTCTTAGCCTTGACGGTAACTGAAGTTACATCAGGGGTAGTAGCCCACTGGCTACGGAACTTAAGGTTAACGTTCAGCTTGGCCATTGCGTGGTCAAAGGTCAGGACTACAGCACCATCGGTGGCCTTAACGCCCGTCAGATTGGTGGCAATCAGAAGATCGCTGGCTGTGTAGGCCTCAGGATTCAGTGTGTAAGGATCGGCCGTAAAGTCAGTAATCTCTTTGGTAGGGAAGACTCCCAGGAAGTAGTGGGGGTCGGAAACCGTCTTCCAGAGCATCTGTTTTTCCGGGGTCCAGTTAGTGCCGTCGAAGGTGTTCTTGACACCGTTCACAACGCGGGTGGCCGGAACTGCGGTAGCATCACCCATCCAGGCGTAAACGGAAATCTGGTCGCCGCTTGTAAAGGTGGTGGCGTTGCCGTTGTAATTCACCTTTGTGGGGGTGCCGATGCTGGCTTCAATTGTGATTTCTCCATTTTCCAGAAGAGTGGAGTTTTCTTTGGTGCAGGCTGCAATAGCGAGCAGCGCTACGGATGCGTATATAATGTGTGTTTTCATAATCTTCTAAAATTTTAATATGAAACGGGACGTATTGACAATCCGGCATAACGTTCTTCTGCCATAACCTCGCGATCATTTTTGTTGAATTCAAGGTCGTGAGCTACGAACGGATTGTTGCCGCGCTCTGAAGTCCAGTAATATCCGGCATTTTTAGAGCTAAGATCTGTGTTATAGCGCTGACGTGCAGCAGGTAAGAAAACAGTGTTTCCCTTGCAAGGACCGTTAATGCGGGTAATAAGCAGTCCATCTACTCCTTTCCCCTTATAGTTATTAACCCATTCCCTGCTGTAATTCTTACTGTAAACTGCAAGAAATCGAAGTTCATATGCCGTAGGGATACGCCAGGAACCGCCCCATAGTATGTGTACAGCATCATCTTCCATGTCTAGATAGTATTTTTTGTCCACAAATCCGTCGTGACCATATCTGGCTTGATCGTTATACTTTATAAGACCCCATCCATTAATGACTGACATATAGGTTACGTTATCGTCTTTTACGCAGTGTTTGTAGTTCGACCATGTGTATCCGTCACTTTTACCAGGGCGCCAATGCGTTGGCGGATCCTCTTGTCCGTGACCTGGCAGGTAGTACGTTTCTGTTACACCCCAGGCAAAGTAATCACCGCATTCCCACTCGTTTTCCGCACCTAGGTTGCAGGTCGCCCATTTAATGCCGTCACCCATATCTACATATGCGTGCCCGTCGTGGAGACGCTCAGCTACACCGGAGCTGTAATTCTCGCCGGTGAGCCAGTCATCTACTGTAACCGTCTCAAGCTCAATAAGTTCTTTGTCTTTACCTACCATCAGGCCCAGAGTGGTGTATTTGCCACTTTCCAGGGGAATGTCGTCAGTGGCGTTGTATTCATATTTCTGGCCGCCGATGTTTATGGTAATGGTTCTTACTCCTGTCTGAGGCACTTGAATGCAGCTATAGCTAAGGTCATAACCGGTGGCAGCATCGCTAAGGGCCTGCAATGCAATGCTGGTGGCGCTCCCTGTGGCGGTAACCGTCTTGGTAAGGTAGTTAACCGTAGCACTGCCTTTTTCTTTTGCTGTAACGGAAGAAACCGTTGGCGTGGATTCAAATTCAGTGCGGAACTTTAGATTTACATTCAGTTTAGCCATAACGTGGTTGAATTCCAGTTCCACGGGATCTCCGGACGGGGTAATGCCGTCAAGAGATGTGGCAACAAGAAGGTCGCTTGCCCCCTGATTGTCAGGATTCAGAACGTAAGGATCTTCTGTAAAACTGGAAACCGAAGCGGGAACAGGGTAGATGCCAAGGAAGTAGTGAGCATCCTTTGCGTTTTCCCATTCCATCATAGTGGCGGGAGTCCATTTTGTCCCGTCAAAAGTATTGACAATCCCGTTGACAACAGGCTTGGCCGGAATAGAAGCGGCGCTGCCTGTCCAGGCATAAACGGCAATCTGGTCGTCCTTTACGAAGCCTGTAGATGTGACTTTTGTAGAAGTACCTACAGAGGCTTCAATGCAGATTGATCCTGCAGCTTCCTGCGTAGCATTTTCTTTGCTGCAGGCTGCCAGCGCGAATAGAGCGGCGGCAGTCAGTATATATGTATTTCTTTTCTTCATATCTGTCGGCCTTACTAGTTTGCTACAGGACGGACGGTCAGGCCATACCAGCGGCTGTAGCCTGCTCCATCCAATTGGATTGTTTCAGGGTTAATGACCAGACAATATGGATTGGCGGGGTTGTCATTGAGCGATGATGCCCAGTATGATCCCTGCCCGTCGAAGCGGTTGGCATCGATTTGATATCCGGCAAATGGAAGGAATATGGTATTGCCTTCATATGGCGATATCTTGGTGGTAATGGTCCAGCCACCTATTCCAGTATTATTGTAGTCGGATACATATGTACAGGTGTACTCGTCCGGATTGAGGAATAGATTCAATTCCTCCTTGGTAGGAGTTCTCCACGGAGCGCCCCAGTTAACGGTTGCCGCATCGTCTGCCGGCAGCAGTGCATCCTGGGCGGCTCCTGTATAGTTGGATGAACTGTAATTATTCTTTGACGTTGTCTCGCCCCAGGCCACAAGAATGCCATTGTCATAATCGTTCTCGGCTCCTACGTTGCAGGTCGCCCACTTAAGCCCGTGGCCCATTTCTACGTATCTGTGGTCACGGATATAGCTTTGATAGGGCGGAATCTTTGCAGTAATTACATACAACGTATGGTTTTTGCCGGCTTCCAGTACAACGTCGCCAATGTTCTTCCAATAATAGTCTCCGGAACCTATCCGGAATTCTATCTCAAGCGAGCCATTCTTGATTGTCTGGGCCGGAAGTATTGCTTCATAGACGGCAATGGCGTTTTTGCTCTTGGCAGAACTAGGCTTGTAGCTGAAGGGCATGGGGGTAACATCGGCCGTGGAGTTTTCTTTAACGGTAACGGTACCTGTTTCAGGCTGGAAGCTGAAGCCCAGGTTGGCTCCTTTCAGCTTGACTGATGTTATGGGGTCAAGAGTCAGTCCCCAGCCTGCATTATAGAAAACGTCTGTCAGGGTGAATGAAATGCTCACCTTAGTCATGCCGTGGCTGAACTTGACGGGAAGAATGCCTTCCTTGGTATCCTTGTAACTGACAGTTGTCTTTTTAAGGGTAAGAAGGTCGGCGGAATTCAGTTTTTCCTGGCTGCTCTGGTCTGCCGGAACGGCAAGATCCACACTGCCGGCGAATTCCTCCTTGGTGAATGCGTGGCCTCCAAAGGATGCTGCGCAATAATCTACAGATGCGTTTTCGTCCTTCCAGAACATCCTGCTGGCTACGTCCCACTTGTCGTTTTCTTTGCGGAACTCTGCCAGGTAGCTGTATTTGTCGTCCGCCGGGCAGACTACGTTAAGCCAGAACTCCTGAAGGGTTTCCGTGGTGATGCTGGCCTTGGTGCCGTCAAGTGACGGATCGACCCGCATCGGAATCCCTTCACGCGCAGTCTGCTCCTTGCTGCAGGAGGCCAGAACAAGGCATGTCAGGGATAATATCAGTAACCTTTTCATACTAGTCTTCGTCATTTTGGGCCTCTCCGCCGTTGATGGTAGTACCTTCTTTCCAATTGGAAATGCTTACGTTGCCAAGATCAATCTTGTCACGACCGACAATAAGGTTGACGGTAGTGAATTTGCCACCCTCGAGAGGAATATCTTCGGTGTGGGTGAAGACATAGTTCTTGCCGTCGATTGTAATGGTAATGGAACGGACGCTCTGGGGTACCTGCAGGCCGCTCCAAGCCTCGTTTTTATCTTTATTCAGTTCTATAGGCGCTGCTGTTTCGTTTGCAGTAGTGGTGATGGTCTTAGCCAGATAATCTACCGTGCCGCTCTTCTTTGCAGTAACGGTGACAGAACTTACCGTAGGGTCCGTATCCCACTGGTTGCGGAAGGTGAGGTTTACAAAAAGCTTTGCGGCAACGTGATCGAATACCATATCGACGGCAGCGTCCGTTGCCTTCAGACCCTGGGTGTTGGTGGCAACAAGAAGGTCGCTGGCCTGATAGTCATCCGGTTTGATGGTGAAGGCATCGGCCTTGAAGTCAGTGACTGTGCGTGTGGGATAGATTCCCAGGAAGTAGTGGGGGGTAACCATATCGGCCCAGAGCATGGCCTGGTCCGGAAGCCAAACTGTGCTATATAGTGTGTTACCAATGCCGTCTACGACTCTTTTTGCCGGAACGGCTGTCTTGTCTCCGGTCCATGCATAAAGGGTAATCTTGTCCCCGTCGTCAAACTTGGCAGTATTTCCGGTGGTGGTCACTTTAGAGACGGCACCTATACTGGCCTGGATTGTAATTGTTTTGCTCTCTTGCAAAGAATTCTCCCGGTTGCATGCAATCAGGGTCATAACGCCTGCTGTTGCAATAATGAAAAGCTTTATTGTTTTCATCTTATCTTGTTAATTTATAATCTGTTAGTCTTCAGGGTTGAGGATTTCTCCGTTCACTGTCCAGCCATCTTCCCAGGGGCTTATGCTACCGGAATCGATGAACATATAAGGCAGTAGGGTGTTGAAATCAAGGTTAAGGGTGTAGGTCTTGCCTACATCGATGCGCGGAACATCAAGCGTAACCAGAAGCTCTTTGCCATCGGCGGTTTTAATGAGCATCAGGATGTCGTTCCTTTCAACACCTGCGGCTGATGGCAGCATATTGGTAATGCCATCCTTCAGGGAAACGGATCCCGAAGGTTTGCTCTGCGGAGCACCGTATCTGCCGTCCTGGCCTTTCTCTGTCAGGATTACGGTTTTAGTAATGCTAAGCAGGGTTTTCTTGATGGACGTAGCCGACGGTACATTGGCTATCTTTAAATCCAAGCTGGCAAGAAGCCTCTGAAGTTTAGGCTCTACCGGCGTTACTTCTCCTTCCTTAATGGCGGCGTGATTGACGCTGAACCATGCCTGGGAAGGGGAGGAAGAGGGATTTGCCAGACTGACGGCAACTTCTCCCATTCCGCTGCCGGCCTTGCTGGCGGGCAGGCCTTCCACAACAAAACCATCGGCCTCTGCCATGTCGGCGGTAACCAAAATATCGTATTCGCCCGCAGGGAGCATAATAGGCTCCGATGCCAGCTGCTCAGGATTTGCAAATCTCTTTGTGAAAGATGCCCCGTCGCCCTGAATTGAAACTGTCAGTACGTGCGGAACCGTACCTGCATCTTTGGGATTGTCCCACTGAAGCCCTAACGACAGGGCTCCGTAGCCGTCCTGAAACTCGTGATTATCCTTGTAGCAGCCTGCCATTGCAAGCATTGCCACTATTGCGTAGATTAGCTTTTTCATAGGCAGAGACCAATCTTTACGCCGGCATCCAGAATATGGTTGCTCTTGTGCGCGTGTACAGGTATATTGTCAAAGCGTTTGCCGGTAAGGCGGGTTATGCCGCCGTAAACCGATGCTTCTATGCTGTTGCAAATGCGGAAGCCGATGCTGGCCTGGCCGCCAAGGCCCAGATGCCACTTTGTGGCGTGGGCAATCTTTTGCCCCTCTGCGACGTATTTGGTGGCGGTGGTCATTACAGATAGTTGAGGAGATACCTGTACTGTCCATCTGCAAGCCTTTTTTGAAAACAGACCAAGCAGGTTGAGGTTAGCCTGAAGGTAAACCTTTTCCCATCTTGTAGAGGTTTTAACATCTTTGTAGAACCAGCCGGTCTGGTCAAGGACAGGGCTGTAGTAGCGGACACCATCCTGTGAAAGCCAGAACGGGCAGCAGTCCTGTGACTGCTGGTCCTGTTTTCCAAGCTGGAAGCCTCCTTCAAGGGAAAGGACGCGGCTGAAGCGGTAGCCCTCGTACACTCCGCCCTGGAAACCCCAGTTGGTGTCATGTTTTGTAATGCTGCGGAAAGTTCCCTGACCGAAGGAGGTTCCTGCCTGAACCCCCACATACCAGGGCTTTTCTGCCCGGGCCGTGGTCTGGCCCCACGCCATAGGAGATACTGCCGCCACCAATAATAGTGGCAGTATAAGGCGTTTTTTGAATAGTTTCATATTAAAACAAAATTGAATAATAAATCAGGCAAAAAGCAGGGCCAAATTTAGAAAAAAACAACTTAAAAGGCAAGAGAAAATAATTTGAATTTCAATGCGGAAAACAGTATCTTTGCAAGATGGATTTTTGACCCATTTGCGATGCCGAATTTCAATAGAGAACTAAATAGTATTATCCCCGCCGCAAGGCGTTACAGGGACCCTCTTCGCACACTTGCATGGGGCACAGATGCCGGCTTCTACCGTATGGTACCGCAGGTGGTAGTTCGCTCAAAGACAGAAGAAGAAGTATCCCGCTTACTGGCCGCTGCCAATGAAAACGGCGTCGCCGTAACTTTCAGGGCCGCAGGCACCAGCCTCTCCGGTCAGGCAGTCAGTGATTCAGTGCTTCTGGTGGCCGGTAAAAACTGGGAAAAGTACAGCTTCCATCCAGAGAACAATACCATTACCCTTCAGCCCGGAATCGTGGGCGCAAGGGTGAATGCGATACTGGCCAAATATGGCCGCTGTTTTGGTCCTGACCCTGCTTCCATCGGCAGCTGTATGGTGGGCGGCATCGTAATGAACAATGCCAGCGGAATGAGCTGCGGCACACATGCCAACAGCGACAAAGAACTTGTATCGGCCCGCATCATTTTTGCCGACGGTACTATACTTGACACCGCATCCCCGGAGAGCCGCAACGCCTTTCATGCAAGCCATAAAAGCTTCATAGAGGGCATAGAGGCCATAAGAGACCAGATTCAAGGGGACGAGAAACTCTCTTCCCGCATCCGCTACAAATACTCAATCAAGAACGTGACGGGTCTTAACCTGCTGCCTTTTGTCAGGTTTACAGATCCTTTCGATATCATCGCCCACCTGCTTGTGGGTTCAGAGGGTACCCTGGCCTTCCTTAGCCAGGTTACAATGAACACCCTGCCCATTGCGCCTTTTAAGGCCAGTGCAATGATTTACTTCAACACCATCAGCGACGCCGCAAGGGCCGTGGTGGCAATGAAGAAGCTGGACGTAAGTGCGGCGGAGCTACTGGACATCCGTTCCCTGACGTCGGTAAACGACCCTCACCTGAGCCCTTCAATCCCTGACCTGACGGCTGTACTTACAGAGGTGCGGGCATCGGACAAAAAGGCTCTGGAAAGCAAAATATCGGCCGTACAGGCCGTTCTGAAGCCCTTCGGCGTAGAGGTTAAGTTTACATCGGACCCTAAGGAATATGCACCTTACTGGGCCATCAGGGCCGGTATTTTCCCCACTGTGGGTGGACTTCGCAAACAGGGGACTACCTGCCTTATAGAGGATGTCGCCTTCCATATTGAGGATCTGCCTCAGGCTACCGCAGACCTTTCTGCACTGCTTGACAAGCATGGTTACGACGACTCCTGCATCTACGGTCATGCGCTGGAAGGAAACTTCCATTTTATTATAAATCAGGCATTTGACTCTGATAAAGAAGTTGCCCGTTACGAGGCTATGATCCGCGACGTGGCAGAAATGGTGGTAGGGAAGTACGATGGCTCGCTTAAGGCCGAGCACGGTACCGGCCGCAACATGGCTCCCTTCGTAGAGTATGAGTGGGGAAGTGAGGCCTATGAAATAATGAAGCGTGTGAAGGCTCTCTTTGACCCTAAGGGCATACTGAACCCGGGCGTTATTTTTAACGACGATCCCAAGTGCTTCATAAAGAACTTCAAGGCTATGCCGGTTCTTAAACCTGCAATCGGGGCGGATGAGCCTGAACTTCAGGAGGTTTACAACAAACTGAATAAATGCATCGAGTGTGGTTTCTGCGAGGTTAACTGCCTGTCCTGCGGCTTTACCCTTAGCTCCAGGACGCGAATCGTGGCCCAGCGAGAGATTGCCCGCCTTAAGGCCGACGGCTCTGATCCGTCCCGCCTGAAGGCCCTTCAGAAGGCATATAAATACCTTGGTGATACAACCTGCGCCGGTGACGGCCTTTGCTCCATGTCCTGCCCTATGGGCATCAACGTGGCGGATCTTACCCACCAGGTAAGGCGTGAAAAACTGCCCGCTGGCTCGTTTGGCTACAAACTTGGAAACTTTGCGGCAGAGCATCTTGCCGGCATCAAGAAAGGAGTCCGTGGCGCACTTCGTACAGCATCGGTAACAAGCAATATAATTGGCGGACCGGCAATGAGGGCCATCGGAAAGGGTCTTCACGGCCTTGGCCTGCCTCTTTGGACTACTGAAACCCCTAAAGCTTACAAGGTTCACGGGGTGGCCCAGAAGCCTGCAGAGCGCAAGGTGGTTTACTTCCCCAGCTGCCTTAACCAGACAATGGGAGTGGCTGCAAAGGGAAGTCCGGTAAAGACTCCGCTGGTAAATGAAATGACGGCCCTTCTTAACAAGGCCGGATACGAGGTCATTTTCCCTGAAAAGATGGACAGCCTGTGCTGCGGCACAATCTGGGAAAGTAAGGGTATGCCTGAAATCGCCGACCGCAAGACCTCTGAACTTGAAGAGGCCCTTTGGAAGGCATCGGAGCAGGGTAAATATCCCGTCCTTTGCGACCAGAGCCCATGCCTTCACAGGATGCGCAGCAAGATAACAAAAATGCAGCTCTACGAGCCTGCAGAGTTTATTTACGACTTCCTGATGCCGCACCTGACTGTGGTTTCCAAGGAGCCGAAGGTGGCTGTTCATGTAACCTGTTCTACCCGCAAGATGGGTATCAGGGACAAGATGGTAGAACTGGCTAAGATGTGCGCTAATGAAGTTGTACTCCCGGAGGGCGTTGGCTGCTGCGGCTATGCTGGTGACAAAGGCATGAACAACCCTGAGCTGAACGCTTATGCCCTGCGCAAGCTTAAGGAAGAGGTGGCCGGCGTGCCCGTTGGTTATTCCAATAGCCGCACCTGCGAGATTGGTCTTGCAACCAATTCCGGAATTCCTTACGTGTCAATTGCTTACCTTGTAAATAAATGCACGAAATCTAAAATTCAAAACATATAACACTATGCCCAAAATTTCTATGAGGGGCTCAGAAATGCCCGCTTCACCTATCCGTAAACTCGTTCCTTTCGCAGACGCTGCAAAGAAACGCGGAACTAAGGTTTTCCATCTTAACATCGGCCAGCCTGACCTTCCCACTCCGCAGAAGGCTCTTGACGCTCTTAAACACATCGACCGCAAGACTTTGGAATACACCCATTCACAGGGTCTCCTTTCACTGCGCGAGAAGCTCGTCGGCTACTATTCAAAGTTTGGAATCAACCTTACTCCGGACGAGATTATGATCACCTGCGGCGGTTCAGAAGCCCTTCTCTTTGCCTTCCTGGCCTGCCTCAATCCCGGTGACGAGCTCATCATGGTAGAGCCCGGTTATGCAAACTACCTTGGTTTCGCCGTTACTGCCGGCATCAATGTTAAGACCGTTACCTCCCGCATCGAGGAAGGTTTTGCACTGCCTTCAGTAGAGGCCTTCGAGGCTGCTATCACCCCCAAGACCAAGGCTATCCTTATCTGCAACCCTAACAACCCTACCGGTTACCTTTATTCAGAAGAGGAGCTCCTTCGCCTTCGCGACATCGTAAAGAAGCACGACCTCTTCCTTCTTGCAGATGAGGTTTACCGTGAGTTCGTTTACAACGGCCAGCCTTACCGCAGCGCCCTTACCCTTGAGGGAATAGAGAATAACGTAATTGTAGTTGATTCAGTATCAAAGCGTTATTCAGAGTGCGGCGTACGTGTTGGTATGCTTGTTTCCCATAACAAAGAGGTACTTTCAACCGTTATGAAGTTTGCTCAGAGCCGTCTTTGCCCTCCTCTGGTAGGTCAGTTGGTTGCCGAGGCTTCTATCGAGGGTACCGAGGCTTATGCAAAAGAGTGCTTTGACGAGTACAAGGCTCGCCGCGACTTCTTCATCGAAGGCCTTAACAAGATCGAGGGCGTTTACAGCCCCAAGCCGGAAGGTGCTTTCTACACTGTTGTAAGCTTGCCGGTTGATGATGCCGAGGCTTTCTGCAAGTGGTGTCTTACAGACTTCAGCTACGAGGGTTGCACCGTTATGATGGCCCCTGCAGCCGGTTTCTACGGTGACCACGAGATTGGCCGCAAGCAGGTTCGTATGGCTTACGTTCTTTGCATAGAGGATCTTGCAAAGGCCCTGAAGTGCCTTGAAGAGGCCCTCAAGGCTTACAATCGTAGGTAAATAATAAATATGGCCACGGAGGATAAGACTCGGCCGGAGGCCGTAGGGGTTTGGGGGAGTCGTCTCCCCCAGTATGACCTAAAACTTAAGGCCGTGTTAGCGGCCTTTTCTGCTCTGTGCGAGCGGAAGGGCCTCCGCTGGTTTATCTCCTTCGGCAGTGCCATAGGCACGGTCCGCCACGGCGGCATGATCCCCTGGGACGACGACATCGACGTTTACATGCCCCGGGAAGACTTCCGCAAGCTGCTTTCTTTGCCGGATCCGGAAGGCTACGAGATTGTGCACCTTAGCCGCAGCAGCCAGCCCCTGCCTTACACTTATGCCAAATTCTGCGACGCCAATTCCACCATCTGGGAGCAGCGCAAATACCCCTGCGTAATAGGAGTTTTCATCGATGTCTTCCCGCTGGACGAGGTTCCGGCTGCGCAGGCTCACGAGCTTCGCAAGGCCTATTCAGAGCGCCTGATTGCGTATAAGAGGGGAATCCGCCGTACGTCCTGGAAGCAGTGGCTGCATGGCTCGCTTCACGACAAAGTTGCTACGGTCCAGGATTTCCTGTACTACAGGCCTTTCTGCCGCCGCAGCCTCCGTCGTCTCATGTCTTACGATGCCCGCGTCGCCGCCCTTAAGGGCGATAAGTACATTCTGTACGACAATATTTATCCCGATGCCAAGGTGGTTTACGATAAGTCGCTGTTTGCCGGCGAACCGGTAATGGCGGACTTCGACGGCTTAAAGGTGCCGCTGCCTTCCGGCAACGATGCCATACTGCGGCAGATTTATGGTGACTACATGACCCCTCCGCCGGAGGATAAGCGTGTGTCCGGACACCATCAGTATTACATTAACCTGGAGGAAAGAGTATGTCCTTTTTAAAGATTCTCGCCCGTCAGCCAAGGAAGTTTGGCACACGTCTTACCCGCCTTCGCAACAAGCTGGGTTTCAGGATGAACGGTGTGGGCTATGGCAAAAAATGCTGCCTGGAGGGCCGTATATGGCTTTCTGTAGAGGATGGCGCAAAGGTGAGTATTGGCAATGGCTGCCATATTACCGGCGGGCGCTTTGTCAACCGCATCGGCCGCAATCTGGCGTCTTCGCTTAGTGCCGCAAAAGGTGCTACTCTGACTATCGGCGACGGTTGTGGCATCAGTTCTACCTGCATTTGGGCGCGTAAGAGCATAGTTATCGGGAACAACGTCAATATTGGTGCGGATTGCACAATTCTGGACCACGACGCCCACAGTCTTTATGCTCTTCACCGTCACAGTTACAGTGCCGATGTGGCCCATATTTCCGCTGCTCCTGTGGTGATAGGGGATGATGTTCTTCTTGGGACCAAAACAATTGTGCTTAAGGGAGTTACAATTGGTGCCCGCTCTGTTGTAGGTGCCGGCAGCGTGGTTACTTGCGATATTCCTGCCGACGAAATCTGGGCCGGTAATCCTGCAAAGTTTATAAGGAAAATTTGATGATCCGGTGCCTGTCCCAGTACCGTCGCTTCGCGACCCCACCGCAAGCGGTCCCCCCTCTTACACCGCCGAGGGTGGCATGGGTCCTGGGGCAGGCACCGGACTCATCTACTGATTGTTAGATATGAAAGTTCTGTGGTTTTCAAATACACCTTCAAGGTACTATAGCCAGGGTTCTGGGAAGGGTTACAATGGGGGAGGATGGATATCTTCCCTGGAGGCCCTGGTCAGGACTAAGGTAGAGCTGGGGATAGTATTCCTGACTGCTTCTGCTGATGATGCTCCGCGCCGCGTTCAGGGTGTCCAGTATTACCCGGTATTTGACCCCACAGACAACAGAAAGGCCCGCACCAAAAAGCTTTTCTTTGGACATAATGCCGCAGATAAATACTTGGTAAATAAATACTTAGGAGTTGTCCGCGAGTTCAAGCCTGATGTTATACAGGTCTTTGGCAGCGAGCATTCCTTCGGCCTGGTAGCGGAGCATACAGACGTGCCGGTAGTGCTTCACGTCCAGGGAATTGTCAAGCCTTACTACGACGTCTATCTGCCTTTCTGTTCCTGGCCAAAATACATACTTTGCGGCGGGGGAGGTTTTTCCGCTGCGCTGCAGAGGTTTTACACCCGAAGCCGCTGGCGTCATGCCGTACGCCGCGAGGCCCGCATTCTGGACCTGGTTCAGAACTACCTGTGCCGCACTGACTGGGACAGGGAAATGACTCTGGCTGCCAATCCTAAGGCCAGGATCCTTCACGGTGGGGAAGTACTGCGGCCGGTTTTCTACGAGGCTGAGCCTTGGAAAGTAAAACCGCACGAGGCAACCCCCGTCTTTGTTACAACTATCTCTGAGCCTCCTTACAAAGGCATGGATCTGGTGCTCAAGGCCGGGGCGAATCTTAAGGAAATGGGCGTTGAGTTCGTCTGGAAGGTCTATGGCAACGTTAACCCGCGCTTCTTTGAAAAGATTACAGGAATTACCTGCGAGCAGGCCGGCGTCACCCTTTGCGGCGTGGCAGATGCAGAGACTTTGGCACGTGAGCTTAATGCCTGCACGGCCTATGTGCATCCTTCCTACATAGATAACAGCCCCAACAGTGTGTGCGAGGCCCAGATGCTTGGCGTGCCTGTCATTGCGGCTGCAGTCGGCGGCGTACCATCGCTCATAGAAAACGGCAAGACCGGTTTTCTATTTACCCCAGGCAGTTCAGCCTCGCTTGCCACTAACATGGCCCTGCTAAAAATAATGCCCCCAGAAGATCTGGAGGCTCTATCTGTTACTACCCGCTCTGTGGCACTTCAGCGCCACGACAGGGATGCAATCGTTAACGAATTACTTGCGACCTTTGCGTCTCTCTGCTCTTGATTTACGCAGGGAACCTGAACTCTCTACCAGAAGCTGGTCGGCCAGGATGGCGCGAGCGGCAAGTACGTCCAGTATGATGCAAACTACCGGGAAGATAGCCGGGAGCTTGAATACATAGACCTCGTGGATAGAGAAGTAATCCAGTACAATCCAAATCTGCAGCGCCAGTGTGATGATGGCGGCAAGAACGGCCGTACGCATCTGGAAGACGCGGTGCTTAACAATGGTGAGCGCCATAAAGTTCAGCAGAAGGATGATAATCAGCATGATAAGATGTGACACCTTGTCTGTGAAACGGATGGCGTCTGCTACCGCACCGTCTGAGCCAAGGCAAACGGCCTCATTTGAAAACAGCATAACGGCAATAAGAATCGTAGATATTGCCAGGTATAAGGTTTGTACTCTTTGCCACATAGTTGTATAAGTTTTTTGCGGCACAAAAATAGGAATAATCGAAATAAAATCCTATATTTGTTCTTTACCAAGAATAAAGTTAAACTAATTGCCAAATACCATTTACTATGAGAATAGCTGAATCTGAACTTATTATCAATGCAGACGGCTCTGCATTCCATATTCATCTTCGTCCTGAAGAACTTGCAGACAATGTAATCCTCGTTGGCGACCCCGGCAGGGTCGCTATGGTATCGGAATTCCTGACAGACATAGAGTTCCGTCACGAATCCCGCGAATTCGTCTCCGTAACAGGTAAATACAACGGCAAACGCGTTACTGTCCTGTCTACCGGCATCGGTACGGACAATATCGATATCGTAATGAATGAGCTTGATGCTCTTGCAAACATAGACTTCAAGACCCGTGAGGTTAAGAAAGAGCACCGCACCCTTACCGTACTTCGCATCGGCACATGCGGCGCAGTGCAGCCCGATATTCCTATTGGCTCATACATCTTCTCCCACATTTCCGTTGGCTGCGACGGCCTTCTCAACTGGTACGCAGACCGCGAAAAGATATCCCTCATGGATATGGAAGAGGCTTTCAAGAAGCATGTGGGCTGGAACAAATATCTTGCATCACCTTACTTCGTACGTGCAAGCCAGAAGCTCATCGACAAATTCAAAGACGTTACCGTTAAGGGTGTAACTATCTCTGCAGGTGGCTTCTACGGCCCTCAGGGACGTGTGCTCCGTCTTCCTTTGGCCATGCCTGACATGGTATCCAAGTTCGAGTCCTTCAAATACGGAGAATACCGTATCACTAACTTCGAGATGGAAGGCTCTGCGCTTGCAGGTATCTGTGCTCACCTTGGCCATGACGCCGGTACTGTTTGCTGCGCAATTGCCAACAGGCACATCGGCAGCAGCAACCCTGATTACAAGGCCCTCGTACGTGGCCTGGTTAAACTCTGCCTTGACAAACTGACCGAATAATCGCAGATGGACATAAGGATTTCTGAAGCTCTGAACGGCATAATTGCTTATGCCCGTGACGAGGCTATGCGCACCGGAAGCTACGGCATTGGTTCCGATCACCTGCTGCTTGGCATAATCCGGCACAATGAGAATGAGGCCGCAATGGCCCTTAAGGCGCTGGAGGTTGATCTTCAGCAGCTTAAGTCGTTCATAGACAGCCGCGTTTTCACCAACGAGCACATCCCTTATTCAGAGCTTGAGAACATCACTTTCTCCAGAGCTGCCCAAAATGTACTAAGCCTTACAGTGCTGGAGGCCGGAAGGCTGCGCAGCCATGAGGCCGGTGCCATCCACCTGCTTCTTGCCCTGTGCAGGACATCCGGAAGCTACGGCCAGTCCTTCCTTCGCAGCGTAGGCGTAGATTACGGCCGCATCCTGTCCTGGATGGGAGAAAACGGCATGTTGCCGGAGGATCGTCCCGCTCCAAGGCCGCAGGGTGGGGAAGCGCCCAAGGGGGAGGCTCCCCAGTACAATCAGGAAGAAGCAGAAGAAGATCCAAAGAAAGATGCCTCTTCCGTTATGGACGAATATGGCTACGACCTTACCAAAGCCGCCCGTGAGGGCAAGCTGGACCCTGTAGTCGGCCGTGACAAAGAGATTTCCCGCGTGGTGGAAATACTTGGCCGCCGCAAAAAGAACAATCCTATGCTGATTGGCGAGCCGGGCGTCGGCAAGAGTGCCATCGTAGAAGGTATCGCCCTAAGGATTGCGTCCGGGGAAATATCGCCCCTGCTGGCAAAGAAGCGCATCGTGTCGCTGGACATTGCATCCGTAGTGGCCGGCACCAAGTTCCGCGGTGACTTTGAAAAACGCGTAAAGAACATAATAGAGGCTGCAAAATCAGACCCTGACCTTATACTTTTCATTGACGAATTCCACACTATCGTAGGTGCCGGCGGAGCCCAGGGCAGTCTGGATGCTGCCAATATGTTCAAGCCTGCCCTTGCGCGAGGCGAAATCCAGTGCATTGGTGCCACTACGTCGGATGAATTCGTTAAGATAGTAGAGAAAGACGGTGCGCTTGACCGTCGCTTCCAAAAGGTTACCGTAGAGGCCACTGACGTGCCTCAGACCATAGAAATCCTGCGCCGCATAAAAACCAGCTACGAGCAGTTCCACGGCGTGACCTATACCGACGAAGCCATAGAGGCCTGCGCCCGCATGACGGACCGGTATCTTTACGGCAGGACCATGCCTGACAAGGCTATCGACGCCATGGATGAGGCCGGTTCGATGGTGCGTCTTACTGCATCCGGCCGTTCCCGCAAGAATGTTGTCACCATGGAGGACATAGCTACCGTGGTGTCCAAAATGACTGGAATTCCGCTTAACCGCGTGGCGGAGAGCGAGGCCGGCAGGCTCTTGCGTATGGAGGACAGCCTCCGGTCCAAGATAGTGGGCCAGGACGCTGCTATAGCCACGATTTCCGGCGCCATCAAGCGCAACCGCGCCGGCCTGAAAGACCCCAACCGTCCCATTGGCTCGTTCCTGTTCTTCGGCCCTACCGGCGTGGGTAAGACAAAGCTTGCCAAATGTCTGGCAGAGCTTCTTTTCGATTCCGAGGACAACCTGATCCGTATCGATATGAGCGAGTATCAGGAGCCTGCTTCACTGTCCCGTCTGGTGGGTTCGACCCCCGGTTATGTTGGCTATGGAGAGGGTGGCCAGCTTACAGAAAAGGTGCGTCGCAAACCCTATTGCGTGGTGCTTTTTGACGAGCTGGAAAAGGCTCATCCTCAGGTATTTAACATGCTTTTGCAGGTTCTTGACGATGCCCGTCTGACCGACGGCGAGGGCCGCACCGTAAGCTTCAAGAATACTATCATCATAATGACTTCCAACGTGGGCAGCCGTGACCTTGAAGAGTATGGAAAGGGCATCGGTTTTGCCTCTTCTGCCAAGGATGTTGAAAAGAATCGTGAAAAGGTGCTGGAGAAGGCGATAAAGAATACTTTCCCGCCGGAATTCATGGGTCGTATAGACGAAAAGGTTTACTTCCGCGGCCTGGGCAAGTCAGAGATTGAGAAGATAGTTGACATAGAGATTGCCAGCCTGGCCGGCAGGGTAAAGGAGGCGGGTTTCGAGCTTCGCGTAACCCCTGCTGCAAAGCGTCTTGTTGCCGATGCTGGCTTTGATCCGGCCTTTGGTGCGCGTCCGCTTAAGCGTGCTGTTACCAAGTTCATAGAAGATCCTGTCTCTGAGTTCATTATCGCAGAGAAAATGCTTCCTGCAAAGGCTCGCAAGGCTGCCGGCGGCGTTATTCGCGTGGGTGTATCAAAGGACAAGGAGAGCACTGTCGTTGCTTACGCTTGATACTTCAAGTCCAAGATCGTTGATCATTTCCAGAAGGGACTCCATTGAGGTTCCTTTTCCAAGTATGCTGCCAAGGTTGGCGCTGATGTTAAGATCTGTATTCATATCTCTGTCTTTTTAAGGTTTCTTTCAATTTCTGGTGCAAAGATACCCCGCTCTTGTGCCAAAGTGCTTCACAAGCTAAAATATCTTCAAATTATTTTCACTTTTTTTGAGGGTATCTTACAACACTACATCTATCCGGACAAATTAACTCCAAATATTTCAGGAGTCCGGATATTTTACAACACCATGTCCGTCCGGGCGACTTAACCCCAAATTTTTCAGGAGCCCGGATGGGTATGGTGTTGTAATAAGGTCTGGCAAAATTTGTTGTGAGAAATGAATGAATATTGTTACAGAATTTTATTGTAGTTTAAGATATAATAGTTATCTTTGTATGTTTAAGCAAACATCAAAAAGTTTATATCTTTTTTGTAACTGAAATATGGATATTGAAGAGAAAAAAACCGGTATCATCGAGCAGGTCAATATAGACCAGGAAATGCGCAGCGCGTACATAGACTACTCTATGTCCGTAATTGTTTCCAGAGCGCTTCCGGATGCCCGTGATGGTTTGAAGCCGGTTCAGAGGCGTGTGCTTTTTGGAATGGATGGCCTGGGTCTGAACTATTCCGGACAGACAAAGAAATCTGCCAGAATCGTGGGTGAAGTTTTGGGTAAATTCCATCCCCACGGTGACTCCAGCGTTTACGATGCAATGGCAAGGCTTGCCCAGCCCTGGAACCAGAGGTATCCGCTTGTCTTCGGACAGGGTAACTTCGGTTCAATGGACGGTGACCCCGTTGCAGCCATGCGTTACACAGAGGCTAAGCTTGAAAAACTTACAGAAGAAGTTCTCGCAGACATAGACAAGGATACAGTAGACTTCCAGCTCAACTTTGACGACACAATTGAGGAGCCTACCGTACTTCCCACAAAAGCTCCGCTCCTTCTGCTCAACGGTTCGTCCGGTATTGCCGTAGGTATGGCAACAAACATGGCTCCCCACAACCTGGGAGAGGTTTGCGACGCCATCTGCGCTTACATCGACAACCCGGAGATTGACGTAGAAGGCCTGATGCACTTCCTTAAGGGACCTGATTTCCCTACAGGAGGTATCATCCAGGGCACCCAGGGCATCCGCGACGCATATGAAACCGGCCGCGGCAGGGTAGTGGTAAGAGCCAAGACAGAAATCGAGGTTGCTGACAACGGCCGCGAAACCATCGTCGTAACTGAAATTCCCTACATGGTCAACAAGAAAGACATGATAGAGAAGATCGGCCAGATGGTAGAGGACAAGAAAATTGAAGGCATTACCTATATCAACGACGAATCTTCACGTGAAGGAATCCGCGTTATCATCCGCGTAAAGCAGGGCTCCAATTCAAACGTTGTGCTTAACACCCTGTTCAAGTACACCGCACTGCAGTCCAGCTTCGCCATAAATAACGTAGCGCTGGTTAAGGGCCGTCCTATGACCATGAGTCTGAAGGATATGCTCAAAACCTTCGTTGACTTCCGCCACGAGGTAATCCTTCGCCGCACTAACTTCGACCTTGAAAAGGCAAAGAAGCGTGCCCACATCCTGGAAGGTCTGCTCAAGGCTATCGACGTAATCGACGAGATCATCCGCATAATCAGGGCATCTGACAGCGTAGACAGCGCAAAGGCAGAGCTCATGAGCACCTTCGGCTTCTCAGAGGCACAGGCAACCGCAATCGTTGAAATGCGTCTGCGTCAGCTCACCGGCTTGGAGCGCGAAAAGCTTCAGGCAGAGTATGACGAGCTTGAGAAATTCATCGCTTACTGCAATGAGGTTCTCGCCAACGAAAGCCTGCAGATGGAAATCATCAAGAACGAGACTCAGGAGCTCAAGGCAAAATACGTAGACAAGCGCCGCACAGAGATTACTCTCAGCGCAGATGAATTCAATCCTGAAGACTTCTACGCCGACGAAGACGTGGTTATCACCATTTCTCACTTCGGCTACATCAAACGTACTCCTCTTGCAGAGTTCCGCACCCAGAACCGCGGCGGCGTAGGCATTAAGGGCAGCGCCACCAAGGACGAGGACTTCATCGAGCACGTTTACGTTGCCAATATGCACAGCACCTTGTTCCTGTTCACAGAGCAGGGCCTTTTCTACGGAATCAAGGTTTACGAGATTCCTGAGGGCTCCCGCACATCCAAGGGCCGTGCAATCCAGAACCTCCTTAACCTTTCTGCAGACAATAAGGTACAGGCATACCTGAACATCCCTACAATGAAGGACGAGGAATTCCTGGCCAGCCATTACATCGTACTCGCAACCAAGAAGGGAACCATCAAGAAGACCCTCCTGGAAAGGTACCGCAACTACCGTCGCAACGGTGACGGCGTACGAGGCATCATCATCCGCGAAGACGATGAACTCATTGGCGCAGAGCTCACTGACGGCCGCGATCAGCTGCTTATAGCATCCCGCAACGGCCGCTGCGTCCGCTTCAACGAGGAAGACGCAAGACCTCTTGGCAGAACCTCATCAGGCGTGCGTGGCATTAATCTTGATAGTGATGACGAGGTAGTAGGTATGATTAAGTTCTCTCCTGAGGCAGAAGATGTTGCAGACCGCACCGTACTGGTAGTCAGCGAACATGGCTTCGGAAAGCGTACAGGTGTTGATGAATATCGTATCACAGCCCGTGGCAGCAAGGGTGTTAAGACCATGAATGTTACAGATAAGACCGGTAAGGTCGTTACTATCAAGAATGTAACACAGGACAATGACCTTATGATCATTAACCAGAGCGGTCTTACCATCAGGATGGCGGTAGCGGACATCCGCGAGGCCGGACGTGCAACCCAGGGAGTGAAGCTCATCAATATCAAAGAAGGCGACACCATAGCAGCAGTTTCTGTGGTAGCTGGCGCATCCGAAGAGAAAACCGCCGAAGAGGCAACTGAAACAACTGAACAAAACAACGAAAACCAATAAAACTATGAAAAAAATCTTTTTAGCACTGGCGCTCATCGCCACTGCACAGTTTGCATTCGCCCAGAAACCGGATGCAATTAAGAAAGACTTGGAAAAGGCTGAGGCCGCTGCACAGAACCCCAAGAAGGCAGAAAAGGCAGCAACCTGGCTTAAGCTTGCAGAGGTTTACCTCAAGGCATACGAAGCTCCCGCCGGAAACATCTGGGTTGGTGCAACTCAGCAGGACATGGCTCTTGTTATGAAAGAGAATCCTATTTCTCAGGAGCAGGTAGAGACCCTTGGTGTTCCTTATCTCAAGCTCGTTTACTCAAACAAGAACGTTTATCTGAATGAGGCCGGTCAGATCGCAGCAATCGAGGTTACAGAGCCCCTTGTAGAGGGCGCACTCGAGAAAGCAACTGAGGCTTACAAGAAGGCATTCTCTCTTGAGCCTAAGAAGTCTCAGGAAATTGAGGTTGCTCTTCAGGGTATCGCCCAGAAGTACTGCAACGAGGCTAGCTCACTTTATACCCTCGGTCAGTTTGCAAACGCAAGCAAGGACTTTGAGAAGAGCGCAGACGTTTACGCAACTGCTCCTCTTTCAATGGTAGATACAAACTCTGTTTACAATGCAGCTCTTTGCGCAATGGCAGTTCCTGATTATGACAGGGCAGAGAAGTTCTACAAGAAGTGCTACGACCTTGGTTACTACTCAGAGAGCGGTGATGTATTCTCTCGTCTTGCTGACATCAGCATGCATGCAGGTGATACCGTTAAGGCTGCTTCTTACCTTGAGGAAGGCTTCACCAAGTTCCCTCAGAGCCAGGGTATCCTCATCGGCCTTATCAACTACTACATCGGTAAGGGTGACGGTACTGACAGACTCTTCGAGCTCATTGGCAAGGCAAAGGAGAACGAGCCTAACAATGCTTCTCTCTATTATGTAGAGGGTAACATCTACAACCAGCTCGGTGACTTCGACAAGGCAGTTGCTGCTTACGATGAGTGCTCAAAGATCAATCCTGACTACGAGTATGGCTTCATTGGTAAGGGTATCATGTATTACAACCGTGCCGTTGATATCCAGAACAAGGCTAACGAAGAGTACGACGACGCCAAGTACAATGCTCTTGTTAAGGAATTTGAGGCTGCTCTTAAGGGTTGCATCGAGCCTTTCATGAAGGCCTTCGAGGTTACCAAGGACGAGAGCATCAAGCCTACAATCGCAGAGTATCTTAAGAACGCATTCTTCCGCTTCCGTGAGGAGAGCCCTGAGAACCAGGCTAACTACGAGAAGTTCGAGAAAATCGCAAGAGGCGAGTAATCAACTCCAAATAAATGAAAAAGCTGATCCGTTACTTCGGGTCAGCTTTTTTTCTGTGGTCGAATGCTTTGACTATCTTTCCTACAAGGGGGTGTCGTACTATGTCTTCGTTGCTGAAGAAGATGGTCGATATCCCCTTTATTTCTTTCAGCATGTCGATGCCTTTAAGCAGGCCGGAGTCCTCTTTGTTGGGAAGATCCACTTGACTGGCGTCGCCGGTGACGATGAACTTGGCGTCAGGTCCCATACGGGTAAGGAACATCTTAAGCTGTCCGATGTTGGTGTTCTGGGCCTCGTCCAGAATGACGCAGGCACGGTCCAGCGTGCGGCCTCTCATATAGGCCAGAGGGGCTATCTGAATGGTGCCATCGGCCATGAATTCCTGCAGTTTTTTACTTGGAATCATGTCTCCCAGGGCGTCGTACAGCGGCTGCAGATACGGGTCCAGCTTGTCCTTAAGGTCTCCGGGAAGGAAGCCAAGGCGTTCGCCTGCTTCTACAGCGGGACGGGTCAGTATGATTCGCTTTATCTCCCTGTTTTTCAGGGCCCTGACGGCCAGAGCGATGGCAATATATGTCTTACCGGTTCCGGCGGGTCCTACGGCAAAGATAAGGTCGCTGTCAAAATAGGCCTTAACCATTGCCTGCTGCGTTTTGTTGCGTGCGCGGATAGGCTTGCCGTCTGTTCCGTGAACAATTACGGCGTCCCCGTTGAGCTGGAATTTTTCTGCCGATGTTTCTCCGTCAAAAAGGCTTTCAATGTCGTAAACGGTAAGGTTCATTTTGCGTTTGCGAAGCTCCAGGAGCTCGGAAAACCGGATGTTGAATTCTTCTATCTGGGAAGTTTTGCCGTCAAGTATGAGTTCATTGCCGCGGGCTACTACCTTCAGCCCCGGAAAATAAGTGCAAAACTCTTCCAGAAGCTTGTTTCCGATGCCGAAAACCGATACTGGAGGAAGTCCTTCTTCAAGAGTGATTTTTTGCTTCATATGTTATTAACTGTCAATTATTTACCAATTCCTGTGGCTTTTGCCACACGTTTAAGGGACTCTATCATATTGTCGTAGTCTGAGGGGTCTTTCCAGAGGTCCCTTTTGCCCTCATATTCCTTAATCACAACGGTCTTGTAGCTGTCTGTAAGTTTGCCCGGGAGCGTGCACCAAAGCCAGTCCAAGTGTATGCCCAAAAACTTGACTTCTCCAAGGAAAGTCCTTGATAAAGAGATAGTTGCAGCAAGCTCAAGGCGAGTGTTGATAAGGCTCATATTGGAGACGGCGTTGCCCAGGGAATAAACTACCGGCACTTTTCTGCCGTCTTTTGTCTTAACATAGGTGGTATCCTGAACTACGTGCGGATGCGAACCTACGACTACGTCCGCCCCTTCTTCTGCCAGCCATTTGGCCCATTCGCCCTGGCGGCTGTTGTGCTTTAGCACATACTCTTCTCCCCAGTGGGGAAGTGCAATGATAAAGTGCGCCCCGGCGGCCTTGGCCCTGGCCATCATTTCAGCTACGTCTTCCTTTTTCATCATATGCACCGTGCGGCCTTCTTCAGGGCCGCCGGTATTGAAGCCGTAGGTAAAGTTTACCAGTGCTATCTTAATGCCTTTCGCGTTGATAATAAGAGGGTTGATGGTGCTGTCGGCTACGGTTTTGTTGGCTGCGCCGGTAAAGCGGACGCCCTTCATTCCGGCATAGTAGTCCAGAGTTTTGTCAAGGCCCGGCGTGCCCCTGTCCATGATATGGTTGTTGGCGGCAAGAAAGACGTCGAAGCCCATGCTTGCTACGTAATCTGCGTAGTCTGTCGGGGCAGAGAAAGACGGATATCCGGTATATGGTTTGCCGCCCAGGGGAAACTCCATGTTTGCCACTGAGACATCGGCGCTGCAAGCATAGCGGGACAAGTCTTCCAGAAACGGACCGTACTCTTTGTCCATCTGGGACTTATGCAGCATTACATCACCTATTACATAAACATTGACCGTATCTACAGGCACAAGCGGAGGGAAAAGCCTGATCATCTTCTTGAACATGCTTTTATCCTTTACCTTCTCCTGTGAAAAGGCTTTATAAGGCCCGCAGAACAGTCCTCCAATCACAAATAACCCCAAAATGAGGGGTATGGCCCTTAGTTTGCTCATATTATTATTCAAAGTTAGTAATTATTTTTATTAAATTTGCAAGTTGAGGTATTGTATGAACATGGAAAGTATGAAAAAGATATTCCTGCTCCTGGCCATTGCCGGCATCGCCGCCTTCACGGGCTGCGACGCATTCCGCTCTCTTGCCGGAAAACCTACTTCTACAGAGATCGGCATCAAAAAGGCTGTCATCGACTCCCTTAATGTCGCTCATCAGAAGAGGATAGACTCGCTTAAAAGGATAGAAAAGTCTCTGGCAGACTCGCTGGCCGTCATGGATTCCCTGAAACAGGGCGGCGGAACCATACTTAATCCTTCGTCAATGGGTGGACTCTATACCACCAAACTGGATTACAGGTATTACATTGTGATTGGCGCATTTACGCAACGTTCTTATGCAGAGCGCCTGCTTGTAAAAGCCCGCGACGCCGGTTACATTACCACCCTTATCAGTTTCAGGAACGGCTACAATGCCGTAGGCCTGTCACAGACAGATCATCTGGAAAAAGCCTTCGCGGCGCTTAAGAAAATTAAAGAAGAACCCTTCTGCCCTAAGGATGTGTGGATTTTAGTAAATGAGTGATTATGAGGGCATTGAATAAGTTTTTCATGGCAGCTGCAGTGTTCATGGCTGCCGCATTTACGGCCGGTGCGCAGTTTGTGTCCGGTTACGCAGAACTGTATGACAGTGAGAATTCTGCCATACTGAAAGAACATGTAGATTACATTACGTCCTACGACTTCCAGGGCCGTAAAGCAGGGTCCGAAGGCGAAAAGGCCGTTGCCTCATATGTTTACGAGACCCTGAAGAAATACGGCGTAGAGATGCTTACCCCCAAGGAAGGGGAAGTGTTCGGCTTGGCCCGCCCAGGTCAGGATACCCTTACTTCACGAAACGTTTACGGCTTCGTGCAGGGTTATGACAAGGACCTGTCAAAACGCTACATCGTCGTAGGTGCGCGCCTGGACAACCTTGGCGCAGATTCCGTAACCGTCAACGGACAAAGGATGCCGCGGGTTTACCGTGGTGCCAACGGAAATGCATCGGGCCTTGCAGTCATGATGGAACTTGCCAAAATGGTGGCAACCGAATCCTTCCTTTTCAGGAGGTCGGTCATTTTCATCGGCTTCGGCGCTTCGCAGGAGGCCTATGCCGGTGCGTGGTACTTCCTTAACAGGGCCTTTGCGGATGCGGGAAACATCGACGCAATGATAAATCTGGATATGATTGGCTTGAATGCCTCTGATTTCCAGGCTTACACTGCTTCCAACGAGGATATGAACCGAATTCTGGCCCTTGCAAAAGAGCAGCTGCAGCCCGTCCTGCCGCAGGTTTCGACGGCAGAAGCTTATCCTTCCGACCACAGGGCCTTCTATTCTGCTGAGATTCCTTCCGTAGCCTTTTCTACCGGCAGGTATGCAGAGCATGATACAGACCGCGACGACGTTTCCATTCTTGACTTTGCGTCAATGGAACGCATCCAGGAGTATCTTTTCAACTTTACCAGAACCATTGCCAACGTAGAGGTTGCTCCGGCGTTCAGGTCCTCTAAACCCAGGACTGATGTTGCCGATGTCATTTATGCATGGTACGACTGTGACAAAAAACCTACTTTCCTTGGACGCCAGGATCCCCGGTTCTTCCTTGAGAAATGGGTTTACCAGTATATCAAATATCCTGAGGATGCCATTAAAAAAGGCATTCAGGGACGTGTAAGCGTAGAATTCATAATTGATAAAGACGGTTCCGTCATCGATGCAGAGGTGACAAAGAGCGTGGATCCGCTGCTGGACGCCGAGGCCCTGAGGGTGGTGAATGCATCGCCTAAATGGAAGCCTGCAAAGGTGAAGGGCGTGACCGTTCGTTCGTCAGTATCGATACCTATAGAGTTCAAGCTTGAAAAGAAAGGAAAATTCAGTTTCGGAATAAAAAAATAATAGATAATGGATTACAATTTTAGAGAAATCGAGAAGAAGTGGCAGGCCTGGTGGGCTCAGAACAAGATTTTTAAGACGGCAGAGGATGCATCCAAGCCTAAGTTTTATGTGCTGGACATGTTCCCTTATCCTTCAGGAGCAGGTCTTCATGTAGGACATCCGCTTGGATATATTGCCAGCGATATAGTTTCCCGTTACAAGAGGCTGAAGGGCTTCAACGTGCTTCATCCCATGGGTTATGATGCATTCGGCCTTCCGGCAGAGCAGTATGCCATCCAGACCGGACAGCATCCTGAGGTAACAACAGAAAACAACATCGCCCGTTACCGCAGCCAGCTTGACAAGATTGGTTTCTCTTACGATTGGGACCGCGAGGTTCGCACCTGTGATCCGGATTATTACAAATGGACTCAGTGGGCCTTCCTCAAGATGTTCGACAGTTATTACAACACTGCGCTTGGCAAGGCTCGCCCTATTTCTGAGCTTATCGCCCACTTTGAGGCCGATGGCACCAAGGGCGTCAATGCCGCTTGCACAGAGGAACTCAGCTTTACTGCCGATGAGTGGAAATCATGGCCGCAGGCCCGCAAGAGCAAGGTTCTTATGAATTACCGCATCGCTTACCAGGGAGAAACATCAGTTAACTGGTGCCAGGAGCTTGGTACCGTTCTGGCTAACGACGAGGTTAAGGACGGTCTTTCAGTGCGCGGCGGTTTCCCGGTAGAGCAGAAGAAGATGACCCAGTGGCAGCTGCGCGTTTCTGCCTATGCAGAAAGGCTGCTTGACAGTCTGGATAAGCTGGACTGGACAGATTCCCTTAAAGAAATGCAGCGCAACTGGATTGGCCGCTCCAGCGGTACAGATGTTGTGTTCAAGGTGCTGACCGGTGACAAAGCTACAGATATTACCATTTTTACCACTCGCGTAGATACGATATTTGGCGTAACCTTCATGGTTCTCGCCCCTGAAAGCGACCTTGCCCGTGAGCTTACCACTCCTGAAATGAAGGATGAGGTAGAGGCTTACATCGCTTCTGTAAAGAAGAAGACAGAGAGGGAAAGAATTGCAGAGACAAAAACTGTAACAGGTGTATTCTCAGGTTCTTACGGTATCAATCCTCTAACCGGAGAAAAGGTTCCTGTATGGATTTCAGAATATGTACTGGCAGGTTACGGTACCGGTGCTATTATGGCAGTGCCTGCACACGACAGCCGTGACTATGCCTTTGCCAAGAAGTTCAATCTGCCCATCGTCCCCATCATCGAGGGCTGCGATGTTTCAGAGCAGAGCTTTGATGCCAAGGAAGGCAAGATGTGCAATTCCGGCTTCCTGGACGGCATGGACGTTAAACAGGCCATCGAGGCTGCCAAGGACTATGTAGAGTCCAAGGGCCTGGGCCGCAGGAAAGTGAATTATCGACTCAGGGATGCAATCTTCTCCCGCCAGCGCTACTGGGGAGAGCCGTTCCCCGTTTGCTTTGACGACGAGGGCGTGGCAATTCCTTTGCCGGAGTCAGCCCTGCCGCTCTGCCTGCCGGAGATCGACGAATTCAAGCCTACAAGCGACGGACGTCCTCCGCTTGCCCGTGCAAAGAACTGGGAGTGGGAAGGTAAACGCCTGGAAACCAGCACTATGCCTGGCTTTGCCGGCTCAAGCGCCTACTATCTCAGGTACATGGATCCCCATAACGACAAAGCTCTTGTAAGCAAAGAAGCAGACCAGTATTGGCGCAACGTAGACCTTTATATCGGCGGTTCTGAGCATGCAACCGGCCACCTTATCTATTCCCGTTTCTGGAACAAGTTCCTCTTTGATCTTGGCTATGTCTGCGAGGACGAGCCCTTCAAGAAACTTGTCAACCAGGGAATGATCCAGGGCCGCTCCAACTTCGTTTACAGGGTTGTAGGTACGAATCAGTTCGTTTCTCTTGGCCTTAAGGACGGTTACAAGACCCAGGAGATTCATGTCGATATCAATATTGTCCGCAACGACAAGCTTGATCTTGACGCCTTCCGTGCATGGAGGCCTGAATTCAAGGATGCAGAGTTCATTCTTGAGAACGGCGAATACATTTGCGGCTGGGCTGTAGAGAAGATGAGCAAGAGTATGTTCAATGTGGTTAATCCTGACGATATCTGCGAGAACTACGGTGCCGACACCCTTCGTCTGTACGAAATGTTCCTTGGCCCTCTGGAGCAGAGCAAACCCTGGGATACCAAGGGTATCGACGGCGTTCACCGCTTCCTGCGTAAGTTCTGGAGGCTCTTCTTTGACGGCGACACCCTTGTCGTAAAGGATGAAAAGGCTTCACCTGCAGAGCTCAAGGTATTGCACAAACTTATCGGCAAAGAAGAGGAAGACATTACCAACTTCTCTTTCAATACCACCATCAGCGCTTTCATGATTGCCGTAAACGAGCTCTCAGACCTTCAGTGCCACAAGAAGGAAATACTTGAGCCTCTGGCAGTTATGCTCAGCCCCTTTGCTCCTCACATCGCAGAGGAACTCTGGCATGCGCTTGGCCATGAAGACTCCGTAACCTTTGCTCCTTTCCCCGTATTCGTCAAGGAGTACACGGTAGAGAACAATGCCACCTATGCTGTTTCCTTCAACGGCAAGACAAGGTTCACCGTCGATCTGTCCAAGTCCCTTTCTCCCGCCGAGGTCGAGGCTCATGTAAGGGCCCTGCCCCAGACAGAAAAGTATGTTGGCAGCCAGAGCATCGTCAAGGTGATAGTAGTTCCCGGAAAGATTGTCAACATCGTTATAAAATAACACACAACACACTGAAACTTAATAACATATGGCTCAAAAACAATCAAAGTCTTCGGTACTTCTGGACTATGTCTGGATGACTATCGGCTGCGTGATATTCTGCTTGGCATGGGAAGTATTTCTCATTGCCAACCATATTGCCAGCGGTGGTCTTGCCGGTATCTGTACGGTCATCAATTTCTGTACGGGTATTCCGGTATCCTATTCGTACATTATCCTGAACGTAGTATTGCTGGGCGTCGGTTTCCTGGTAATGGGAAAGGGCTTTGGCTTCAAGACCATTTATTGCATAGCCCTTACCTCCGTCCTGTTTGACATTATCCCAAGGATGGATTTCATGCAACAGATTGTTGCCAACCCCATTCTGGGCGATGATGATAAAGTTCTGTATCCTATTATCGGCGGCCTTTTGGAGGCCGTGGGCATCAGCTTTATCTTCAAACGAGGCGGCAGTACCGGAGGAACGGATGTCGTAGCCCTGATACTGAATAAATTCTGGCCCATATCGCCCGGAAAGGTGTATATGAGCCTGGATATCTTTATCATAGCTTCCGTGCTTCTGGCTCCTGGCATGGGCCTGAAAGACATGGTTTACGGTTATATCGCCATGCTGTCCTTTACCATGTTCCTGGACTTCCTGCTGCTTGGCAGCAAGGCTACGGTACAGGTGCTGGTCTTCTCCAAGAAGTATAAAGAGATTGCAGATGTTATGACAGGAAGCCTTAACAGGGGAGTGACTGCACTTAATGCCGTAGGCTGGTATACGCAGCAGGAGAGCAAGGTTCTGCTTATCATGGTGCGCAAAACCCAGCTGTCAGTAATTACCAGGGCTATTAAAGACATAGACCCGAATGCTTTTGTAAGTGTTTCTTCTGCCAGTGCCGTTTATGGCCAGGGCTTCGATGAAATGCGTACCGGACTGGACCGCAAAAAGAAAAAACAAGAACAGGAATAATGAGCAATTCTTCTGATAAAAGCATCTTAAGGCTTATCAAGGAGTACATCCTGGTGGCTATCGGTATCACCATCTACGTTTTGGGATGGGTGGTCTTCCTTATTCCCAACAACCTTGTCGGTGGTGGCGTCACGGGTATAGGTACTATTCTCCAGTACGCAACCGGCTTTAACGTAGGTTATACCTTCTTTATAATAAACGGTATCCTGCTTATTATAGCCTTCTTCGTGATGGGGGCTGGCTTCGGCGGCAAGACCATTATGGCCATCATTCTTGCATCCATAGGTTTGCGAGTCCTTCCGGAACTTGTTCCGGAGACGATAATCCAAGCCATCGCCCTTGATAACGGTAAGCTTATGTGCACCCTGATAGGTGCCATCATGGCAGGTTTGGGCATAGGCATGGCCATGTCGCAGGGCGGCAGTACCGGCGGCACGGACATTATCGCCCTTATCGTCAGCAAGTACCGCAATGTCTCTCCCGGCAGGATGATATTGCTTATCGATGTAGTTATCATCGCATCTTCATTCTTCGTTCCTTCATACACGGCAGACGGCGAATTGGTGGGCTGGGCAGACAAGTTTACGGGCGTAGTATATGGCCTTCTGCTTGTAACGGTATGCGGCAACGTGATTGATATTTATCTGTCCGGTACCAAACAGTCCGTGCAGGTATTCATTCTATCGCATAAGTATGCAGAAATCGCAGACTGCATAACCACCAACCTGCATCGCGGCGTTACAGTTATGCCGGCCCAGGGCTGGTACACAAAGGAAGAAAGCCATGTGCTTATGGTTATCAGCAAAAAGTCGGATCTTAACATAATGCTCAGGTACATAAAGTCCATTGATCCTGATGCTTTCCTGTCAGTTGCCACTACAACCGGAGTTTACGGACGGGGCTTCGATACAATAAAAACCAAGGCAAAGAAGGTTTCTGAAAAGATTGGTTAGTCAAGATTCGTAAAATTAAGTCGTCAAGATTCGTAAAGAAAGTAAAGATTCGTAAAGCAAAGTAAAGATTTGTAAAAATATAATACGATTTAACAAAAACCCCGTCTATAATTGAATTATGGGCGGGTGTTTTTTGTAAATTTGCCGCCAAGGACGGAACAAAAAACGTCGCCATGATCTATGATCGAAACTGTAATAGGTTCCTTTTCTATTGTCGGCAGCATGTTGCTGATTTTGACAGATAAATCTTTAGGTAAAATGTTAGTGCTGATGCTTGTAATCTATCAAGCTGCAGCCCTTATTGCTGCACTGCTGTCTCCTGATCCGGATTCTTGCGGTGTATGGTCTCCCCGTATGTTGGTTTTTTGCGCCGGTATAGCTGTGCCGGTTGTGGTGTCCCTGGCCGTAAACCTTTTCAAGAAGTGTGCGGATTCTTCTTTTTTATTAGGAGAATACAGCGGAAAGGATTTTGTGATAGAATCTGCCAGGTATGTGTATTCGGTGTGCTTTATGGCCTTGCTTCTGGCGTCAGAGTCTTCCTGGGGCGCCTCATTCACAGTGCGTTATATCGTTCAGGGAGTATTCCTGATCCTGGCCATTATCCTGCTTTTCCTGGTTTCGGTCCGGTATCTGGCAATGGCCGGCAAGGACAAACAGAGCCTTGACTCTGAGCCATCGGATATGGAGGTGCGCATTTACGAGAAGATAATACGTTACCTGGAAGAAAAGAAACCATACCTTGATGCAGCTTTTACCATGGAACGCCTGTGCCGCTATCTGGGGACTAATCGTGGATACGTTTCCCGCAGTGTGAATCACTGTACCGGAAAGAATCTGGCACGGGTGGTAAACTCTTACCGTGTCCGTCATGCCATGGAACTGTTCAGGAATGACATGAGCCTGAAGATATCGGATCTATGGCAGATGTCGGGTTTTGGCAGCAAGGTTACTTTCCTGGCCGCCTTCCGCATAGAGAATAATATTAATCCCCGGGAATGGTGCAAGGAGCTTCGGGACGAGTCTGCAAGAGACCGGAAACTCCTTTCCAAGAACAAGGGACAGGGGCCAGAACGGTAAGCTCTTCTTTTGTCACAGGATGGGGAAGCGTTATGCTTCTGGCATGAAGGCTGATGCTACCGTCTGGGTTGCTCCTTGGCGCGCCGTATTTCAGGTCTCCCTTAATTGTGCAGCCGATGCCGGATAGCTGGCAGCGAATCTGGTGGTGACGGCCTGTCAGCAGCTCGACCTGCAAAAGATGGTATCTTTCCGTACTGCCAAGGTAGGTGTAAATAAGTTTGGCCAGTTTGGCATCCCTGTATTTTCCTTCTTTTACTATATAGCTCTTATTCTGCTCTTCGCGGCGAAGCAGCCAGTTTTCCAGCAGGGCGTGCGGCTGCTCAGGTGCGGCGACGCACAGGGCCAGATATATCTTGTGGACTGTGCCTTCGCGGAAGGCTGCGCTAAGCCTTTCAAGGGCCTTGGATGTCTTTGCAAATACGGTAATGCCGCTTACAGGGCGGTCCAGACGGTGGGGGATACCCAGGAATACTTTACCCGGTTTGGAGTTGCGTATGGCAATGAAGGCCTTGTATTTGTCGCACAAGGTCTCGTCGCCGGTCTTGTCACCCTGGACAATTTCGCCCGCGCGCTTGCATACGATCAAAAGATGATTGTCTTCATATAGGATCCTATCCTGCAGGTCCTTATACTCCTGTTCCGTCAGTTGCCTGTATTCCATAAATGTCTAATTACTCTGCAAAGATATGACAAAATGTCAGAAAAAACGAATTGGCATAACATTCGATATAAATGAAGGCGTCGGTCCTGAAGACAGGGCTGGCAGATGAAAAGATAAAAAGGAGATTAATAATATGGGAAAAATTATTGGAATCGATTTGGGTACAACCAATTCATGCGTAGCGGTAATGGAAGGTAACCAGCCTACCGTTATCATCAACAATGAGGGTCAGCGTACTACTCCTTCAGTTGTTGCTTTCACTGAAGGCGGTGAGCGTAAGGTGGGTAGCCCTGCAAAGCGTCAGGCTATCACCAATCCTGCCAACACCGTATTCTCTATCAAGAGGTTCATGGGTGAGACCTACGATCAGGTTAACACAGAGGTAAGCCGCGTTCCTTACAAGGTGGTTCGTGGTAACAACAACACTCCCCGCGTAGATATCAACGGCCGTCTCTACTCTCCTCAGGAGATTTCTGCAATGGTTCTTCAGAAGATGAAGAAGACCGCAGAGGATTATCTTCGCCAGGAGGTTACAGAGGCAATCGTAACCGTTCCTGCATACTTCAGCGACTCTCAGCGTCAGGCTACCAAAGAGGCTGGTAAGATTGCCGGTCTTGATGTTAAGCTTATCATCAACGAGCCTACCGCAGCCGCACTTGCATACGGTCTTGACAAGACTGACAAGAGCATGAACGTTGCAGTTTACGACCTTGGTGGCGGTACCTTTGATATTTCTATCCTTGAGCTCGACTCCGGAATCTTCGCTGTTAAGTCTACCAACGGTGATACCCACCTTGGCGGTGATGACTTCGACCAGGTAATTATCGACTGGCTGGCAAGCGAGTTCGCAGCAGAGAACGGTGGCGCAGACCTCAAAAAGGACCCTATGGCTCTCCAGAGACTTAAAGAGGCCGCAGAGAAGGCTAAGATAGAACTCTCTAACCAGACTTCTACAGAGATCAACCTTCCTTACATCATGCCGGTTGACGGTGTGCCTAAGCACCTTGTAAAGACCCTTACCAGGGCTAAGTTCGAGATGCTTTGCGACGACCTCTTCCAGCGTACCATCGAGCCTTGCCGCAACGCTCTTGCAGCAGCAAAGATGAACGTATCCGACATTGACGAGGTTCTGCTCGTGGGCGGTTCAACCCGTATCCCTAAGATCCAGGAGATCGTTAAGAACTTCTTTGGCAAGGAACCTAACCGCAGCGTTAACCCGGATGAGGTTGTTGCAGTTGGTGCAGCCATCCAGGGCGGTGTGCTCGCAGGCGATGTTAAGGATGTGATCCTTACCGATGTTACCCCGCTTTCACTTGGTATCGAGACCCTTGGCGGCGTTATGACCAAGATGATTGATGCAAACACCACCATTCCTGTAGATAAGGAGCAGATTTTCTCTACAGCAGCTGACAACCAGCCTTCAGTAGAAATCCGCGTGCTCCAGGGCGAGCGTCCTATGGCAAAGGACAACAAGCAGATTGGTGTCTTCCATCTTGACGGCATCGCTCCCGCACCCCGTGGCGTGCCTCAGATTGCAGTGAAATTCTCTATCGATGTCAGCGGTATTCTTAGCGTATCCGCAGTGGATAAGGCTACAGGCAAGGCCCAGAGCGTTAGAATCGAGGCTTCTTCAGGCCTGTCAGAGGACGAGATCAAGCGTATGCGCGACGAGGCCAAGGCTAACGAGGCTGCAGATAAGGCAGAGAAGGAGCGCGTTGACAAGATCAACGAGGCCGACGCCCTTTGCTTCCAGGCAGAGAAGTTCCTTAAAGAGAACGGTGACAAGGTTCCTGCAACCGTTAAGGACGAGGTAGAGAAGAACGTAAGCGCACTTAAGGAGGCTATCAAGACCCAGAATCTTGCCGACATCGACAAGTACAAAGAGGCTCTTAACAAGGCATTTGAGGCTATGTACCAGCAGGCACAGCAGGCCCAGGGCCCTCAGGGTCCCCAGCCTGGTCCTCAGCCCGGTCCTCAGGGTCCTCAGGACAACGCTCCGGATGAGCAGTAATCCGGCGAATTCTAAAAAAACGGTGCGGATTTTTATCTGCACCGTTTTTTTTATACCTTTGCGATTCTATTAAGTGAAAATAAATATGGGAAGAATTATACTTACTGGCGACCGTCCTACCGGCAAACTTCATCTTGGTCATTATGTTGGTTCACTCCGCAACAGGGTACTGCTGCAGGAAGAAGGCAACTATGACAAGTTCTTCGTGTTCATAGCCGACGTCCAGGCACTTACAGACAACGCCGACAACCCGGAAAAAGTTCGTCAGAACGTCATAGAGGTTGCTTTGGACTACCTCTCTGCCGGCCTTGATCCCAATAAGGTTACCATCTTTGTACAGTCACAGATACCTCAGCTGCACGAGATGACCCAGTTCTTCTCAAACCTTGTAACTGTTCAGCGTCTCCAGAGAAATCCTACCGTTAAGGCAGAGATGGCTCTTCGCGGCTTTAATGCCGACGCAGAAGAAGAGAACCGCCGCGGACTCCCCGTTGGTTTCTTTACCTATCCTATAAGCCAGGCCGCTGATATCTGCGCCTTCAAGGCCACCACGGTGCCTGCCGGCGAGGATCAGGAGCCTATGCTGGAGCAGTGCCGCGAGATTGTCCGCAGCTTTAACGGAACTTACAAGTGCGATGTCCTTGTAGAGCCGGAGATTCTTCTTCCTTCCAACAAGGTTTGCCGCAGGCTTCCCGGTACCGACGGCCAGGCCAAGATGAGCAAGTCCCTTGGCAACTGCATCTATCTTAGCGACGACCCTGCAGAGATGGAAAAGAAGGTTAAGGGTATGTTCACCGATCCCGGTCATCTTAAGGTAGAGGATCCGGGTAAGGTAGAAGGTAACTGTGTTTTCACTTATCTTGATGCTTTCAGTGAGCCTGAGGACTTTGCAAAATACCTTACGGACTACTCTTGCCTTGAAGAGCTTAAAGACCACTACCGTCGTGGCGGTCTTGGCGACATGAAGTGCAAGAAGTTCCTGATTAACGTGCTGAACGACCGCCTGGAGCCTATCCGCGCCCGTCGTCATGCCTACGAGCAGGATATTCCTGAGGTTTACAATATCCTTAAGAAAGGTTCTGAAGTTGCTGCCCAGGTTGCTGCCGAGACTCTTCACCAGATGAAGGACGCCATGAAGATCAACTACTTCGATGACGCCGAGCTCATCGCCTCCCAGGCCGCAAAATACAGGAAATAGGGGAACGTAACTCTACGCAGTTTGATTTACCGGGAGCATCGGGTATGGCCTGATGCTCCTTAGTTTTTGTTTGATCTTAACGTCGTTACGTGCTTTCTGCATATTGTAATCGGCCTGCAGGCCCATAAGGATATCGGCCGAAATGCCAAGAGCGCACTCCAGAGCCAGTGCGATACTTGCCGGCAACGGTCTTCTTTCGTTAAGAATATCATTAAGCATGGTGTATGGAACATCAATCCAGTCCGCCAAGGCTTTCTGAGGAATTCCTCTTGCTTCCAGTTCGTCCTTAATGACTTCACCGGGATGTGTTGGGATAAAACTTTTCTGTGCCATAACTCCTATTTATAATGATTTGTGATTTCTAAAATATTGCAAATGGTTACAACTACTTCTTTTTCTATTTTTTCTGTTTGAAACTCCAAACGGTACTTATTATCTATTCTCACTGATTCAATACCAGCCTTATCTCCTTTTAGCTTTTCGTAATTCAGTGAGTTAAAGAAGAATAATTTCTCAATAGAGTCTGCATGCTTAAGGATGTTTACGACCTTTATGTATTTTTTAACGATCTCTGGCTGAAACCAGGGGCTCTTGTCCGATTCTCCTGTTTCATACATATGAGACAAGTAGTCTTTTTTAAACACCAACAGCATAATTACTCTCTTTTTCGCAAAGATAGAGAATAATTTCAAAAATACACTAAAAAAGTGGATTTCCTTCGAAAAACTATATTATATCCTTGATGGGGTAGGGCTGATTCTTGTTACTTTTATTCACAATGTTTTGAGTAACACTTGTATAAAACGATACATATATGTAAATTTGTAACTACCGTATCAAAACAAAAAAGCCCCACGGTGTACGCGGGGCTATAGGATAAAATCCTGCGGCATATAGCCTTATTGTGATAAGATGTAGAAAATCTTATGTCACAAAGGTATTTGAAATTTTTGAAAAATCAAATATATGGAGAAGATTTTAGGACTTGACCTGGGAACCAATTCTATTGGTTGGGCTGTCATTGAAAGGGGCGATAATAATGTTTGTAAGCTTTTAGATAAGGGCGTAAACATATTTCAAGACGGTGTGGCTCATGATAAGAGTGGAGAGAAGCCTGCTGTTCAGGAAAGGACGGCAGCCCGCTCTTCCAGAAGGCATTACTTCCGTAGAAGACTTCGTAAAATCGAACTACTGAAAGTCCTGATTGATAATAAATTGTGCCCTGCGCTTCCAGTTGATGCCCTTTTGGAATGGAAGAGGAAAAAACTATTTCCTCTTCAAGAGGATTTTATCAATTGGCAAAGGACAGATGAAAATAAGGATAAGAATCCTTATCATGATAGGTATTTGTCTCTTTTCACTACGTTAGATTTAAACAAGCAGGAAGATAGATATGTTTTAGGAAGAGCGCTCTATCATCTAAATCAGCGTAGAGGTTTCCTGAGCAATAGAAAAGAAGCAGCTGATGGAAGTGATGGAAAAGTCGCTGAAAGTATCAGCAGTTTGTCAAAAGAGATTTCGGCTGCTGGTTGCAAATATGTCGGGGAATACTTCTACAAGATGTATTCTGAAGGCAAAAAAATAAGAAATAGATACACCGCCAGAGAGGAGCATTATAAAAATGAATTTTACGCTATTTGTGAAAGGCAGAATCTTCCGGAATCATTGATTCATCAGCTGGAAAGAGCAATTTTCTATCAGCGTCCGCTAAGGTCCCAGAAGGGGAATGTTGGGCATTGTAAGTTTGAACCAGATAAACCTTGCTGCCCGGTATCCCATCCTCGATTCGAAGAATTCAGGATGCTTCAATTCATTAACTCGATAAGAGTACAATCGCCTGCGGATGATGATTTAAGGCCAATAAATAATGAAGAGTTGGCCAAGATAATGCACTTATTCTATCGAAAGAGTAAGGCGGACTTTGAGTTTGAAGAAATAGCAAAAGCTATTGCAGGAAAAGGGAATTATTGTTCGAAGGACGATTCGGGAATGTATGCATATCGATTCAATTATTCGATGTCAACAGATGTGCCGGGATGCCCTGTGTCAGCAGCAATTATTTCAGCCATTAATTCGTCTCCTTCAATTGATTGGGAAGAGGATCTATGCTCTATTTATACCAAGGGAAATGGAAAAACACAGGAACAAATCGTAAATGATGTATGGCATGCTCTGTTCTCTTTCGATAATGATGAAAAATTGACGGAATGGTTATCCGATGCGCTTCAAATTGATGAAAAGGCTGCCGGAACCTTATCTAAATTCAATATTCCTCAGGGTTATGCCTCACTTAGTCTTAAGGCGATAAATAAGATAATTCCATGGCTTAAACGGGGACTGGTTTATAGTGATGCCGTATTTTTTGCGAATTTGACCGATGTTCTGCCAAAGAATATCATAGAGAATAAGGACAGGCTATCAGATATTGAAGAGAATATCCGAATCTTGCTTGACGGACAAACTGTAGACGGGAAGGAGAGTTTGACAAGTAAATACAAGAATATCTATGATTATTTGTTAGGCGTGGATGCTAATGTAAAAGCAAACAAGCTTTATCATCCTTCCCAAATAGACTTATACAAGCCGGCCTTGCCCGATGAGAATGGACAGATCCGTTTAGGCTCGCCCAGAACAAAAGCCTTTAAGAATCCAATGGCGATGCGAGCTCTGTTCCGTTTACGCAAATTAATTAATGCTTTGCTGTCGGAAGGCGTTATCGATTCTAAAACAAAGATTAACATCGAATTTGCCAGAGGCCTGAATGATACAAACAAAAGAAAGGCTATTCAGGATTATCAAAAGAATCAAGAAGCCTTGAGGTCACAGGATCGGCAGGCAATTATTGCTTTGTTTAAGAGCGAAGGAATTGAATATGAGCCATCTACGATGGACCTTCTTAAATACCGTTTATATGAGGAACAAAACCATCGTTGTATCTATACTGATAGACAGATAACTCCAAGGATGTTCCTTGGAAGTGCTACGGAATTTGATATCGAGCACACAATTCCAAGGTCACGTGGCGGCGATGATTCTCAAATGAATAAAACGCTGTGCGACAGTCGGTTCAACAGAGATGTTAAGAAATCTTGTATTCCTTCGGAATTAGAGAATCATGCTATCCTGCTTGACAGAGTGTCAGAATGGAAGAATAAAGTAGAAGAACTAGACAAGCAAATAGTTTTCTGGCGTCGTAAGAGTAAGCATGCTTCTTCAAAGGAAGAAAAGGATAATGCTATCCGCCGGGCCCATTTAATGACCATGGAAAGGGACTATTGGCGTGGCAAATATAACAGGTTTGTCATGGATAAAGTCCCTGAAGGTTTCTCTAACAGGCAGGGAGTTGACATCGGTATTATCGGTAGGTACGCCAGGATGTACCTTAAGACAGTTTTCAATAAGATATATGTGGTCAAAGGTGCTACAACCGCTGAATTCAGGAAGGCATGGGGACTGCAGAACGAGTACGAAAAGAAAGAACGCGTGAATCACTCTCATCATTGTATTGATGCCGTAACTATTGCTTGTATCGGAAAGAACGAATACGATGCGTGGGCAGGATTCATGAAGCAGGATGAAGAGTATAGGTTTGGACGAGGAAAACGTCCGTTTTTTGAGAAACCATGGCCAACCTTTACTGAGGATGTTCTTGCCATTACATCGGAATTGACGGTGCCGCATTATACTCCGGACAATATGTCCAAGTGCGCTAAGAAGAAACTTAGAGTAAGGGGTGTTATACAGAGAAATGATGCTGGTAAAGTAATGTATGCAAGGGGTGATTCTGCAAGAGGCTCTTTGCATTTGGATACGTTCTATGGCTCTATTAAGGTTAATGACGAGGTTAAATATGTGGTCAGAAAGAGCCTGGATTCTTTGAAGGATTCTGACATTGACAAAATCGTAGATGAGACTGTTAGAGATAAGGTCAAGGCTGCGGTAGAAAAGCATGGTTCACTAAAGAAAGCCGTAGCAGAAGGTGTTTGGATGAATGAAACCCTACGTATCCCTATTAACAAGGTAAGGATTTTTGTGCCTTCTGTTACAAAGCCAATTTCTCTTAAGGAGCAAAGGTTTAAATCGGACAAAGATTATAAACAGAATTATTACGTAGCCAATGATAATAACTATTGTATGGCTGTCTATGGCACGAAGAAGCCATCGTTCAAGTTGTTGAATGCATTGGATGCGACAAAAATGATTAACGGGAAACGGGATAACGTTATTCCTTTGTCTGATGATAAAGATAATCCGTTGAGGTTTGTTTTAAAGATAGGAACAATGGTTCTGTTTTATGATAATAGCCCCGCTGAATTACTTGAATGTGATTCTGTTGAGTTGTCGAAGCGGTTATATAAGGTGACGGGGCTTAAGTATAATACGGAACGGTACGGGATGGTTGAATTAAAGCACCATCTAGAAGCTCGCCCTTCTTCAGAATTAAAAAAGAAAAATGGTAAATGGCAAATTGGTGAAGGTATTCGACCGATAGTGGTTCTAACGCATCATCAACTCAATATTTGGGTAGAAGGCGTTGACTTTGACATAACCGAAACTGGAAGAATTGTTTTCAAACCGCACCCTTTATGGTAAAGAGAACATTATTCTTTGGTAGTTCATGCCGCCTGTCCCTTAAAAATTGCCAGTTGGTTATTGAGAATAAGGAGACGGGGGAGATTAAAACATGTCCTATAGAGGATATCGGATATGCAGTAATAGAAGACCAATCGGTTTCCATTACAATTCCGGCGATGGATGCGCTGGCAAAGAATAATGTCGCTGTGGTGTTTTGTGACGCTAAGAAAATGCCGTCCTCGATGCTGCTTAACCTTGAATCTAATAATGTCTTGGCCGAGGTTTATAAAACTCAGATTGAGGCGTCAGTTCCGTTGAAGAAGAATCTATGGAAACAAATTGTATCAGCAAAGATTGAGAATCAGGCCAGGTTGCTTAATGAGTTGGGTAAGGATGGGGATAGTTTGAAGCCATATTACATGAATGTTAAGAGTGGTGATTCTGACAACCGGGAAGGTATAGCGGCCAGGATGTATTGGAGGTTGTTGTTCGGATCTGATTTCGTTAGGTCTAGAGACGGCGGGATGCCTAATGGTATGTTGAATTATGGCTATTCAATTCTTAGAGCGGGAATGGCTCGTGCCATTATGGGTTCTGGTTTGTTCCCGGCTTTCGGACTGTTTCATAAGAATAGGTATAATGCCTTTCCGTTGGCGGATGATTTGATGGAACCCTATAGGCCATATGTGGATCAAATTGTATATGAGTTGGTTAGCAGGGGAATTAATAAACTGGATATAAACGCAAAGCAAGAATTGCTTAGAGTATTTTTTAAAGATACAACCTTTGGTACTATTACGAGACCAATGGAAGTAGGGCTGTCAATAACCACTGCTTCTCTGGTAAAGTGTTTTAATGGAGAGGCTAAACAGTTATCTTTTCCTATTCTATAGTCATGATTACCGAATATAGATTAAATGCTTATCATGTAATGTGGTTATTTGTGTTTTTCGATTTGCCAACTACTACCAAGAAAGAGAGGAAGTACGCTGCGGGGTTTAGAAAGGATTTGGAGAAGGATGGCTTTCGGATGATGCAATACTCAGTTTATATAAGACATTGTCCGTCGAAGGAGAATCGGGATGTGCATGTGAGAAGAATAAGGAGTTTTGTCCCACCTTCTGGAATGGTGAGTATTATGTCTGTAACGGATAAACAGTATGGAGAAATAGAGAACTTTTGGGGATCAAAACGTTCACCTTTGCCGGAAACTCCGTTACAATTGGAATTGTTTTAATATATTTGTAAAAATACTACATCAAAGTGCTTCCTTGGCATGATATGGGAGTTTTCCAACTTGCTTTTAGGCTTGTAATTCTTTGATTTTCACTGGAAAAACCAACTGAGGTTGTGGTTTGATGTAGAAAAGGAATAATGAACAACAAGAATGAAGGATTCACCTTCTGCCGCATTGTTGTGGTTTGATGTAGAAAAGGAATAATGAACAACAATAAAATGTTCGGTACTTCGCCGTAAACGGTTGTGGTTTGATGTAGAAAAGGAATAATGAACAACGCAACTCTGCAACAATACTCTGCAACTCTGTTGTGGTTTGATGTAGAAAAGGAATAATGAACAACACCTTGCCCGTGCAGCACACCTCAAGCGCTGTTGTGGTTTGATGTAGAAAAGGAATAATGAACAACTAAATGCCAGTCCTATACCGATGCAACCGAGTTGTGGTTTGATGTAGAAAAGGAATAATGAACAACCGCATACGAAAAGGTCGTGGCGGATGCGGAGTTGTGGTTTGATGTAGAAAAGGAATAATGAACAACGTATCAGCCTGGTGGACGACCCCGCCGTAGTTGTGGTTTGATGTAGAAAAGGAATAATGAACAACCTAAGCCGATACTTAGAAACAAAACATTAGTTGTGGTTTGATGTAGAAAAGGAATAATGAACAACGGGGTCATTGTCTCCCAAGAGTCAGGAAGAGTTGTGGTTTGATGTAGAAAAGGAATAATGAACAACCCCGAGGAACGAAAGAGTATCAGGACAGAGTTGTGGTTTGATGTAGAAAAGGAATAATGAACAACGTATTGGACGATGAAACATACCGTGTTTGGGTTGTGGTTTGATGTAGAAAAGGAATAATGAACAACTGTGGTGGCGTGTATGATTCTTCGCATACTGTTGTGGTTTGATGTAGAAAAGGAATAATGAACAACCGGGAACGGGCTGAGAAACAGCAAGAATAGGTTGTGGTTTGATGTAGAAAAGGAATAATGAACAACGGTGACAATGCCGAAAAGCGGAAGGAGATAGTTGTGGTTTGATGTAGAAAAGGAATAATGAACAACTTCTCACCTGAATTGTATTTTGAAGATATAGTTGTGGTTTGATGTAGAAAAGGAATAATGAACAACAATACGGAATGGATAGGAAATGCCCCCTTGTTGTGGTTTGATGTAGAAAAGGAATAATGAACAACCAGGAAGCATACGATAAGTGGATTGAGCAGGTTGTGGTTTGATGTAGAAAAGGAATAATGAACAACACCCTCTGGGCGGTCTTGGCATCCGTCAAGTTGTGGTTTGATGTAGAAAAGGAATAATGAACAACGTCCCAATGGGGATTTTTAGCCACATAGGAGTTGTGGTTTGATGTAGAAAAGGAATAATGAACAACTGTGTTATTTTTAATAGCATGAATTAAATGTTGTGGTTTGATGTAGAAAAGGAATAATGAACAACTTAATGGCAGCTTCACAGGCTTCTTCATAAGTTGTGGTTTGATGTAGAAAAGGAATAATGAACAACAACCACCAGAAAACCAGCACCAGGAGGACGTTGTGGTTTGATGTAGAAAAGGAATAATGAACAACAAGTTTTGTGATGATTGGATTCGTGATGAGTTGTGGTTTGATGTAGAAAAGGAATAATGAACAACGGGTTCACAAGTTATAAATCCAACCTTCCAGTTGTGGTTTGATGTAGAAAAGGAATAATGAACAACTTTAATAAAAATTTATGAGTCGTTCAGAAGTTGTGGTTTGATGTAGAAAAGGAATAATGAACAACCGCAGTGTTTCATGTCCGTTATGCCACGCGTTGTGGTTTGATGTAGAAAAGGAATAATGAACAACTGCTTCGCTTCGATCCGGGCCGCTTCTTCGTTGTGGCTTGATGTAGAAGGAAAGGCGCAAAACCTATGAGTTTTGCGCCTTTACCAGGTCTTGTAGGGGTGTTTGGAGAGGTAGGAGTTGTAGTAAGAGGAGACGCCGGTGACTTCTGTGCCCAGCCAGGAGGGGCGGGCGAAGGTAGCGTCAGGGGAGGGTAACTCTATCTCTGCCATGACTAGGCCCTCGTTTTCTCCAAGAAATTCGTCTACTTCCCACTTAAGGCCGCCTTCTGCCGGAACAATGTGGCGGAACTTTTCTATGCGGCCGCTTTTGCAAAGCTTGAACAGCTCCAGGGCGTCCTGAAGGGGAATCTGCATCTCCCACTCCGGCCTGCTAAGGCCGTCATCGGTAGTCTTGCCCTTAATGGTAAGAAAGCCTTCATCGTCCCGGATGCGGATGCGCACGGTGTTGCCGCCATCATGGGCGATGTAACCCTGCCTAATGGAATAAGTCTTGACAGCGGCAGCACGGAAACTGTCGTCCTTTACCAAAAACTTTCTCTCTGTCTCTGTATTCATATTACATCAGCCATTTTGACATATCCTTGCCGTCTGCGCTGCGGATTTCTGTAGATGAGATTGTAACCAGCGGGGCATTCAGGAGCTCTATCTTATAGGAAGGATCCTCTTTCATCAGCCGGGCCTTAAGATGGCCGCGGTGATAACCCTTGCGCGGATATACGGCAATGCCGTACTCTTTTAAAATGCGTTTGTAGTCGCGCCAGCGGGGGAAGCTTTCCAGATTGTCCGCACCTACTACCAGTGTGATGCTATCTTTGGGATTTCGGGCACGGAGGGTGTCCAGAGTGCGTATGGTATAGTGCGGCGGCTCCATTGACAGTTCTATGTCCGATGCCTCTATGCCCTTTAGCTCCGGATGGCGGGCCAAGGCCTCGCAGGCTGCCTCGTAGCGGGCCTGGCCGCTAAGGTTGGAAGCGGCATCCTTGAACGGGCTTTGCGGACTTACGATCAGCAGCACACGCTGGTAGCCGGCGGTTTTCACCAGATACCTTAATATGGCCAGATGGCCAATGTGCAGCGGATTGAAGCTGCCGCTGTAAACCGCGATTTTCATTTTATTTAAGGAAATCGTCCACCATCTTTTCGGCCTCGGCGTAAGCCTTGTCCAGATTGTCGTTTATTAGGACAACGTCAAACTTGGGAGCGTAAGTCATTTCCTCTGCGGCCTTGGCTACGCGCTCTGCGATAGCCTCAGGAGCATCGGTGTTGCGGAAGATAAGCCTGCGCCTTAGCTCCTCTACTGAAGGAGCCTGGATGAATACGGAAAGGGCTTTGTCCCCGAAGTACTTTTTAAGGTTGACGCCACCTTTGACATCGACATCAAAAATAATCACATGGCCCTTGGCCCAGATGCGCTCAACCTCGCTCTTCAAGGTGCCGTAATAACGGCCTTCGTACACCTGCTCATACTCTACGAACTGGTCTGCCTCTATGCGGCGGCGGAACTCTTCTACGCTAAGGAAGTAGTATTCCACGCCGTCCTGCTCCTGGCCGCGGGGCGGACGGGAAGTGGCTGATACAGAGAATTCTATCTCTGGGTGAAGTCCAAGAATATGATTGACTATAGTGCTTTTTCCCGAACCCGAAGGGGCCGAGAAAATCAATACTTTACCGGTTTTTTGTTCTTTTTTCTTGCAGGCCATAACATTTATCGTTTTAGCGGCTTGATGCCCTTGAAGATTTCTGCAAATTTAATTAAATTTGCCTGATTTTTGAAGTGATTACAAATAATTATCGGCAAAAATAATCATTAAACAATATAGTTTAAACTATGGTATCTTACAAAGAATTGGGCCTTGTTAATACCCGCGAAATGTTCGCAAAGGCCGTTGCCGGTGGATATGCTATCCCCGCATTCAACTTCAATAACATGGAGCAGCTTCAGGCCATCATCATGGCTGCAGCAGAGACCAAGTCTCCTGTTATCCTTCAGGTATCCAAGGGCGCACGCAACTACGCTAACCAGACTCTTCTCCGTTACATGGCAGAAGGTGCAGTTGCTTATGCCAAGGAACTCGGTTGGGAGAAGCCCCAGATTGTTCTTCATCTTGACCACGGCGACAGCTTCGAGCTTTGCAAGAGCTGCGTAGACCTGGGCTTCAGCTCAGTTATGATCGATGCATCTTCACTTCCTTACGAAGAGAACATCGCTCTTACCAAGAAGGTTGTTGATTACGCTCATCAGTACGATGTTACCGTAGAGGCAGAACTTGGCGTTCTCGCAGGCGTAGAGGATGAGGTTTCCGCAGAGGAGTCTCACTACACTCGTCCTGAGGAAGTTATCGACTTCGCTACCCGCACTGGTTGCGACAGCCTTGCAATCTCTATCGGTACCAGCCACGGTGCTTACAAGTTCAAACCCGAGCAGTGCACCCGTGACCCCAAGACCGGCCGTCTTGTACCTCCGCCCCTCGCATTCGACGTTCTCCACGAGATCGAGAAGAAGCTCCCCGGTTTCCCTATCGTTCTTCACGGTTCTTCATCAGTTCCCCAGGAGTATGTAGACATTATCAACGCTAACGGTGGCAAACTTCCCGATGCAGTTGGTATTCCTGAGGAGCAGCTTCGCGAGGCTTCCAAGAGCGCTGTTTGCAAGATCAACATCGACTCTGACAGCCGTCTTGCAATGACCGCAGCTATTCGCAAGGTATTCAACGAGAAACCCGGTGAGTTCGACCCTCGTAAATATCTTGGTCCTGCTCGTGACGAAATGAAGAAGCTTTACATTGACAAGATCGTTAACGTTCTTGGCAGTAACGGTAAGGCTGAATAATTAAGATTTTTCTTAATCACTGTAAACTAAAAAATCCTGCTCAATTCGAGCAGGATTTTTTATTGGGTTTCAGCTGGATTAAAGCTGGGGACCGGCCTTTACAAGAGCCTTACCGGCCTTGTTGGACTCGTACTTGTGGAAGTTCTTGATGAAACGTCCTGCAAGGTCCTTTGCTTTCTCTTCCCATTCAGCCGCATTCTTGTAGGTGTCCCTAGGATCAAGAATACCGGTGTCTACACCCTCAAGCTTGGTAGGAACTACAAAGTTGAAGTAAGGGATAGTCTTGGTAGGAGCAGCGTCGATGCTGTGGTTGAGGATAGCGTCAATGATACCACGGGTGTCGCGGATAGAGATACGCTTTCCGGTACCGTTCCAGCCGGTGTTTACAAGGTAAGCCTTTGCACCGCTCTTCTTCATCTTCTTAACGAGCTCCTCTGCATACTTGGTAGGGTGAAGCTCAAGGAAGGCCTGGCCGAAGCAAGCGCTGAAGGTAGGAGTAGGCTCAGTGATGCCACGCTCTGTACCTGCAAGCTTTGCGGTGAAGCCGCTGAGGAAGTAGTACTTGGTCTGCTCTGCGCTGAGGATGGATACCGGAGGAAGTACACCGAATGCATCTGCGCTAAGGAAGATAACCTGCTTTGCTGCGGGTCCGTGGCTGTCCGGGCGAACGATGTTGTTGATGTGATAGATAGGATAAGAAACGCGAGTGTTCTCTGTAACGCTCTTGTCGTTGAAGTCAATCTTACCCTGTGCGTCAACGGTTACGTTCTCAAGGAGAGCGTCGCGACGGATAGCGTTGTAAATATCGGGCTCTGACTCTTTGTCAAGCTTGATAACCTTTGCATAGCAACCGCCCTCGAAGTTGAAGACACCCTTGTTGTCCCAGCCGTGCTCGTCGTCACCGATGAGGAGGCGCTTAGGATCAGTTGAAAGAGTGGTCTTACCGGTGCCGGAGAGGCCGAAGAAAATAGCGGTGTTCTCACCGTTCATGTCGGTATTTGCAGAGCAGTGCATTGCTGCGATGCCCTTGAGGGGAAGGTAGTAGTTCATCATTGAGAACATACCCTTCTTCATCTCACCACCGTACCAGGTGTTGAGGATAACCTGCTCACGTGAAGTAACGTTGAAAGCAACGCAGGTCTCTGAGCGGAGACCAAGCTCCTGATAGTTGTCAACCTTAGCCTTTGCTGCGCAGTAAACTACGAAGTCAGGCTCCTGGTCGAACTCTTTCTGGTTCTTAGGACGGATGAACATGTTGGTAACGAAGTGTGCCTGCCATGCTACTTCCATGATGAAGCGAACCTTCATGCGGGTGTCTGCGTGAGTTCCGCAGAAACCGTCAACAACAAAGAGGCGTTTGCCGCTAAGCTGCTGCTGAGCAAGCTTCTTGACTGCCTTCCAGGTCTTTACAGACATTTTGTGGTTATCGTTGTGATAGCCTTCGGTGTCCCACCAGATCTCTCCGGGTTTGCCTTCCTTGGTGGTGTTGTCATAGACAATGTATTTGTCTTTAGGAGAACGTCCGGTGTAGATACCGGTCATTACGTTGATAGCACCAAGCTCGGTTACCTGACCTTTGTCATAGCCCTCGAGACCGGGTTTTGTTTCCTCGTTGTAAAGAACCTCGTAGGTAGGGTTGTAAAGAACTTCCTTTACACCTTTGATACCATACTTGCTCAAATCGAATTTAGGCATAGTTTTTTATATTTTTTAGTTTAACTTTCCAGTCTGCAAATTTACACAAATTCACGGATTTATACAGTAATTTTCTTAAATTTGTGCTGCAAATTTGTTGCCAAGTCCGATTTTTGCCGGATGTAAAATGTTTTAAGTCAAATATTTATGACAGCGCTTGAAGTTTTGGGTACATATTGGGGCTATAAAAGCTTCCGTTCCAGGCAACAGGAGATCATAGAATCTGCAGTTGCCGGAAAAGACACACTTGCCCTGCTTCCCACCGGCGGCGGAAAAAGCGTCTGTTTCCAGGTTCCGGCAATGATGAAGGATGGCATCGCAATTGTTGTCACTCCGCTCATCGCACTTATGAAAGATCAGGTGCGCACGTTACAGGACCGCGGCATCAAAGCTCTTGCTATTCATGCCGGTATGGGCAGGTACGAGGTCGATACCATCCTTAACAATGCCTGCTACGGAGACTTCAAGTTCCTGTACGTTTCGCCGGAACGCCTTTCGACCTTCCTGTTTCGCAGCTACCTGCCGCAGATGAATGTCAGCTACATCGTCGTGGACGAGGCACATTGCATAAGCCAATGGGGCTACGACTTCCGTCCGGACTACCTTAAGATAGGGGAGCTCCGCAAAGAGGTTGACGCTCCTGTCATCGCCCTGACGGCAACTGCCACTCCGGCAGTGGCAAAGGACATAATGGCAAGGCTGGGCTTCAAGGAAGAGAATCTAATCGGCAGCAGCTTCGAGCGCCCCAATCTTAGTTATGTGGTGCGTCGTGCAGAGGACAAAGCCGGACAACTGATGTCAATTTGTAATGCTGTCAAAGGTACGGGCATCGTTTATGTCCGCAACCGTGCCAAGACAGAGGAAGTGGCGGCCATGCTTTCTGCAAACGGCATTTCCGCCTCCTATTACCACGCCGGCCTGAGCCACACGATGCGAAGCGAGCGTCAGGAGGCCTGGCGTCAGGACAAGATAAGGGTGATGGTCTGCACCAACGCCTTCGGTATGGGAATAGACAAGCCGGATGTGCGTTTTGTCGTGCATCTTGACCTTCCGGACAGCCCGGAGGCCTATTTCCAGGAGGCAGGAAGGGCAGGACGTGACGGCCTTAGGTCTTATGCGGTTCAGCTATGGAATTCAACCGACCTTCAGCGCCTGCGGCAGCTGGAAAAAGTCAGCTTCCCCCCGGTAGACTTCGTAGAAGACATATATCAGAAGGTGCACGCCTTCTTTGACATCCCATACAACACCGGAGAGGGCAGAATGTTGAAGTTCAATCTTGAAGATTTCTGCAAGCACTTCTCACTCGGCCGCCAAGAGGTATATTATGCTATTAAATATATTGAGCGTCAGGGCCACTGGACCTTTACGGAAGACATGGAAATCGAGCTTCGCGTAAAGATAAGGGCCAGCCGTCAGGAACTGTACGATATAGACTTTGGAGATCCTCTGGCCGTGCCTCTGCTTGACCTTCTGATGCGAAGGTACGAGGGCATATTTTCCTGGTCTGTCGCCATAGAAGAAGACTACATTTGCTCCAAGCTTGGAATCGATATCCCGGCCTTGCACCAGCTGCTGTATAAGCTGGCTATAATGCACGTAATCAATTATGTACCGCAGGACAGGGCTAACGTGATAACTCTGTCGCATCCGCGTCTGGAACCCGGGAACGTAGCTCTTTCTCCTCTTCTTTACCAGCGTCTGAAAGACAGTTATCATGCCCGCTGCGAGGCCATGACAGATTATGTGTCGGACGATGCCACCTGCCGCAGCCGCAAGCTGTTGGCCTACTTTGGCCAGGCTGATGCACCCGCCTGCGGCACCTGCGACGTCTGCCGACGTGGAGTACAGCCCCGTCCTGAATCGCTGGAGGCCGCAATAAAGGCATTCATAGAAAAAAGCGGCGGAGTATATACTCTTGCCGCTTTGCAGGAAAATCTGGAAAGTCTTACCGGCTTTACCGGCCAGGAAGACTGGACCAGACTTCTCCGTCGCCTCATTGATGAAGGAGAAGTCCCGGGTCCTAATCTTTAGAATACCAGTTCTTTATAGATTGGCTGCCTGCTCTTGGCAGTCATTCCCTCTATCTTTATTACGTAACGACCGGGTTCATCCGGAACATTGAAGTTCAGAACTGACGGCTCTCCGGCAGCAAGCTTGTGCAGCGGACTCCAATACAGGGTCTGCCTTACTGTAGGATAGCTCTCCGGGAATCCGGCATTGGTGAAGGCAAGGGGGTAGGAGAGACCCTTGAAGGAGATGATCTTCACGTTGTCCCCAAACTTAAAGCCTCCAAGATCTGCCTTATAGGTAGAGAAACTAAGTATGCCGGAGTAGTTGGTAATACCGAAGGAATAATCGAACGGATAAACCTCTACAGACTTGATCATAAGTGGATCGAATTCCAGGATAAGGTCGTGGTCAAGCACCGGAACGCCGTCCAGGATTACAAGGCAGGGATTAGCCCTGTATGCCGGCGTCTGGTTGAAGTCGTCCTCACACCTTACAAAGACCTCACGTCCGTTTGCCGTAGAACGTACCGTAGTTCCGCCCAGGATTTCAATAAAGACTTCCTGCATTGTGCGGAAACGGGTATAGTCGTCCAGCTTGTAGCGTTTGCAGTTGTCCCCAAGGAACTTCATCCTGCGTGAAGGCATTTGGGAATAAAGGGTGTCGGCGTCAAAGGCCTTTGTGATGGCGGCTGCCGTACCCAGTCTTTCGATGGCGCCTTTCATTGACTCTGACAACTCAAGTGCGGGTGCTGCGACTCCTTTAAGGCCCACGAAAGGCTTTTTGAAGTCTGCCTGCCACTGGCCGGATTTCTCTTTCAGCATAACGGCCATATCCTTATCTCCGTAAATATTGGCGCTGAAGAAGGTAGCCTTGCCGTCGCGAAGCGTAGCTGCATAAAGGTCGTTGTTATTTCCCGGTGTGGCTATGTACAGATCCGTTCCTTCCAGTTCTGAGGCCCCGTCCACAGAAGCATACAGGATCTGGCCCTCATATTCCGGAATCACATTCTTTACATATGAAGTATATTTGGGGATGTTAGCCATGAAGCCGTCAATTCCGGCATTGTCGTAAACCGGCAGGTCCTCGTCTTTATAAATTGATACAGAGATGGTTGCGTCATTGGGGCTGACGATGCTGAAGGTATCGCCCTCCCTGCTGATGGAAATGCCGCCAAACTCTGTGCGCTCTGTCCGGGTGACGGAAGGAGTATCGGTAAATACAACGTCCGCAGCCTTCTGTACGGATTCCGTATTGTAAACGGATAACACGCGCGAGCCTGTGGTATAGTCGAAGTCCGGAATGTTTTTGGCGATGGCGGTGTATGCTGCCAGGCGGTAGTTGCCTGTGGGAAGACCGGCAGGGATGGTTAAGCTTCCTGCGCCACGACCCCCAAAGAGGCCGAGTTCTGCCGATGCTACCATACCGTCTTCAGCGAAAAGCTCTACGTAGGCAACTGCGCTGAACGTCGACAGGTCACCGTTCCCGTCGGTGCAGAAGGCGGAAAGGTAAATGGTTTCGCCGGCTGCGTAAAAGTTTCTGTCGGTAGACAGGAAAACGCGCTCGAAACTGATTCCCTGAGCAAAAACACTTGTCAGGGCAAGGCCAAAGGCCAATATCGATATTAATGCTTTTTTCATCTTGTCTTTAATCTTTACCCCAGTTTGCGGGTTTTTGGGTTGTTCCGCCCTGTCTTCTACAATCTACACATTCCTGATTGACCCAGATATACCCAACGACAACACCTTCAAGGCCCATTGGCATTATTATGCAGTCGAATGGCCAGTATCCGCGGGCGTAAAGGTCCATGTACTCTGCCCTGTCAATGGCGCTTTCTTTTTTGTCACTTAGGATATAGTTAATGTAGTCGTAAGGAGGCTTATAGAAATTGGTCTCCGAATTGTCTATGTAAAGCTCCAATTCCTTGGCAGCTGCAAAGCCAATGTAGCCCAAAACCTGCTTCTTAGGATGACCCTCTATGTAAATGTTGCCCCTCATACTGCTAGGAATAGGGGAGAACAGGTCTCCATCGGGCTTTGAAATCTTGTCCAGATTCTGCCAGTATCGGTAGCTCTCTTCCGGGATCAGGCTGGCCTTCAGGATAATCTTGTACAACTTGGAAATCTTGCGCTCGGTGTTGTACATGCTCACTACAGGGTAGTCGATAAGCTTGTTGTCGATATATGCCTCTGCAGAAATGGTTGTAGATTTGGTAGCATCTGTCTGTCCCCAGCACGTGTAATAAGGATAAATACCGTGGGTTACCTCCTTGATGCTGGTATTATAAATATAATCTGTCCAGACCCAGGCATCGTATTCCCACTGCTCGTCGTAACTGATGCAGAAGTAAGGGTTGTCGTCGGAATGAAGGCTTATCTTCACCTTGATGGTATTGCCATCGATTTCGTACTTCAGGTTATCGACTTCCGGGGAACCGAGCACTTCCGTCCAATCCGTCGTGAATACGGAATTGTCGGCGGCCGATGTAAGGCGAAGCCGGTACTTTTTGTCCGGGCTAAGATTCCTTGTATCAAGAAGATAAGGGTTTTTTCCGGTGGCTTCTATAACATCTCCGTCCTTCGATTCAAGCTTAACGGTGAAGGCTGGAACCGGACCGGGTTCGACCTCTCCCTGTTTAATGATCTTGCTGACGGATATGTTGGAATAGGAGCCTATGGTAATGCTGCCCTCGATAATGAATACGTCGTCGGAGTCTTTCATATCAGCCTCGAACGGATATGTGCAGGCCGGCACAATTGCCAGCATGGCTGCAAGTAGGTATGTTCCAAATGTTTTCATTGTTAGAAGCTGATATTGATGTTGATATATGGAATCTGTGTAGCAAAAACTGAAACCATGTTGCCCTGAGGCATGGGGTTATCGCCCTTCATGGTATAGTAAACAGAGTAGGCATTCTTCCTTCCCGTGACGTTGTAAACGCCTATGGTGATAGAGAAATGGGTAAGGGCCTTAAGGTAGTGGCTGGGCTCTATGTTAAGCGCAGCGTCCATCCTGAAATAGTCCGGAATGCGGTAAGAGTTCCTGTCGGAATAAGCCAGACGCCAGTGTCCGCCATATTTGTAATAGCCTATCGGCACGGTGATAGGACGGCCGGTAGAATAGTCCAGACCCAGGGAAATGCTGTACCTGTGGGTGAACTTGTAGTTCAGGGCCATCTTTATGTTGTGCGGCTTGTCGTGAGGAGCATTGTACCAGGCGCCTCCGTTGATGGGGTTGGGGTCGTCTTTCTGCGTCTCACGGTACTGTGCGCGGGAGAAGGTATAAGACAGCCAGCCGTTAAGTTTGCCCTGGCTCTTGCGGACCATGGCCTCTACTCCGTAGGCCTTGCCTTCTGTTGTTACAAGGTCTTTTTCAAGCTCCGGATTCATAACCAGGGTTGCTCCGGAAATGTAGTCCAGGCCGCCTCTATGCTGCTTCCAGTAGCCCTCAAGGGTGAAGTCAATGGAATTGTCGCTTGTCCAATAGAGTCCTGCTGCGGCCTGATAGCCGGTCTGCGGCTTGACATCTTTGCCGGACAGAACCCAAACGTCCATAGGCGAAATGGTAGAGGTATTCGTTACCAGATGTATGCTCTGACGCATGGTGTTGATACCCGCCTTCATGGTGAAGTTTCCGGTGGGGGAGTATTTACCTGACATGCGGAACTCAGGTCCGATGTAGCTGCCTCCGTTGCCTTTGAAGCCATTTAGTCTGACTCCGGCTTCCACGCTTGCCTGTTCGCTTATCTTCCAGGTGTCGGAAAGGAAGACGGACGGCTCGATGGCAGATTTGCTGTCCAGCATTTTGTTTTCAATCACCGATGCCGATCCTACCGGCTCCATCTTACCCGGCTGAAGGCCGTATCGGATGCCGTTGATACCGTAGGAAAGGGTATGGCTCTGCGCAACTTGGTGCTTGAATGCCAGTTTTACAAACTGCTGGGCGATGGCAGCAGAGTACAGGAAAGTGCCCTGTGCGTATTGCCTGTCGGCTTCTACGGAAGAATGGTAAGAGTCGTAGCCTGCCGATGCATCCATGGTAAGGTTGTCAGTTAAAATGCTGTGCCACCTGGCGGCAAAGTTCATATTGGAATAACGGAAGGTAGTGTCGGAAGAGAAAGAGAACTTGTCGGCTGAATAGTAACCGTACAAATTCAGAGTGTTGTTCTCGTTAAACTTGTGCGATATGCTTGCGTTTACGTCTCCAAAGTAGGTCTTGCCTCCGTGATAGTGGCTCTCGTCCGGCAGCAGGCTCATAATCCAGTTGGAATAAGTGGTTCTGGCTGCAAGAACGAAGGTAGTGCGGTCTTTCTGGATAGGGCCTTCAAGCGCGAGCCTTCCGGTAAGGAGTCCGATGCCCAGGGAACCGGTAATCTTCTTGCCGTTTCCGGTGCGGGTGTGGATGTCCAGTACGGAAGAAATTCGGCCTCCCATCGATGCAGGAATGGAGCTCTTGTAAAGCTCGGCCTCACTAATGACATCGGAATTGAATGAAGAGAAGATGCCGAACAAGTGGTTGGGGTAGTAAACCGTACCCTCGTTGAAGAGGATAAGGTTCTGGTCCACTGAACCGCCTCGAACATTGAAGCCGGAAGAAGCCTCTCCAACTGTCTGTACGCCCGGCAGGGCCAGCACAGCCTTGATAAGGTCGCTTTCTCCGAAGGCGGAAGGCAGTTTTTTGATTCTTTCAAGCTGGATGCGTTCTACGCCCATCCTGGCCGAACGGTGAGTGGCGACGGCGTCGGCGGATACTGTAGCCGACTGCAGTGTTACCACCTGCTCTTTCATATTAAGATCCAGGGCTCCGTTCTCGTAGATGATGACTTCAAGGGTGGTGTCTTCCATTGGATATCCCCTGAAGGACAGGACGTTACGTCCGGTATGAACCTGCAGGGTCCAGTCGCCGTAAGAATCTGTCATGGTGTACTTTCCGTTTTTGTCGGAAACCGTGATTCCTACTACGGGCTCACCGCTGGCAGCGTCGCGAACCTTGCCCCTGATAGTGGCAATGCCGCTTCGGGCATTACGCTCTTCGCCAATCTCGTATACTTTATTAAGCAGCGATGCAGTCTGGGATACCTCCTCTGTGGTGCTGGCTACAGCCTCTTTTGCACCTTTGGAGAACCAGCCGGTAGGAAGCGAAGTCTGCAGGGCGCGGCCCTGGAGTATGTAAAGGACGTCGTTGTACCGGGTGACTGTGTAACCGTTGGCCTTGAATTTGGCCAGAGCGGATTTAATAAACTCTTCCGGGTTGGAAGCAGAAACAGAATAGAAGCTGGCATCCTTGTATCCAGCGGCCAGATATGCTTTCTGGCTGCATTTGTTGCGGATGACGGAAACAAGGGAATCGGCGGATACCATCCTTACGGACAGGTCCTGCGCAGATGCAGCAATGGCAAATAGAGCCAAGGCGCCGACAAGAAGTATTTTTGTAAACAGTTTATTCATAGTTAGTTACTTCGCGGCGCAAGTCCTTGTGTTTTTTAAGCAATGCCTTAAGGCTGGAAAATTTCTTTGCCTTGCCGTTGGCATCTACATGATAGAATGCCCTGTGCTGGACAAAAATCTCAAAAACTCCCTCTTTGAAATTGGGATCCTTGTAGCCGATGCTACCGTCGTTTTTGCTGTTGATGTCCCTGCGGAATTCTTTGTCGATACGCTCATAAATGCATTCTTTGCCCTCATAGACAACTTTGTAGAAGCCTTTGGGAACATTGATGCCTTTGGCTGATAGATTCCTGTAAACAGTATTTCCAAGGGAAAAGCTGTCTACACCGTCGCTGCCAAGATCCACCACGGAGAAACTCTCCGGCACATGCACAAGCAGCGTTTGTGAATGTGCGTTGATGTCCATTTGCAAGCCCTTATACAGTTTCCCTTCATAGATAAGATCGCCTTCGCGGAAGCCTGCCCTGTCCCAGGTATAGACTCCGTTGTAAGAAAAACTGTACTTAGTTGCAAGTCTGCCCCTATAAAGCGGCAGTGCGCTCCCGGATTCGTTGTGATAATCCAAAAGGAGGTCATTTCCTTGAGCCAGTGCACTGAGAGGCAGAAGGAAAAGGAGGAAAAGTGCAACTTTTTTCATATTTAATGAATAATAAGCCCGTCATAAGCGGGTAGAATTTTACTGTGGATGTTTCTTTCTTGACAGAGGGATTCAAGTTCTTTGGTAAAGTCTAAGTGGCAGGGAAATGTGTGGCTTAGGTGTGTCAGCCATGTGTTTTCTGCACCAACCCTGTCTGCAATATCCAGCGCCTCGTACAGGGAAAAATGGGAATGATGCGGGTTGTAGCTGACCGTGTTAAGGGTAATATGTTTCAGACCCTTTAATTTTGCGAACTCCTTTTCCGGAATGGAGCTCATGTCCGTAATATAGGCTATCTGCCCGAACCTGAAGCCCAGGACGGGCATTTTGTCATGAAGACCGCGTATCGGAATGATTTCCGCTCCGCCTCCCAGACTGCCGGTGCAAAGGCCTGTAAAATCGGGGTCCTGAACCTTTTCTGCAACGGCGACGGGATCGGCGGGCATGATAAGCGAGCCGTCCGGCAGGCGGAACCTGTATCCCACGTTACGAACCCATTCCAGCACTTTGCCGCTGTGGTCAGGATACATAACAAAGGGGTCTTCATCAATAAGGTGTATATTTACTTCCGGCGCTCCGGGATACTTTACCGGAGAGAAAATATAGTCGTACGAAGCCTTGAGCGATTCATATACGGCTTTTTCGCACCAGATGGCAACGGCCTGGCGGCCTATGTAGTTGAGGGCCCTGACGTCGTCAAGGCCACCGGTATGGTCTTTATGGTTGTGTGTGAGCAGTATTGCGTCCAGATTGCAGATGCCCGCCTTAAGCAGCTGGTCCCTGAAATCCGGGCCTGCATCGATCAGTATCCTTAGTCCGCCGTATTCTACCAGTGCAGAGGCACGGAACCGCTTGTCCTTGCTGTCCGTGGATGTACATTTGGGGCATGTGCATCCGACTATTGGTACTCCCAATGAGGTGCCGGTTCCAAGGAAGGTCAGTTTTGCCTGTGTCATAGGGTAACGGTTTCTATGGTTCCAATCTTTGCTGCGTCAAAAGGCCTTTCTACCCGTAGGTAGTTGCCCGTGTAGCCCGCCATCTTGCCGCCTTTGCATGCTCCTTCCCAAAGGACCTGTTCCTGCAGCCCTTTGCAGGAAGCGGCGAAGCCTGCGTGCAACTTGTCACAGAGCTCTTCCAGACGTTTCACGCGTTCTGTCTTGATGCTGTCCTGCACCTGGCCGGGCATGGCCGCAGCCCTGGTTCCTGGTCTCTTAGAGTAGGGGAATATGTGTATGAAGGCCGGTTTGATGCGGTCTTTAAGGAAGTCGTAAGTTAGCTGGAAATCTTCTTCCGTTTCGCCGGGAAGGCCTACGATTACGTCAATTCCAAAGAAGACGTACGGCCCCATTTTCTTGCGTATATAGTCTATCCTTGATGCAAACAGGGCGGTGTCGTATTTACGGCCTACGGACTTTAGCAGCCTGTCGCAACCTACCTGGAGGGGAATGTGGAAGTGGGGCAGGAATTTGGTGCCGGAGGCTATCCAGTCCACTATTTCTTCTGTAATCATGTTGGGCTCTATAGAGGAAATCCTGTATCTATCTATGCCTTCTACTGCGTTCAGGGCCTTAAGCAGGTCTAGGAAGGATTCGCCGGTGGTGCGGCCGAAGTCGCCGGTGTTCACTCCGGTGATTACTATTTCTTTTACGCCTTGCGCGGCGATGGCTTGAGCCTGCTTTATGTGTTCGCAGATTGGCAGGTTCCTGCTGCGGCCGCGGGCGTAGGGTACCGTGCAGTATGCGCAGAAGTTGTCGCAGCCGTCCTGAACTTTCAGGAACGATCTTGTCCTTTCTCCCGTGCTGTACGCCGCCAGGGTCTCATTCTTAAGCGGCTCTTCCTGCATGGATGATATGCCAAGCAGATTCAGGGTGGCGGGAACCACCTGCTTTTTCTCGTTGGCCCCAAAGACAAGCTTAACCCCTTCTATTGCCTGGACCTCGTCGCGGCGAAGCTGGGCGTAGCAGCCTGTAACTACAATTGCTGCACCCGGGCTGGTCCTGTGGCACTTACGTATTATATTGCGGCACTTGTTGTCTGAATGCTGGGTAACGCTGCAGGTGTTGATAAGGTAAACATCGGCGCCTGTGTCGCGCCAGTCCGTCACCTCCAGACCTGCTTCCTTGAAGCCTCTTTCGTATGTAGAGGTTTCTGCGTAATTAAGTTTACAGCCTAATGTCAGTAATGCTATCTTCATGCTACTTTGCCAAAATTATAAAGACGCAGGGCCTTTTGCCAATCTGGGGGATATCACGTTTCCAGGCTTCCACCGTCCTGGTTTTGATAAAGGCCGTGGGCAGGGTAATGTCAGCGGCAATACAAACCTTGGTGTGGCCGCTGCATGTGGCAAGGATGTCTGCCAGAAGAGCATCGTTGCGGTACGGAGTTTCTATAAAAATCTGGCTTTGGCGCAGCTGTGAAGACTTTTTCTCCAGGTTTCGCAAGGCTGTTTTCCGCTGTTCCGGCTTTACCGGAAGGTAGCCGTTAAAGGCAAAGCTCTGGCCGTTAAGGCCGGAAGCCATCAGCGCCAGCATCAGGGAAGAGGGGCCTACCAGGGGGATTACTTCTATGCCCTCGCGGTGACAAAGATCTACAAGCAGGGCGCCAGGGTCTGCTACAGCCGGAAGGCCGGCCTCGGACAGCAGTCCCACGTTGTTGCCGTTGGCAAACAGGGCCTTCAACTTATCTACTTCTGCGGGATTGGTATGCTCGTTAAGCTCGTGAAAATCAAGGCCTTCTATCTGCCCTTTCAGGCCTGCGGCAGAAAGGAAGCGGCGTGCTGTGCGCACTTCCTCCACCACAAAGGTCTTAAGCCCGCAAATTATCTCAAACACAGGAGCGGGGAGCACCTGCGACGGAGCATAATCACCCAGCGGGGTAGGGATAAGGTATAGTTTTCCGTAATCAGTCTTCATCTTCTTCCTCTTCTTCGTCTATGAAAATAATCACTTTATCGTCATCGTCGTCATCTTCCAGCATTATGTCTTCATTCTTGATGGCGCTCTTGACCAGCCAGGGGAACAGGTTTCGGATCAGCTCCCCAAAGGTGTCGAATTCCGTCTGGAATGACAGACCTACGCCGTTTCTCTTAAGGTTGTCAAGGTAGTTGGTGTACTGGTCAGCCGTCCTGTGGAATGCCGTTGCACGTATGCTGCCGTTCTTGGTAAGCTTGAACTCAACTTCCAGGTCTCCAAGGACTTCCTGCTGCGACGTTACGCTGTTGGCCCTGTTGCCAAAGGTTCCGTTTATGCTTATTCGGTTGTTGAACAGCTGCGTGGAAACAGCCACCTCGAATATGTCTGCGCCGCTGGAATTCTTCTGGTAGTCAAGACCCAGGTCGATAGGGATGTTCAGTTTCTGCAGTACGTTCGACAGCTGACTGGCCATAAGGTCTGCAACCGTGCTTCCAAGCATGCTGGAGTTGTTGACGATACCAGAACTTTCGTCGGGCAGGAAACCGCCGGAAATAAGCAGGGACAAGAACTGCTTCTGCAGTTTGTCGTCTGTATTAAGGGCGCTTTGTACCCTGGCCTGTGTGGTGGCGTCGATGTCCGGGATATCGATGGTGAACTCTATCCTGGGCGACTTTATCTTGTTGGTGATATTGATTCCGCAGATGACAAGGCGGCGGGACGACGTACTTGTACTGTCTGCCAGCAGCGTTGCCAGAGAGGTCTTGGTCTTGTATTCCGCCCTTATGTTAAGGTCGGTTTCCATAACATCGCCCACGAACTTGACCGTACCGCCTTCATTTATGCTGAAGTCCCTCTTTGCAATACCCAGGGCTGCAAAGTGATAGGTTCCGTCCGTGATGGTGTAGTTTCCTCCAAGGCTAAGGGAACCGTCCGCAGGTTTAACTTTCAGCTGGATGCGGCCCTGACCGCGGCCGGACAATACATTGCCGCTGGCCTTGTCAACTTCTATTACGGCCTCTATGCCCGGATGGGCGAAAACGTCGATATCCGTGGCGAAGCTTGTAACCTTCTTTTGTTTAGCTGCGTTGCGGCGAAGCATTTCTTCATACTGGTCCGGCTTTTCTTCGGGCTCCGGCTCCTTGAATACCAGAAGGTCGTTGCGGGCCATACCGGCGGATGAATTCATCGGAATATGAAGGTCACCGTTACCCACCGTACTGGCCTCGGCTTTAAGCATAAGGGACTCCAGAGGGCCGTATAGCGATGCTTTTCCGGTGGCGGCTATCTTTCCGTAGAAGTTCTGGCCCATGCCTTCCTTCATATCCAGCACAAGCATTTTGTCAATGCTCATGTCAATATTCATTGCGATGTCGCTGAACTTCTTCCAGCTTATGCCTCCGCCAACCGTGCCTTTGGCCCCGGTTTCGTCCTGAACCTTTACGTTCATAAAGTTAACGCCGTCAGTGCTCAGGCCCAGTTCTCCGTTAAGCTTGTAAAGTACATTCGTAAAGGCAACCCTGATAAGGCCGTCGTCAATGCGCAGGTCTTTGCCCGTCAGGTTAAGGTCTCCTCCAAACTTGCCCTTAAGGTAGGCGTTACCGTTCAGGCGGCCGTCAAACTGGCTGAATACGGATGCCAGCAGGGGGCTGAAGTCGCCAAGGTCGTAGTTGTTGAAGCCAACGGATGCGGCAACGGACTTGTCCGAGGGCGAAATGAAGCCCTTGATGTCCATCGTATTCTTTCCGTCGGCCCAGGTGCTGCATATTGCCTTGTAACCTTTACGCTCGTTGTCCCACATCGATTCGATGGCTATGTCGCCCAAAGGCTCGTCGCCCAGCATGGCGTTCCGGATATCCAGGTTGGCCAGAATGTAGGGAGCTCCGTTTATGGGTGAAAGTATGGATGCATGGCCGGTAGAGCGTCCGCCCAACTGTATGTTTGCAGGCAGGAAGGGATTCAGTGCGGCCATTTCAAAGTTATGCATGTCAAAGGTGAGGGTATCTGCCACCTTCGTGGAAATGCCGCCCTTTATGACAAGGCTCTGCTCTGCACTCTTTGCGGTAATGTTATCCGTTGTGGTTCCCATTGACGATATGCTGATGGGCGCGGATTCAAGATTCCATATAACGGAATTCATATAAATCTGCGACGGCAGGAGCGTAGCGATAATGCCAAGCTGGTTATCATCGCCCCGGTAAAGGTCTCCGGTCAGGTTGATTGTACCCTTGTTGTCCTGCATCGACTTGTTGTCGTAAGAGTAGCAAATGTCAAGGGTGTTGTCGTCTGCAAGCAGTTTGATCTTGTTCTCGAAGGCCCTGATTGCAGAAATCTTTATGTCATCTGCAAGAATGTCGGCCTCCAGATGGTTTCCGTTATTGCGAATGGACAGGTCGACGTCTTTCAGGTACTTGTCATTTATGGCGAGCCTGCCGGATGTCAGTTTGCCGATGAGCTCTCCTTCCTTGTTTATGTTCAGGTCGAACTTTGTTCCGTCGGCAACCCATACCCCCGGTGCGACAAAGGACAGAATGTCTTTCGTATCCCTGGTGGACAAGTTCAGGGCGTAGGTATTGCCGCTCCAATCCTTTGCCTCTCCGCTGAAGAGGGCGGAAAGCTCGCTGGCGCAGGCAAGGGAGGTGATATCCTTTATGAAGTCGTCAATGAAGCCCGTTCCGCTGTAGCGCAGGGTGGCGAACTTGGAGTCAAGGTTAATCTTGTTGACATCCCCGTTCATGTAGGAATTTATGTCGATGTCGCCAATGTTGCTGCGCCCGTCGTCGTCGGTAAGGACGATATTGCTGATTCTGATATTGCCAAGAAGGTCTCCGCCCTGACGCAGCCTGAAGTTGGCGTTGGTGTTCATGCTGAGCTCGCTCCTGCCCCTGTTGTCGATGTGCAGGGCGTTCAGGTTGGCGTAGGCCAGGTTGGCCACGAACTTATAGACTCCGTCGCCGGTCTTGTTGGACAGGGTGAAGAGTCCGTTGAACATGAAGTTCAGGTTGGGGTCGTTGCAGAATATGGTGCCGTCAAAGGCGTCTCCTGTATAGGTTCCTGCTGCCACAAGGTCCCTGTAATCATAGTCCATGGCGCGCAGATGGTCAATCTTTAGGGAGTCCAGCTTCACGGAAATCTTCTTGCCTATCGTTGTGCGGAAGCTGCCGTGCATGGTGCAAGGGCCAAGGGCCTTAGTGCCGCCGGCAAGGGCACCTGCATCGAATTCGTGCGTTTCTACGCGGCCTCCAATGCCAATGTTTGCGCCGCCCTCAAGCAGATGGCTGAACTGCAGGTTCATATTCAGGCTGCCGCTGTTTACGCTGCTTAGAGCTCCGGTCACCTTGGCATTGTTAAGCGGCCCGCGAATCTTTCCGTTGAAGGTCATCCTTTCCTTGGGTAGCATGCGCGAAACGTCGAACTTCAGGTTTGGAGCCCAGCCTTTTATGAACTTGTCCAGGCCTTCCGGCGTAAAGGTCATGTCCTTTATGTCGTAGTTGGTGGTCATAGCCAGCGTGCTGGGCAGGCCTATGATGGAACCTTTAATCTCTTTTGCGGCAAGGGAATTGTCGGCTGTGCGGAAGGTGAACTTGTCAATGGAAAGGTCGTTCACAAAACCGTCGATATCGCCTTTTTCTATAATGCCTACGAAGTCCATCCTGTGAAGGGTAGGGGCAAAGTAGGCTATGGTTTCCATATTGATTCTGGAGTTCACAATCTCTGCCTGCAGGCGAACCTCTTCCAGGAAGTGGTTCAGGGCCGGGATGCCGTCGTAGTTCATCTTGAAGTGGGGCATGTGAATGTCGCTGAACATATCCCTGATTTCAAGATTCTCTATTGCCGTCTGGCGGTTGTAAACCCTTGCCCGGCCGCTCATATGGTGCAGTACGAAGCCGCTTTTCTCCTTTGCTTCAAGATGCTCTACCGTACCTTCCGTGATAATGCCCTTAAGGGTGACGTCGCGAACGGTCATGTGGATGTCGTACAGGTCAAGGTCAGTCCAGTTCATGGCCCTGTCGCGGTGAGGCTTGGGATTCTTGTGGTTGATCATCCTGAACCTGAAGCCGTCGATGCAGACGTAATCCGCCCTCATCAGTTCTATGTCCGGAATCTTCTTGGGCTCTTTTTTCTGCTTAGGCTTGTTCTTGGAGAAGAAACGCTTAAGGTTGCTGCCGTCAGGCTCGTTTACCAAAAAGAACTGTCCGTCCTTGATTCGAAGGTCCTTTACCATTGCCGGCTTTCCGGTAAGCAGGCCCCAGGCGTTGAACGACACGCTTACGTTCTTTGCTTTGACTATTGTGTCGGCCACGGTAAGCTCCGGCAGATTGGGATTGCGGTAAGGATTGTCGTCGATAAATGCCAGATCTTCAATGACGACGGCATCGAAGGGCCTGACAGTCAATGAAGAAAACTCTATCCGGCCATCCATTTTCTGCTGCAGGGAGGCAAGGACTCTTCTGGTAAGCGCAGTTTGCACGGCGGGAGACATCAGCACTACGCAAAGTGTGATGATGGCAGTCAGTATGACGCCAAGCACGAATGCCGATATCTTTAATGCGCGTTTCATAGTATATACTAACTCACAAAGATATCATTTTAAATGGATAATTCGTATATTTGCGGCGTAAAAGTGTAGTTCTTTAGAAATATGTCCCATATAATTCTTGGAATAGAATCATCGTGCGATGATACTTCTGCTGCAGTGGTAAAAGATGCTTACCTGCTGTCCAACGTCATTGCCAGCCAGCAAGTGCATAAAGATTACGGTGGAGTAGTGCCTGAACTGGCCTCCCGTGCCCACGAGCAAAACATTGTTCCGGTAGTCAGCCGTGCAATAGAAATGGCCGGAATTACCTCTGATCAGATAGATGCGATTGCATTTACCCGCGGTCCCGGTCTGCTTGGCTCCCTTCTTGTCGGAACCTCCTTTGCCAAGACTCTTTCCATTGCGCTTGACAAGCCCATGGTTATGGTAAACCATCTTCAGGGACATATTCTGGCCAGCTTCGTACGTCAGTACGACAAGCCCGTGAACGAGCCTTCTTTCCCTTACCTTTGCCTGCTTGTTTCCGGTGGTAATTCCCAGATTGTAAAAGTCTCAAGCCCAGTTGATTACGAGATTCTTGGCCAGACTATTGACGATGCCGTTGGAGAGGCTTTTGACAAGTGTTCCAAGATGATGGGCCTGGGCTATCCCGGCGGCCCTATCATAGACCGTCTGGCAAAGCAGGGAGACCCGTCCCGTTTTACCTTCTCCAAGCCTCACATTCCCGGCCTTGACTACAGTTTCAGCGGCGTAAAAACCTCTTTGCTGTACTTTGTCAGGGACGAGCTTGCCAAGGATCCGGACTTCATGGAAAAGAACAAGGAAGACATTTGCGCATCCTTCCAGAAAACGCTCATCGACATCCTTATGGACAAGCTTATCAAGGCTGCCAAGCAGACGGGCATCAAAGAGGTGGCAATTGGTGGCGGCGTGTCCGCGAACAGCGCCCTGCGCGAGCGTGTCACACTTGAGGGTGCAAAGCGCGGCTGGAAGACCTATCTTCCTGAATTTAAATTCACTACGGACAATGCGGCAATGATTGCCATAGCCGGTTATTTCCGTTTCCTTGCCGGCGAGCGTACCCCTTTGGACGTAGCCCCTGTTTCAAGATTAGCAGACTATTAGAATATGAAATCTTTCGACATAACATTTCCCTTCGGAAGGGAGCCCAGGATGGATGACATCCGCGTAAAGGCAGCCGCAGAGCTTCGCCTTCGCCGCAATGCGGTCATTAACGTAATAGATCCTTCAAAGTCTTTCCAGCCTGCTATGGCGGGAGCTGCCGCTACCTGCCGCATCGTGCGTAAATCTATCGACGCCAGAGGTGATGCAAAGTGGGTGCTTCGCGTTGAGGCATACCTTGCAAGTGAAGATTATAAAGAGTATCAAATACCTGAGTATAAGGATGTTACTGCTGCTCCTGCGGTTATCGTAGTGGGTAGCGGTCCTGCCGGAATGTTCGCCGCCCTGAAGCTTCTGACCCTGGGCCTTAAGCCTGTCGTTCTGGAGCGCGGAAAAGACGTTCATGGACGTAAGAAAGATATCGCTGTGCTTAGCCGCGACGGTGTGCTGGATCCTGAATGCAACTATTGCTACGGAGAGGGTGGTGCCGGTACTTTCTCTGACGGAAAGCTTTTCACCCGTTCTTCAAAGAGGGGCGACATCAGGGAGGTCCTTTACCAGCTGGTAGAGTTTGGTGCTGACCGCAGCATACTGGTCGATGCGCATCCGCACATCGGTACGGATAAACTGCCCCGCGTGGTGGAAAATATCCGCAAATGCGTGCTGGAGCACGGTGGAGAGTATCATTTCCAGAACCGTGTTTCCGATATTTCCAAGAATGAGGATGGCAGCTTTACCGTTAAGGCTGTTACTCCTGAGGGCGAGGCCGCATACAGTGCTGCTGCCGTTATCCTGGCAACGGGCCATTCCGCAAGGGATATTTATGAGCTGCTGTCAGCCAAGGGCTGTGAGCTTGAGGCCAAGGGTTTTGCGCTGGGTGTTCGCGTAGAGCATCCTCAGGCCCTTATCAACAAGATTCGTTACCGTGGCAATTGGGAGCCGGGCATGCCTGCCGCAGAGTACAGCTTTGTAGAGCAGGTTGTCGGTGCCGGTCCTGACGGCGAGCCTGCAGAGAGGGGAGTGTACTCTTTCTGCATGTGCCCGGGTGGTATTCTGGTTCCTTCTTCTACCGAAGATAAAACTGTGGTACTCAATGGTATGTCCAATTCTGCCCGTAATTCCAAGTGGGCCAATGCGGGTGTTGTTGTTTCTATAGAGCCTGGCGATGAGCCGGAGAAGTATCGCTCTGCCGGTGCTTTCTCTCTTATGGATTTCCAGCGCGATGTAGAGCGCGGCATGTTTGACTATGTGGCCAAGCATAACAAGGGTGGCAATCCTTTTGCTGCTCCTGCCCAGAGGATGACGGATTTTTGCGAGGGTGAGCTTTCAAAGACTCTTCCGGAGTCTTCTTACCATCCTGGCGTTGTGTCCGCTCCGCTTCATGAGCTTTTGCCTGCAAATGTTGCAGAGAGGCTTCAGGAGGTGTTCCCGCTGGTAGATATGCACGGAATGCGTGGATATTACACGCGTGATGCGCTTCTTCTTGGCGTTGAGTCCAGGACTTCTTCTCCGATTCGCATCGTGCGCGATAGGGAGAGCTACGAGTGCGGCCAGCTTCCGGGCCTTTATCCTTGCGGTGAGGGTGCCGGCTACGCAGGTGGCATCGTGTCCTCTGCTATCGACGGCATCAACTGCGCCGTCGCTGCCGCCGGTCGGATTTTAGGGGAGATGCCGGAGGCATAGCCACCCTACAATCCGGTTCTGCTATGCTTCATCCCTCCCAGAGACAGCTATCCTAGACGCTTTAACAAAGCAAATCGGAAGCCATAGGCTGGGTTGACGGACCCCCTTCCGTGCGTGGTACACGGGGTCCCCAAAAAATGGAACATTTCTTTGGGGTGTCCTACGTGGGTGGCACGACCTTACAACCCACCTATGGCTTCCGACCATCCGCCGTTGCTCGAGGGCTTTCCCAGAAAGCCTAGATTGATTATCAATTAGTTACATACTTTGCTTGTTGCACATGCACAACAAGCAAAGTACATAAGTAGCTGATACTCAGTGTTCGCATTTCCTATTTCATTTGCAATTGTCACAAGGATTGCTTAACTATTCTTATGGATTTT
>ONDR01000016.1 GCA_900316675.1 uncultured Bacteroidales bacterium
GCTCGTCCCCACACCCACTACTTCCACACCCCTATTTATAACATCCTGAATATCAACCCGTTGCAAAACGCACCGTGGAAGTAGGCAAAAAATTTTTCCACTACTTCCACACCCCGATTTTTCAGCCTCTGCAATAACCTGAAAATCAACACTTTACGAAACCACCAAAAACGCACCGTGGAAGTAGCCGCGGAAACTAACGGAAAAAGCCGGGATATCGGTCGAAAAAAGTTGACTGATGGCTAGGAGAGGTTGGGATTTGCCCGGCCGGGCCAGCCACGCACGGGGCCAGAACTCTGGCCGCCGGCCACATCCCTGACCCTGCGGGGGCCCATCCACAATGGTAAGGGGACGTCGCCCGCAAGCGGGCGGCAGGATAAATGCAAGAACCAGCCATCCAAAAACAAGTTTTTGAGTGGCTGGTTCTTACAATTATCGGGGCCTGTTGGCCCCGACCCCTTACCTTTGTGATTCCGTTGGGATTCGAACCCAAGACCCACAGCTTAGAAGGCTGTTGCTCTATCCAGCTGAGCTACGGAACCGTCCGCTTAACCGTGCGAGGCGCGAGGCCTCGTGGAAAAGGACTGCAAATATACGATTTTTCTTTAAATTTGCATCACTTTTTGCTATCTTTGCACGGAATTATGAAAATTACTGAAGCCATATTCGCCGGTAGCAGCACCAGGGTAGATCAGAGACCCAAGGAGAGACTCCCGGAGGTAGCGTTCATCGGAAGATCGAACGTAGGCAAATCTTCACTCATTAATATGCTTACCGGTAGCAAGAAGCTGGCAATGACCTCTGCCACACCGGGTAAGACAAAGTTAGTCAATCACTTCCGCATTAACGGAAGCTGGTATTTGGTAGATTTGCCGGGCTACGGATATGCAAAATTGCCAGAGAAGGAGAAAGAGAAATTGCAGGCTATCATAAGCGATTACCTGAATCATTCAGAGGAGCTTAAGCACCTGTTTGTTCTGGTAGACAGCAGGCATGATATGCAGAAGGCAGACGTAGAGTTCATAACAGAAGTTGCAGGCAGTACTATCCCCTTCTCCCTTATTTTTACAAAGGGAGACAAGATGGGACCGGTGGCAAGAGAAAGGCAGATAGAGGCTAACCTGCGGCAGCTGGAACCCGTACTGGACGGGGCAAAGCCAGAGTGCTTTGCCAGTTCTTCAGAGACGGGACTGGGAAGAGAAGAAATCCTGAATTATATAAACAAACTTCTAAAAACTAATTAATTACAATGTCTAACCCTAGCAGAATGGAACTGTTCTCTTGTTCAGCCTCAAGAGATTTTGCAGTTAAAGTGGTAGATGCTTTCAACAAGATTAAGTATCCAGAAGAGCCGGAGCTTCATCTTGGAGCATCAGTAGTTACCAAGTTCAGTGACGGCGAATTCCAGCCCGCCTTCACAGAGAGCGTCCGCGGTGCCACTGTATTCATTCTTCAGTCTACCTTCCCCCCGACCGAGAACCTTATGGAGCTGCTCCTCACCATCGATGCAGCCAAGAGGGCATCGGCAGACAAGGTAATAGCTGTTATGCCTTACTTCGGATGGGCCCGCCAGGACCGCAAAGACAAGCCCAGAGTTTCTATCGGCGCCAAGCTGGTTGCAAACCTGCTTAAAGCCGCCGGTGCAGACCGCGTCATGACCTGCGATCTTCACGCAGAGCAGATCCAGGGCTTCTTTGACTTCCCGGTAGATCACCTTTACGGAAGCAAGGTATTCCTTCCCTACATCAAGTCCCTGAACCTTGAGAACCTGGCCATCGCCGCTCCTGATATGGGTGGTGCAAAGAGGGCCAACGTTTACGCAAAGGAACTTGCCTGCCCGGTAATCATCTGCCACAAGTCACGCGAGAAAGCAAACGAAGTAGCATCAATTACCGCAATCGGAGAAGTTGAAGGCAAGAATATCGTCATCGTAGATGATATGATCGACACTGCAGGTACCCTTAAGAAAGCCGCTGACGTGCTTATGGAAAAGGGCGCTGCATCTGTCCGTGCCTGCGCAACCCACGCTGTTCTCTCCGGCCACGCCTACGAGAACATCGCCGCATCCGCACTTAAGGAGGTTGTAGTTACCGATACCATTCCTCTTAGCTCAGACCCCACCAAGGACAAGAGCAAGATCACCGTGGTATCTATGACAGAGACCTTCGCCAACATTATCCACCGTGTTTACAACTACGAGCAGATTAGCTCTGAGTTTGTACATTAGAATTTTTGCCGATGAAGGTCTTTCTGGCAGCGCTGATTATTATTGGCTTCGGAGTATTTATAATGAGTTTCAATATAATATTCCGCAAGAAAGAGTTTCCCAACAGCGACGTGGGCTCCAACCCGGAAATGCGCAAAAGGGGAATCCGCTGCTTCAAAGAGGAAGATGCAGAACTTCATCGTAAACATAAAAAAGGAAGCAAGGCCGGCTGCAACGGCCAGTGGTCCGAAGACTGCGCCGGCTGCTCCCTTTATGACTTTGACAAACCCAAACAATCATGAGTTTAGTAGCAATAGTTGGAAGGCCTAATGTAGGCAAATCCACCCTCTTCAACCGCCTGGTCGGTATGCGCCAGGCCATAGTGGACGAAACCGCAGGCGTAACCCGTGACCGTCATTACGGAAAGTGCGACTGGTGTGGCCATGAATTCTCCGTCGTTGATACCGGCGGATGGTCTTCCGGCAGCGACGATGCCTTCGAGCAGGAGATTCGCAAACAGGTGGTGATTGCCATCGAAGAGGCGGATCTGGTTCTGTTCATGGTAGAGGCCGCAACAGGCATAACTGACTACGACTCAGAAATTGCAGACCTGCTGCGCCGCAGCAAGAAACCCGTAGTCCTTTGCGTTAACAAAGTGGACAACGGAGACAAAGTCTATGACACCTACCAGTTCTACTCCCTGGGTCTGGGAGAGATCTGGAGCATTTCCGCCGCCAACGGCAGCGGTACCGGCGACTTGCTGGACGAGATCGTACGCCTTCTCCCCGAAGAAGAGCACGTAGAGGATCCCTTCGCCGGCCTGCCTCACATCGCAATTGTGGGCAAGCCTAACGTGGGAAAATCGTCCCTCACAAACGCCCTGCTGGGAGAAGAAAGAAACATCGTCACCCCGGTTGCCGGCACAACAAGAGACTCAATATCAACTCATTACAACAAATTCGGTCACGAATTCATACTGGTAGATACCGCCGGCATGCGCCGCAAAACCAAGGTATCAGAAGACCTTGAATTCTATTCAGTAATGCGTGCCATCAGGGCAATAGAGCATTCCGACGTCTGCATCCTCATGATCGATGCCGCCAACGGAATCGAGGCACAGGACATGGCCATCTTCAACCTGATTCGCAAGAACAAGAAGGGCTGCGTTGTTGTAGTGAACAAATGGGACACCATAGAGAAGGATTCCAAGACGATGAAGACCTACACAGAAGGCATTCAGGCCCGTCTGGCCCCCTTCAACGACGTTCCCATTATCTTTACGTCCGTCCTTAACAAGCAGCGCATACTGGACGTTCTGGACGCCGTAAGCAAGGTTTACGACAACTACAGCCGCAAGATCCAGACCTCTGTTCTGAACGAGGTCATGCTGCCGGAGATAGAGAACTATCCCCCGCCGGCATGGAAGGGCAAGTACGTGAAGATCAAATTCATAACCCAGCTGCCTACGGCATCACCGTCGTTCGCCTTCTTCTGCAACCTGCCGCAGTACGTGAAAGAGCCGTACAAGCGCTTCCTGGAGAACAAGTTGCGCGAGCACTTTGACCTGACAGGCTGCCCTATCCAGGTCTTCATCCGCCAGAAATAATTATTTCTTAGGTAGTTTCACTGTGAAGCAGGCTCCACCAAGGGTGAAGGACCTGCTGTAAGAGATTTCGCCACCACACCTTTCCAGAATGCTCTTGCAGATTGCAAGGCCAAGGCCGCTGCCGCTGCTCTTGGTAGTGAAGTTAGGCGTAAACAGGCGGGCACGGTTTTCGTCCTTGACGCCGGGGCCGTTATCCTCAACTACAATATCATAGAAGCCGTCGCGGCCGCTAAGGCGCAGCGACACATATATCTTGCTTGCCTCTGCCTGAACGGCATTGGTGATGAGGTTCACAATGACGCGGGTAATCTGCGGCTTGGGGCCTTCAATTACGGCTCCCTGCAGGCCGAAGTACTGGAATTCAACATCTCCCTTGCCGTCGAAGAGGGATATCTGCTCCCCTATCAACTTGTCCAGATCTATGGTCACAGGCTCCTCTGAATACAGTTTCGCAAAGGTAGAGAACTCGTTTGCCGTATCAGTCAGGGTGTCGATGCTCTCCAGAATGACAGGTGCCATGGCATCGAACCTCTCGCCCCATGAAGCATCGCCGCGGGCGCGCAGCATCATAAGCCTTTGAATCTGAAGCTTGATAGGAGTAAGCGGGTTCTTGATTTCATGGGCCACCTGACGGGCCATTTCGCTCCAAGCCTTGTCACGCTCTGCCTTAGCCAGCTGGCGGCTACTCTCTGACAGGTCGTGCACCATGAAGTTGTATGCACGCACAAGGGATGAAAGCTCGTCCTCCCTGTCGTAAATAATATATTCCAGACCCTCTTTGCGGGCCGATACCATCTTTCGTCCCATATCCAGCAACGGAATGAACATTTTGTCGATGATGCGGGACGATATCAGCCTTGCCATGAACAGCAATATAAAGAAGAGGGATATAATGAACAGCGAATGGAACAAGGCCTCTGAACGGAATTCCAGACCCGTATCCGTATAAGGAGCGCACAGGATGGCAAGAATCTTTCCGTCTCCGTTGAAGAGCGGGGCGTACATTGCATAGTACTGCCTGCCGGAAGCAATTTCCTTATGTATATAGTAGCGCTTGTTGTCGTACATTATGTTCCTGTAGGCCTCTTCATTGGCCCTGGTGCCCCATAGCAGGCGTTCGAAGACCTCCGGTCTGGTAGATTTGAACACACGGCCGTCGGTTGTATAAAGGGTAAGGTCGCTCTTGGTATGGTCCCCTATTGCCGATATCATCTGCGATGCCTGCTGGGTGTCGAAGTCCTCGTACGTATTGTAATATCGTATCTCTGACTGCATCAGGGACTGGATGGTGCTGATCTTACTGGTCATCAGGTTGCTGATGTTGGCCTCGTTGCGCCGGTAAACGAACAGCACGCTGATAAGGGCCAGAACCACCATGGTGCCCACAAGTGAGACGAAGAGCACCGTGTTGAAGGTGGACTTGTAGTAGTTCTTTGCAAAGGCGGAGCGCTGCTTCCTGTCGATGGCAATCAGGGACAGTATGACCATGGCTATCAGGGCCACCAGGAAGGAAGCAACAAGGTAGTTGTTGAATTCTACCTCGCCGCGGGAAATGACAATGAATTCGTCTGCAGAAACCTTCTTAAAGAAATGCTCGTAACCGTCGAAGCTCACCCTGGAGGCGCGGTCTGTCCTGGAAACCTCTTTGAACTTGTCCTTCAGTATGGTAGGATATGCATAGTTTCCCTTATAGCTTATAAGCTTGTCTCCCAGATACTTAGCATAAGAATAATTGTGCGGCAGTACGATGCTTCCGGGCGACGTGCTGCCCATGATGGCGGAATAGCCCACATCGTCAGAATCCGTCCTGGCCTCTATGGTAAGGATAAGGTTTGTCAGGCCTCCATTGTGAGGGGTGTAGAATACGAAGTGGCCCGTGTACTGCGGACGGCCCTGGGCAGAGCGGGTATATACAAACCTGGAATCGTCGGACACCGGGGAGCCGTTGGACAGCCTGTCGGCAAGGAAGGTCAGGATGGCAGGATCGCCCTCATTCTCTTTGAAAAGGTACATGCCAACCTCGTAGTCCTGTGAAAGACGGACCAGATAGTTTTCTGTAATGCGGTTAAGTATAACCCTGAAACTGGCGTTCTGGTCCAGCAGGGCGGCGATAATTGCATCCGACTCGATAGCGGCAGATGCCGTCATCAGCTGAAGTTCAAAGGCCAGGTTCCTTTCTACCGCAAGACGGTTCGCCCAAATGCTAACCCTCTTCTGCTCGCGTTTAAGGCCTTCTGTAGAGGATATCGTCACAAGGGCGGCGGCACATACCACCACGGCCACCATCCTGCCCACATGGGACAGGAAATTAATCCTTATTCCAAAGAGCCTTGATATCAGCGGCCTAAGCATCTGAAGCATCAGCACGCATGTGGTGAAGAGGAAGATGTAGGATATGTACACGTAAATTGTGTACTCGCTTATCTCCGATACCCTGAACAGCTCAAGGCAGATATTTGAATTGACAATTATGCTCCTGAACGATACCAGCGAATATGAAACTACCACCACAATGGCCACGATGGGCATGGAGGCCAGCAGGTAGAAAAGCCATCCTTTCTGCCTCTTGACCGCCATTATCATTGGCAGGCGGACACAATAAACGGTATAGACTACAAGGGTGATTGCTATATTTATGAGCAGCACCGCACCCAGGGAGCAGAAAACAGAGCCATCGGCATAGATGGACGGAGAGAAGATGCCGGTAGAGCCGGGGAAAAGCCGGCCTGCAATGTAGAACAGGGCCAGAACCAGAAGCAGCCATACTTGCGTGACTACCATACCCTTAATTGTCCTGTGGGCGTACAGATAAACAAAGGCGCTCACAAGCATGATGAGCAGGGCTATCCAGGCCAGGATGGTGTCCGGTATCATTAGCGGCACCTGGGCATTTTCCTGAATAACCTTAAGCATGGGCTTGCCGTCCACCTGAACCACGGCGCCGCCGCTGTAGCTCAATGGATATACGCAGAAGCGGTCTGACAGCCTTAGTTCGCTGCTTACGCCGTTAACGGTGGTGGTATTAAGGGTGTTTTTAATCTCCAGTCCGCCAATCACCCGGCATTTGGAATCTTGTATGCTTTTGGCGATATACCATTTTGGTCCGATGCTGCGGAAGCTTAGTACAGAGTCTATTTCTGCCAGCGGCTTGTCAAGCGAATTGGTAAGGGTAGGCGCCATGCGGAAGGTGCTGCTGGCATTGATCTCGTCGTCGGCAACCGGGAACTGGTGGCACCAGGACTGGAGCGAGTCCCCTATGTACCGGTAGATAACCATATCCTGCGGCAGGTCTTCCAGGGACAGCCAGCTGTTCAGTGACTGGCTCCTGGCCTGCTGCATGTATTGCTCTAAGAGCTGAACCCTTGAAGATATTCTTGAAGAAAGGCTGCGGGCTGCGGTGTCCGTGCGGTCAGAGCCGCCGTTAAGCAGGAAGGACATGACAACAATCAACACCGCAAGAACCTGAAGGACCACTGCAAGGTTGTCCTTCATGAATTTACGTATGCCTTTTATCACCTTTCCCGGATCCATTACTCGTTATGATAAGGTTCCCCGCGCATGATGGTGAACGCCCGGTAAAGCTGTTCTGCAAAAACCGTTCTAACCATCTGGTGAGAGAAGGTCATATCAGATAAAGACAGCATTCCCGATGCCCTTTGATATACTTTTTCACAGAAGCCGTAGGCGCCGCCAATTATAAAGACTATGTCCTTACCGCTGCCGGCCATCTTCTTCTGAAGGAAGGATGCAAATTCAAGGGAACGATACTTGCGGCCGTGCTCGTCCAACAGGATAACATCGTCCGTAGGCTTAAGGGCGGCCAGTATCTTCTCTCCTTCCTTTTCTTTTATCTGGGCGGGAGACAAGGAGCCCACGCCCTTGAGTTCGGGAATCTCTGTTACGGTAAAGGGGATGTAATGAACAAGGCGGGCGCGGTACATTTCAAGACCTTGCTTTACCCAGTCCATATCTGTTTTTCCTACCGTAAGCAGAGTAATCTTCATTTCTGTTCCTCTTCTCTTTTTGCAAATATATGAAATGTGAGGAGATTTCGGCTCGGAATTTGCATAAAAATTTCCTTGATAAGGAGATGAATGTCAAAAAAATCATACTGCCTGCACTGCTTTCAGTGATTTGCTGCGCTTGGGCCTCTGCCCAGACACAGCAAACCAGAAGTGCATCGTACAACGTCTTCAATCCCATAACAAAATACATTCGTATGGGAGACGTTGAAAAGCTCTCTGCATGGTTCTCTGACAATCTGGAAATAACTGTACTTCAGGGCACTAACGATGCCAGCAAGAGTCAGGCAAAGCAAATCCTGAAGTCTTTCTTTGACACTTACAAGCCCAGCAGCTTTAATATAGAGCACACCGTGGGCCGTGAAACAATGAAGTACGCCCTGGGCTCAATGAAGGCCGGAGGGGATATCTTCAGGGTAACAATCTTTGTAAGTTTGGAAGGGTCTAATTACCTGATACAACAGATAAAAATAGAAAAACGGGACTAAGTAATTAGCCCCGTTAATTTTTTCACTAGCGTGTGATTATACGCGCTGGCCGTAAGAACGGTCGGTGGTGTTGACGGTGATCTTTTCTCCTGTGTTGATGAAAAGAGGAACCATGATTTTAGCACCGGTCTCAAGAGTAACTTCCTTAAGGGCGCTGGTAGAAGCGGTATTTCCCTTAACTGCAGGCTCTGAGTAAGTAACCTCCAGAGTAACGTATGTAGGAAGCTCACAGGTGAGGCATCTTTCTTCCGGCTCTGTAACGAACATCATCTCTACGTGCTGGCCTTCTTTCATGAGGTCTGCGTTCTCTACGAGCTCCTTAGGAAGGGAGATCTGCTCGTAGGTTTCCTCGTGCATGAAGTTGTAGCCGTCCTCGTCTCCGTAAAGGAACTGATAGGGCCTGCGCTCAACGGTGATGGTGTCTATCTTTGCACCTGCTGTGAAGGTGTTCTCAAGGATACGGCCATTCTCAAGGTTGCGAAGTTTGGTCTTCACGAAAGCGGGGCCTTTGCCGGGTTTTACATGCTGAAACCATACGATAGAGCACGGTTTTCCATTGAAATTAAGATAAAGTCCGTTTTTAAAATCAGCTGTTGTTGCCATAAAAATTTTTGTTTTGACCTGCGAAGTTAAGAAACTGTTTTGAAACTGCCAAGAACGACGGCAATTTTCTCCAAAAGCCACTTAGGTGTAGAGGTTGCTCCGCATACCCCTACGTTGTCTCCATCCTTGAACCAGGAGGCCTGAATTTCGGCCTCTGAGCTTATTCTGTGGCATCTTGGGTTCACACTTTGGCACAGGTTGAACAGCACGCTTCCGTTGGAACTGAATTTTCCTGACACAAAAACAATTACGTCGTGCGACATGGCAAATTCCGACAACTGGCTGTGCCTTGAAGAAACCTGGGCGCAGATGGTATTGTGAACGTTAAGGAGCGATTCGTCTTTCATGGCCCCACGCAGTATCCTGCAAATCTCTGCGAAGGTAGCGGGGTCGCCAGTGGTCTGGGAGAAAATCTCTACCGGAGCCGTTACGTCAATGACCTCACAATCAAGGGCATGAAGCAACATGGCCGGGGTTTCAATCACAATGGCATCGGCAGCAGTCTGGCCCACAAGACCAAGGACCTCGGCATGACCGATTCGGCCAAAAATCACTACCCTTCCGCCTTTTTCCGACACGCGTGCATAGGCCTCCCTTATGCTCTTTTGCAGTTTGAGCACTACGGGGCAGGTGCAGTCAATAATTTCGATATTTCTTTCTTCTGCCAGCTTATAGGTTGTCGGAGGCTCTCCGTGGGCACGGATCAGCACCGGCCCTTCGGTCGCCTTTGACAGGTTGTCAATTGTTCTGAGGCCCTTTTGGGACAGCCTTGACAGCTCTTCTTCATTGTGGACGATGGCGCCCAAAGAGCATAGCGTGCTGCCGGGATGCGCTTCCAGATAGCTTTCTGCCTGCCCGATGGCACGGATCACTCCGCCGCAGAAACCGGAACGGTGGTCTATTTCTATTTTCAGGTTCATCTATATAGCTTCAAACAGTTGGAACCTTCCCATTACCAGGCCCTTAACCCAAACCAGCTCTTCGTGCAGATTCATGTCCGAATTGTCCAGCACAAAGGCATCTTTCGCCTGACGAAGAGGGTTAGTCTCGCGGTGGGAATCTATATAATCACGTTCCTTAAGGTTCTTCATTACATCCTCCATGGACGAAGGCTGACCTTTTTCTATAAGCTCGTCGTACCGCCTTTGGGCGCGTACCTGGTCCGATGCCGTCACAAACAGCTTTAGCTGTGCGTCCGGGAAGACAGCGGTTCCTATATCTCTGCCATCCATTACCACGCGGCCGCGGCGACCCCATTCGTGCAGCTTTTCATCTACAAAGGCCCTTACAAATGCCAGTGCCGCAACGGGACTTACGTGCGACGATACCTCCATGCTGCGGATCTCTTTCTCTATGCAGCGGCTGCCAATGAAGGCGCGGTTCCCTTCCCCGAAGTTTATGTCCAGGCCATTTTTGGTCAGATCGGCAAGAAGGGCATCGGCATCGATGGCCTCACCTTTTACAAAACCGCTTTCCATGGCATGAAGGGTTACGGCGCGGTACATCGCACCGGAGTCAAGGTAGGTAAAACCGAACTCTGCGGCAATAAGTTTGGCCAGAGTGCTCTTGCCAGTTGCTGAATAGCCGTCAATTGCGATGATAATGTCAGGTATTGTATTCATTGTTTCTTTGGTCATATCTTTACAAATTTACTGATTTAATTCAAAAACTAAAAATTTTGTCCGATATTTGTAATAATGAGATACCGGACTTCCAACCATAAGGGCGACTTAAACCCAAATATTCCAGGAGCCCGTTGGATGGGAGTCCGGTATAACGAACATTGAAGCATATGAAAATCTTAATTGTAGATGATGAAAGGGCGATTCGCAATTCGCTGAAAGAAATATTGATGGACGAAGGCTACGAGGCCGATGTAGCAGAGGACGGCCCCTCCGCGCTGGAAGCCGCATCCAAAGAACGCTACGACGTTATTTTCTGCGACATCAAAATGCCCGGAATGGAGGGCACAGAGGTCCTGGAGAAGCTGGTAGAAGAGGGCATCGACTCTGCAGTTGTAATGATTTCCGGCCACGGGGACATCCAGACCGCAGTGGAATGCATCAAAAAGGGCGCCTTCGACTTTATCCAGAAACCGCTGGACCTCAACCGAATACTCATCACCATAAAGAATGCCACGGATAGAGTTAAACTGGTGGCAGACAATAAGATACTAAAGAAGAAAGTATATGGACAAGAGATGATTGGCCACTCCCCCGCCCTTACTCACATCCGCGAGATGATAGATAAGGTTGCGCCTACCGATGCGCGTGTGCTTATTACCGGCGCAAACGGCTCCGGTAAAGAGCTGGTGGCCAGAAGCCTGCATCAGAAGAGCGTCCGCAGCGCTATGCCTTACATAGAGGTAAACTGCGCCGCAATTCCTTCAGAACTAATTGAAAGTGAGCTGTTTGGCCATGAAAAGGGCTCCTTCACCTCTGCCATCAAGCAGCATAAGGGTAAGTTCGAGCAGGCCGACGGTGGCACCCTGTTCCTGGACGAGGTTGGCGATATGTCGCTGGCAGCGCAGGCCAAGGTTCTTCGCGTTCTTCAGGAGAAGAAGCTTTCCCGCGTGGGCAGCGACAAAGATATAGAGGTTAACGTGCGCGTAATTGCCGCAACCAACAAGGATCTGCGCGCAGAAATTGCCGCCGGCAACTTCCGCGAAGACCTTTATCACCGCCTTAGCGTAATTGTAATTCAGGTTCCTTCTTTGGACGAGCGTAAAGAGGATATCCCTGAGCTGGTGAACTATTTCTCTGAGCAGGTCAGCGCCGAGGCCGGAAAGCCCGCGCGTCCGTTTACGCCGGAGGCTGTGGCACTGCTGCAGCAGCGCTCCTGGACGGGTAATATCCGTGAACTTCGCAATGTAGTTGAGCGTTTGCTAATCCTTGGCGGCAACCCTGTCACCGCCGACGACGTCAAACTTTACGTATAAGATAAAGGCCGTCGCGCAGCGGCAGAAGCACTTTTTCTACTGTCGGGTCTGCGGCGATCATGTCGTTGAAAGCAACAATGCCGCGGGTTTGAGCGTCACCGGGAACAGGATCAGCATAGACCTTTCCATCCCAGAGGACATCGTCCGCAAGAATTAAGGAGCCACTGTGAAGCAGTGGCTTCATTTGTTCATAGTAGGCGCAGTAGTCGCGCTTGTCTGCGTCCATGAAAACCAGGTCGTAGGGGCCCTGAAGGGTGCCAAGAGTTTTCTTGGCGTCCCCAAAGTGCATGGTGACGCGGTCCTTGACACCGGCTTTTTCAAAGCCTTCAAGTATCAGATACTCAAGCTCTTCGTTAATTTCCAGCGAATCTATGTGACCGCCTTCCGGCAGGCCGTAGGCCATGCAGACGGTGGAATACCCGGTGAAGCAGCCAATTTCCAGCACGCGGCGCGGCTTCACCAGCTTTACCAGCATTGTAAGCAGCGCGCCCTGCACAGAGCCGGAGAGCATCTGCGGGTAATTGGTGCGGATGTGGGTCTGGCGGACAATCCAGTCAAGGGCCTGCGACTGGGCATCCGAGTGTTCTCTGAGGTATTTTTCCAGCGGGGTTTCCATGGTTTATATAAATACAAGCGATGAATACTTTCCGGGGGCGAAGATGGCTTCTGCCGCTGCGCGTACTTCTTCTGCCGTGATGGAGAGGATCTCCTGGCGGACGACCTGATCTTCAAGTACGCGGCCGAAGGCCAGCATGCTTTTGCCAAGGCCAAGGCACTGGGATTCGCCATTGGCAGTGGATACTGCCATCTGGCCCAGCAGCTGCTTTTTGGCGGCGGCAAAGGTGCGGGGTGCCATTGGAGCCTCGCACATGCGGCTTAGCTCGCGGCGCACCGCGCGTGTTACTTTGCTAAGGTTCGAGGGGTCGCAGCCAAGGCTGATGGCCATGATGCCGGTTTCCTTATAGGGCGTGTAAGACGCCTCAACGCCGTACACCCAGCCATTCCTTTCGCGTAGCACGCTGCCTAGGACGGAGTTGGATGCGGGGCCGGCAAGGATGTTGGATAGAAGGCCTGCTACCAGCCGCGGCCGGCCGTCTGCCAGCGATGGTGCATAGCCGCCGAAGACCGCGTTCGCCTCGTGGTTATCTTTCTTCACCACCTCGTCAAAGCCCCCGCGCTCGCTCCAGCCTGTGGCTAGGCTTATGTCGGCCTCCTTCACCATGCCTACGCAAGCCACAGGCTGGAGGCGAGCACTCGCACGATGAAGCATCGCCACCATGCGATCTTCAGGCAGATCGGCCACCATGCTAAGCACCATCCGGTCAGGCGTAAAGCCGCCGGCAGTATAGTCCTTCAACTGCTGCACCGTAATGCCCTGCACAGACTCCTCCGTACCAAGGATAGGCCCGCTAAGCGGATGCCCCTTGAAGAAAAGCTCCTCGAAGCAATCGTAAACATCGTCCGCAGGACTGTCTTTGTAAGATTGGATCTCCTCTACCACGACACCCTTTTCAATCTCTATCTCATCCTCTGGGAAAGACGGCTCCGTAGCAAGCTCTACAAGCAACTTGAGAGCACGGGACAAATCCTCCTTAAGGACAGTAGCATGGATGACGGTTTCCTCCTTGGTAGTAAACGCGTTAAGCTCCCCGCCAAGAAGCTCCAGGCAGGAATTTATACTGCGGGCGCTGCGGTGAGCGGTACCCTTAAAGATTGCATGTTCAGTAAAATGGGCTATTCCGCTGGGGAAAGAACCCTCGTCGCGGGTACCGCAGCCAATAGTCAGGGCGCAATAGCCCACAGCGGCGCCTGCGCGACGCACGGCGTAACGGATACCCTCTGGCGTAATTCCGGTAATCATACTCCTCTATCTTCCTTTGGCGAATGCCTTGATGTCTTCTTTAAGCAAGCCGGCATCTGACGATACCTTATGTTTTTTGAAGTAGTAAAGTTCGTTTGTAACAGTATCCACAAGATAAACAAAGAAGAGCTGTCCCTTCCTGGGATTCAGCGGTTTAACCACAAAGCAAACCGCAGCCGCAAGGCCATCCATGAAGGTTCCATCGGCATCAGACTCAGACACCAGAAACATCCTTTTGGCAGCCATCAAATCCTTCTGGATAAGCTCTGCATCAGGAGTAATCTCGTCGCTGCAAATGTAAATTGGCAGGGCCGCAGCCTCTTTGGGCGTCGATACAGCCTTGCCGGCACCCTTATACTTGCTGCCGACAGCCTTAGCGGCAAGATGCTGCATATGGCAGACAAGCGCCGGCAGCAGGTAATACTCCCTGCCCGTGTAGCCATCCGCCGGGCAAATGGGCAGCTCCGCCACAGTCACCATCGACGCAAGGCTCTTGTCCGAGCCGCCTTTAACCAATCGCCAGTTGCGGATGCCGTCACGTCCCTTGTCCACTGCAAGGAAGTAGTATTTCTCGTCCTTCTTAAGGGCGTCGAAGTCTTCCCTGCTGCAAATCTCGTATGCCGTAATGGTCCAGAAATCCTTCATAGCCTCGCGTATAGGCACGTCCAGGCTGTCGTTGCCCGTAAGGACAACCTTTGTTATCTTGCTTGTGAAGTCGCTTATCTTATCTCCGTGGGTACGGATTTGCAACTGCCCCAGCGCAAGCATGGGGAAGGTCAGCGACAGTACAAGTATGACAAGTATTTTCTTCATTCACTGCAAAGTTATGAAATGAATTTGGGAAATTCAATCCGGCTTAGTAAATTTGTAGGTTAAGTAACAAAAAGCAGTCCAGCATATGGAACAATATATAGTATCCGCAAGGAAGTATCGTCCAGACTCGTTCGAAACCCTTATAGGCCAGGACAATATAGCCAAAACGCTCAAGAACTCAATCGTTCGCGGGCAGCTGGCTCATGCATACCTGTTCTGCGGCCCTCGTGGCGTGGGCAAGACCAGTGCGGCAAGAATCTTCGCAAAAACCATCAACTGCGAGCATCCCGGCCCTGATATGGAACCGTGCGGCCAGTGCGAATCCTGCATCTCTTTCAAAGAGGGCAGGTCATATTGCATCCATGAACTTGATGCGGCCTCCAACAACAGTGTGGACGACATCAAGATGCTTATAGACCAGGTTAACATCCCCCCGCAGATTGGCAAGTACAGCGTCTTCATCGTGGACGAGGTTCATATGCTTAGCCAGGCCGCTTTCAATGCCTTCCTCAAGACTTTGGAAGAGCCGCCGGCACATGCCATTTTCATTCTTGCGACAACAGAGAAGCATAAGATTCTGCCAACCATCCTGTCCCGCTGCCAGACGTACGACTTCAACCGCATCAGCGTTCCGGATATCGTCCGCAACCTTAAGGACATCGCGGCCAAGGAGGGTGTTTCAATTGACGACGAGTCTTTGCACATCATTGCCATTAAGGCGGATGGTGCCATGCGCGACGCTTTGACCATTTTTGACCAGACGGTGGCTTTTTGCGGCACCAATGTGCAGTATGCCGATGTGCTCAGGAATCTTAATGTGCTGGATTATGATCATTGCTTCCATCTTGTGGAGGATTTTCTTGCCGGCAACCATGAGGCGGCCCTGCTGCGGTTCGATGATATCCTTTCCAAGGGTTTCAATGCCCTTCATTTTGTTGGCTCTTTGAGTTCGCATTTGCGTGATTTGATTGTGGCTAAGAGTGGCGGGCTTCGTGCTTTGCTGGAGCTTCCGGATTCTCTTATCGAGCGTTATAAAGAGCAGGCTGGCCGTTGCAGTCTGAGGTTTTTGTACGAGGCCTTGGGTATTACTACGGCTTGTGAGGCTGGCTACAAGGCCAGCATCAATCCCCGCCTTCACATAGAGTTCACCCTGATGCGCCTGTGCGCCCTTTCCGGTGGTCTCCGCGATAGTGCTGCAGCGCCCACCCAGGCAGCCCCGGCAGCCTCTGCTGCCAGCGCAAGCCCTGCGAAGGAAGAGGGTGCTGTGGTCGGGAGCGTAAGTTTCACGACCACTGTGCCCTCTGACGCCAAGCCCGCAGCAGAGGCACCCGCGAAACCTAGACGCGCAGCCAAAGCCCCCGGAGCACTATCGCTCAGCGCCCTAAAGAAAGCCAACGCAGAAGAAACCCCGGTCGCCGCAGCAACATCGGCAGCAGAAGACCGCATCCCCACAGACGAAGAAGTATCAGAAAAATGGAAAGCCCTGGCCGGAAACTACTCTGACAGACCCAGACTTTACAATACCCTTGCCGCCGCAAAACTGGAAACAGCAGAAGAAGACGGCGTCAAAAAAATAGTCTTCTTTGTCACAAACGTCGCCCAAAAAGACTGGATCAGAGAAAAACTCCTCAAAGAACTGGACAACAAACTCCGCGGACTGCTGGGCACCGGAAAGATACTCCTTGATATTGACGTCACCCCCGACGAAGAAGTCAAACAGCAAAGCTACACCCCCCGGGAACAGGCACAGGAATTGATGCAGGCAAACCCGGAAATCCGCAATCTGGTCTCTGACATGGGCCTTGACGCATAAAACAGAAAAAGAATGAAACTACACTGCGAAAATCTGGTTAAAAAATACGGCGTACGCACCGTTGTAAAAGGTGTTTCCATGGAAGTGGAGCAGGGAGAAATCGTAGGCTTCCTGGGCCCTAACGGCGCCGGAAAAACAACCAGTTTCTATATGATAACCGGCCAGATTACCCCTAACGAAGGTAAGGTTTTCCTGGACGACGAAGAAATCACCGGCCTGCCAATGTTCAAACGTGCCCAGAAAGGCATCGGCTACCTGCCGCAGGAGGCATCGGTATTCAGAAAAATGTCTGTAGAAGACAATATAATGTCGGTTATGGAACTGTCCGACATGACAAAGGAGGAACGTGAAGAGAGGCTGGAGTCACTGATTGACGAATTCAACCTTTCAAAGGTTCGCAAGAGTTTGGGAATTCAGCTGTCCGGAGGTGAGCGCCGCCGCTGCGAGATTGCCCGCGCCCTTGCCAAGGACCCTAAGTTCATCCTTCTGGACGAGCCCTTCGCCGGCGTTGACCCTATCGCCGTAGAAGATATCCAGTTCATTATCGCCAAGCTTAAATACAAGAATATTGGCGTAATCATCACGGACCACAACGTGGGTGAGACCCTGGCTATCACAGACCGCGCCTACTTGCTGTACGAGGGTACTATCCTTCAGCAGGGCACCCCGGCCGCACTGGCTTCGGACGAAGACGTACGCACCAAGTACCTTGGCGCCGGCTTCGTACTTAAGCGCTCTGTTTCCATAGAGCGCGCCCAGCGTGAGCACGAGGCCAAGCTGGCTGCCGCCGCTGCCGCTGCCGCTGCAAAATAGAACCAACAGAATTTAACACTATACCATAGAGCCCTGAAAGCTGGAATTCACTAAGAAAGGCGAATTCCTCGGCATCGACGACTAAACCCTTCCCGGAAAAACACAGGGCTTCTGCCCTGACCCAACGCGCTAGCGGCCAAAATCACCCGATTCTGGCCGCTAGCGGGATAGTGAGTAGCGATAAGGTTTTAGCTAAGAAGCTCTTTGACGATGGTAGAGATGGTGCGGCCGTCAGAAAGACCGGCAAGCGCCTTGTTTGCAGCACCCATTACCTTACCCATATCCTTGATAGATGTGGCACCGGTCTGGGCGATGATCTCTTGAATCTTAACTTTGACCTCTTCAGGAGATAGCTGTTTGGGAAGATACTTCTCCATGACAGCGGCCTCTGCCAGCTCGTTGTCTGCCAGGTCCTGACGGCCGGCAGCAACGTACTGCTCTGCGGCCTCTTTACGCTGCTTTACAAGTTTCTGAATCATCTTGAGCACGTCTCCGTCGGTAACCTCTTTGCTGCCGCCTTCGGCTGTTTTGAAAAGAAGAATCTCACCTTTGATAGCGCGGGTTGCGTTCATTGCCACCTGATCCTTGGCCTTCATGGCCTCTTTGATGGCGTCCTGGATTTGTAATTCAAGTGTCATATGTTGTATAGTTTACGTTCATGTTTTGCAAATATACAAATCTTTTGTAGCTTAGCGGATACAAAAAAATGAGTAATATGCAAGTAATTAAGGATCAGGAATTCGGCGGTGAGCGTCCGCTCTTTGAAGTTCACAATGCAAAACTTGAGAACATAGTCATTACCGACGGCGAATCAGGCATCAAGCATTGCAGCGATATTGAGGCCGACGGGTGCAAGTTCTACGGAAAGTACCCCTGGTGGCATGTGGACCGCTGCCTTATTACCAATTGCTATTTTGCTCCCGGTTCGCGTTCTGCCATCTGGTACACCAACGACCTTGTTATGCGTGACTGTCAGATCGATGGCCCCAAGTTCTTCCGTGAGATGAAGAATGTCCAGTTGGAACGCGTGCTTATTACCGATGCTGACGAGACCTTCTGGAAGGTCGACGGCCTCAAGATTAAGGATGTCGAGCTCCGTGGCGGCACCTATCCTTTCATGTTTTCTAAAAACATAGAGGTCGATGGTCTTGTGAGCGATGCAAAATATGTGTTCCAGTACTGCAAGAATGTGGTTGTCCGCAATTCTAAAATAGTTACCAAGGACTCTTTCTGGGAGTGTGAGAACGTCACCATTTACGATTCTGTCCTGGACGGAGAGTACCTTGCATGGCACTCTAAGAACGTTCGTTTGGTCAACTGCCAACTAAGCGGAGAGCAGCTTCTTTGCTACGCAGACAATCTTGTGCTGGAAAACTGTACCTTCGACCCTGCCTGCGACCGCGTGTTTGAATACTCTACAGTAGAGGCCAGCATCAAAGGTCATATAGAAAACATCAAGAACCCCACCTCCGGCCACATCGTCGCAGACAGCATCGGCAGCATCACCCTGGACGAAAACATCCGCCAGCCCGCCAACTGCGTAATAACAACTGCGGCCAGAATCGGGTGATTTTGGCCGCTAGCGCGTTGGATTTCTCTTGGAAGAGATATGTCTTAGGGCGTTTTAACCGATCTGGGCGCCGTTGACGAGGGCTTCCTGAGGGGTGATGAAGCGCATCTTGCCGTCACCCTGCTTAGCCATCAGTATCATACCCTTTGACTCTATTCCGCGGATGGTGCGGGGCTTCAAGTTTGCAAGGATGCAAATCTGCTTTCCAAGCATGTCTTCCGGGCTGTAGTACTCTGCGATGCCGGAAACGATGGTCCTGGTGTCAATACCGGTGTCGATGGTAAGCTTAAGCAGCTTGTCCGTCTTGGGCACGCGCTCAGCGGCCAGAACGGTAGCCGTGCGGATATCCATGCGGCCGAAGTCGTCGAATTCTACCTCCGGCTTCTGCGGCTCGATGTGAGCTGCAGCCTCGCGGGCGGCTTTCTCTGCTGCTGCCGCAGCGTTCGCAGCCTTGGCAGCCTCCAGTTTGGCGATCTGCTTCTCTACTACCTCGTCCTCTATCTTGGCGAACAGCAGGCCGTTCTCTCCGAGCTTATGTCCCGGAGCCAGCAGCTCGCTACTGCCCAGCTCTGCCCATGTGAGCGTCGGGTCTGTGCAGTCAGAGGGCATCGTGGATGAAAGGGTAACTTTTTCATCCACCTTGCCCTCTGACGTGAGGGATGCCTCTGACGAGAGGGTATGCAGAGCGCGGGCCTCGCCGTCGCGGAAGAAGTTGACGGTAGGAGCGCCCTCGCCGGCACGATGATCGAAGCCAGCGGCAACATTGATATTCAAGATATTACGCAACTTCTCTGCAGAGAAAGGCAGGAAAGGCTCAAAAGCAATCGCCAAGTCAGCACAAATCTGAAGCGAAGTATAAAGAATGGACGCAGTACGATCCATATCAGTCTTAGCAACTTTCCAAGGCTCAGCATCAGAAATGTATTTGTTACCGATGCGCGCAATATTCATAGCCTCCTTAAGAGCCTCGCGGAAGTGGAAAGTCTCAATGTACTTCTCAAGAGCCTCCTTGCAAGGAACAATCTCTGCAAGAGCCTCGCGGTCCATAGCCTCCGGCTTGAGGTTGGCCGGAACAGCGCCACCGAAGTACTTCTGAGTCAAGACAATAGCCCTGTTAACGAAGTTACCGAAGATAGCCACAAGCTCGCTGTTGTTACGCTGCTGGAAATCCTTCCAGGTAAAGTCATTATCCTTAGTCTCAGGAGCATTGGCGCAAAGAACGTAACGCAGCACATCCTCCTGACCGGGGAACTCCTCAAGATACTCGTTAAGCCAAACAGCCCAGTTGCGGGAAGTAGAAATCTTATCGCCCTCAAGGTTCAGGAACTCGTTGGAAGGAACATTGTCCGGAAGAATGTAACCATCGCCGTAGGCCTTCAGCATTGAAGGGAAGACGATGCAATGGAAGACAATGTTGTCCTTGCCGATGAAGTGCACCAAACGGCTCTCGTCGGCCTTCCACCACTTCTTCCAGCTCTGCGGAAGAAGCTCCTGAGTATTGGAAATGTAGCCAATAGGAGCATCGAACCAAACATAAAGAACCTTGCCCTCGGCACCATCGACCGGAACGGGGACACCCCAATCAAGGTCGCGGCTAACGGCACGAGGCTGCAGGCCACCGTCCAACCAGCTCTTGCACTGACCGTAAACGTTGCTCTTCCACTCCTTATGCTGCTCAAGAATCCAGTCGCGCAGCCAGGGCTCGTACTGGTCAAGAGGCAGATACCAGTGCTTGGTCTTAACCTTCACGGGAGCACTGCCGCTGAGGGCTGACTTAGGGTCAATCAACTCTTCAGGGCTAAGGGTGCTGCCGCACTTTTCGCACTGGTCGCCGTAGGCATTGGGATTGCCACACTTAGGGCAGGTACCCGTAATGTAACGGTCTGCAAGGAAGGTTTTAGCCTCCGGATCAAAGAACTGCTCGGTCTCTTTGGTGATGAACTTCTCGTCATCGTACAGCTTGCGGAAGAACTCTGAAGCATTCTTCTCGTGCACCTTTGAAGAAGTGCGGGAATAAATATCGAAGTTGATTCCAAGACCGGTGAAACTGTTCTTGATTATGTTATGATACCTGTCTACGATATCCTGAGGGGTAACACCTTCTTTGCGTGCCTTAATTGTAATGGGCACGCCGTGTTCATCGCTGCCGCAGATGAAGAGCACATCTTCTCCCTTCATCCTGAGATACCTTACATAAATGTCGGCAGGAACGTAAACGCCGGCCAGATGGCCGATGTGCACGGGGCCGTTTGCATAAGGCAGGGCACAGGTTACAAGTGTTCTTTTGAATTTCTTATCCATAGTCGTAAATATTTTTCAGTTCCGGGGGCCTACATTACGCGGCCGAGTTTTTCTTCCAGCTTCTTGCGAAGTCCGGTATAATCCTGAATCTGTCCCAACAGAAGGAGCGATTCTTCCTCGGAGGCCGATTTCAGTTGTTTATAAAGTCTTTCAATTTCAAGGTCAATGCGTTTGAGCTGATATACCTGTATGGCCCTGGGCACAAAGGTCACCAGCCTTGTGGCCGATGCCGTCATCGATGCTCTGAATTTTTCTATAGAGAGCATGTGCTTCTCCCCTACCATGTCTGCCACCATATCTGCCGCAATGCGGTCAGGGCCGTTCAACAGCGTGCGGATAATCTCCTCCTGGGAGAAATAATCCGTAGCATCGTACAGCTGGAAATAACTGTCATACAGGCGCTTATAAGCGCTGTTCTGCATCTCGAAGGAATCTGCCTCAAGGCAGTCCCTTATAAAGTCCGCAACGGCATACTGGCCGTCCGGAGAATAAAAGTCGGAGTCCGATTCAAACTCCAGCGGGGTGCGTCCATCCCGCAGTATGAAGCTGAGCAGGTCCTTTTCTGCCGGCGCAAGTTTGGGGAACTCAAAAAGATCTGCCTTAACCTCTTCCTGAACCGGAGGCTCCTGAGGCTCAGGACCTTCCTTGAATTCCGGCAGGTTCTCCCTGGTCTTGCGGATGCGGCTGAACAGGATGGCGGAATCTATGTCAAACTTGTCTGCACTGGCCTGCGCATATACAGAACGCTTCACGGCATCCGGTATAAGGGCGATGGTGTCGGCAATATCGTTAATAAGATTTGCCTTTTTAAGCGGATCTCCGGCAGCCTCGTCCAACAAAAGGTCTGTCTTGAAGGCGATGAAGTCCTGCTCGTGGGCAGCAATGAACTGCTGCACTTCTTCCAGGGAATGCTTGCGGCTGAAAGAGTCCGGGTCGTCGCCGTCCGGCAGCAGCACCACCTTTACGTTGAGGCCCTCTTTAAGCACCAGTCCTATACCGCGGATGGCGGCCTTGATGCCGGCGGAGTCGCCATCGTACATGATGGTTACATTCTCTGTAAATTTCTTGATTAGGCGTATCTGGGGCACGGTCAGCGACGTTCCGCTGGATGCAACCACGTTGCAGATTCCCAGCTGATGCATGCTAAGAACGTCCAGGTAACCCTCTACCAGATAGCACTTGTCCGCGCGGGACATTTCTCCCTTGGCGAACCATATTCCGTACAGCGAGCGGCTCTTGTCGTAGATCTCCGTTTCCGGGGAGTTGACATACTTGGCAACAGTTTTGTCGCTGCGCAGCGTCCTGCCACCAAAGGCGATGACGCGGCCGCTGATGGAATGCACCGGGAACATCACCCTGTCAAAGAAGCGGTCTGCAAGGTGGCCGTCGTCGTACTTAATGCAAAGGCCGGTATCTACAAGATACTCTTCTTTATAGCCCTTGGCCATGGCTTCACTAAGCCAGGCCTGACGGTCTTTGGGAGCCCAGCCAAGGCCGTACTTGCGGATGGTTTCATCCTCCAGGCCGCGGCTGCGGAAGTAAGCGTAACCCACCGCACGGCCCTCTTCCGTATCCCACAGGCTGGAGATGAAGAACTTATGGGCCGCCTCCGATACCAGCAGCAGGCTTTCTGAGCGCTGCCTTTTGGCTACGTCCTCTGCCGTTTCTTCTTTCTCTACCACAGGAATTCCGTACTTGCGGGCAAGATACTTAAGGGCCTCTACGTACGTGAGGCTCTCATGCTCCATTACAAAGCCGACGGCCGAGCCGCTTTTGCCACAGCCGAAGCACTTGTAAATCCCCTTGGAAGGAGAAACGTAAAAGGAAGGGGTTTTCTCGTTATGGAAGGGACAGCAGGCAACAAAATTGGCGCCGCGCCTTTTTAGTGTGACGAAGTCTGAAACTACATCAACTATTTGCGCGGCATCCAGTATTTTGTTTACTGTGTCCTGAGGAATCATTAGCTGCTATTGGTTATCTACCTCTGTGTACTCTGCGTCCTTAACGTTATCTACTATTGACTTGCTCTCTGAGGGCTTATTCTCTCCCGTCTTATTCTCGAAACGAATCTCGTACTCTTTCCTGGCGGTTGCAACCTTGCGCAGGGAGATGAGTTCAGTGACACCGTAATAAGCCAGGAAGGAACCAGCAACAATGCTCATAACCTGCTCTGTGAAGGGATTGAACAGGATGACAATACCGCCGACGAGCGCCAGCGCGCCAAGGCAAAGGGATGCGTATCCAAGGCCCAGGAGGCTCATGGCGCCGCCCAGTACAAGCATCTGCAAAGCACCAAAGATGATGAGGCCCAGACCTATGACTACGATGATAGCCTTGGTCAGGATCTCCGGGAAGAAAATGAGCAGCGCACCCAAACCTGCAACCACGCATGCGGTAATCAGGTTAAGGTTGAACTGATTCTGCTTCAGTTCTTTACGGTTAATAATACTTACCGTAACAGAAACAAGGCCTGCGGCAAAGATAAGTGCACCGATGATTTTTACAATCAGTTCAGTGCCCCTGTTAGGCATGAAAATCATCACCGCACCAGCACCGATGGCGCAGAGTGCACGGATAAGTGATCCGTAGCTGGTTTTGTATCCGAGAAGTATCATAACTGTTTGTTTTAATGTTCTTTAATATGGCATGCCGCCCTAGAACGGCAGATCTTCGCCAAAATCAACAGCCGGAAGGTCCTCTGCTGCGGGCGGAGGAGGTACCGGAGCTGCCGATGCGGCTGCTACGTTGCCACTGATTCTCCAGGCGCGGAGGTCTGTATACCAGCGGCCGTTGAATTCACGGCTAACCGGGTTGAAGGACACCTTCACGGTGTCCCCCACCTGGTATTTTTCAAGTTCCTTGACACGGTCTGCGCCCCAAAGGCTCATGCAGAGAGTGCTGGGGAAGTTCCCGTCCTGAACTTCCAGAAGGAAGTCCTGGCGGGCCCAGTCGCCCTTGGCAGACCGGCCGCTTTGAACGGCCAGTTTGCCGGTAAGGCGTCCTTCTATTTCAAAACCTGAAGGCATTACTTCTTGATCTCGTTTTCTGCTTCCTCTGTAACCTCAGGAACGATGAGAGGCTTAACGGAAACAATTTCCATATCGAAGAGGAGGGTCTTGTTAGGCTCGATGCCCTGACGGCCCTGGGGACCGTAAGCAAGCTCTGCAGGGATAACTACAGAGAGTGCGCCGCCTTCGCCTACAAGCTGAACAGCCTCTATCCAACCCCTGATAACGCTGTTGGGACCTACAACGAACTTGATAGGGCCACGCTCAGGAGTGCTCTGATCGAAGATAGAACCATCGATAAAGGTACCTTTGTAGTTAACCTCAAGGGTATCGGTAACCTTAATCTTGCGCTCTGAACCGGGGTTGCTGATCTTGTAAAGAAGACCGCTTGCAGTCTGCTCGTAGCCGTTCTTGAGGCTCTTTGCAATGAACTTCTGGCCTTCTTCACCGTTGAGGGCCTTAAGATACTCGAACCTCTGGGCGAGGAAACGGTTGAACAGGTCTTCAAGCTTCTCAGGAGAGATCTTTACTTCTTTCTCGAAGTCAGGGGTTCCGGGAGCAGCCTTTGCATTAAGGAAGTCCTGCAGACCGGCTTTGAGCTTACCATAGTTGATCTCGTTGCCGAAGTTGTAGTTCTTGATGTAACCAGAGAATACATAACCAAGAAGGTAGCTTACAGAGTCCGTCATAGCCTTGCTGGGCTTAAGCTCTGAAGCCTTCTTTACTACTTCTTTTTTAACACCAAGTGAATCTGCACCGTCAGCGGTGGCGTTTCCACCCTTGGGACCACAAGCTACCAGCATTGTTGCGGCAGCTGCAAATGCAAGAATTTTGATTGTTTTCATTGTAAATATTTTTTATTAGTTATACTTTCTAACAAGCAATAATGTATAATCGTACAAAGATGCGCATTTTTTCTCAAAATCGCGAATAAATGACATTTTTTGCAGGTAAATTTTGCCATCCGAAAAAAAATGCTTACATTAGTAACGAAACCAATACTGCACGATGAACGAGAACCAATCTTTGTCTGCCTTCATGAAGGAATTCTTTGGATACGATACCTTCAAAGGAGACCAGGAACAAATTATCAGACACGTGATTTCCGGCGGGAACGCGTTCGTGCTGATGCCTACAGGTGGTGGCAAATCCCTTTGCTACCAGTTGCCGGCGTTGGTGCTGGAGGGTACGGCTATAGTCATATCGCCGCTCATCGCGCTGATGAAAAACCAGGTAGATGCCATCAGGGGCTTCGTATCCGGCAATGAGGGCATCGCACACTTCCTTAACTCATCCCTGAACAAGGCCCAGATCGCCGCGGTTCGGGAAGACCTGTTAAGCGGACAGACAAAACTGCTTTACGTCGCACCGGAATCACTGACAAAAGAAGAGAATATCGCCCTGCTAAAAGAGCTGAACATTTCATTCTATGCGGTGGACGAGGCTCACTGTATATCGGAATGGGGCCACGACTTCCGTCCGGAATACCGCCGCATCAGGGCCATTGTGGACGAGATTCATCCCGCCCCCATCATCGCCCTGACGGCAACTGCTACGCCTAAGGTGCAGAGCGACATCCTCAAAAACCTGGGAATCCAGGATGCGAGGGTGTTCAAATCGTCCTTCAACCGCCCCAACCTTTACTACGAAGTACGGGATAAAGTAGAGCCGGAAAAGGACATAATCCGCTTCATAAAACAGAACCCAGGAAAGTCCGGAATCATATACTGCCTTAGCCGCAAAAAGGTAGAGGAAATGGCTCAGCTGCTGGTAATTAACGGCATTCCGGCACTTCCCTACCACGCCGGCCTGGACGCCAAAGTGCGTTCAGAGAACCAGGACGCCTTCCTAATGGAAGAAGTCAACGTGATTGTGGCCACCATCGCCTTCGGCATGGGTATCGATAAACCTGATGTCAGGTTCGTCATTCATTACGACATCCCAAAGAGCATTGAGGGCTATTATCAAGAGACCGGTCGCGCCGGACGTGATGGGCTTGAGGGCCGATGCATCACATATTACAGCTACAAAGACATCCGCAAGCTGGAGAAGTTCATGCAGGGCAAGCCTGTGTCAGAGCAGGAAATCGGCCGCCAGCTGCTGATGGAAACCGTGGCTTACGCAGAATCCAGCGAATGCCGCAGGAAGCTGCTGCTCAATTACTTTGGAGAGGATTATCCGCAAGACAACTGCCATAACTGTGACAACTGCGTGAATCCTAAGCCGCGCTTCAACGGCCAGGATGACATGAAGTTGGTCATCGACCTTATCCTGTCCCTGCCTGAGCGCTTCAAGATGGAGCATCTGGCCTGCATACTGGCGGGTACTTCCAATGCTCTTATCAAGTCTTACAAACACGACAAAATATCTTTCTTTGGCGCAGGAAAAGCTCATTCAGAGAAGTTCTGGTGCATGGTTGTGCATCAGGGAATGATACACCACCTGCTTAACAAAGATATTGAGAGTTACGGACTTATAGAGGTTACGGACAAGGGTCTGGAGTTCCGCGACAATCCTTGGACCATCATGCTCACAGAAGACCGCGTCTTCTCTGAAGGCACTGCTACGGACGAGGACGAGGATGAAGAGACCGCAGCTGCCAACGCTGCAATGCGCGGCGGTGGAGGTGGCGGTGATCCCGTGCTTCTGTCCATGCTCAAGGATCTTCGCAAAGACATGGCCAAGAAGCTTAAGCTTCAGCCTTGGGTTATTTTCACGGATCCTTCTTTGGAAGACATGTCCATATCCTACCCCATTACTATCGACGAGCTTAAGAACTGCCAGGGCGTGGGTGAAGGTAAGGCCCGCAAGTTTGGCGAAGAGTTCATGAAGCTTATCCGTAAGTATGTAGAAGAGAATGAGATAAGCCGTCCGGACGACTTTGTTGTAAAGAGCATGGCCAGCCGTTCAGAGGGCAGGATCTACATCATCCAATGCATCGACAGGCGCATGGATCTGGAGGATATCGCCTCTGCCCGTGGAATGGAGTTCGACGAGCTTTTGTGCGAGATAGAGAACATTGTGGAATACGGCACCAAACTGAACCTTGACTACTACATTAAGGCTAACATCGACCAGGATGTGATTGACGATATCTACTCTTACTTCAAGGAAGAGGCTGAATCTGATTCAATTGAAGATGCGATCAAAGAGCTTGGTCCGGACTACGAGGAATTCGAGGTCCGTCTGGTTCGCCTTAAGTTCTTGTGCGAGGTTGCAAATTAGCCTTTAGAGTGACATAAAACGGACCTCAGGGTCACGTCTCCACCAGGTAAGCTGCCGTTTGGCATAATGCCTGGTGTTTGTTTTTATCTTTTCTGCGGCTTGTTCAAGGGTGCAGTTACCGTCCAGATAATCAAAGATTTCTGCATAGCCTACGGTGCGAAGGGCCGGGAGATTGCGATACTGCTGCAGGCTGCGGACTTCTTCTACAAGCCCGTCTTCAAGCATCTGATCTACGCGTTTTGAAATGCGTTCTGCCATTTCTTCGCGCGGGCGCACCATGCAGATTTTTTCAATTTCGAAGTCCCTTTTCTTGGCCGCCGTCTGTTTAAAAGAAGAGAAGGTTTTGCCGGATAGGAGGCATACTTCCACGGCGCGCAGCACCCTTTGCGGGTTGGTTATGTCGATATTGCTATATGCCTCAGGGTCAAGTCTTTTCAGGTCCATGCGCAGGGATTCCAGACCTTCTTCCCGAAGCCTGCGGTCAAGGTCTTCACGCAGTTGGGGATCGGCTTTGGGAACGTCGGGAAGGCCGCTGCAAAGGGCCTCTACAAAGAAGCCGGAGCCGCCGCTGGCCACCAGGACTTCGTGCCCATCGGCAAAAAGGTTGTCCATCAGTGCCAGGGCCTCAACTTCGTAGTCGCCGGCCGTGTAGGGCTGAAGGATGCTGTGATCCTGGATGAAGTAGTGCTTTACCGCCGCCAGTTCTTCTTTTGAGGGAACGGCGGTGCCAATGGACATCTCTTTATAGATTTGTCTGGAGTCGCAGGATATTATTGGGGAACCGTATTTTTGCGCAAGGCCTATGCTCCAGGCGGTTTTGCCTACAGCTGTTGGTCCGGAGACTATTATGAGCTTGCGGGCCATGTGCAGCGGGCATTAAAGGGCGCCTTCGTCCTCGTCGTAAAGCTCTTCTCCGTCCTCGTCTGCACCGTCTGCCTCTTCGTCTGCGTCGTCGAAGTCTTCGTCGTCATCGTCAAAGTCCTCGTCTGAAGAGGCTTTAAGGTTGCGAAGGTGCTTCTGGTCGTCCGGAAGGTCTTCGTAGGCTACGTAGCCGTTCTCGAATTCTGCGGGAACGGGACCTTTGGTTTCTACCAGCAGAGGGTAAAGGGCGTCGGGGGTTTCTGCGACCTCGCCTTCAAAGGTGATAATAACGCTTTTGCGATTGGCTACGTCGTAGAAGTATACAAATGAGGCGATTCCCTTGGCAACGGTCTGCTTTACGGTGACGGTGTCAACGGCGCCTGCGCCAAGGTCAAAAAGGCCGTAGCGGGCTACCAGATTGCCGTTTGCGTCCAGTGCTTTGAACTGGATGAGCTGGTCCTGGGGGAATTCAAGTTCGTCCCTGAGGAGCTTGTGGAAGTCGTAAAGTGTGGTGGCCGCTTTAAGGTCATATACCCGGGCGAAGCCCTTGAGTCCGGCCAGGGAAACTCTATATCTTAATGCCATATTTAGTCCATTGTTGTTTCTACCGCAAAGATACAACAATTCCTTTATCCACGACGAAAATTTTTTCGGATTTCTCCGGATGAGATGGCGAGCAATCCCTATAAGAGCTTCAGGGCGATGGCGGCGCAGGCTTCGGCGTCGGCAAGGGCGTGATGGTGGCGGGTAATGTCGTAGCCACAGGCGCAGGCGACAGTTTGGAGCTGATGATTAGGAAGCATCCTTCCAAAGTGTCGTCGGGATGCAGCCAGGGTGTCGAAGAATTCGTAGTCCGGATAATCCATACGGTAAACGCCGTGGACGGCCTTAAGGCAGCCCTCGTCAAAACGGGCATTGTGCGCCACCAGGGGCAGGCCCTCGATGAGCGGGGCAATCTGCTCCCAGACGCGCGGGAACACCGGCGCGTCCATGGTGTCATCGGCACAAAGGCCATGCACGCGCATGCAGAACCACTGGTAGTACTCCGGCTCCGGGTGGATCAGGCTGTAGAACCGGTCCACGATCTGCCCGTCGCGCACAAGCACTACACCCACGCTGCACACGCTTGACGGCTGCTCATTCGCCGTCTCAAAATCTATCGCTGCGAAGTCTTTCATAACTGCAAAGATACGAATTCCGCAAACACATCCAATTCGGCAAGTCGGCTACCGACCATATTACGGCGATTGTGGACGGTTGCTGTGCCAAGAGTCTTCCCTGAAAAAAGTTGACTGAGGGTAGTGGTCCATAATTTTACCGACTACTATCACGGCCGGGGCAGTTGGGGTGCGCAGGGATTGCGAAGCCAGAGGGTGATGTGCCCGGGAGCGTGAGTTTCCCGGACACTTTGCCCTCTGGCGTGGGAGCCTCCTGGTAGCCGGCGAGCCGCGTTATGCGAGCCGACGGTGCAAACTATTTTCAGGGCCGGAAGTCCACTACTTCCACGCCCACAAAAACACGCCTTTATAACAACTTAATTATCAGCATGTTACAACGGCGAAAAAATCAAGGTGTGGAAGTAGCGGAAAAATTTCTCTACTACTTCCACGCGGCGATTTATAAACGCTTGATTTACAAACAGTTGCAAACAGGGGTGAGGAAGTAGCGGCCGCTGTGCCATGTTGTCGGTGTGGAAGTAGCGGCTACCAAGCAATTGCTAGGGCTTTTCCAAAAGAATCCGTATCTTTGTGATACTACAGAAGTATTCTTTGTGAAGCTATGGAAGAGAGTATTTATAACGGAGTTAAGCGGCCAAATTTTACGCCGGAAAGTATTTCAGAGCTGAGGGCCGACGAGGTCTTTGTTTTTGGAAGCAATCTGGCCGGGATGCACGGCGGCGGGGCTGCGTGGGTGGCCTTCCGTAAATTTGGCGCAGAAATGGGCGTTGGCGTAGGCCTGCGCGGGCAAAGCTATGCGATCCCTACGATGCAGGGTGGTGTGGAAACAATCAAACCCTACGTTGACGAATTCATCGCCTTTGCAAAGGAGCATCCGGAACTCTTCTTTTACGTCACCCGCATTGGGTGCGGAATCGCCGGCTTCAGGGATAAACAAATCGCCCCACTATTTGCCGAGGCGATTGATGTTACCAACATTTGTCTGCCGGAAACCTTCGTAGACTATCTTTAGCGCTCGATTTTTACCAGTTTCATAGTAAAAATAAGGGTGCTGTGGGCGGGGATACCGTCCATTTTCATAGCACCGTAGCCCCATTTGGCTGGAATGAAGACTTCCCATTTATCGCCCTCGTGCATACGTGTAAGGGCGATTTGCCAGCCCATGATTAGGTCCCTGACCAGAAATAATGCCGGCAGGCTGTCCTGCTCTGTGGAATCGAACACGGTGCCATCGATCAGGCGACCGGTGTAATGGACATATACGATGCCGCTGGGCTTGGGGCATTTTGTGCCGTGGCCTTCTTCCAGCACGCGGTACATGACGCCGTTATCCAGAACGTGGATGTCCTCCTTTTGGGCCATTTCGGCCAGGAAAGCCTCGTTGGCTTCTTTATAGGGATTGGAATGTTTTTGTTTCATAGCTGCAAAGATAAGGATTCCTCTTTGAAATCTCCGGGGGATGTGCTATATTTGTTAATCTATGAGCAATCCGGATAAATACATGAGCATTGCGGCGCCGGCACAGGGCCTGTTCAAGGACAATGGCAGCCGCTTCATTGCCTTTGCGTATCCGGTAGAGAGCATAGAAGAGGTTAAGCCGCTGGTGGATGCCCTGAAGAAGGAATACCACGACGCCCGCCACCACTGCTTTGCATACCGAATCGGCCATAAGGGCGATGTGTTCAGGGCGAACGACGACGGCGAGCCGTCCGGCAGTGCAGGCCGCCCTATCCTTGGGCAGATTGACTCCGCCGGACTTAGCGATATCCTGATTGTGGTTGTGCGATACTTTGGTGGCATCAAACTTGGTATTCCAGGACTGATAAGGGCCTACAAGACCTCTACCGCCGACGCCCTGGCAGCGGCCACGGTAGTGGAAAAGACAGCCTGCCAGCACTTTACGGTGGAGTTCGAATACCTGCAGATGAATTCTGTGATGAAGGTTCTGAAGGACATGGGCCTGCCGCAGCAAAACCAGGTGTTCGGAGAAAAATGCAGCATCGGGACGAAGGTTCCGTTGTCGCAGATTGACACTTTTTTGGAAAAAATGAACAATATTTGCTTAAACATTGTTAAATGATTAAAATTTAGCTATCTTAGCGGCGAATTTTAAAAAAATTGTAACACAAAATATTAATTTCACTTATAATCTGACATGGGAAAAGTTCACGTATTCAATGCAGGCCCCTGCATCCTGCCTCAGGAGGCCATCGATAAGACCATCGAAGCACTGAAAGACTTTAAAGGCACAGGCATTTCCGTACTCTCAATCTCTCACAGGACCAAAGAGTGGGAAGAGACTATGAACGAGTGCCGCGCACTCTGGAAAGAGCTCCTCAACATTCCCGACACCCACGAGGTTGTATTCCTTGGCGGCGGTGCATCCCTGCAGTTCCTTTATGTAGCAATGAACTTCCTTGAGAAGAAGGCTGCTTACCTTGATACCGGCGTTTGGGCCCACAAGGCACTGCAGCAGGCTCAGGGCATCGGCGAAGCATACGCTATCGCCTGCTCAAAGGACAAGAACTACACCTACATCCCCAAGGGCTACGAGATCCCTACAGATCTTGACTACTTCCACATCACTACCAACAACACCATCTACGGAACAGAGATTAAGGAAGATTACGACTGCCCCGTTCCGCTCATCGCCGATATGTCTTCTGACATCATGTCACGTCCCGTTGATGTAAGCAAGTATGCAATGATCTACGGTGGCGCACAGAAGAACGTAGGCCCTGCCGGCGTTATCTTTGCTATCATCCGCAAGGATGCCCTTGGAAAGGTAAGCCGCTACATCCCTACTATGCTCGATTATAAGACTCATATAGAGAAAGAGAGCATGTTCAATACTCCTCCGGTATTCGCAATCTATGTTATGACCGAGACCCTCCGCTGGCTCAAGAGCATCGGCGGCGTAAAGGCCATACAGAAGATCAACGAGGAAAAAGCCGCTCTCCTTTACAACGAGATCGACCGCAACAGCATGTTCGTTGGCACCGCAGCCAAAGAAGACCGCTCTCTCATGAACGTATGCTTTGTAATGGCTCCCGGCAAGGAAGACCTGCAGGACGAGTTCTTTGCATTTGCAAAGGCTCAGGGCATGGTCGGCATCAAGGGCCACCGCAGCGTAGGCGGCTTCCGTGCTTCCCTTTACAACGCTTGCAAGAAAGAGGACGTAGAGGCACTGGTAGCTTGCATGCAGGAATTCGAAAAACTTCATAAATAATTGACATGAAAGTACTTATTGCAACCCAGAAGCCTTTCTCTGCAGCAGCAGTAGCAGGCATCAAAGATATTCTTGTAAAGAACGGCCATCAGGTAGTTACTCTTGAGAAATACCCTGAGCAGAAGGACCTTGTTGCCGCCGTTGCAGACGTGGACGCCCTTATCATCCGCTCTGATAAAGTTACCGCAGAGGTACTTGACGCAGCAAAGAACCTTAAGATTGTGGTTCGCGCAGGCGCAGGCTTCGACAACGTAGACCTTGAGGCAGCAACTGCACACAAGGTGATTGTAATGAACACCCCCGGCCAGAACTCCAACGCCGTTGCAGAGCTCGCACTTGGCCTGATGATCTTCATGGCCCGCACCCAGTTCACTCCCGCTACCGGAAGCGAGCTTCAGGGCAAGCGCCTTGGCGTACAGGCTTACGGCAACGTAGGCCGTCTGGTTGGCCAGAAGGCAAAGGCTCTTGGAATGAACATCTGCGCTCTTGACCCGTTCCTGACCGACGAGCAGATCGTTGCAGGCGGTGCAGAGCCCGTTCATTCAGTAGAAGAGCTTTATGCTTCTTCTGACTACCTGTCAATCCACATCCCCGCCCTTCCTGCTACCATTAAGAGCATCGGTTATGATCTTATCACCAAGATGCCTAAGGGTGCAACACTGGTTAACACCGCCCGCAAAGAGGTTATCGACGAGGATGGCTTGATGAAGGCTCTGGAAGAGCGTCCTGACCTTAAGTACGTCACCGACGTTATGCCTGACAACTACGCTGCCCTGACAGAGAAGTTCGGCGCACGCGTATTCGCAACACCCAAGAAGATGGGCGCACAGACTGCCGAGGCCAACATGAACGCCGGCCTTGCCGCCGCCCGCCAGATTTGTGACTACTTTGCCACCGGCAACACCCGTTTCCAAGTAAACAAATAAGCCGTGAGGCGATAGCATAATAAAAACAGCCTGCAGGATTTCTGCAGGCTATTTTTATATGTATCGGATGGTTTAGTACAGCAAATTCACGCGCTCCATGATGGCGTTGAGGCTCAGGTAAAGAGCGGTGTCAAAGCCGTCTTTCTGGCTGCGGGAGTTGCAAAGCAGGACGCCGTTAACGCCGTTCTTGCCACGAACCCAGATTGTAGCGGTACCGGAGATGTTGCCACCGTGGTAAGAAGCCCAGTTGGTAAGGGTGTTGTGCTCTATTCTCCAGCCAAAACCATAACCGGCCTTGCCACCAGGAACAGTGTAATTGGTGTACATCTGGTCCAGGGATTCCTTTGTAAGGATGTCCGGAACAACGGTACCGTAATCCTCTGCACTAAGAAGCTTCATAAGCTCCAGCGGGGAAGCAATAACAGCACCGCAGGCACCTACAACGGTCATATCGTTACCATAAGCGGTGGATGCGCCCTGCGGGTAGTAAACGCACTCGTTGGCACGTCTGTCTGCCTTGGCAGTCTTGGCAACCCACATATCGGTAACGCCGGCCTTTGCAACAACGCTGCGAAGGAACTCTTCATAGCTTACACCAGACACTTTCTCTATCACCTGGCCAAGGACGCAGAAACCAAGATTATAATAAGAAGACGGCAGGCTGCCGGGCTCTACAGAAGTGGATGTCTTAACCATGTAGGCAACCCTTTCTGTAAGGGACTTGCCATAGAAACGTCCGTCACCTGTAAAGATAGGATCCACGCCGTCGGTGGTAGCATACTTCCAACCGGATGTGTGGGTAAGAAGGTGGCGGATCTTAATAAGATCGACATTATTACCATGCTCGCCGGGATATTTGTCGGCAAGAATACCGGTTCCGGGAGCAAATACATAATCGTCAAGAGAAAGCTTGCCTTCCTCTACCAATGTCATGATGCAGAGGGCGGTCTGAGCCTTGCTCATACTTGCCAGGCGGAAGAGCATGTCCGGACGGCACTGTACCCTGGGGCTAGAGTCCATGTTGGCGAAGCCATATCCGGCAGAATAGGTTGCAACCTCTTTTTTGGTTGTGGCGATACCGATTCCGGGAATATCGTACTCCTTCATGATTGCATATACTTCATTGTCGATGGTAGCGTCTCCGTTCCTTGTAACAAGGAGGCATTTCTTGTAGCTGGATCCGTTTTCTGCCGTTACCTTAAGCTCGATAGGAGAAGAGAAATCAATTGCAGTCTTTCCAGACTCGACGGCTTTGCCGCCGGCGGTGAGGGTAGCCTTGTCGCTGATGCTGAAGGTAGGCTTAAGGGAGTGAAGATCAACGCCTTCCGGTACGGTAATGAAGGCCATCGGCACGCTCTGGATGGTGGCGAACACCGCATTGGCAGTACCAACCATGCCGGCACCGGCATCGGATTTAAACTGGAAGGAAACAAGCGAACATGCAGAAGATTTTTCTTTTGGTTCCGGATTGTCCGGATTGTCTTTTCCGCAGGAGACAAGAAGAAGGGCAACAGGCAATAAAGCCAGTAGGAATTTTTTCATGGTTGAAAGTTATAATTTGACACAAATTTATAAAAACAAATAACTATATTTGTACGGATAAGGTATTTTTTTGATAAATAAGTAATTTTTAACAATAAAACTATGGTAAGAGTAAAACCTTTTGCTGCTGTACGCCCTCCCAAGGGCATCGTAACGGAAGTCGCAGCCCCTCCGTATGACGTTCTTAACTCTCAGGAAGCCAAGGCTATGGCAGGAGAAAAGTCCCTCCTGCACATCACCAAGCCGGAAATTGACTTCAATCCCATTGCCGACGAGCACTCACAGCCCGTATATGACAAGGCTGTAGAGAACTTCAAACTCTGGCGCCAGAAAGGCTGGCTGGTTCAGGACGATAAAGAAAAATACTACGTCTATGCCCAGACCATGGACGGCCGCACCCAGTATGGTATCGTACTTTGCGCCCATACCGACGACTACGCAGAGGGCAAGATCAAGAAGCACGAACTCACCCGCAAGGATAAAGAGGATGACCGAATGATTCACGTACGCATCCAGAATGCCAACATAGAACCCGTATTCTTCGCCTTCAAAGACAACGCAGAGCTCAATGCCATCGTTGCTGCCAAGGTTAAGGAGACTCCCGAATACAGTTTCATAGACGAGAACAACTTCGGTCACGAGTTCTGGGTTATCGATGACGACGCAGTTATCGCCCGCATTACGGAAATCTTTACCAACGACATCGATGCCTTCTATGTGGCTGACGGTCACCATCGCACCGCCGCTGCCGCACGCGTCGGCGCAGAGAAGAGGGCACAGAACCCCAACCATACCGGCAAAGAGGAATACAATTACTTCATGACCGTATGCTTCCCTGAAAGCCAGCTCAAGATCATAGACTATAACCGCGTTGTCAAGGACCTTAACGGTCTTACTGCAAAAGAGTTCATAGAGGCTCTCCAGAAAGACTTTATAGTAGAATGCAAATGTGACTGCACAAAGGATGGTGGTAAGTGCAATTGCGAGCCACCTTGCCACTGCAAATGCTCTGAGGCTTACAAACCCGCAGGCCTGCACAACTTTGCAATGTACTTGGAAGGCGTATGGTACAGCCTTACAGCAAAGCCCGGCACATACAATGACTCAGACCCTATCGGCGTTCTTGACGTAACCGTCCTCTCCAACCTTGTTCTTGACAAGATTCTGGGTATCAAGGATTTGCGTACCGACAAGAGGATAGACTTCGTTGGCGGTATCCGCGGTCTTGGAGAACTCTCCCGCCGCGTAGATAACGGAGAAATGAAGGTTGCCTTTGCGCTTTACCCGGTATCCATGGAGCAGCTTATGAACATTGCCGACAGCGGCAACATCATGCCTCCCAAGACCACTTGGTTCGAGCCCAAGCTCCGCAGCGGCCTTGCAATTCATCTGCTGGGATAAACCATCCAATACACATAAAAACAGCCTGCAGAATATCTGCAGGCTGTTTTTCTTATGCGGAAGTCTTAAAGCTCCCAGGCCAGGGCAGATGCGCCAAGAATGGCAGCATCGGACTCTTTAAGCTGAGAGAAGACTATCTTAACCTTATTCTTCCACAAAGGAAGCAGGTTGGCGTTCATGGCGTTCTCTATAGGCTCACGAAGGAACTCCTTGCTACGGGCCAGACCACCGAAGAGTACAATGGCCTCGGGGGCAGAGAATGCTACGAAGTCTGCAAAGCACTCGCCAAGCATACGGCCGGTAAACTCAAAAATCTTGAGGGCCAGCTTGTCACCTTCCTTAGCAGCATCGTAAACATGCTTGGAATTGATGTTCTCTATACCGCGAAGGAGTGAAGGTTCGTCGCTCTGGAGCAGCCATTCACGGGCAGTGCGGGCAACGCCGGTAGCGGAGCAATAGGTCTCCAGGCAGCCGGTCTTACCGCAGTTGCAGGGACGGCCGTTGTGGCGTACTGCTGCAACGTGGCCGAGCTCTCCGGCAAAGCCGTCGTGGCCGTAAACAATCTTGCCATCGATCACGATACCTGAGCCGACACCGGTACCAAGGGTAATCATGATGAAGTTCTTCATACCCTTAGCTGCACCGTAAGTCATTTCACCCATTGCGGCAGCATTGGCGTCGTTGGTAAGTGAAACGGGAATGCCTTTCATTGCCTTGGACAGCATTTTGGCAAACTCTATGGTATGAACACCACCCCAGGTAAGGTTAACTGCGTTCTCTATATTGCCGGTGTAATAGTTACCGTTAGGTGCACCTACACCGATACCACGGATGCGGCCTTCTGCGCCGGCTTCCTTGATGATGCGGTTAAGGGCATCTGCAAGCTCTGCGATATAAGGCTCTACGTTGTCGTAGGTGTCAGAACGGATAACGGTCTGGGCAAGGACGGTACCACGGGCGTCAACAACGCCGCATTTGGTGGTCTGTCCGCCGATATCGATACCTAATACAAGTTCCTGTGCCATAGTTATGCCTTTTTAACGATTCTTGAACCTACTACTGCGAAGAAGAGGATGAAGGCAAGACCTGCGACGATTACCCAGTAGCTGGGCATGTAACCGGCCTTATCTGCGATGAAGTTCTGGAGCAGAGGAAGGATACCGCCACCGACAACCATTGCCATGAAGATACCGGATGCCTGGTTGGTTGCAGTGCCAAGGCCTTCTACTGCGAGATCGAAGATTGTACCCCACATAACAGAGGTGCAAAGACCGCAAAGTACAAGGAGGAGTGCTGATACGGGAACGATTGCGCTCTCAAAGCCGCTTCCGGTGAATACAGGCATGCTGGTAGTGCTTGTTGCAGGAATGAACATTGCTGCAAGGCAAAGAACGATTGCTACAACAGAAACAGTGGTAAGCTGGGTGCGTGCAGAAACCTTTCCGCTGATGAAGCTGGAAACGAAACGGCCGATAAGCATCATGAACCAGTAAGTACCTGCAACGAAGCCAGCAACCTTAACTGCTGTTGAAGGATCAAGGCCTGCGCCCTTCTCAGGGTCTGAAAGGAAGAAGTTGAGGGTTCCGGGGATACCAACCTCTACACCTACATAAATAAAGATGGCGATGATACCGTAGATGAAGTGTTTGAATTTCCAGGGGCTTTCTGCCTTGCCGTCTGATTTAACGCCTTCAGGATCCTGAATATCGATGAAGTTAAGGATTACGAAGGCAGCGGCGAATACACCCATGGCAATGAAAAGAACGGGATTAACGTCACTGATTACAGAGCTCTTGGTAAGCTGACCGATGAGCACACCTACAAGCATAGGGGTAACTGTTCCCATGAGGGAGTTGAAGGTACCGCCAATCTGGATGTACTGGTTAGACTTCTTGCCACCAAGAATCTTAAGCATGGGGTTAACCACGGTGTTGAGCATACATACGGAGAAACCGCAGATGAAAGCACCAAGGAGATAAACTACGAAGCTTACTGAAACGCCTGAGAGGAACTGGACGAAAACGCCAATGAAACCTACTGCAATGGCAATGAGCGCAGTCTTTTTATAACCGAACTTGGTAAGCATTCTTCCGGCAGGAATACCCATGATGGCATAAGCCAGGAAGTTCATCATGTTACCCATCATACCCAGGGTGTTGGAGCCGTCAATGCCGGGCTGCATCTTCCAGATATTACCGATAGGGGCTGCAAGGTTCGTAACGAATGAGATCATTCCGAACAAGAATATCATAGTGATAATCGCTACGATATTTCCATTTTTCTTTGACATAAGCGTTTATTGTTAATTGTTATTATTTGCGGTAAAGCAAACAAATGTACAAAAAACGATTCAATAAATAAACACTTTCTGCGGAAATAATTACTCAATAAGCGTACCGTTGAACTTTGTAGGGAAGTTGCCGAACTTAAGGGAGATGTCAAGCACACCCTTGTAAATGCTTCCGTTTAGGCCAGTTACAAGATAATCCTCGTACGGAACGCCGCCAGCTGTAGGCTCTATGCCCTCTGCAGAAAGATTAACTTTTTCTCCCGATACGGTAGCGGTAACGCCGGGAACGGTGATATCTAGGGTAATGGGCATCTGGGGTACGAACTTAACCTGATTGAACAGAATGCTGGCCTGACCCTTCTTCTGGTCATAATTAACGGTAAGAACAACGTTCTCTGTAGGAACATCCTGGCCCTGGAAAACAACGGTCATGGTTCCCTTATAGTTTGTTGTTCCGACGGGCAGGGAGTTGTTGTCATCTTTTGAGTCGCTGCCGCAGGATGCGATAAGCAGGGCGGCAGCCAGAATTGCAAAAATCTTTTTCATCTTATTAATATCGTTTAGTTTAAAATTTAATTCTAATTCCGCCGGTCACGCAGCGCGGACGACCTTTCTGAAGGAAGTTATTACCCACCGACTTAAAACAGAATACGCTGTAATCCTTGTTCAGGATATTGGTTGCATGAGCAAAGAGGTCGAAGCCCTCGAACTTAAAGGTAATATCGGCACCCAGGAGGCAATAGGGGTCCTGAGCCAGGGTATTGTCTTCGTTCCACCAGATCTTGCCACAACCGGAAGCATAAACGTATAAGTCAACTTCTGTAAGATAATCTATGTTTACGTTAGTGCAGCCCAGTCCGTAATGCCAGGTTGCAGTAGGAGCATAGGGAATGAATTTGCCGCTATAGTCCTGGATATTGTCGTTATACTTGGTAAAGGTAGCGTGAGACCAGCCAAAACGCAAGTCTGAATTAAAGGTTCCGTTATTCCATCTGGCCGTCATCTCTGCTCCGTAACTACGTGACTGTCCGGCATTTGCCATCATTCGTCCGGTATTCTTGCCGGCCGGGAAGACAGTAATCTGCTGATTGCGGCACTCTATGTCAAAGACAGATGCCGACAGTGTCAGGTAGCCGGCTTTGCGTCCCAGTTTTATGCTGGTACGGCCGCCAAGCTCGAAGTTCCAACTCTCCTCCGGTTTATATGCTGTGCTTGAAGCCCCGAGGCCCTTCCCCATTCCATCGACATGAACGCCAAGGCCGTTCATCAGGTCCCCGGTAAGGCGGTTTTGCAGGATGTCGGAAAATATCTGGGTATTGAAGCCTCCGGCCCTGAAGCCTTTCGATGCCGATGCAAACCAATAACTGTAATCCGTTCCGTAGCGGGCCGCCACCTTTGGTACAAACTGCAGCCAGGAGTTGTTCTGCGAGCCCTGGAACACGGTATTTAGTTCCCGATATTCAGTCATTCTGGGTAGAAGGGCGTAATGAATGGTAGCCCTGCTGTCGTATGACATGTGCTGATATTCATAGTCCAAACGCACGCCGGCCGTGAAACGCCATTTGCCGAAGTTGAAGTAGGATTCATGGTAAAGTGCAGCGTTCTGATAGAAAAGATCAAAGTCACTGCCAATCACGAAATCCCTTTCAGAAAAGTCCAGTTTTCCTATGCTGGCCGGGATGTGGGCATTTGCATTACCAAGGATAAGCTGATCGATGCCGTCATGCAGAAAGTGCACGGGCGCGTGCATCTTGTTATATTTGGAGAATATGAACAGACCGCTCTGGCTGTCCCACCAGTCCACATTCACGGAAGGACGGAAGATAAGCTCCTCTGTAAGAGCCACTTGCCTCTGTCGCTGCTTAAGCGTAAACATTGAAGCATCCGTAAAATCCTGGTCCATCTTCATTCGGTCCAGAAGAACCTGCAGCGACGTAATACTCTTAAGGTCGTGATTACGGCCAACTTTGAAGCCTTCGTTTGCACCGGCAAGTACGGCAAGACGCTCGTAATTGCAGACATCGTTATAGTTTATCGGGGCGATGCTGCCATCCTCTTTCAACTGCCTGTACGGCCATCCGCCCTGATTAAGGTACGATGCCCATAATGAATAGTCGGAGCTGCGGCCTGCACGCCTCCGGGGGCTGTAACGCAGACGGAAAGAGCCTCCGTTACCATCGTCCACCCGCGAACCGTCGAAGCTGTTTTTGTACATACCGTTGGTATGGAAGGCTTTTGCCGATGCCACCACGCGGCCCTTATGCCACAGGCCGGAAGCCTCGATGGTACCGAAGCTGCCATAGGTCAGGCTGACCGCTCCGTCCGGCAGCAGTTCATCAAAGGCCGGAAGGGTAGAAACTGACAGTACGCCAACCATGGAATTACGGCCGAACAAAGTAGCCTGAGGGCCGCTGACATAGTCTATTCTGGCCACATCCAGAAAGTCCGTGTCGAACATATTCTTGTCCAGAACCGGGATCTCATCTACATACAGGCCAATCGAGGGATTCTCCATCCTGGAGCCGAAGCCCCTTGCATATATGGAAGAGGTCATTGCCGATCCATATTCCGGAATATGCAGGTTAGGGACAAGGGAGGATAAGCGTTTAGGACTATTTAAATCTTTTCTCTGTACATCAAACCTATCTATAGAAATAACCGGAGACGCAGCCTTCACAAGCACTGCGTTCATTTTTGAAACGGTTATGACAGATGCAGACAAAGTGTCCTCAGACTCTCTTGCAGGCGGGTCCGAGGGCACTGACATTAAAACGACGCTAATTGCGGCCAGTAAATTAATCATGGCGCAAAATTAACGCATTTTTACATCCCGCATTAGGATAAAACAAAAGCTTTTAGGACTTTTTGAGAATATCGTTACGATACTGGCTTGGAGTGACGCCCTCGTGTTTCTTAAAGAATCGCGCAAAATAGGACTGGTCTTCGATTCCGGTTTTCTCTGACACTTCTGCCATGGTAAGGGACGGATCCTCTAGATAATGCTTGGCCAGGGACAAGCGAGAAATAGCTATCCACTCCCCTGCCGTGCGGCCGGTTTCCTCTTTAACCTCACGGTTCAGATCAGCCTCTGATATGCCCTGGCGGGCCGCAAAGTCAGACGGGCCACCGATGACCGGGGCGCCACAGAAAACATCGTCCAGAAAAACCCTGCAGATGGTGCTGCCATCTGACGAACCGGCATGCAGGATGCGAAGCAGAAGGTCTATGCTGGCTGCTGCCAGTTCCGGCTCCTGAATATGGCGGATTATGGAATCCATCAGTTCGTCGGTAAAGATTTCGTCGGAATAGGAGATTTTAATCTTCACGGGAACAGTGGCCCTTAAAAGGGGCAGGGTGCGTCCAAGCAGGAAGGACTCTTCAAAGCCGCCAAAATAACCAACGCTGTCTTTGTACCACAGCACGCGGAATTCCGTGCCCGGGGGCACCAGAAGAACGTCGTGCGATGCGCAAAGAACCGAATCGCTCCCGGTATGCGTCAGTACTTCGCCGGAAATCAGGTACAGGAACGACCACTGGGCAAAGCGGCGCGCGGGCTCGTTTGGAGCCTCTTTGTAGCCTATTGTATTCAGGCGTCTTAGTACTATGGGAGAAGAGATATTCTTCATAAAACGGCACAAATATAATAATTGTATTAAAAAAAGTGCTATTCGGCCCGTTTTTTGCGGAAAAATTACAATCCCCTTAACTGGGCAAAATGACAGGAAAAGTAATAAAAAGATATATGAAAAAAAGCTTACTGCTTCTTTCCGCCTTAATGGTGGGAATTCTTACAAACACGGCAGCTCTGCACGCCCAGCAGCAGCTGTCGCTGGAAGATTGCAGGCGTATGGCTTTGGCAGAGAATACAGACCTGAAGCAGGCCCGCACGCGAATCGAGATGGCCGGATACGACCGCAAGATTGCGCTTGCCAACTACTTCCCTAACATCTCTGCTACGGGCACATACATGCGCAATGGTAAAAACATCAGCTTGCTGACAGACGACATGTCGGCCAAGCTGCAGGGCCTTGGCCCCGCCGTGGGCAGCAAAATGAGTGCGACAATGCAGGGTATCCAGCAGGCCATTCAGTCAAATCCCGCATTGGCTCAGGACTACATGACAAGCCCAATGTGGCAGTTTGTCATGACACAACTGGGACAGGCGGACATTGCCGGAACCATCGGCGCTCTGGGCAACGAAATTGACAAGGCCTTCCACCTGGACAACCAGAATGTATATGCCGGCATCGTATCGCTGCAGCAACCCCTCTTCGTGGGTGGTAAAATCATAGCTTCCAATAAGATAGCCGCCCTGGCAGAGCAGCTGTCCAGAAGCAAGTACGACATTGCCGAAAGGCAGCTGATCTCCGATGTGGACAAATCCTACTGGCAAATAGTTTCCATCGCCGCAAAGGAGCGTACGGCACAGATGTATGCAGACCTCCTTCACAAAATGGAACACGATGCACAGGTTTCTGCAGATGCAGGCGTACTTACCGGTTCCGATGTCCTTCAGGTTAAGGTTCAGGCTAACGAGGCCGACATGCTGCTGAACAAGGCAAAGAACGGTCTTTCACTTGCCAAGATGCTGTTATGCAAGCAGATAGGTCTGCCGCTGGACAGCGACATAGTACTGGCGGACGAGACCTCAACAGAACTTGCCCGTCCCGTACTGCCCACCTCAAAGAGCCTTGAAGACGTTTATGCCGCCCGTCCGGAGGTTAAAAGCCTTGAGCTGGCAGGCCAGATATATGACAATAAGGTAAAGGTGGTCCGCGCAGATATGCTGCCCACCGTCGCACTGACTGTTAACTATATCGTCAGCAATCCCAACCCCTACAATGGCTTCAAAAAGCAGTGGGGTGGAATGTTCAACGCCGGCGTGCTGGTTAACATCCCCATCTTCCATGGCTTTGAGCGACTGAACAAGACACGCAAGGCAAAGGCAGAGGCAACGCTTTACAAACTGCAGCTGCAGGACGCAAAAGAGATGATCGCCCTTCAGGTAAGCCAGCTTAAAAAGCAGCAGAAAGAGGCCTTGGACAGGCTGAACCTGGCAGAAAGCGCACTTGAAAGCGCAGAAGAGAATATGCGTCAGGCACAGGTCGGCTATGAGGGCGGAGTCATCACTACGAACGTGGCCCTGGCCGCCCAGACAGCATGGCTCAAGGCTCAGTCAGACTTTATCGACGCAAATATAGAACTGCAAATCAACACCCTTTCACTGCGTCAGGCACAGGGAGAGGCATTTTAAATAGTATTAGATATGGCACAGAACAGACAACAAGGTAATCTGGCAATTGGCATTATAGTTCTTATCGCCATCATTTTTGTGATTGGCGTCATTGGTTATATAGTTTCCAAACCCAAGGGTCTGGTGATCCAGGGAGAGGTAGAGGCAAGCGAGTATCGCATTTCCGGCAAGGTGCCCGGACGTATAGAAGAGCTGTATGTACGTGAGGGTCAGGCAGTTCACAAGGGAGATACTGTTGTGAACATTGATTCCCCTGAGGTTCGCGCCAAGCTTAAGCAGGCGCGCGGTGCGGTATCTGCAGCAAGGGCCCAGCAGGACAAGGCTGCCAACGGTGCACGCAAAGAGCAGATTACCGGAGCCTACGAGGTTTGGCAGACCGCACTGGTGCAGGAAGAGGTAATGCGCAAGAGCTTCGAGCGTATCCAGAAGCTGTACGACCAGAAGGTGATTTCTGCACAGAAGTACGACGAGACCAAGGCTAAATACGACGCCTCAATTGCCCAGTCCAAGGCTGCAAAAAGCCAGTACGACATGGCTGTTGCCGGCGCACGCGAAGAGGACAAAGCTGCCGCACAGGCCCTTGTAGACAGGGCTAACGGTGCTCTGCAGGAGGTTGAAGGCTATCTTGGAGAGCTTTACCTGACTTCCCCTGTGGATGGTATCGTAACAGAGGTATTCCCCAAGCTTGGAGAGCTTGTTGGTACCGGCGCTCCTATCATGACTGTTACCGACCTTAGCGATGTTTGGTTCACCTTCAACGTGCGTGAAGACTATCTTCATGGCATGGACCAGGGCACCCAGATCAAGGTTGTCATCCCCGCACTTGACAATGTAGAAATCCCTGCTACAGTCAGCTACATTGCCGTTTTGGAGTCATACGCAACCTGGAAGGCTACAAAAGAAACTGCTACATACGATGCCAAGACCTTCGAGGTCAGGGCCGTTCCTACAGAGGCGGCAAAGGGACTTCGCCCCGGAATGTCCGCCATTCTTAAATACGACAAGTAATGTATTTCTGGAAAAATATCCGTGCTGTAATTATCCGCGAACTGGAGGTGTTCAAGAAACGTCCTGTGTACTTTCTTGGCTCTGTGGGAGTGGTTTCCTTCTGCGCGGTGTTCTTTCTGACTTTCCTTGGCGACGGCCTGCCGCATGACATCCCCATCGGAGTGGTGGATGAAGACAATTCATCGGTATCCAGGATGTTCGCACGTCACCTGGACGCCACGCAGCTGGGCAAGACGGTTCGGTTCGATACCTTCCCGGAGGCCAGGCTGGCAATGCAGAAGGGAGAGATTTATGCCGTCTGCATACTGCCAAAGGGCATGTATTCAGATATCGGCTCTTTCCGTCGTCCTACCTTCACCTACTACATAAACGGAATGTACTTCCTTGGAGGCTCCCTGGCCTACAAGGACCTGCTGACCATCATCAATCTGGCCAACGGAGCCGCGCACCGCAAGTTCCTGAGGGCCAAGGGTTGGGACGACCGCAAAATAATGAACTTCATCAAACCGATAGAGGTCGATACGCATCAGATAGGCAATGCCTACACAAGCTACAATTACTACCTTAGCAACATGATGCTGCCGGCTATATTGGAAATGGTGATTGTAATACTGATGATTTACGCCCTGGGAAGCGAGCTTAAGTATGGCACTTCACGCCATCTGCTTCGCACCGGAGGCGGATCGATAGTGACTGTGCTGGGAGGCAAGATAATAGTCTACACAACGTTGTTTACGGCTATTGGAATGTCGCTGGTGTTCTTGTTATACGACTGGTTGCACTTCCCTATTGCCGGCAGCGTGTGGAATATGTTCCCGGCTATGTTCCTGCTGGTTATGGCCAGCGAGGCCGTGGGCATCTTTATCATAGGCTTGCTGCCCGTGCCCAGACTTGCCCTTAGTATTGGTGCGCTGTACAGCGTGCTGGCGATATCCTTCACCGGCTTCACGCTGCCCGTAGAGGCGATGCCGGCCGCCATCCGCGGTCTGGCCCAGGCCTTCCCGCTAAGGCACTATTACATGATTTTTACGGACGAGGTTATTCTTGGCTCCGGCTTTGCCGCCTGGTGGCCGGAGGCTATACACTTGTTCCTGTTCCAGTTCCTTCCGCTGGCGGTTATGATCCGTCTGAAGAGGGCGTTTATTTACCAGAACTATTCTAAAGAGTAAGCTGCCATGAAACTTGATTTTATACGGTCCTGGTGCCAGGATGTCCTGGAGCTCGGAGTCAAGGAGATGAAGCTCATCTTCAAGGATGGAGGCGTGCTGCTTATTTTCTTTGTGGCCGGTCTGGTTTATCCTCTTCTTTACAATGTTATTTACCTGAACGGTGTTCTGGAGGATACTCCCATAGCTGTTGTGGATCAGGCTAACTGCGAGGTTAGCCGCCGCTACGCGCGTGAGGTCGATGCTACCCGTGAGGTCTCTGTTGCGTACAAGTGTACCAGTCTTGAAGAGGCCAGGGAGCTTTTGGAAGAGCGCAAGGTAAACGGTATCTTGATGTTCCCCAGCGACTTCGGGCAGAAGATAGCGCGTATGGAGACGGCTACGGTGAGTCTTTTCTGCGATATGAGCAGCTTCCTTTATTACAAGAATGCCCTTATGGCTACCAATCTTGTGATGTTAAGCGAGATGAAGACGCTTCAGTACCAGCGCTATGCTGCCGCCGGCATGACAGAAGAGGATGCTGCCAAGTTTGTTCAGGCTATTCCGTACGAAGAGAACAACCCCTACAACAGGACTTTTTCTTACAGCATTTTCCTGCTTGCGGCGATATTGTTCGTGATTATTCAGCAGACGATGTTCTACGGAATGACACTGCTGGCGGGTACCTTGCGTGAGCAGAAGCGTAGTTTTGCCAAGTTGCCTGATTACCCTTACACCAATGGTGTTATGCGTACGGTTATTGGCCGTGGGTGGGCTTATTGGGTGATTTACGCGGGCATCGGAATCTATATTTCCTACATTGTCCCTTCTATCTTCGGCTTGCCGCTGAGGGGTGACTTCTGGAACACCTTAATGCTTGTGCTTCTGTTTGTTACGGATTGCGTTTGCTTCTGTATGACGTGGAGTACGTTCGTTAACAAGAGGGAGACTGTGTTCATTTTGTTCCTTTTCTTGTCGCCGATTTGCTTGTTCTTGACGGGTGCTTCTTGGCCGACGAGTGCTTTCCCTGGGTTCTGGAGGTTGTTCTCTTACATTTTCCCTACTACTTTTGGTTGTCAGGCGTATATTAATATGACGTCTGCGGGTGGGGATCTTGATGCGGCGCAGGTTCAGATGACGGGGCTGGCTATCCAGACGGTGTTCTATTTTGTTACTGCTTCTGTTGCTGTTTACTTAGAGAATCTTCATCTTAAGCGCCAGAACGCTTAACGCCAGATTATTTCTTTGGCAGAGATGAGAGTAGAGTGGGTGATGGCAAAGGCCGGAAGGCGGATGCCGTCGACTTCTACGGCTTTGGCGGAGGCGGGGGTGCATTTGCGGATGAGCTTGACGTCGTGGCCGGGCAGATGCAGGACGACCTCGTCAAAGAGAGGTGTGAAGAGCTCGTACATGTCGGTGCCGAGGCAAACGGGGTACAGGCCCATCTGGGCAAAAATGTACCATGCGCTCATGGTACCGTCGTCCTCGTCCATCTCAGGGGCATAGCCGTCCGGCTTGTTTTTGAAAGCGCGGCCGACAAAGGGCTCCGGATACTCTGCATTTCCGCCGTAACGATGAATCATAGCATCATCGGTCAGAAGGGCGTGCACAAGGGAATCGGTGCGCTCTGAATGGCCGAAGAGGCCGAACATGAACGGCGTCTGGATGTCCGGCTCGTTGCCCTGGTTGAAGAGGTGCTTGCGGAAGAATTCGCTCAGCTGGTCTGCCAACTTTTCCTTTCCGACCCACTTTATCATTTTGCCGGAATAGATTGGAACGGCCCACCGATACTGCCAGCGAGTGCCTTGGTACAGGCCGTTATCTTTCATTTTCTCGAACTCCGGAGTGATGTTCATGAAGTCTTCTTTCCAGGTCTTTTCGAACAGCTCTTCAGACTCTTTCAGGTACTTTTGAGCTACGGCATCTTTGCCGATGATTCTGGCGATGTGTCCTATGGCCCAAAGGTCATAGATAGTTTCCATTTTCTGGTCCGGAGAGTTGCGGGTGAGGCCCTTTTTCGCGCCCTGCGGCCTGCCGGCATCGGCCTCTGCCTCCATTCCGGGGAAGGCTGCGGCCAGGTCGAAACTCTTCACACCCTTAACCCAGGCGTCCAGAAGGGCGATTTGTGTATGCTCCGTGCGCACAGTGGGAACGGGTTCCTGCAGGGTGGCCCAGTTCTTTTTGCCGGTCTGGTACAGGCTTACAAGGGATTTGCAGATATCGACGGTTGCTTCCGGATCCAGCAGGGTAATGAGGGGGAACTTGGCGCGGTAGGTGTCCCACATGCTCCATCCGCTGTAGAAAGTCCAGTCAGCGGCCTCGCGCAGAACGGTGTCAGTGCCGATATATTTTCCGCCGAAGGTGGCGTTGAAGGGGCTTAGATAAACGCGGTACAGGCTTGTGTAGAACAGAGTCCGCTGCTCCTGGGTGCTACCTTTTACGTCGACCTTATCCAGGACTTTGTCCCAGGCATTTGCTGCATCCGCACGATGCTGTTCGAAGCTTTTTGTGGCGATGGCCGCAAGTTCTTCTGCAGCCGATGCTTCGCTTATTGAGGACAGGCCGATGCGGACCTCTACCTTGCGCGTTCCTGCCGGGAAGCGCAGCTGCGCGGTCTTGGAATCGTAGGATTCGACCATGAAGGGACGGTCTGTATGCAAGCGGAAATAGAGCTTGTACGCACCTGCGTTGCATACTGTGGATGATACAACCCAGCCTTCAATGTCGTTGCTGCTGACTACCCTGTATGCACTTTTGTTGCGTCTGTGGTCGATGGCAGAATCAAAGTCCACAAACAGGGTGCAGTCTGCATCATTGGCAAAGAGATACTGTTCCAGGGCGCAGTGGCTTGTAGCCGTAAGGCGCACCTCTACGCCATTATCCAGGCTGGTTCCGTAGTAACCGGGGACGGCTTCTTCTTTGCTTTTCACTATTGAAACCTCAGAACCATTTTGTGCGGGAAGAATCCTAAGGTTGCCACCGGCACCAATGCCACCCACGCCGCTTACGCGCGTGACTGAGATGCCGGATATTGCCGGGACCTCATAGTCGTATCCCACATGAGAAGGCACTTTGCTGTCCGGGCAAACCGCAGCCAGGCCAAAGGGCAGCTGCGCTGCCGGGCTTACCTGCCCGTGGTCTCCGGCCGTTCCCAAGAATAGGTTAACGTACTTGGCGTTATCCTTAGCCTGTGCCGGAGTCTCTATCGCCTGAACGCATAGAAGGGCTATCACAAGGGATGCGGCAATTGCCACCAATCTGCCGGAATGCTGTATTGTTTTGCCAGAATGCTTTCTACTGAGCCGAACCATAAGTTATCATTTTTTGCTAATATAAGCATTCTCTGTTAAAACCCTGGAATATCTTTGGAAAATCTCCGGCAAGACCCCTGAAATAAGCTTAGTAAAACTTTTTCAGAATGCTACTTCCACACCCTACTTTGCAAGTTATTACAAGTCAAGCATTTGCAA
>ONDR01000025.1 GCA_900316675.1 uncultured Bacteroidales bacterium
GCAACTGGTAGGAAGTAGAATGGGTGCGGTGGCATCGCGTAGACGAAGGGTAATGTGGTTCGGAGCGTAAGTTTCCGAACCATTTTGCCCTTCGGCGTGGGAGGATCAAAAGGAAAGCATCGCCTCGCAGCCGGAAAGGATATCCTGGAAGGCAGCCTCAAAATCCCCTGTATACCAAGGATCAGCGACATCGCGGCCACTACCAGTATAAGACATCAGCAAATGAATCTTAGCCTGCGGATCATCCGGAATAATACGCCGGATAAGACGCAAATTGGACGCATCCATACAAATGATACGGTCGAAACGGGCATAATCACCCCTGGTAATCTGACGGGCACACTTAGACTTATCAAACGCCACCCCATGCTGCGACAAGCAACGCTTAGCCGGCGGATAAATAGGATTGCCAATCTCCTCCGCAGACACAGCCGCAGACTCGATGTAATAAAGATCCTCCAGCCCCCTGGCCTTAACAAGCGCCTTAAATATGAATTCAGCCATAGGACTCCGGCAAATGTTCCCGTGACACACAAACAAGATTTTCATGCTGCGAATATAAACAATAATTGTATCTTTGCAAGCATGAATTACAGTGGAATTATAGTAGGAGCGGCAGTGTTTTTCAGCATCGGAATCTGCCATCCGGCCATCATAAAGATGGAATATTATTGGGGGAAGCAAAGCTGGTGGATATGGCTGGTTACAGGCCTTGCCTGCTGCGGAATATCCCTCTTCGTAGAGAATCAGACAGTATCAACAATTATTGGCGGCTTCGCCTTTTCCTGCTTATGGGGCATCCTGGAAATGTTCCAGCAAGAAAAACGCGTGCTCAAGGGTTGGTTCCCAGAGAACCCCAAGAGACACGCGTACTACGAAGCTTTAAGGAATAAATAGTTTATTGAAGTGTCAGAAAGGGGAAGTATCAGGCCAAATTGTTATATTTGACTATCAAATTAGTGTATGAAGAATATTGCAATATTTTGCTCGGCCAGCAAGGATATAGACCAAAGGTTCAATGAAGGAGCGGCCAAACTGGTTACCGGCCTGTGCGCCAAAGGCTACGGCATCGTCTCCGGCGGAACAATTAAGGGGACGATGGGAGTAGTTTCAGACGCTATTGCCAAGGCCGGAGGCTACCATAAGGGCGTTCTGCCCCGCTTCATGGCGGACCTTGCCCATAGCGGACTGTCCCAGGTTGTATGGACGGATTCGATGTCCCAGCGCAAAGAAGAAATGCGCCGCGACACCGTAGCCGCCATCGCCCTTCCCGGAGGCATCGGCACTCTTGACGAACTAATTGAAACACATGTACTTAAGAAGCTTGCAAAGTACAATGGCCGCGTGATTGTACTGAACCTTAACGGCTTCTTCAAGCCCTTCCTGGCCCTTTTGGACCATTACGTAGCCACCGGCATGCTCACCAAGGCCGACAGAGCCCTGGTAGAAAGCTTCGATACAGTAGAAGACCTGATCGCTTCGTTTGAATAAAGCCAACAGTTAATCGACCATTTTTTCTGCGGTAGTGAAGCGCTTTACGGGAACGGGGGCGTTAAAGTTTGGATTGCCAATGCCGCGGCTCAGGTTCTTTTGGAAGTCATTCCAATCTACCATAACCTGCTTGTAAGTACCTGATTTAGAATCATATTCCAAACGAATGCACTGCGGGAATACATCCGGCGAATAGGGGTTTTCACGTGGTGCCCAGCCGGGAGTGTAAATATAAGAAAACGGCACGGAGCTCATAACGGGGACTGTTCCGTCCGGACGTTTGCCGGGATTGGAAAGGAAGAGCTGGGCCACAAACAGGGCAATGCTCTGTGCCCGGGTAAGATGGGGCGGCCTTGTCCAGGACAGGTTATAGTTCACGGATTCCATCACGCGGCGGTAAGTCTCTGCATTAATCCTTGCCGCACGGTCTTCTTTGGTTTCGAATTCCCCGGGATCGAGGGGCAAGAAGAAATATCGCCCTATGCTAGAATAGCCATAATAGCCAAGCATGGGGAACGGATTCGCCCTGGGCTCCGGCTTGCGGACCAGGGAATCCGGCCTTTCTACATGCTCCTGGGCCTGCAGTCCGATGGCCCCGGCCATCAGCAAAACAATCGAAATGAATAATAACCGTCTCATACCGAGACCCTCTTTTGTCAAGAATTATGCCATCACAAAATTATGATTGTAGCCGGGATTTTACTTGACCAATTCAAGAATTCGTATTAATTTTGTGCCCCGTAAAATACGCTTTAATTTCTCATGAAAGCTGTTGTTAAAACCAATTTTCAACTTCCTGGTCAGGAGTCAAAGTATACGGGAAAAGTCCGCGACGTATACAGTCTTAACAGCGGATACATTGTAATGGTCGCTACAGACCGAATCTCTGCCTTCGACGTTGTTTTACCCGAAGGAATTCCTTACAAAGGACAGGTGCTGAACCAGATTGCAGCCCAGTTCCTTGATCTCACAGAAGACATTATCCCCAACTGGAAAGTTGCAGCCGTTGACCCTATGGTTACCATTGGCTACCGCTGCGAACCGTACAAGGTGGAAATGGTTGTACGCGGTTACCTTGCAGGTCATGCATGGCGTGAATACAAGTCCGGGAACCGCACCCTTTGCGGAGTAACCCTGCCCGAGGGCCTCAAAGAGAACCAGAAACTTCCCCATCCAATCATCACCCCTACAACCAAGGCGGCTGAGGGCCACGATGAGGACATTTCCAAAGAGGAGATCATCGCCCGCGGCATTGTTCCCGCAGACGAGTATGAGCAGCTGGAGAAATACACCCTGGCACTTTACCAGAGAGGAACAGAGATTGCCGCAAAACGCGGTCTTATCCTTGTAGATACCAAATACGAATTTGGTAAGAGGGACGGCAAGATCATGTTGATGGACGAGATCCACACCCCCGACTCTTCCCGTTACTTCTACGCCGAAGGCTACGAGGACCGTCTTGCCAAAGGCGAGCACCAGAAGCAGCTTTCCAAAGAGTTCGTACGCGAATGGCTTATGGCTAACGGCTTCCAGGGCCAGACAGGACAGAAGGTTCCCGAGATGACCCCCGAGGTTGTAAACGGAATCACAGAGCGTTACATTGAGCTGTACGAAAAACTCAGCCCCACTCCCTTCCAGCGCACAGAATGCGCAGATGTTCCCGCTCGTATAGAGAAGAACATCCTTGATTTCTTGAAGACTATTTAAAGCTATGGCGCGCTATTCGTCTTGATAGCGCGCCGTAGGATATTCACCACTGAAACAGGCAGTACACAGTTGTGTTCTGCCTGATGCTTTATATAGGGCATCCACAGAAAGATACTCCAGGGAATCGGCACCTATAAAGGCACGGATTTCATCTATGCTGCGACCGGAAGCCAGAAGCTGCTCTTTGGTACCGGTATCGATACCGTAGTAGCAGGGCCAGGCGTAAGGCGGGCTGGCAATACGCATGTGAACTGCCGTAGCACCGGCATCGCGCAGCATCTGAACCAGAATCTTGGATGTAGTACCGCGGACGATGGAATCGTCAATCACCACTACCCTCTTGCCTTTGACTATGCTGCGCACCGGGGACAGTTTCATCCTAACACCGATGTCACGCATGGACTGGGTAGGCTGGATGAAGGTCCTGGCCACGTACATATTCTTGATAAGGCCCATTTCCAGTGGCAGATGAGCCGCCTCTGCATAGCCTATGGCTGCGCTCATGCTGGATTCAGGCACGCAGGTGACAAGGTCTGCATCGGCAGGATGCTCTTCCTGCAGAAGACAGCCTGACTGCTTGCGGAAGGCATGCACGCTGCAGCCCTCTATGACGCTGTCCGGACGGGCAAAGTAAACATACTCCATTGCGCACATGCGATGGGCGCAACGACGCGCCATACTGGTGCTGTGCACTCCGTTGGCATCGATTGCAACCAGCTCTCCGGGCTCGATATCACGGATAAATGTTGCTCCTACGGTGTCCAGAGCACAGGTTTCGCTGGCCACAACGTAACCATCGCCAAGACGGCCGATGGACAAGGGACGGAAACCATATTTGTCGCGGCAGGCGTAAAGCGTATCCTTGGTTAGGATGACGGTAGCATAGGCTCCGTCAAGCTGATTGGCCGCATTGCGAATGTTCTCTTCCCAGGTATGTCCGTGCGCTCCGGCCCCAAGAAGGTGGCCGAAGAGTTCACTGTCCGACGTGCTGTGGAACAGGTGACCGCGCTTTTCAAGCAATTCCTTAACCTGCGCGGCGTTCACGATATTACCGTTATGGGCCACTGCAAAGGAAGGATTCCTGCGGGTAAACAGGAAGGGCTGAAGGTTCTCTACGCCCCCCACGTCCGTAGTAGGATAACGCACATGGCCGATGCAGGAACTTCCGGGAAGGTCTGCAATCTCTTCCTGCTTAAACACATCCTTGACAAGGCCGATGCCCTTATGCAGGCTTATCACGCCCTGGTCGTTAAGGGCGGCGATGCCACAGCCTTGCTGCCCGCGATGCTGCAGGGCCTGGAGCGCCAGGAATGCGTGCGTGGCCGCGTGTTCTACTGCGAAGAACCCAACCACACCGCACTCCTCGTGCAACTCTCTGTCGTCTATGTAATTCATTAATTTATGAACAGCAATTCACGATATTTAGGCAACGGCCAGCTGTCGTTGTCCACAATCTCTTCCAGTTTGTCGATAGGCTTTCTTATTGCCTCCAGGCTCTCTGCGATAGCATGGTAAGCGCTTGCCTTTGCATATTCGTCCTCAAGGTTATTGGCCTTTTTGCGAGCCTCTACCATTGCATCCACCTTGGTACGGATCTCTTTGACAAGGCTGGAAATGTTCTCTATCAGATTAAGGGCGACGGATGCCTGGTCTTTATATGATTCCGGCATTACGTCCTTCATCAGGGACACATTTTTAAGCAGCCGGCCCTGATACTCCAAAGCGGCGGGAATAATATGGTTGATAGCCATCCTGCCAATTACGCGGGCCTCTATCTGCACCTTCTTTGTGTACATTTCCCACTTAACATCGTTGCGGGCCTCAAGCTCCTTGAGTGAATGAACGCCAAGAGAGGTGAACAGGTTGACAGATTCCGGAGTGGTAAAGGTCTTTATCATTTCCGGAACGCTTGTCTGGGTATCGAGTCCGCGGCGGGCAGCCTCTTTCTTCCACTCATCTGAATAGCCGTTTCCGTCGAAGCAAACAACGTCAATTATAGAGCTGATGATGGGTTTGAGTACGTCCATAGCAGCAACCTCAAGGCTCTTTCCGGCTGCCAGTTCCTTGTCGAGTTCTTCCTTGAACTTAAGGAGCTGCTGGGCCACAGCGGCGCTCAGGACGGTCATGGCACCTGCACAGTTGGCAGAAGAGCCAACAGCGCGGAACTCAAAGCGGTTGCCGGTGAATGCGAACGGTGAAGTACGGTTGCGGTCTGTATTGTCAAGGAAGATCTGAGGAATCTCTACGATACCTACAGAAGCGCCTTTCTTGCCGGCGATTTCAATAGGGGTACCAGAGGGAACCTCAAGCAATTTGTGAAGGACGTCGGTCATAGCCCTGCCAAGGAAGGCGGATACTATTGCAGGCGGAGCCTCGTTTCCGCCAAGGCGGTGAGCATTGGTGGCACTGGCTATGCTGGCCTTCAGCAGACCATTGTGGCGCTGAACGGCGGCAAGTACATTCACAAAGAAAATGATGAACTGAAGGTTGCTCTTGGCATCTTTGCCGGGGCCCATCAGAAGAGTGCCGGTGTCGGTACCAAGGGACCAGTTGTTATGTTTACCGGAACCGTTGATTCCGTCGAAGGGTTTCTCATGAAGCAGAACCACAAAGCCATGCTTGCGTGCGATGCGGTTCATGACATTCATTATCATCTGGTTCTGGTCGTTGGACAGGTTGCATTCGCCGTAAATGGGAGCGAACTCAAACTGGTTGGGCGCTACCTCGTTGTGGCGGGTCTTGAGCGGAATGCCAAGCTTGTAGCCCTCTATCTCAAGATCACGCATGAAGGCGGCCACGCGGGTAGGAATCGCACCAAAGTAGTGGTCGTCCAGCTGCTGGTTTTTGGATGATGCATGTCCCATGAGCGTGCGGCCGGTAAGCATCAGGTCCGGACGGGCAGCATAAAGGTCCTCATCTACAAGGAAGTACTCCTGCTCCCAGCCAAGGTAGGAAATAACCTTGCGAACCTTGGGGTCGAAGAGCTTGCAGATAGGAAGGGCTGCATCAGAAACGGCCTTCAGGGCCTTCTTAAGAGGGGTTTTGTAGTCCAGTGCCTCTCCGGTATATGAAATGAAGATGGTAGGAATACAAAGGGTATCGTCCTGAATGAAGACAGGTGACGTAGGGTCCCATGCGGTGTAGCCGCGGGCCTCGAAGGTAGCACGGATACCTCCGTTGGGGAAGGACGATGCATCCGGCTCCTGCTGGATAAGGGCCTTGCCGTTAAAGGACTCTATCATACCGCCTTTGCGGTCGTATTCCATAAGGGAATCATGCTTCTCTGCAGTAACGTCGGTAAGTGGCTGGAACCAGTGGGTAATATGGGTTACGCCATGCTCCAGGGCCCATTCCTTCATACCATCGGCAACATCGTCTGCAATGGCAAGGTCAAGGGGACGTCCATTGTCGATGCAGTCGATCAAAGCGTCATAAACCTTGACATCCAGGTATTTACGCATTTTGTCGCGGTTGAACACAAGTTCACCGAAGTAGGCTGACGGACGCGATGCGGGCGCCGACACTTCAAGAGCCTTTTTCTTAAAGGCCTCCTGAACGACATCAAATCTCATTTTGCTCATGGTATGGAAGGTATTAATTGTTTTCTTGATATTTGAGGGCGGCGGCTACAAGACCGTCGAAGAGCGGATGCGGATGTTCCGGGGTGCTCTTGTATTCCGGATGGAACTGCGTTCCGATGAAGAAGGGGTGGGAAGGAAGTTCTACAACTTCTACCAGACCTGATTCAGGATTGCGGCCCGTTGCTATCATTCCGGCCTTCTGGAAGTCTTCCAGATACTGGGAATTGAATTCGAAACGGTGGCGGTGACGCTCCCTGATATCGGTTTTACCATATAGTTTAGCGGCAAGGGAACCGGCCTCAAGGCGGCAGTCGTAAGCGCCCAGGCGCATGGTTCCACCTTTAATCTTAGTCTTTTTCTGCTCTTCCATGAGGCAGATTACCGGATGGCCGGAGTCAGGATTAACCTCCATAGAGGCGGCATCGGGCCAGCCAAGCACGTTGCGGGCGAATTCAACCACGCACATCTGCATTCCAAGGCAAATGCCAAGGAAAGGAATGCCCTTTTCGCGAGCATATTTGACAGCACAAACCTTGCCTTCCAGGCCCCTTTCACCGAAGCCGGGGGCTACCAGTATACCTTCTGCGTCCTTCAGGATCTCATCGACATTCTCTGCATTGACGTTTTCACTCTGGACGGTTTTAAGGTTAACCTTGCACTTATTGGCCGCACCGGCATGTACAAAGGCCTCCTGAATTGACTTGTAAGCGTCCTGAAGCTCTACATACTTACCTACCAGGGTAATGTTTACGGTATGGGCAGGGTTCTGCAGGCGGGTAAGGAACTGCTTCCAGCGGGTAAGGTTAGGCTCGTTGAAGTTTTCTATCTGGAGCTTGCGCACTGCAAGTTCGTCAAGATGCTCTTCGTGCATATTTAGGGGCACCTGATAAATGCTCCAGGCATCGATGCTCTGGATAACGTGACCGGGCTTAACATTGCAGAAGAGGGCAATTTTGCGCCTAAGCTCCTGATTCAGAGGATGTTCCGTGCGGCATACAATCACATCCGGCTTAACACCGCTCTGCTGCAGCATCTGTACGGAGTGCTGGGTAGGCTTTGTCTTAAGCTCTTTGGCGGCGCTAAGGTAAGGGATAAGGGTAAGATGAACGCTCATGCAATCCTCTTCCGGAAGCTCCCACTGCAGCTGGCGCACTGCCTCTACAAAGGGCTGGGACTCCATATCGCCCACGGTTCCGCCAATCTCTGTAAGGATAATATCATAATCACCGGTTTTGCCAAGAAGAAGCATGCGGCGCTTGATCTCGTCCGTAATATGAGGCACAATCTGGACGGTCTTGCCAAGGTATGCACCCTCGCGCTCCTTGGTAATAACGGTATTGTAAATCTTACCCGTAGTCACGTTGTTAGCTTTGGACATATGTACGCCAAGGAAACGCTCGTAGTGGCCAAGGTCAAGGTCGGTCTCTGCACCGTCCTCTGTCACATAGCACTCGCCATGCTCGTAAGGGTTCAGGGTTCCGGGGTCGATGTTGATATAGGGATCGAACTTCTGAATGGTGACGCGCAAGCCGCGGGCCTGCAGCAATTTGGCCAGGGAAGATGCTATGATGCCTTTTCCCAGAGAGGAGGCCACACCTCCGGTGATGAATATATATTTAGGATTCATTGGTTTATGATGAGTTGTTTCAATAAGTTAAGCAAATTCTTCCCAACTCTTGATGGGGATATCGTTCACATCCACCTTGCAGAAGGCAGAGATAAAGGCTACCGCCAGTCTGGCATTGGTCAGGAGCGGGATGTTAAGGTCGATGGCTGCCCTTCTGATCTTGTATCCGTTGGTAAGCTCGCGCGGAGTAAGGTCCTTGGGGATGTTTACAACCATGTCGATCTCTTTCCTGTGCAGCAGGTCAAGGGCCTGAGGCTGCTTGTCAGGCTCGCTAGGCCAGTGGACAAGGGTGTTGGGGATGCCGTTGTCCGTCAGGAAGCGGGATGTTCCGCCGGTGGCGAAGAGCTTGAAGCCGTGATCGTGCAGCATCCTTGCTGCCGGAAGCATCTCCGCTTTCTGTTTTACAGTACCTGTTGACAGAAGCACGTTCTGCTTGGGGATGCGGTAGCCCACTGAGAGCATGGATTCAAGGATTGCGGTAGAAACGTCGTCACCGATGCAGCCAACCTCGCCTGTAGAAGCCATATCCACTCCAAGTACGGGATCGGCCTTCTGAAGGCGGTTGAAAGAGAACTGGGAAGCCTTGATGCCGACGCAGTCAAGGTCGAAGAGGTTCTTTGAAGGAGGTGTTACCTTCTCTCCCAGCATAACCTTCGTGGCCAGTTCTACAAGGTTGATTTTCAGCACCTTGCTGACGAAGGGGAAGCTGCGGCTTGCGCGCAGGTTGCATTCGATCACCTTGACATCGTTCTCTTTTGCAAGGTACTGGATGTTGAAGGGGCCGCTGATATGCAGTCCGGCTGCTATCTGGCGGCTGATACGCTTGATTCGGCGCACCGTCTCGACATACAGCTTCTGGGGCGGGAACTGGATTGTAGCATCGCCGGAATGCACGCCGGCAAACTCTACATGCTCGCCAATCGCATATGCTATAATCTGGCCGTGATCTGCCACGGCATCGAATTCAATCTCTTTTGCCTCTTCTATGAAGCGGCTTACAACAACGGGATGCTCCTGAGAAACGGTTGCTGCCAGCTGCAGGAAGCGTTCCAGCTCTTCCTGGTTGGAGCAGATGTTCATCGCCGCACCGGAAAGTACGTAAGAAGGCCTTACAAGTACGGGGAAGCCCACGCGGCCAATGAAGTTTGCAATGTCCTCGTGGGAGGTAAGTTCTGCCCATTCGGGCTGATCCACGCCCAGGCCATCCAGCAGTGAAGAGAATTTCTTGCGGTCCTCGGCATGGTCGATATCCTCTGCGGATGTACCCATGAGCTTGATTCCCCTATTTGCCAGCTTGACTGCCAGGTTGTTAGGAATCTGGCCACCGGTAGAAACTACCACGCCCTTAGGAGACTCCATTGCAACGACGTCCAGCACGCGTTCGAAGGTAAGCTCGTCAAAATAAAGGCGGTCGGTAACGTCGTAGTCGGTAGATACGGTCTCAGGGTTGTAGTTAACCACTACGCTGCGATAGCCGTGGTTGCGGATTGTCTTTACAGCCTGTACGCAGCACCAGTCAAACTCTACTGAAGAACCAATGCGGTAGGCTCCGGAACCAAGTACAACAACACCCTCGCGTGAGTCATCGCTACCGGGTTTGACATCGTGCTCGGTTGCCTGGTAGGTCATATACAGATAGTTGGTCTCTGCCGGGAATTCGCCGGCCAGGGTGTCTATCTGCTTTACAAAAGGAACGATGCCAAGAGACTCGCGCTTGTCGCGTACTGCAAGAAGATCGGGCTTAACACCGTCCTTGGCAGTAAGACGGGCTATCTGGAAGTCAGAGAAACCGTAAACCTTGGCACTGCGTAGCAGGTCGGCAGGCAGCGTTTCAAGGTTGTAGTTCTTAATCTCTTCTGACAAATGAATGATATTCAAGAGCTTAAGCAGGAACCAGCGGTCAATCTTTGTAAGAGAATGTATCTTCTCTACACTGTAGCCCTGCTGCATGGCCTCGCTGATGGCAAAGATACGGGTATCGGTAGGTTCGCGAAGAGCCTTGTCCAGATCTTTCAACGGCAGCGGATGGTTGCTTACGAAACCGTGCATGCCCTGCCCTATCATACGCAGGCCCTTCTGGATTGCCTCCTCGAAGGTACGGCCTATGGACATTACCTCGCCCACGGACTTCATGCTTGAACCAATCTCGCGGTCAACGCCGTGGAACTTACCAAGATCCCAGCGGGGTATCTTGCAAACCACGTAGTCCAGGGCCGGCTCAAAGAAGGCAGATGTGGTGCGGGTTACGCTGTTCTTAAGGTCGAAGAGGCCTTTGCCCAAGCCCAGTTTTGCTGCAATAAAGGCCAGAGGATAGCCTGTGGCCTTGGATGCCAGGGCAGAAGAACGGCTGAGTCGGGCATTAACTTCTATAACTCGATAGTCCTCCGAATCAGGGTCGAAGGCATACTGCACATTACACTCGCCCACAATGCCCAGATGGCGGACGATGCGGATGGAAAGCTCGCGCAGGAAATGATATTCCTCGTTGGACAAGGTCTGGGAAGGAGCAATTACGATACTCTCGCCGGTATGGATGCCAAGAGGGTCGAAGTTCTCCATGTTGCAGACGGTGATGCAGTTGTTATATGCATCCCTAACTACCTCATATTCAATTTCTTTCCAGCCCTTGAGGCTCTTTTCTACAAGCACCTGGGGGCTGAAGGAGAAGGACTTTTCTGCAAGACGGATAAGCTGTGCCTCATCGTCGCAGAAACCGGAACCCAGGCCGCCAAGGGCATAGGCGGAACGAAGGATAACGGGGTATCCAAGGCGAGCCGCAGCAGCTTTTGCAGCCTCTATGGAATCGCAGGCCTCGCTGCTAATTGTCTTAACATTTATCTGGTCAAGCTTCTGTACAAAGAGCTCACGGTCCTCGGTGTCGATGATGGTCTGGACAGGGGTTCCAAGCACCTGTACGCCATAGCGCTCGAGCACTCCGCTCTCATAGAGTTTGATACCGCAGTTCAGGGCCGTCTGACCGCCGAAGGACAGGAAAATACCGTCCGGACGCTCTTTCTTTATTACCCTTTCTACGAAGTCCGGCGTTACGGGCAGGAAGTATATTTTGTCAGCGATGCCCTCGCTGGTCTGCACTGTTGCAATGTTGGGGTTGATCAGGATGGTGCGGATACCTTCCTCGCGCAGGGCCTTGAGGGCCTGCGAACCGGAATAGTCGAACTCTCCTGCCTCACCAATCTTAAGCGCTCCTGAACCAAGTACAAGAACGGATGCTACCTTCTTTGCGAGCTTGGGTTCAGGGCGGGCGGCGATATGGCCGCTGATAGGCGCCTTGCCTGCAGTCTGGGGCTGGTCCATAAGGGCTGCAAAGCGGTCGAAGAGCACCTCTGTGTCCAGAGGGCCGCCGTTTGCCTCGGGGTGGAACTGAACAGAGAACCAGGGCATTGTCTTGTGCTCCAGGCCCTCGTTGGAACCGTCGTTCATATTTACCAGCAGGGACTGCCAACCCTCGGGAAGGGAGTCGTTATCAATGGCATAGCCATGGTTCTGGCTGGTGATGAAACATTCTGTGGTGCCATTAAGGCGTACAGGCTGGTTGTGGCCGCGGTGGCCGTACTTCAGTTTATATACGCGCGCGCCTGCGGCGATGCCAAGCAGCTGGTTGCCCAGGCAGATTCCCATGATGGGTTTAACCGGGCGGCCTTCTGCGGCGGCCTTAAGGCCGTCTGCCATTACGCGGCGCAGTATATCTACTGCCTCTTTGCACTGCTCCGGGTTGCCCGGTCCGTTACTTAAGAAGAGGCCGTCAAAGTCCATTCCGCTGTAGTCGTAGTTCCAGGGCACGCGAATAACTTCAAGATTCCTGGAAAGCAGGCAACGGATAATATTGTATTTGCAGCCGCAGTCTACCAGCACCACCTTTTTGCAGGCCTCGCCGGCCGGATGGTAGCGGAGCACCTCCTTACAGGAGACATCGGCTACAAAATTATGATTCTCATAATCAGGGGTTTCGGCCTCTTCCGGCACGCCTTCAATTACGATGCGGCCGCGCATAACGCCCTTCTCCCTGAGGAGTTTTGTCAGGGCGCGAGTGTCGATGCCGGTAATGGCGGGGATGCCCTCTTTCTTGAGCCATGCATCCAGGCTTTCCTCTGCATCCCAGTGGCTGTAGGCTGCACTGTAGTCTGCTACCACAAGGCCGTTGGCGTAGATGTGGCTGCCCTCGAAGTGTTCTTCAAGGCCGTCGCTTTCTTTTTTGTGTGGAGGCACGCCGTAGTTACCGATTAAGGGAAAGGTAGATACAAGAATCTGACCCGCGTAAGAGGGGTCAGTCAAGCTTTCCGGGTAACCGGTCATTGCGGTGTTGAATACTACTTCTCCGGTGGTGTTCCGAAGGCTTCCGAAGGCGTTCCCTTGGAAACAAATTCCGTTCTCAAGAATCAAATTTGCTCTCATACACAAAAAAAGCCGGTTCACCTTATCGGCAAACCGGCGCTATATCTAATATGTTTTTTAACCCTTTCACGGGTTGCAAAAGTAGCAAGAAAATCTAATTCCCTGCAAATTTTTTTTATTTTTTTTGCAGTGCCCCTTCTGCAGAAACTCCGGCAAGGCTTGCCAATTTTTTGTATCTTAGCGGCATAATTATAGATTATGAAACAGATAGAAGTTGTAGCTGCTATTATACGAAAAGGCGATAAGATATTCGCCACCCAGCGTGGATATGGCGATTGGAAGGATTGGTGGGAGTTCCCGGGCGGCAAGATGGAGGCCGGCGAGACGCCGGAACAGGCCCTCGTTAGGGAAATCCGCGAAGAGCTTTCAACCGAAATCAGCGTAGACGATTTCCTTTGTACGGTGGAGTACGATTACCCGCAATTCCACTTGAAGATGCACTGCTACCTCTGCTCCCTGACTACCGACGCCCTTCATCTTAACGAGCACGAAGCCGCAAAGTGGCTAGCGAAAGATGAACTGAACAGCGTTCAGTGGCTGCCCGCAGACATCCAAGTGATTCAAAATCTAGCGAAATAGAAAGTTTATACTTAGTGGCCAGCGGGTGGGAAAGCCACTCCCGGGGAACTCCGTTCGCTGCGCTCACTCCGGCCCCTCCCATTGTCTCCTGCGTCATTTGCTACCGCAAATAACTTGTATCCAACGGGCCCCGTCCCCCTACCCTTGCGCGTGGGTGCGCAAGCCCCCTGGAGTGGCTTTCCACCCGCAGGCCCAACACCTGAGCACAAAACAGAGGTCGCACCATTCTTGATGCGACCTCTGTTAACTATGTGATTCTTAACTATTTCTGCGGAAAGAGGCCGTACATCTGACCGTCGATCATGTCGGTGACCTGCTGGAAGTCTTCCGGCTTGTTGCCGAACTTGATCTTGTCGGCATCCACAATCAGCAAGTTGGCCTTGTAGTCTGCAATCCAGTTCTCATAACGCTCGTTAAGACCCGTAAGATAATCTATGCGGATACTCTTCTCGTATTCGCGGCCACGCTTCTGGATCTGGGAAACAAGGTTGGGGATGGTGCTACGCAGGTAAATGAGCAAATCCGGCGGATTCACCAGAGACATCATCAGATCGAAGAGATCTGAATAGTTCTCGAAGTCGCGGGTGGACATCAGGCCCATCGCATGCAGGTTGGGTGCGAAGATGCGGGCATCCTCGTAGATGGTACGGTCCTGAATAATAACATCGTCCGTCTTGGAAATGTCAACCACATCCTTGAAACGCTTGTTCAGGAAGTAGATCTGAAGGTTGAAGGACCAGCGCTCCATATCCTCGTAGAAGTCCGCCAGATAAGGATTGTAGTCAACAGATTCGAACCTGGGCGTCCAGCCGTAGTGGGCCGCCAGCATCTTGGTAAGGGTAGTCTTGCCGCTACCGATGTTTCCTGCTATCGCGATATGCATAATATATTGATTTTTACTTATTTACATTATATTTAGGCCTTCTTTTCCAAACAAGCCGAAGAGCTCTGCATCTATCTTGTCCGTTATGAAGGCGAAGTCCTCCGGACGGTTCTCGAAGTCCAGATTGTCAGCGTCGATTGTAAGGACATGGCCTTTGTAGTCTTCTCCGATGAACTTCTCGTACTTGTCGTTCAGGCCCTTTAGGTAGTCAAGGCCGATGCTCTGCTCGTAGTCGCGGCCGCGCTTCTGGATCTGCGATACAAGGTGCGGGACGCTGGAGCGAAGGTAGATCATAAGGTCCGGGTACTTGACGGTGGACATCATCATCTCGAAGAGGCGCATATAGGTTTCGAAGTCCCTTTTGGAAAGGTTGCCCATCTCGTAGTTGTTGGCCACGAAGATGTAGACGCCTTCGAAGATTGTGCGGTCCTGGATTATGACTTTTTTGCTTTTGGCGATGTCGATGATGTCGGCGAATCTTTGCTCAAGGAAGTAGATTTCCAGGTTGAAGGACCAGCGGGCAATGTCCTTGTAGTAGTCTTCCAGGTACGGATTGTACGTAACTGACTCATATTTAGGCGTCCAGCCGTAGTATTCTGCCAGTTTTCGCGTCAATGTGGTTTTTCCGCTGCCGATATTTCCTGCTATTCCTATGTGCATTTTATAGACTATTTCCGACCTTTCTACAAATATATGAATTTTATTCTGAATTAATAAATTTTTACAAAGACCTATTAGTTTCAGGACCCCCTTCCGCCCATTCGGGCTCCCTCCCCCTAGCCGGGGGTGGCACGACCTCAAAACTAACAGGTCTTTGTATTATTCCAGAGTCTGTCCGCCAATAAACTCACGCATTATGGAGATAGGCGGGATGGCGGCGATCTCCTCGGGCGAAAGGGCCACGATGTAACCCAGGAACTTCAGAAGGCGCACAGCCTCAGGATAAGCCGCCGAAATAGGATGAATCCTCTGAAGCAGCGGAACCGCATAATACTTCAGCATCGGCAACTCAAAAATAAGAGCCGAATTAAAGATAGCATCCGCATTCTCCTGGAACGGGAAAATATTACGGTTCTCTCCCCTACGCACGCTATGCCAACGAAGGATGGTCTGCTCCGGGCTGATACCACGCACGCGGTTGTCCCTTATCATCCTGCGCAGCAGGCGGTTATCGGATGTAGAAATGTTATTATTCTCGTCGATATGAAGGGAGGTCAGGGCCGATGCATATACGCGGTAAATCTTGTCCTGAGGCACGGAAGGCGTCATTTCCGGATTAAGTGCATGTATGCCTTCGGCAATGAGGATATCGTCCTTCTCAAGGCGCATCTTTTTGCCGCCGCCGGGAACGCGGCTGCCGGTCTTGAAGTCAAACTTAGGAATCTCTACCTCCTCACCGTTAAGCAGGGCCACCAACTGCTCGTTAAGCAACTTAAGATCCATAGCATAGAGGCTCTCGAAGTCGTAATCGCCATTCTCGTCCTTAGGAGTTTTTTCCCTATCAACGAAGTAGTTATCCAGCTCTATCACCTTAGGGTTAAGGCCAAGCACACGGCACTGCAGGGCGATGCGAAGCGACGACGACGTCTTTCCGCTGGACGACGGGCCGGCAATGAAGACAATCTTCGCCCCGCGGGCTAGGATATCATCGGCAATGAGAGCATACTTCCTGTCCACAAAGGTCTCTGAAATATTGATAACATTGCGGGCCTTGCCTTCAAGAATGGCAGTATTAAGCTGGCCCAAACCATTGATACCAACGATATTACACCAAACTGAATACTCCTTAAGGGCAGTGGCAATCTTGCTCTGGCGCTGCATATACATAAGCTTGCCAAAATTATTAAGCATCGGCGGTTGCAGGCAGAAACCGTTTGCAAAGGGCGTGAGGGCGAATTTTGTAAGCTCACGGGTATTGGCTACCAAGGGGCCGTGGAAAGAGTCCTTGCAACCGTCAAGCTCGTACAGGTTGCAGGTGTACTTGCCAAGGCTTTCAAGAAGCTTTGCCTTATCCGGCTGGCCCTGAGCCATATACATATTGCGTACATCCTCTGCCAGAGCCCTTTCCTTGCCGAAGGGCAATTCAGCATCCACAAGCTGATGCATACGCTCTTCAAGGGCTGCAATCTGCTCTTCCGTCAGGGACATAGGCTTGCCATGAGGGCCGTCCAGAAGCTCGCAGTACATGCCGCTGGGCAGGGTGTGGTCCACAATCAGAGTAGCGGACGGGAAAAGGTCCCTGACCGACTTCTGCAGCAGGAAGGACAGGCCACGCACGTAGCAGCGACGGCCGTCGGCATCGAAATACCCCAGAAACTTGACACTATGGGTATCGTTCACCCTGAAGGTGAGCTCCTTAAGCTTATGGTCCACATAAGCAGCCAGGACAGGATACTGTTTATGCGTTTTTGGGTCCTCTACCTGCGGGCAAAACTGCTTTGCCACATCCACCAAGGTGCAGCCGGCCTCAACCGTAAGGATGCCGCCGGTATTCTCACACCAAATATTGATCTTATCTCTCATACCTATAATATTTCTTTCAAAAATGGTCCTGTTACGGAAGCCGGATTGGCTGCCAACTGCTCCGGCGTGCCCTGGGCGACGATTCTGCCACCCGCGCGGCCGCCTTCCGGACCAAGGTCGAATATATAATCTACGGACTTTAGTACGTCCAGGTTATGTTCTGTAATAATTACCGTATTGCCCTGATCTACAAGCTTCTGCAGCACATCCAGCAGCACTTTTATGTCTTCCGGATGAAGGCCAGTGGTGGGCTCGTCCAGCACGTAAAGGGTATTGCCGGTTGACTTGCGAAAGAGTTCCGCCGCCAGTTTCATTCGCTGGCTCTCGCCGCCGGACAGGGTAACGGCGCTTTGGCCAAGGTGTACGTAGCCAAGGCCGACATCCACCATGGCGCCCAGCTTCTGGGCTATCTTGGGAACGGGTTTAAAGAACTCGTAGGCCTCTGCAACGGGCATTTCAAGCACGTCGTTAATGTTCTTGCCCTTGTACTTTACGGCCAGAGTGTCATCTGTGTAGCGGCGGCCACGGCATTCGTCGCAGGCCACGTTGACAGACGGCAGAAAGTTCATCTCAATGACCTTGATTCCGGCGCCTTTGCAGGCCTCGCATCGGCCACCTGGCACGTTGAACGAGAAATGGCCGGCATCGAAGCCCCTCACCTTGGCATCCACGGTCTCTGCAAACAGGTTCCTTATGTCCCCGAACACCCCGGTAAAGGTGGCAGGATTGCTTCTGGTTGTCTTGCCGATGGGGCTCTGGTCTATCTCTATAAGTTTATCGATATTCTCTATTCCAACTATGCTGTCGCAGAGCAGGACAGGGCCGCGGCTGCGGTACAGATGGTTTTTGATCATGGGCACCAGAGTCTCTCCAATAAGGGAAGACTTGCCGCTGCCGCTCACTCCGGCTATGCCTACAAAACAGCCAAGCGGGATGTCAAGGTTAACATCTTTAAGGTTGTTACCCCTTGCGCCCCTTATGCCCAGAGTCTTTCCGCTGCCCTTGCGACGCTTTTTAGGCACGGGGATTTCTTTGCTTCCCTGCAGGTAATCAAGGGTAAGAGAAGGGCCTATTATGCAGTGCTCTGCCGTGTCTTTGTCCGGTTTCTGCCCGCCGAGCAGCACCTTTGTGGGCGCGCTGAGGCAGATTTTGCCACCATGCTCCCCTGCTCCCGGGCCAACATCCACCAGCCAGTCAGAGTTCAGCATGGTCTCTGTATCGTGCTCTACCACCATGACGGAATTGCCCTCGTCCCTAAGCTTCTTTAGCGAAGCTATCAGTTTGCGGTTGTCCCGCTGATGCAGGCCGATTGAAGGCTCGTCCAGAATGTAAAGCACATTCACCAGTTTGGAGCCAATCTGCGTTGCAAGCCTGATGCGCTGGCTCTCGCCGCCGGACAGCGATGCCGTTGTGCGGTCCAGCGACAGGTAGTCAAGGCCTACGTCAATCATGAACTGGACGCGCTCCCTCAATTCTTTAAGAATATCCCTGGCAATAGCCATCTGCCTGGTGTCCAGTACTTTATCCAGACCATCCAGCCACTGCTTAAGGGCGCTGATTTCCATTGCGGAGACCTCTGTGATGGTCTTTCCGTCTATCTTGAAGCACTGCGCATTGGCGTTCAGGCGGCTGCCGTGGCAAACCGGGCACTCAATCTTTTCTTCTATATCTTCTACCACCCCGTGATAGCCGACCATCTCTGAATTTACTCCGTCGCCAATGCGGTAAAGCTCATCGGAACCAAAGACCAGCAGACTGACTGCACCTTCCGGCAGGGTGGCGATGGGGTCGTAAATAGAGAAGCCATGCTTGCGGGCGACAGCCCTGACAATGTCGAACTTCTTGTTTTCCCGCACCTTGCCAAGAGGCACAATTCCACCTTCCGCAACGGACAGATTCTTGTCCGGTACGATGGTGTCCGGATTCACATCCACTATTTTTCCAAGTCCCTTGCAATAAGGGCAATAGCCTTCCGGCGAATTGAATGAGAAGCTGTGCGGGGCGGGTTCCTGCAGCGACAGGCCGCTCTGCGGATCTACCAGATGCTTGGAGAAGTGCTGGACTTTGCCGGTCTCAAGGTCCATTACGGCGGCGGAGCCCTTGCCGTAAGACAGGGCGCGCATTACGGATTCCCTTATGCGCTTAAGGTCTGTGCTGCCGTCCGGCTTAAGACGGTCAACAACCAGGTCTACAAAGTGGGCCTTGTATCTATCAAGTTGGGTAATATCCTGAATGTCAACTATTTCCCCATCCACTAACGCCTGGGTGTAGCCACGGCGGCGCATCTGCTCAAATAGCTCTTTGTAGTGGCCCTTTCGGCCGCGGACAAGGGGTGCAAGCAGGTAGCATTTACGGCCGTTGTAGCCGGAGACTATAAGCTCTACAATCTGCTCGTCAGTATAGCGTATCATCTCCTGCCCGGTCTCCGGCGAATAAGCCTTTGATGCGCGGGCATAGAGAAGTCTCAGGAAATCATAAACTTCTGTAATGGTTCCCACCGTAGAGCGGGGATTGTTTCCGGTAGATTTCTGCTCTATGGCGATAATCGGGCTCAAACCCTTGATCTCCTCTACCGCAGGGCGTTCCAGAACGCCCATGAAATGCTTTGCATAGGGGCTCAGGGTGTCCATGTAGCGCCTCTGGCCCTCGGCGTAAATAGTGTCGAAGGCCAGGGATGACTTGCCGCTGCCGCTAAGACCGGTTACAACCACGAATTCCCCACGGGGGATGTCCAGGTTGTCTCCCTTAAGATTGTGCGCGGCTGCGCCCCTTATGCTTAGATATTCTTTCTTCATTCGCCCTGAATATACAACTCGTCCTCGTTATCAATGTCTCCGTCGGGCTCGTTAAATGGCTGCAGGAACGGGTTATGGGTTCGTTCGTAGCCGATGTTGGTCACGGGGCCGTGGCCCGGAATAACCTCTACATCGCCGTCCAGACCCATCAACTTTTCCATTATGGCCACTATCAGCTTGTCATAATCTCCCCACTGCGAGTCCGTGCGGCCGATGGCGCCGGCAAAGAGGGTGTCGCCGCTTACAAGCAGCTTTTCTTCTTTGCAATAATAGCACACCCCGCCAAAAGTATGCCCGGGCGTCTCAATCACACTGAATTTTGTATTGCCGAAGGCTATCTCGTCCCCCTCTTTCACGGGCGTAAACTCAAAATCCGTGGGAGCGTCCGGCATTCGGTAGTATTGCGTAAGCAGTTGGTTGCCGGTTGCAACCAGCTCTGCATCAGCAGCATTCATGTAAACCGTAGCCCCAAGAGCCGCAGCCACTGCCTTCACTCCGTAAATGTGGTCAAAGTGCCCGTGGGTCAGCAATATCTTTTTCACAACAACACCGGAAGCCTCTGCGTAATGCAGAAGCTCCGCGGTTTCTTCATTTCTCATGCAGCCAGGGTCCACAATTACGCCGTGGCTGGTTTCGTCCCAAATCAGGAGGCAGTTCTCTTGAAAGGGATTAACAGTAAACTTCTTTATATTCAGCATATTAGAAGATTTCTCTCAGGGATAGGGCAAAGCCGCCGCTGCGGGCAATCTTAACGGTGACGCTGTCTGCGGATGTAACTGTGCTCTTTTCTATCTTGTAAGAGTAAGGAGCGGTTTCATAATCTGCGTCGTCGCCGTCGCGGTAAAGGGTGGCCTCGTACTGAACGCCGGGCTTAAGGAAGTCAAGCGCGAAGCTAACCTCGCGGGCATCCTTTGAAATGCCTCCCACATACCATACGTCATGTGCCTTTGCCTTGGCCAGATCCTTTGCGGTTGCATTGTCCGGCAGGGCATAAACGAACTTGGCAGCATTGGTTACCATATCTTTCTTTGCATCTGCCAGCGTTGCGGTGCTTTGTGCCGATGCGTTCAAAGTTGCAAGCTTGGGATGGCGGGCGGTAATTATATGCGAACCAGGTTCTGCGTCGATGTAAATACTCTTTTCCCAGTCAACCGCAACGTCCTTTATGAACTGGAAGGCGTCCATGAAGCGGGCATAGTGCTCCGGCAGGTCTGCGGCCATCTGCAGCGGGCTGTAGAAAGTTACGTACAGGCCCAGCTGGTTGGCGATGGTGTGGTGCATGAACTGATGGTCGTTGGGGTTGTTTTTGGACATATCGACCTCAAAGATACCGGGGGTATAGTCCATCGGGCCGCCCTGCAGTCGGGTGAAGGGGAAGATGGTGGTATGGCCGGGCTTGATGGTGCCGCGGAACTCGGTTCCCATCGCACTTTCGTTGCCGATCATATTAGGCCAGGTGCGGCAAAGGCCGGTGGGGCGCACTGCCTCGTGGGCATTGACCATGATATGGTGCTTTGCAGCCTCTACAACGGCATAGTGATAATGGTTGATGGTGGGCTGGCTGTAATGATAGTCTCCGTAAGGGATGATAGAGCCCACATATCCGCTTTTGACGGCATTGTAGCCATATTTGTTCATAAGGGTGTAGGCCTGCTCCATCCAATGCTCGTAGTTGCGGGTGGATGATGAAGACTCGTGGTGCATTATAAGGCGGATGCCTTTCTGGTGGGCATAGGCATTGAGGGCGGGAAGGTCGAAGTCCGGGTAAGGGGTAAGGAAGTCAAAGACATAGTCCTTGTGGTGACCGTACCAGTCTTCCCAGCCGATGTTCCAGCCTTCTATAAGGATGCCGTCAAAGCCGTTTTCTGCGGCGAAGTCTATGTAGCGGCGTACGTTTTCATTGTTGGCGCCGTGGCGGCCGGAGGGCTTTGCGTGCTCGTAGTCTGTAAGGCCGAGCTTGACTGAGGGATAGTCGTGGGTATAGGCCCATTCGCTTTTTCCGGTAATCATTTCCCACCATACGCCCATGTATTTTACGGGGTGGATCCAGCTTACGTCGTCAAGGGCGCAGGGGTCGTTAAGGTTAAGTACAAGGCGGGATGCCAGTACTTCCATGGCGGTGTTGCAAACCATAATGCTGCGCCAGGGGGTCTTGCAGGGGGCCTGCATGCGGCCTTTCACGCCTTGGGCGTCAGGGGTAAGATGGGTGGTGAATACAAAGTTCTTGTCATCCATGTCAAGGTTGGTGGTGGGGTAATCCAGCACTGCGGCCTCGTGGATGTTGATGTACAGGCCTTCTGCGGTCTTCATTTGAAGGGCGGTCTGGACGCCGGTCGGGGAGAAGCCTTGCTGGGGGCCGCCGCCGCGGGGACGGGGTTCGTCAGAGAGGTTCCTGACCTGTGAGAGTTTTGATTCCGTGGGGTTGAATTCCTGGGTTGAGTAGTCTCCTGGAATCCACCATGCAGTGTGGTCACCTGTCATGGCGAACTCTGTGAGTTCTTCTTTGATGTCAAAGTAGGTGAGTTTGTTTTCTATGGGGAATTCGTAGCGGAAGCCAAGGCCGTCGTCGTACAGACGGAAGCGGATGTTCATGGCTGTGCCGTCCTGGCGGCCGAGGGCTACAAGAAGCTCATTGTAGTGGTTGCGGATTTGTGCTTCTTCTCCCCAGACGGGTTCCCAGACTTCGTCAAAAGAGTCGCGGGTGACTTCTTTTACGGTAAAGCCGGTCTGGAGGTCTCCGCCGTTGTCAAAGAGGGCGAAGCCTAGCTTTGAGGGGAGCACGACCTTGAGTGAGTCTTTGTCAAGGCTGTACATGGGGGTGCCGTCCTGTGCCAGGGCGAAGACCAGTTTAAGATGGCCGTCTGGGCTTGTAATGGTTTCGCCTTCAATTGTTTGAGGTCTGTTGCCGGCGCCGCCGCAGCTCCAAAGAACTGCTGCTGCCGCTACTATTGCTATTAGTCTTTTGAATATCATATAAACAGAAAATTGAGTATCTAAAAATCAGTTTTTAAAGATACTCAATTCTCCGCTTTTTTCAAAATTTTTCCCTAACGACAGTCCATTGTCATGCCCGACCGGATCGGGCATCTCCTTCCCCACCAGCCTGGCAACAGGGCCTTTCGGCCTGCGACAGAAGACGCGCCCACTCGCTCATTTGACCGTCCAACTCCTCCTTTTAGTCTTGCTTCGCAAGCCTAACGTCGTCAAACAATGTCCGTCATGTCCAATCCCTTGTCCAGTCCTGATGCAAGCATAGGCCTGTCCAGCGGGCTTGGCCACCATTCGCTGCGCATACCCACTAACTCCCGACGCGCCGGCCCGGCCACTGCGCGTTTCTGTCAAGGCTCTCACGGCCCTATCGCC
>ONDR01000012.1 GCA_900316675.1 uncultured Bacteroidales bacterium
CAATATATATCCACAAACTACACTGTTGAATCGAAGTGACAACCTACTATCAAACTTCTTTCCAAATCATTTGGAAAATCCATAAGAATAGTTAAGGAAACCTGATGACAATTGCAAATGAAACAGGTAAAGCGAATACTGAATATCAGCAACTTACGTACTTTGCTTGTCGCACTTTTGCAACAAGCAAAGTATGTAACTAATTGATAATCAATCAGAGTTTCCGAGCAATACTATGTCTGGCGTTTGGTTGCAGCCGAAGGCATGGTACCCCTCGAGAGGCGTGGCCGCCCGTGGCCGCGTGAACGGGAGGGGCCCGGAGGCCGGAGCGTCAGACGGAAGCTTGCTTCCAGTATGACGGAACGGCCTCTGGGAGGGATGGAGCGAAGCGGAACCGGATCGAGGGGTGTCTGTGCCTCCGGCAAACTCAGCCGATAAGCCACTTGCCGGCTTTGGGAATGCGTTGCAGAAGAACAGAAGCGATTGCTACCAGGATATAGGAAGCGATTGCAGAAAGGAAGATGGCAACAGGAGTAGTCCAGAAGCCAAGAGAATCCGGACAAAGCCACTCCCTGACATAGCCGGAAACATAAAGCAACACCAGCATATGGCAAAGATACATGCCATAACTAGCCTTAGAAACCGGCAGAACAATCCTACGGTAAAAACCACCATCAGCCTTAATCTTCCTGAAAAGAAGCACAAGAGCAATGGTCATAAGAACTACCCCAATGGTATCATTGCACCAGGTTGTTTCCCACCACACGGCCTGATCCACTCCGCCCGCAGCAGGGAATTTTCCCCCACAGGATGCATAAACGCGACGCAGGAAGCCGCCAAAGGCAATTCCAAAGCCCGCCAGAAATGACGGGACGGATATGGCCAATGTCTTCTTCCAGGAAAGATCGGCAACAAACCTCTTAAGATACAAGCCAAAAAGCATGTATCCGATGAAACCGCTCATGTAATAGAACACGCCGTAACCGTTCCAACTAGCCTCACCCCAAAGCGGGAAAAGAGCCTGTCGCGGAAGGCCCGCAGGACCGTATGTCACTGCCAAATCTCCGCCGGCCGCCCAATCCCTGATAAGCGGAATGAAGGAAGTAAACGTGCATACAGCTATGTAGAAGAGCAATTCTTTTTTGCCAACCCTATGAGCCCAGGGCGACAGTAGCGGCATAAGCAGATACAGGCCCAATATCATGTAAACGAACCACAAGTGACCTGCCGCATAGTTAAAGTTAAGCAGCAGGTCCTTAAAGTTCTGCACCGGCTGCCCCCAGACAAGAGCATACACCACTGTCCAGAAAACAAACGGGATAAGGATACGGACCGCACGGCGTTTGAAAAACTCGCCGGTACTATACTTGATCGGGAACTGAAGATAAGCGGAAGCCACTACAAAAAGCGGCACGCAGCAACGCACAAGGCAATCGCAGAAAGACGCCCAAAAAGCATCCGTACTGTTCTGGATAAGCGAACCGTCACCACCCAGATAAAAAGGCTCCGTGCTGTGCACGACCATCACCATGAAACAGGCCGTTACACGAAGCCAATCCAGCCAAATTTCCCTTTTCTCGTCCATAAAGCTACATACGTTCAGGAAGGTCGATGCCAAGCACCTTCATGGCAGTCTTCAGGGTATGAGCCAATGTAGCAATAAGGACAAGGCGGTACTTAAGCAGAGCCTGGTCAGGCTCCTTAAGTATCTGAGTGTCATGATAGTACTGGTTGAACTCCTTAGCAAGCTCGTATGCATAGTTAGCAATCACTGCAGGGCTCAGGGCTGCAACAGCCTCCCCTACCTTGGCCGGATACAAACCAAGCAGTTTTACAAGACGAACCTCCTTTGCAGAAGGAACAAGGGTATCAGCCACGTCTGCTGCACCAAAGGAAATGCCGGTCTCGGCGGCCTTGCGCAGGATTGAGCAAATACGTGCGTGAGTATACTGGATGAAAGGACCGGTATTGCCGTTAAAGTCGATGGACTCCTTAGGATTGAAGAGCATGGTCTTCTTAGGATCCACCTTGATAATGAAGTACTTAAGGGCGCCAAGACCAATCATACGGTAAAGCTTCTCTTTCTCGTCCTCGGGAAGATCAGCAAGCTTGCCACTCTCTTCGGAAGTCTTCTTTGCCTCCTGATACATGGTCTCGATAAGGTCGTCAGCATCTACAACGGTACCCTCGCGGGACTTCATCTTTCCTTCCGGCAGCTCTACCATACCGTAAGACAAGTGGTAGATCTGGTCTGCCCAGTCAAAGCCAAGCTTCTTAAGTATGAGCTTAAGTACCTGGAAATGATAATCCTGCTCATTACCTACCACATAAACGTGGGAGTCAAGATTATAGTTTGCGAAACGCCTTTCAGCGGTGCCAAGGTCCTGGGTGATGTAAACGGAAGTACCGTCGCCGCGAAGCACCAGCTTGCGGTCAAGACCGTCGGCGGTAAGGTCGCACCATACGGAACCATCGGCCTCACGCTCGAATACACCCATATCAAGGCCCTTCTGAACCAGTTCCTTACCAAGGATGTATGTCTCTGACTCGTGGTCAACAACGTCGAAGGTGATGCCAAGTGCGGCATAGGTCTGGTCGAAGCCCGCATAAACCCAGCCGTTCATCATCTTCCAGAGGTCGCGAACCTGAGGATCCTCCTTCTCCCAGGCAACCAGCATTTCATGGGCAGCCTTGATAGAAGGAGCCTCTTTCTTTGCCTGCTCCTCGTCCATACCCTTGTCTACCAGCTCTTTAATCTCGCTCTTGTACCACTTGTCAAAAGCAACGTAGCAGTCGCCTACAAGATGGTCGCCCTTGATGCCCTCGGACTCAGGGGTCTTGCCATCAAAGAACTTCTGCCAAGCGAGCATGCTCTTGCAGATATGCACGCCACGGTCGTTGACGATGGTGGACTTTATAACCTCGTTGCCGCCGGCCTTGAGCAGACGGGATACGCTGTCGCCAAGCAGGTTGTTGCGGATATGGCCAAGATGAAGGGGCTTGTTTGTATTAGGTGAAGAGAACTCTACCATTACGCGGCGGCCGGTAGAAGGAAGCTGGCCAAAGTTGCCGTCAGAGGCGATGGAGCGCAGTTCCTCGTTCCAGTAAACCGGGCTGAACAGAAGGTTCAGGAAACCCTTTACGCAGTTAAAGCCGGCAATCTCCGGAACATTGGCCACCAGATACTCTCCAATGGCGTTTCCGGTGTTCTCCGGAGAGGATTTTGATATCCTAAGCAGCGGGAAAACAACCAGCGTATAGTCACCCTCAAACTCTTTTCTGGTTACCGATACCTGGAGGGTTGAAGGCTCGGTCTCTACACTATACAAGGCGGCAATAGCCTCTGCCGCCTTGTTTTGAATGAATAATTCAGGACTCATTTACAGTTCAGTTAAAAAGCCGGACTAACCAAGATAACCTCTAAGCTGCTTGCTTCTTGAGGCAGATTTCAGACGACGGATTGCCTTTTCCTTAATCTGGCGTACACGCTCACGGGTAAGGCCAAAGCGCTCTCCAATCTCTTCAAGAGTCATCTCCTGGCAGCCGATGCCAAAGAAGGACTTGATAATCTCACGCTCGCGGGTAGAGAGGGTTGCAAGGGCGCGCTCAATTTCTGTATTGAGGCTCTCGTTGATAAGACCCCTGTCCGCGCTGGGAGAATCGTCGTTGGGCAATACGTCCAAGAGGCTGTTGTCCTCTCCTTCCACAAAAGGAGCATCTACTGATACGTGCCTGCCGGAAACCCTGAGGGTATCTGAAATCTTATCCTTGGGCACGTCAATCATCTCTGACAGCTCTTCGCTTGAAGGCTGGCGCTCGTTCTCCTGCTCGAATTTGGACAGGGCCTTGTTGATCTTGTTAAGGGAACCAACCTGGTTAAGCGGAAGCCTTACAATACGGCTCTGCTCTGCAAGAGCCTGAAGGATAGACTGACGGATCCACCAGACAGCGTAAGAAATGAACTTAAATCCACGTGTTTCATCAAACTTTTCTGCGGCCTTGATAAGTCCAAGGTTGCCCTCGTTGATAAGGTCCGGAAGGCTGAGGCCCTGATTCTGATACTGTTTTGCAACTGAAACCACGAACCTGAGGTTTGCCTTAGTAAGTTTTTCCAATGCAACCTGGTCGCCCTTTCTGATGCGCTGGGCCAACTCTACTTCCTCTTCCGGTGAAACCAGCTCTTCGCGGCCGATTTCCTGCAGGTACTTGTCTAACGATGCACTCTCACGGTTGGTGATGGATTTAGTAATCTTTAGCTGTCTCATAAACTTTTGTCTATTCCTTGCCGAAGCCGAAGTAAGCCTCTCTGCCGGTGGACGTTACGCCCTGGAAGAATACGGACTTCTTTGCCTTCTTGGCAATATTAACCACATCTTGAGGCGTAGAAACAGGCTGATCGTTTACGTACAGGATGATGAAACCGTCAGCTGCACCGCTCTGGCGCATTTTACCGGTACCTGCTTCTTCTATGAGCACTCCTCCCTTCAGGCCAAGGCGTTTGAGCACCTTTTCATCTGCCTTCCTGAGCGTTGAGCCGTAGAAAGAAACTGAACCATCGGCACCGACCTGGGCATTGGCATCTTCAGAAGACAAGAATGTTACTTCATAGTTCAAGGTTTCTCCGTCTCTGATGACGGTAACCTTGGCCTTGTCTCCCGGACGGTAGCTGGCAACTTTTGCCTGCACCTCTGCCATGCTTTTTACGGGAACGGAACCGATAGCCGTAATTACATCTCCGGACTGTAAGCCTGCTTTATCTGCAGCACTGCCTTTCGTAACCTCTACAATATATACGCCTTCCGGAGCAGAAAGTTTCAATTCTTCTGCTTTTTTGCTGTCGATTTCCTGCATTAGAACACCAAGCAGGGCTCTCTTAACAGAACCGAATTCTATGATGTCGCCAATAACCTTCCTTACAAGGTTGGAAGGAATAGCAAATGAGTAACCGCTGTAAGAACCTGTCTGTGAAATAATTGCAGTATTGATACCTACAAGTTCGCCCTTTTCGTTCACAAGAGCACCGCCTGAGTTGCCGGGATTTACGGCAGCATCGGTCTGGATGAAGGACTCGATTTTGAGCTCGCCCTGGGCATGCTGCATCTGACGGCCCTTAGCACTTACTATACCTGCTGTGATGGTGGAACGAAGGTCATAGGGGCTGCCGATTGCAAGCACCCACTGGCCCAGACGGAGCTGGTCAGAGTCGCCGATCGGAACGGTAGGAAGACCGCTCTCATCCACCTTAAGCAGGGCAACATCAGTTGCAGGATCGGTACCCACAACAACAGCCTCGTAGGTCTTGTTGTTATTGAGGGTGACTTCTACCTTCTCTGCATTCTCTACCACATGGTTATTTGTTACGATGTAGCCGTCCTCGCGGATGATGACACCGCTTCCGCTGGCCTGGCGGGCCTGTGCTCCGCCGCCCATACCTTCGTCACCGAAGAAGAAGCGGAAGAAGGGATCCATCATCTGGTCCCTGCCATATGACGATTTGACAGTTACCTTTACATATACGACAGCCTCTACGGCTGACTCTGCCGCATATGTGAAATCAGGATATTCTGCCTGTGACAAGTTGACTGTTTTATAAATGGACGGCTGCGATGTAGAATCTGCACCGAATACCGTCGATGCGGCATTTTTACCGGGATAAAGGCTGACGATGCCGAATGTGGTGATGGCTGCAGCCGCTACAGAAATAAGAATGGTCAGTAAATTTCTCTTCATAATCTCAAAATTTTATAAACCGTTGCAAAGTTTGTCAAAAGGTATGCCAAAATCCATTTTGTCATTACGAAATAAATTCCTACCTTTGTTTGACAACCGCTTTGAAAAAAACTAAAAAGTAGAAATATGAAATTTTCAGTATCAAGCACAGACCTTCTGAAGGCCATCCTTACCGTCCAGAAAGCAATTCCGGCAAAAACAACGGAAGCTATCCTGGAAGATTATCTCTTCGTTCTGAAGGGCGAGACCCTGGAAATTACCGCTTCTGACATGGAGCTTACCCTCAAGACTGAGATTTCCGTACAGAACACAGAGGAAGAAGGCAGCATCGCCGTTCCGGCAAGACAGCTGACAGACCTGTTGAAAGAGCTCCCGGACCAGCCCATATCAATCACCGCCGGAGACGGCAATTCATTTGAGTGCGCCTGGACCACCGGTTCATCAACCCTCCCCTTCTTCAACCCTGAAGACTACCCTGTCTTCCAGACTCCCGGAGAGAATGCCGTAACCATAGAAGTTCCGGCCCAGACCCTTTCAGAAGGCATTTCAGGCACCGTATATGCTTCTTCAGACGAGGAGAACCGTCCTATAATGAACAGTATCTTCTTCGATATAAAACCTGAGAATACAACACTGGTTGCATCTGACCTCCAGAAGCTCATCTGCTTCAATGCAGACGACGTAAAGGCTCCCCAGGAGGCATCGTTCATCCTTAATAAACGTCACGCAAACGTGCTCAAGGCCATCCTTGGCAAGGATGCAGACAATGTAACCATTACTTTTGACGAGAAAATCGCCTGCATCAAGTTCGGCCAGACAACAATGATCAGCTGCCTGGTTGCCGGCAAGTACCCGGACTACAAGACCATTATCCCCAAGAATAACTCCAACATCCTGAAGATAAACCGCGCACAGCTGCTCAATACCGTTAAACGTATCGCAGTTTGCTCTCCTAAGGCATCGAACCATATTAAGTTCGACCTTTCACAGGGCAGCCTGGAGGTATCAGCTCAGGATGTAGGCTTCGAAATCGCAGCACACGAGAAGATTGACTGCCGCTATGATGGAGACGATCTTGTAATAGGCTTCAAGTCTACCCACGTTTCAGAAATCCTGAGCAACCTTGACTGTGAGGAAATCACCCTCAAGTTTGCAGACAAGAGGCGTTCAGTTCTTATCCTGCCTTCAGACGAGGAAGCTGCAAATGTGAAAGTATTCGGCATCGTAATGCCTATCATGGTCCGTTAAAACAGCGTTTTTATGGAGCTAAACCTTGAAAGGCCGCTGCTATTCTTCGATATCGAGAGCACCGGTCTTAGTATTACCGCGGACAGCATCGCAGAGCTTAGTTTTGTAATGATCATGCCCGGCGGAGAGCAGCGTATCAAGACCTGGCGCATGAAGCCCTGGGATTACGAGCATCAGTGCCAGAGGCCCATCAACCCTGCTGCAAGTGCGGTGAACGGTCTTACGGACGATATGCTTAAAGACTGCCCCCGCTTCCAGGACCTTGTAGACGAGCTTCTGCCATACCTTAAGGACAGCGACCTTGCCGGCTTCAATTCGGCCAAGTTCGACCTCCCCCTTCTGGCAGAGGAATTCGAGCGCGTACGCTACTATTTGGGCCGGGATATCGATATTGACCTGCACAGCAAGAGGATGGTTGACGTGCAGACCATTTATCATACCATGGAGCCCCGTAACCTGCGCAGCGCCTACCGCTTCTATTGCGGCGGCGAAGACTTTGAAAACGCTCATACGGCCGAGGCCGATACGGTTGCGACCTATCAGGTGCTGAAAGGACAGCTGGACAAGTATCCGAACGAGCTTAAGAACGACGTCAAGTTCCTTGCAAACTTTGGCGGACGTCCCAAAACCATAGATTACGCCGGCAGGCTTGCCTTCGGAGAAAACGGAGAAGCCGTCATCACCTTTGGCAAACACAAGGGCAAAACAGCCCGTGAGGTATGGCAGACAGAGCCTTCTTACTTTGCCTGGATATCCCAGGGAGAGTTTACCATGGACACAAAACGCCAGTTTGACATTCTGGCCAAACAGTTTACGGAAGAAAGGAAGGCAAAACAGGCAGAGGCCAGGAAACCCCTTCAGGGCCAGGCTTTTGACGACGCCGCAGACCTATTGATCAAGCACTTCGGAGGCCGCTGATGAACATTGTAGTAAAAACGGCAAACGGCTTTACCCTTACCAGGCCGGACACAACCTGGGAGCGGTACAACAGGGATTTTTATGTGCCGGAGTTTATCCAGCGGCTAAGTTGGGCTCCGGTGCTTTTTGCTCCCGTCACCCACGCTGGCAAGTTCATACAGCCCCAGTTTGCCGCAAACTACTTTGGCAAGCTTTGTTACGGAATACTGTTTTATCCGCAGGACGACAGCCAGACTCCGGAAGCCTTCGCCCAGGCCTGCTGCCTTAATCACAGTTCCTTCCTGGCAGATCCGGTTCCCGACGGCGCAGACGCCCCGGCCGGGACTCCTTTCACCTTCCATATCGATGGTAAAGAGGCTTTCAAGGCCGATGCAATAGATGGCTTTGTCCCTGCCTTTGTTTCTGCCAGCACAAGGGTGCTGTTCAGGGCCGGAGATATAGTAGCCCTTGAACTGGCCCCGCGCATGCCATTGACTGCAGGCGGAACCATTTCATTCAAAGGTATTTACGATGGCTGCAAGGTGCCGCTAATAGACTTTCAGGTAATAATGTAGACTGTCTGCCGCCCCGCCATTCCTGACTGCTTCGAAGATAGTTCTCAGGTCTTTCAGTATTAAATCCGGGCGCACGGAGCCACTCTCCCAGAAATCGTTTCCACCCTTGGGACTTGTCCTGAGGGTGTTGTTGTATGCTGACGGGACCTTGAATTTATTAAAGAAGGGATGGGCCTGCAGCAGGGATTCTCTGGTATTGCACCAGCCGGTATTAAGCCAGACATCGGCCTGGCTGGACAAGATGTAAGCTAGTTCTACAGACATAACGCCGGATTCCGTTTTACCGGCCAGTGCGCCAAGAATCTGTCCGCCGGCATCCTTAACCAGCCTGGACATATAACTATCGTCGCCGGGGACATACCATAGGTCTCCATAAGGTATGTTCATAAGGACTTTTACCGGACGTGGCACACTGCCCTCAGGGCTGGAGGATTTGGGGTTAAGTCCGTCCTCCATTAGGGAGTTATAACTATCTGCTATCTCCTGGAAACGGGATTCTGCCTGCGACAAGCGGCCGGTCATAAGGCCAAAGGCCTTTAGGTATTCTGCACGCGCAAGAGGGTGATTTTCAAGGAATTCGTATAAGGTAAAGACTTGTATTCCAAGGCTTTTGAGCTTGTCTATAAAGGGCGATGCGGCAGCGGAAACACGGTAGGCCAGGACAACATCCGGCTGCAGGGCAAGCAGGGCCTCGTAGTCCGGCGCCTGGTCGTAGCCAACGTCGGAGACCTCTCCCCTTTCCAGACGCTCACGCAGGGCCGGAGAAGAAATATAACCGGCACCGGAAACGCCGCAAATAACTGAGTCACAGCCAATTTCGTCCAAGGCTGCAACATGTGACGTGGACATGCAAACTATTCTGCCAAGAGGCTTGTCTATGCGAAGCGTGTCCTGACTTCCGTCGTATGGACATATACTTATAACGGCATTGTCAGTCACCTTAAGAAGGGAGGCGTATTCCATCTGCCTTTGCTGGGGCACGGTGCGCCGTCCGCCGCAGGAAAGGACAAAAATGGTAAGTATTAATAGTTTGATGCATCTCATATTGCAAAGATAATAACTATATTTGCATTATGATAGTAAAGAATAAGACAATGATGGATGCGGGTTGCATCCTGTTCACCAGAAAGCAGGAAGGAACCGGATTAGGCATCGGAACGGAGTTAGGACAGTTGCTTGCACACCTAAAGGAGTTCGGTAAGGTAGAGAGGATCGATGACCTTGATGCATCGGCTACGCCTCGCAAGCTGCGCGACTACGACTTTCTGCTGAATGCCGGAGGCCTGCTATGCACAAGCTATCTGGCCGTAAAGCTGGAAGATGCCGGACAGGGACGCTACGCCATCAGCCTTTACGCCACCCCCAACCGCAGGACAAACAAGATAATCGCTCGCCTTAAGGAGCTATACACAGCTTAGATTGCTTTAGCCGCTGACTGGCCGGCTAACAGGCCGGTAGCAAAGGCACAATGCAGGTTGTAACCGCCTGTATCGCAGTCTACATCCATAACTTCACCGCAAAGATAAAGACCGGGGCAAATCCTGGACTCCATAGTCTTCTGAAGAATCTCGTCGGTATCAACTCCACCGGCAGTAACTACGCAGCGCTCATAGCCCACAAAACCGGCAATATCCAAATCCCAGCCTTTAAGGGCCTTAATAAGGGCGGCCGTATCTATGTTCTTTCCTTTGAATATCTTAGGGTTACTCTCTGTGAACCCGGGAATAAGCTCTGCCGGTAACAACTTCTGCAGCAATACTTTAGCAGGAAGATCCGCCATAGTCTTAAGCCTGGACGCCAATTCCTCCTCGGTTACAGCCGGCTTTAGGTCAATTACCATGTGGATCCGGTTACCGTTAATAAGGCCTTTTACGCAGTTGCGGCTAAGCTTGAAGCCAATCGGGCCTTCAATTCCTCCGTCCGTAAAGTCAAGGTCTCCGAACTCTGACTGTATAAGGTCCGATTTACCGGAATAAATGGCAGCCTCTACATTCTTAATGGAACAGCCGCAAAGACTCTTACCCCATGCAGAAAGCGGCATTTCGCGGTCTATATGGCCTTTCTGGGAGCCCTGGGGCAGCCTTAATGCAGAACCGGTGCTAAGGTCCTTGTAGCCTTCCGGAACAAGCGCAGTCAGCGAAGGGAAGCAGGACCTTACGGAATGACCCAGGTCTTCTGCCCAGTTATAGCCGTCTCCGGTACTTCCTGTGGCTGGATAAGACAGGCCGCCGGTAGCTATGATAAGTTTTCGGCAGGTAAGTTCAGAACCATCGGTGCAGTAAACACAGAAGCCGTCGGGCTCAAAGGCCGTTACACGACGGACACCTTTGCCACTCAATATACTTGCGCCGGCTTTTGATGCCGCCTTCACCAAAGTATCAACAATATCAGAAGCCTTATATGTAGCAGGATAGGCACGGTCTCCCCTTTCCACAACCGTCTCCAGACCGTTCTCATTGAAGAAGAAAATAAGCTTTTCAGGGGTAAGGTTCTTGAACGAAGCCCTCATAAAACCCTGATTGGTGCGGATATGAGGAGCAAAGTCGTTCCAACTCTTTACATTGGTAAAGTTGCAACGGCCCTTTCCTGATATCATGATCTTTCGCCCCGGGCGAGGCATTTTCTCCAGCACCAGCACCTTGGGATTTGTATTTCCCGATGCTGCCCCGTATGCAGCCATAAGCCCCGCTGCACCGCCTCCAATTACTATTACATCCGCATCCATCGCTTGGATTTTCTAAAAAATAACTATATTTGCAGTCCCAATGCCCAAGTGCATTGCGCAGGCCGCTTTAGCTCAGTTGGTAGAGCAGCTCATTCGTAATGAGCAGGTCGCGGGTTCGAGTCCCGTTCGCGGCTCAAAGTTAGCTACTTATTGCATATAATCCAAAAAAGCGTGAAAACAGAAGTTTCCACGCTTTTTCTTTTTATATGCTGCTCTCTTAGAATGCGATGTTGACGCCTACTCCGAATACTGTGTTGGTACGATAGAATTCGTCGGTACCGCCAGGGATCTTGGCCATAATTGCATTGATATCGATAGGCAGGTTGCCAAGAACCGGTTTCAGTTTGTTGTAAACATTTGCTCCGGCATTGCTGTAATCTGACCAAACCTTGGTGCTGCGATCATAGAAAGTCTTGAATACAGCAGCATCGAAGCTGATGCGATCGTTAAGTCTGTACCTAACACCGGCACCTACAGAATAGGAGTTGATGTTGAATGACTGGTCAGTGATGAACTCATAACCCTTGCCCCAACCGAAGCGAGTGAGCTGGCCACCGGCACTAACGGTGAACTTCTCTGAAAGGTCCCATTCTACACCTGCAAGAATCTCGTAGGCATTCTTCTTGATAGAGTCCTGACGGTCGTTCTTACCGGTAAGAGCATTGAAGAATGAAGCGTTCTTGTCAAAGTACTGATGGTAACCCAGGTTCAGGTGAAGATAAGGAAGAACATCATAGCTTACGCCCAATGAAAGAAGTGCGGGAATGTCTGATGCAATGTTGTCAACGCCGTCAACGAACTGGGGCATACCAGCATCCTTACCGTCGTCGGTAGTGTTCTTGAGGCGAACCTTGGTGTTGAACTCATAACGGGCTGCAACATTAACCTTACCAAGATTAACATCTACGCTAAGAATAGGAGTCCATGCAAAATCTTTCTGGGTGCAGGAAAGGTACCTGTCTGCAAGAAGGTTGCCGCCCTGAGCAAGGATACCCTGGATAAGAGCATTGTTTACAGTCGTGATTCCGGGGAAATCGATGTTGCTCATGTGTCCCTTATAATTATTATAGAGTACATTGCCGCGAAGTCCGGCTGCAACACTTACATAGTCATTGATACGGTAGCCAAGGTTAAGCTGGCCAGAGAAAACATACTGCTTTGCAACAAGGTGAGTTTCAACGCTATAGCCAACGGTATTGGAACCAATGATTGCATTTACCAATGCAGGGAAGATAGCGGCCTGGCTCTCAAGTGAACCAAGGCTGTGATCATACTCTGCCTTTCCGCCGCCACCTACGATACCAAAGTGGAAGGAAGCAAAGAACTTGTCGCTGAAACGCCAAGCGGCATCGAATGAAGGAATTACGGGAACAAAGCTGTCACCCTTGAAAAGCTTTTTGGAAGAACCGTTGTTGCCCTTGCCAAGTGCGAAGGGTGCGTAGTCACCGGTAATCTCACGGGTCTGAATAGCGGTCTGGACATTGAAGCTAAGCTGGAACTTCTTATCCAGGAAACCTACGCCTGCAGGGTTGAAGTAAGCTGAGCCAACAGAAATAGTTGCGTTCTGGGCCGGCTGGCGAAGGAAAGCAACGTTCTGGTTAGTGTTGGTAACAAAGCCACCTGCAAAGGCAGATGATGTTATAAAAAGGGTGGCCATAGAGGCCAAAAGTTTCTTGTTCATAAAAGTTTAGGTTTTAGTACAAAAATTTCACGGGGCAAAGGTATGCCGAAATTTTTATAATTTTTTTAAATTAACTGGTCAAAATAGCATGATAAATAAAATTAAATCCTTACATTTGCATAAAATGAGTAAAAATGCAAACTGACATTGTCATTCCAAAAAACATGGAAGAAGCCCTGCAAATGTACAAGACGGCATTTGCAGACGATGGCGGCATGGTGCTCCTAAGCATCTGCGACAGAGGCTCTTTTAAGCTGTCTATAAACGGCAAAAAGAGTACTATCAGTACCGGAGACATTTTGATATGCCCTCCGGGTGTCATTATCGAGACCGTTGCAACAAAGGGAAGATCTGATATCAAATACCTGGGAATCAGATATAAAGCCTTCCTGCAGTCTATCCGTACCGGCCGTAACGTATGGAGCATACTTATGTACGCGCACAGCAACCCGGTCTTCCACCTGAACGAGAGCGACCGCGAGCTTACCTCAAGTTATTATAAGGTAATAGAAGGAAAACTTAAAACCCAGCGCGGTTATTATTACGACGAGATCATACGCTCCCTTCTGCAATGCGTTATCTACGAGCTTTGCGTCATCCTTAACAGGGAGATGGGAACCAAGGAGGAAGACAACTCCGTTCGCAGTAAAGACGTGATTTTCAAGAAGTTCATGGAGCTCCTGGCAGAAGGCGAAGGCCGCTACCGCAGTCTTAAGTATTATTCCGACGCCCTTTATGTGACGCCCAAGTACCTTTCCGCCGTTACCAACGAGGTCTGCGGCATCAGCGCCCACGAAATGGTACTGAACAACGTGGCCAACCATATCCAAAGGGAACTGGAGTTCTCTGAAACAAGCGTCAAAGAGCTGTCCGTTCGCTTTGGCTTCCCCAACCTGTCGTCGTTCGGCAAGTTTGTAAAAACAAGGCTGGGCAAGTCTCCAAGGGCATTCAGAAAAGATTCATAGGACATGTATCTGCTTGCATCGATAGTATCGATATTAGTATTGTGGGCCGATTGGTACCTTTGGAAAAAGTATTTCAAAGGCAGGGGCCTGCTTGGCTGGTTATGGTGGCTGCCGACAGTCCTGCTGGTCCTCTTTGTAATCGGAGCAATTTCAGGCATCTGGCATACCTTCTTCATGAGGGCATCTTACCTGCTGATCTTTGTATCCGTATTTCCAAAATTCATTTACATCCTCTTTCATAAGCTGGTTGGTAGAAAAATTGCCCTATGCCTTTCCGCCGGAGCGATATTATTCTTCATTTACGGCATGACGATAGGCTTCCATCGCCTTTCAATAAAAGAGGAAGTATTTGAGTCTGAGGACATTCCGGCCGCTTTTGACGGATATCGGATAGTCCAGTTGTCAGACCTGCATCTTGGCACCTACAGCAGTGGAAGCAAGTTCATTACCCGCATCATAGACAGCACCCTGGCCCTGAAGCCGGACCTTATTGTCTTTACCGGCGACATGGTTAATACCGATGCCGCCGAGATGCTGCCATTCATGGACGACCTGAAACGCCTGGCGGCACCGGACGGAGTTTTCTCAATAACCGGCAACCACGACTATGGCTTTGAGAAAACAGCCATAGACCAAGCCTTCGGCCAGATAAAGGAGCTTGAAGAGAGTGCCGGAATGCAGCTGTTGGCCAACGGGCATGTAGCCCTGGCGCGCGGCGCGGACACCCTGTATCTTGCCGGCGTAGAGAACACCAGCAAGAACTTCTTCATATCCCGCGGAGACCTTTCAAAAGCCCTTGAGGGTATTCCGGAAGGCTCATTCAAGATTCTTCTGACCCACGATCCCAAGCACTGGCGTGCAGAGGTCCTGCCTAATTCCGATGTCCAGCTTACGCTGTCAGGCCATACCCATGCGATGCAGCTGAAGATTTTTGGCCTGTCCCCCGCCGCACTTATGTTCAAGGAATGGGGCGGCAAATACCTCTCCGAAGACGGCAAACGAATGCTTAACGTATCTGAGGGAATAGGAGGCATACTCCCCTTCCGTGTTGGCGCAGACCCGCAGATAGTTGTTATTACTCTTAAAAAGAAATAATTGACATACAATAACTTATGACTCCAAGAGAAAAGGAAATCATAGACCTGATAAACCGGGAAGTCAAACCCGCACTTGGTTGTACGGAACCCATTGCAGTTGCCCTGGCCGTAGCCAAGGCAGTAGAGATTCTGGCAGACAACGGCACCTCTTGCGGCAACGCATCGTGCAAGGCCTGGAGGCTTACCGCAGACTTCCATATCGACCTTCAGGTTAGCGGAAACATCCTAAAGAACGCCATGGGCGTAGGCATCCCCGGTACAGGCATGATAGGCCTTCCTATCGCTGCCGCCCTGGGCGCCGTATGCGGACGTGCGGACAAGGGCCTGGAAGTGCTCCAAGATGTTAACCCTGACGCCGTTGCCCGTGCCCGTAAACTCTTGGAAAACAAGCGAGTAAAGGTTAAGATAGCAGACACCGACCACCTTCTTTACGTTAAGGCCACAGTATGCTACGGGGCCGGCAAAGCCAGTGCAGAGATTGCCCCCGGAAAAGCCATATCGCCGGAAGCCAGCGCAGTGATCGAGGACGACCACGACAAGATAGTAAAGACTACCTTCGAGGATAAAATCCTTATGAATGCAGAGTCTGCCGCTGCGGCTAAAGAGGTAGCCAGCAATAACATAGGCCTTACGGTAAAAGAGATATACGACTTTGCATTAAACGCTGCGGACGAAGATATCCAATTCATTCTTGGCGACCGCACCCTGAATCTGGCCCTGGCCCAGGAAGGCCTTAAGGGCAACTACGGCCTGAAGGTAGGTAAGAGCATCAGGGAAAACCAGAAAGAAGTCTTTGGTGACGACTTCATGAGTTATGCCATGGGAATGACCGCCGCCGCATCCGACGCCCGTATGGCCGGCTGCACCATGCCTGCCATGAGCAATTCCGGCAGCGGCAACCAGGGAATTACCGTAAGCATGCCTGTAATCGCTTACGCCCTGCGTTACAACGTAGATGACAAACGGCTTGCAAGAGCGCTTATACTCAGCAACCTTGTAGCCATTCATATTAAGAGCCATCTGGGCAAGTTGTCCGCCCTTTGCGGCTGTGTTATCGCCTCTACTGGCTCTTCCTGTGGCATTGTTTACCTGCAGGGCGGCGGCTACGAAGAAGTTTGCGCCGCAATTAAGAACATGGTCGGCAACATCACAGGCATGGTTTGCGACGGAGCCAAGGTGGGCTGCGCCATGAAGGTTGCCTCCGGCGTATCCAGCGCAATCCAGTCCAGCGTGCTAGCCCTGCGCGGAATCTGCGCATCAGAAACCGACGGCATCATAGACCGCGACATAGAAAAAACAATCCAGAATCTTGGTCGCATCGGCTCCACGGGAATGCGTGAAACAGACAAGATGATTCTGGATATTATGATTTGCAAATAGCCCTTCAGGCTAAGCAGTTACGTACTCAAAGAATTCGTCAATGTCCTGCTTGCGGTTGAAGCGGGCAATGTAGAAATAGTCTCCAAGGGCGCCGGAGAGTATGGATGGCATATTGTCGCACATCACAACGGAGCCGCCATATTTTGCCAGCACCTCATGATGGGTGTGGGAATAATTATGGTTGAACCTGCGGCTGGCATAGGCACAGTAGTACTGATCTCCATCAGCCTTGAAGCGTTTGTCACAAGTCACCATCTCTGCCCAGATACGGTAAACATCGGTACTGTGGGCAAAGTTCATCATATCAGGCGTAAAGCCTCCTGCAGGGCGCATATTTACCTCCAGGGCAACATAATCACCCTTCTTTCCAAGGCCTTCGCGGTCACGGTCAAGTTTGAAGAACTCCAGATGGACGAATCGGCTCTTAATGTCAAAGGCCTTAACTGTACGGCGGCCGATGGCCTTAAGGGCAGCAGGAACAGTTTTGTTAACCCAATAGCAAGCGTCCAGATTATCGTTGACGATATCCATAATAGGAATAGGATAAACGCCCTCGGACTCGAATAAAGGCTCCCCTGCCGAATTGTAAACTGCATCGTAGGAAACCAGCAGGCCGGTTATGAATTCTTCTATAACAAAGGCATCGGTATTGGGCTGGCGGCCGAACCACTCATCCAACTCTGATGCATTGTTAAACTTGAAGGTTTCGTCAGCACCAACGCCGTTATCGGGCTTTGCGATAATGGGAAAACCTGTCTTCTTTACAAAGGCATGAACGGCCTTCAGGCCATCTGAGGCCTTGATCTGGCGCGCAGTGGGAATTCCGCCAAGAGCGTAATACTTCTTCATTTCGCTCTTATTCTTGATGGCAGCGATATGGTCGTTCCGCAGACCTGTAGTCACATTGAAGTCCGTACGCAAACGGGCATCCTGCTCCAGCCAGTACTCGTTATTGGACTCTATCCAGTCTATCTTGCCATACTTGAAAGAGAAATAGGCAACAGCACGGAAGACCTCGTCGTAATCTTCCAGGTTATTCACCTTGTAATACTCTGTAAGGCTGCCGCGAAGGGCAGGATTCAGAGCCTCATAAGGAGCGTCGGCAATACCAAGCACATTGGCACCGCAGTTTCTGAGGTGCTCACAGAAATGCCAGTAATTGCCCGGGAAATGCGGGGAAACAAATACAACGTTCATGACTGTAATATCTATTTGTAGAGATACCTCTTGATACTAAGCTTTGGAGTTTTCTCAAACGGCTTGTCCATAATCTCCACCTTGGATATGCGGCTGTAGGACGGCAGATGGACGTTTGCAGTCTTGCGAATCTGCTCCGGCAAAGCGGCAACAGCCTCTGCGGGCAGCTCTTCAAGGTAGTTCTGGTCCAGATAAACCAAGGCGACAACCTTGCCTTCACGGTCTACAGCCAGCGACTCTGAAACTGCCGGACTTGTTGCCAGGGCACGTTCAATATCTTCTGGATAAATATTCTGGCCGGAAGGGCCAAGGATCATGGATTTTATACGGCCACGGATGAAGACATTGCCTTCCTGGTCGATAATACCAAGGTCTCCTGTACGGAACCATCCGTCCTGGGTGAATGCTGCCTCATTGGCCTCGGGATTATTATAATATCCGATGGTGAGGTTGGCACCACGGGCCTGTATCTCTCCCGGCACATGCTGGGGATCTGTGGAATCTATCCTTAAATCGTGAACCGGCTTGCCGCAGGAGCCCGGAACAAAGTTCTCCCAGGCCTCGTAAGCCAGCAAGGGGCAAGCCTCCGTCATTCCGTAGCCTACAGTATAGTTAAGGTGAATTCTGCGAAGCACTTTCTCAACCTCCGGATTAAGAGCGGCGCCGCCCATGATGAAGGCGCGTACATTGCCGCCGAAGGCCTCTGTCAGCTTATTGCGCACCGTAGCGTATATCTTGGAACGGATACCCGGAATAAGTAGCAGCGTCTTTACAGGCTGCTTGCTGATAGCCGGTTTGATGGAACTTTCATATATCTTTTCCATAACCAGAGGCACCGTCACTACAAGGTAGGGCTTAACCTCCTTCATGGCCTTAAGCAAAGTGGAAGGTGCTGGTGTCTTGCCCAGGAAATAAATGGCACAGCCGCTGCAGCAAGGATAGACGAACTCAATTGCAAAGCCGTACATATGGGCCATAGGCAGCATTGATACGATGTTGTCCTTTGGCGAGTTGGGCATATTCACCTGGCTAAATTCAACCGTATCCGATATTGCCCCGTATGTCAGCATTACGCCCTTGGGCGAGCCGGAAGTACCTGAGGTATAGTTGATTATGGCAAGGTCATTCTCATTGTCAGTAGGATACTTCACATCCTGAGGACGGAAGTCCTTGGGATAGGCGTTCAAAAAATCATCCTCGTGGCAAAGCCAGGCCTTCCTGACATCATCCTTTGCCCAAAGGAGAGACTCGTCCTTAATGCTGATGGCGCCCAGTAGTCCGGGCATGGCGGAAGGATTCATCTTCTCCCAAATGTCCGCATCAGTAAACAGAAGCACGCTGCCACTGTGGTCAGTGAGCTCTGCTATGGTCTCCGGCAGGAAATCTGCCAAAATGGGCACAGCCACTGCACCATAGGTATTTACGGCCCAGAAAGACACGCCCCAGCGAGCGGAATTCCTGCCACAAATGGCTATCTTGTCCCCTTTCTTTACACCTGCAGCCTTGAAGAAGAAATGAAACTTTTCTACTTCTGTAGCAATGTTGCAATAGCTAAGGGATTCACCACCATAGTCGCAAAGCGCCGCTTTGTGCCACTGAGACTTGACCGTCTCTTCCAATTTTTTCAGATAATGCTTCATACTTACCGGAATAGGTTTGACTCCGAAAGTTAAGAAAAATCACGCGAAAAATCAAATTTGTAATTTACGCTAAGATACGCTATATTTACACGGATATAGGTCTACCTTGACCGGCAGACAGAAAACTTACTAATCAAACAATATGAAAACTATTAATTATCTGCTGTTTACAGCAATCGCAGGCATCGCAGCATCCTGCTCCTCAAATGAGAACACAACCGTCTTCAGCGCAAAATTCGCAGAAGGACTTAACCCCGAAGCTGTTAAAATCAGCTGCTCAGAGCTTGGAATCGACACCACTCTGACAGTAGAGAATAACGTTGTCAGCTTCACACTCCCGCGTGAAAAGGCCTCCTGCGCAGAAGTATCTTTCAACTATGGTAATGAGACTTGGTCCGGCGGTATTATCCCGGACTGCGCAAAGATAGACTACAATGTAGTAAGCAAAGATTCAGTAGAGTTTGTTTTCTCTGATGCAAAATCTGCCAACCATGGTCTTAAAGCCTTCCTTTACAAGCAGTTAGAGGTTAGGAAAGCTTACGAGAACGACGACGAATCCGATGACGACGCCTACGACAAGCTCATCGAATTCTGCGAGCAGATGTTCAACGAGAACACAGACAACTACCTGGCCTACATCGGCTACATGATGTCTTCCCATGGCAAGAGCGACGAGGAAAAACTTGCAATGATCGATAAAATGTCAGAAGCTGTTAAATCAAAACCTGCTATCGTTCAGGAGATTTCCTGCATCCAGCAGAAACAGGCAACCAAAGAAGGCACCATGTTCGTTGACTTCGAGGTAGAGCAGCCCGACGGCACCGTTAAAAAATTCTCTGACTATGTTGGTAAGGGAAAATACATTCTTGTTGACTTCTGGGCATCATGGTGCGGCCCCTGCATGGGCGAAGTTCCCAATCTTAAGGCAGCCTATGAGAAATGGTACGGTCCCAAGTTCGACATCCTTAGCGTAGCAGTTTCAGACAAACCCGAGGCTTCACTCAAGGCTATCCAGGAGCACGGTCTCAAGTGGAACCAGATTGTAAATGCACAGAGAGTTCCCGGGGAACTTTACGGCTTCAACAGCATTCCCCAGATCTTCCTGTTCGGCCCCGACGGCACCCTTATCAAGCGTGACGGACTTCGCGGCCCCGGCCTTGTTGACGTACTTGCAGAATATATTAAGTAATGCAAAAAGAGATTTACTTCGCCGGCGGATGTTTCTGGGGCGTAGAGCACTTTTTCAAGGGTGTGGACGGAGTTCGCTCCGCCACACCCGGTTATGCAAACGGTAACATAGAAAACCCCACTTACCAGCAGGTTTACACAGACACTACCGGTTTTGCAGAAACAGTTAAAGTGTGCTATAACCCGGACAGGATAAGTCTGCAAAGACTTGTACGCCTGTACTTTACCATCATCGATCCCGCCTCGCTCAATAAACAGGGGCACGATGAAGGCACACGCTACCGCACCGGCATCTTCTACTCTGACGCCTCAGAGCTGCCGCTTCTTGAGGCAGAGATGGACAGGCTTCGCGCGGCTTGCCAGGAACCCGTTGTGGTAGAGCTGGAACCGCTAAGGAACTTCTATCCAGCAGAGGAATACCACCAGAATTATCTGGACAAGAACCCGGGCGGCTACTGCCACCTGGACATCAAGGCCTTTGCATATCTTCGTATGTATCAAGACTTTGCACTTATTATTGAAGGAGAGACAGACCAGATTGCACGCATGGCAGAGGCCGCAGCCCTTATTCAGGAAAGGCTCCACTTCTTCTGGACAGGCTTTTACCGCGTCCAGGGGGATCAGCTTGTGCTTGGCCCCTTCCAGGGTCCTTCCGCCTGCCTTAGAATTGGTTACGGCAAAGGCGTCTGCGGCACAGCCTGGAAGCAGGCCCGCACCATTGTAGTTCCGGACGTAGAGGAATTCCCCGGCCACATTGCCTGCAGCAGCCTTTCCCGCTCTGAAATTGTAGTCCCGGTATTGAAGGATGGCCAGGTAACGGCCGTGCTGGACATTGACAGCACAGAGGTGGGCACCTTCGACCGTCTGGACGCAGCCTTCCTTGAACTAGTAACCCAACTTATATGAAACGAATTCTTTTTGCCCTGGCGCTAAGCGTACTTGCAGTCGCTTGCAGTACGCCCAAAAAGGAAAGTGTTGGTCAGAGGACCGATGCCCTTGATCCTTCCTGCTGGGATGCCTCCCAGTGGATATCCGTAGTTGACGCCCCAATTGTCGAAGGCAAGATTGACGGAAGCAAAAACTGGCGAGCCGCAGACGGCGCAAACTGGTTTGTTGCTACCGTCAAAAACGACAAAAAGGTTGCTTCAGCCAAATGGATGACCGCAGGACTCGGCGTATACGAACTCTACCTTAACGGACGTACGGTTGGCACCGAGGCCCTTAAACCGGGCTTCACGCACAACCAGAAGACCAAAAGGTCGTTCACCTATGACCTGACGGAAGACTTTAACCGCGGCGCAGGCAAAGAGAATGTACTTTCAGCACAAGTGACGCCCGGCTGGTGGGGTGACATGATATGCACCCCCAACGGCTGGGATGGAATGATCGGGCATAAATGCGCCTTCCGCGCCGTTCTGGAACTTATTTACGAAGATGGCAGTAAAGAACTATTCGGCACTGACTGCCAGAATTGGAAGGCCGGAATCGCCGGCCCGGTAAAGCATGCCGGCATCTTTGACGGAGAAGAATACGATGCCCGTGAGCTTCCAGGTTACGATACTCCCGAAAAGTTGTCCACACCCGAGGTCAGCACAGAGTTTCCCGGAGAGATACTCCCCTCTGACGGCGCCGAGGTTTACCTGAGGCGTGACCTTGCAATGGCTCCCGTCAAAGCATATCTTTACAAAGACATCGAGGACGCAAAAGAGGAAGAGTATGGTAAAATAGTTGTTTCCAAAGAGTTTGCCGCCGGTGAAATCATGGAAATAGAGCCCGGAGATACTCTGGTGATAGATTTTGGACAGAACGCCGCAGCCGTACCGCAGTTCACCTTCAAAGCGGATGAAGGCACGGTTTTAACCTGCCTTCCCGGAGAGCTTCTGAACGACGGCAACGGAGCTAAAAGCCGCGGCATGGACGGCCCTGAAGGCAGCGTCCACAGGACTAATCTTCGCACTCCGGAGCTTGGAATGAGGCTTATCTACACCTTCGGCCCCGGAAAAGACTACATTAGTTATTACCCGCATTGCACCTTCTATGGCTATAGGTTCGTATCCATAACCGCAACGGGTAAAGTCAGCATCAAAGAAATTGAATCCGTTCCGGTATCGTCCATCACCAAAGAAATGGAGATTGGTACTATCACAACCGGCAACGAGCTTATAAACAAACTTATTTCAAACACAATCTGGGGACAGAGGTCCAACTACTTATCAGTGCCCACAGACTGCCCGCAGCGCAACGAGCGCCTTGGCTGGACAGCTGATACTCAGGTATTTACAGAGACAGGAACCTTCTTTGCCAACACAGACAAATTCTTCCACAAATGGCTTAAGGACCTTCGCGACACCCAGACAGAAACAGGCGCCTATCCCGGTGTAGCCCCCTGGGCGCAGTACGGTGCGCTTAACGGCAATATGATGCGCTTCGGCTGGGCGGATGCCGGCATTATAGTCCCCTGGACGGTGTGGAAACAGTTCGGAGACAGCACCATCGTTGATGAGAGCTGGGCTTCCATGGAGCTCTTCATGAGCCACATCAACGAAAACCAGTACAATCATGAGAAGATGAGCTGGGAAAACGACAACTACCAGTGGGCGGACTGGCTAAGTTACGAGCCCTTGGAGAGTTGTGGAGGCGGTGCGTTCTACGAGGATGCCAAGAGCAAATGGAACCGCAGGCCGGAGACCATCCAGTACTGGAACTATCTTGGTGCATCTTACTGGGCCCTTGACGCTACCCTGATGGCCGATATGGCCAGGGCCACCGGCCGCGATGCAGCCAAATACGAGTCTATGGCAAAGGCGGCGAAGACCTACTTGAAAGATAAGTTCCTTAATGTAAAGGACGGCACATTCAAGACAGAAATCTTCAATACCATGCAGACCCCTGCCCTCTTCGCCCTTAAAAACAATCTTCTTGAAGAAGATGCGAAAGAGGTCATGAAACAGAGGCTGCGCGACAACTTCGACGCCCATGACGGCTGCCTGCAGACAGGCTTCCTGGGCACATCGATCCTTATGGATGTGCTGACAGAAAACGGCATGTCAGACGTTGCCTACGACCTTCTTTTCCAGCGTAAGAACCCCAGCTGGCTGTATTCCGTAGATAACGGTGCAACCACAATCTGGGAGCGCTGGAACAGCTATACCATAGAGAATGGTATGGGTCCCAAAGGCATGAACAGCTTCAACCATTACGCCTACGGCTGCGTCTGCGCCTGGATATGGAAGACCGCTGCCGGAATCGCCGCAGACCCGGAGCAGCCGGGCTTCAAGCACATCATCATGAAGCCTGTCCCGGACACAAGACTGGGAAGCATCGATGCAACATACAATTCCGCCGCAGGCACAATCAAGAGTGCATGGCATTACGATGGCGACGATTGGATCTGGAACTTTACCATTCCCGAGGGTGCTACGGCTAGCGTAGTGCTGCCCGGATCGACGGAGGCAAAAGAATACAAGGCCGGCTCGTACAGGGCAACCCTCAAAAACAGCAAGCCTCACAACAGAATAGGCATTGCATGGAGGGGCGACGAAGGAGCAGAGAAAAAGAAGGCCGTAGCGCGCGCCATCGAGGCGGCAGGCGGCATTGCAGTACCGCTCGGACAGATTAAGGCAGACGGCTTCGACTATGAGGGATCGGTTTTAAAACCCGAATACACCGACGAAAACGGAATACTGCTGCAACTTTATGCCGACATCGTCAAGAATGACACTTACAATGGCTCGAATGCAGAAGAGGTATTGGCAGATATCGATGCAGTAGTCTTAACCGGAGGCGGAGATGTCAGCCCTACCCTTTTCAAAGAGCCGGAACCCTGGCACGGATTGGAAGAGGACAAGAACTACGATGCCACAAGGGATGTATCTGAATACCTTACACTGGCTTATTGCCTGGACAATGACATTCCCGTACTTGGACTTTGCCGCGGCATGCAGTATATTGGAATAGTTTCCGGCGCTACCCTGACTCAGGACATCCCTACCTACTACAAGGGGCTTGGCAAGAATTACAGCTACCAGCACCGCAACCAGCTAAAGGAAGGAAAGACTTACAGGGATTACGCCGCACACGACGTACATGTAACGGACCATGAATCCCTTCTCTACCAGATAGAAGGCAAGGATGTCATAAAGGGCGTTCCTTCATGGCACCATCAGGCTATAATCAGCGTTACAGGCACGCCGCTTAAGGCTACCGCCGTTTCAACTTTTGACGGAGTGGATATTATCGAGGCCGTAGAGCGCATGGACAAAACCTTCGTCCTTGGAGTTCAGTATCACCCCGAGGCTGCTGTGGTCAAGTACCTTGACGGCAAGAAGAATGCATCGGACTATATGCCTCTTGACGATGCCCTCAATTACTTCAGAAAGCTTATTTCAGTAGCAGAAAGCAGATAATGACAGAAACCCTATCACTGGACATGTATCAGAGTGCAGGAGTGGGCGTCGCAGCCTTGCTCCTGGGCCTGTACTTTACCAAAAAGATACCGTTCCTGAAGAAGTATTGCATCCCGGCCCCGGTTTCCGGCGGCCTGCTTGTATCGCTGCTGACGCTTGCCTTATACGCATTTTGGGGCATAGAATGCAGGTTCGACGGTTCAGTGAAGGACGTACTGATGATGCTGTTCTTTACGTCAGTCGGCTACCAGTCCAACCTGAAAGTGCTTCGAAGCAGCGGCAAACTGCTGCCAATCATGATAATGCTGGTGACTGTGCTTATCGCCGTGCAGAATCTGCTTGCAGTTGGAATATCCAAGGGTATGGGCCTAAGTCCCCTGTTTGGAATGGCGTCAGGCTCAATTCCGATGAGCGGAGGCCACGGTACGGCTGGCGGCTTCTCTCCCCTGCTGGAAGAACTAGGCCTGACCGGAGCCAGCTCTATTTCCATGGCAGCGGCAACCTTCGGCCTTGTAGCCGGTTCGCTGCTGGGCGGCCCTCTGGCAGAGTTCCTTATTCGCAGAAGGCACCTTGCAGAGCCCTCAGGGAATTCTGATACAGTAAGCGGCATGGAGGCCAGCGCAGCTTCGCCGGAAGCCCGCAAAGCCTATGCGCACTCAGAGGAAAGCTCTTTCAGAGGCAACCTGAAGGCAGTATGCATGTTGTTCGTAGCAATGGCCCTGGGAGTATGTCTAAGCAAGCTTCTGGCTCTTACCGGCATCACCTTCCCTACCTATTTTGGCTCGCTTATAGTCGCCGCAATAATACGCAATACAACGGAGCTTAGGCCGCGCTGGAGCGCCAGGCTCAATATGAAACGCATTATATCTGTGGGTGATATTTGCCTGCTGCTCTTCCTTGGCATGGCAATGTCTTCACTTCGCCTGTGGGAGCTTGCTTCAATGGCCCTGCCTCTATGCCTTATTCTTTTGGGTCAAGTGGCTTTCATGGCCTTATTTGCACGATATGCAGCCTTCCCGCTGCTTGGCCGCAACTACGAGAGCGCAGTGCTGATGAGCGGCCTTTGCGGCTTTGCTCTGGGCGCAACCCCCAACGCCATGGCCAACATGTCAGCAGTTTGTTTTAAGTACAAGTTTGTTGTCAATCCCTTTGTCATCGTCCCCGTTATCGGTGCGATGTTCGTGGACATTATCAATACCGGAATCGTAACCCTATTCTTAAATATCTTCTGCTAGATGTTCAAAAAGTTGTTATATAGAATCGAGGTCCTGGCCAGATGGGTATCCATTTGGCTGACCCGAGCGCTGCATTTTTTGCACATAGACCTCTGGCTTCTGAACGCAGAGAATTTTGGAAAATGGAAGAAAAGACTCATTCACGATACCCGAACCATCTTCCTTACGGTCCACACCTTTTCCAAGCAGAAAATGGCTTACCAGGCCGTTGCGCTGGCCTTCAAGAGCATGCTGGCCATTATCCCAGCCATTGCCATCTGCTTCTATCTGACGGACTGGATAGGCCTGCGGGACAAGTTCGCACAGATGCTGCAGGAGAACCTTGGGGAAGAGAAACTAATCCAGGCCCTGACGAATGCAGCGGACAAGATAGTGGACACGGCAGAAAGCGGCCTCTTCGGCTTCATATCAATGGTATCCTTCATCTGGATAGTACTGTCGCTGATGATCACCGTACGGCAGGTGTTCAACAATGCCTGGTGCGTAAGCGAAAAGCGCATACTGCAGATGATAGGAGGCATTTTTGGAGTGATTTTCTTCTCCCCCTTCGTGGTGATGATATTCTTTTCCGGCTCGGTCCTGTATTCGAATGTGCTGGATCTTGTCATTCCCGGCGACTTCTTCCTGTCCAGGGAGCTTAGAACAGTACTGACTTGGGCCCTGTTTGCCGCGACCAGCATATTTGCTCTGTCGGCCATGTACAAGTTCATTCCGGGCACCAGGGTGCATTACAAACACGCCCTCAAGGCCGCGATAGTAGCCGGCATCGCCTTTACAGCCGTGCAGTTCCTGTACCTGGAGACCCAGATTATGGTAAGCAAACAGAACGCCATTTACGGCGTTCTGGCAGCAATTCCCCTATTCATGGTATGGCTTAACCTGGGATGGTCCATCATACTGTATGGGGCAGAACTATCTTACGCTTTCCAAAATGTCAATGTCAAAATGGAAAGCGTAAGAAAATCGAAAATTAGTTCTGAGTAACTATCAGTCAACAAATACCATCTCGTCAAAGAGATAGGCTGCATGGCATATCGCCTCTATGTTGAAGAGCAGGTAGCGGACATCCAGAGAAATGTTGCGGCATACCTCCGGGTCAAAGGCGATATCGCTCATCGTTCCCTCCCAAACACGGTCGAAGTTGATGCCAATCAGGTTGCCGTCCGCATTCAGGACAGGGCTGCCTGAATTGCCTCCGGTTGTATGGTTGGTGGCGATAAAGCAGACAGGCTGGTCTTCGTGGCCGCCCTCTGCGTAAATGTCACGCAGGGTCTGAGGTATGTTGTAATCAAAGATGTCAGGATTATCCTTTTCCATAATGCCCTTAAGGGTGGATACAGGCTTGTATTCGATGGCGTCTGCAGGCTTGTAGCCGGCCACCTTACCATAGGCTACGCGAAGGGTCAGGTTGGCATCCGGATAGAAGGCCTTGTCCTTTTCGAACTCCATCTGGCCGCGCATATAGTCCCTGTACAGCAGCCTGAGCTCATTGTTTGTCTCCATTACAACAGGACGAAGGTCCTTGGTGAACCAACTATTGAAGGCACTGAACATCTCTATTGCAGGGTCTGAATTAAGGTTCTCTCCTTCTTTAATTGCCAGCACCTTCTCTTTATCTGCAAAGACGGTAGAGGCAAAAAGGCTGTTCTTCCAGGCCTCTATACTGCCGAACTGGGCAAGTTTATCCTTGAAATACTGGGGTTTGAATTCATCCGGCAACTGCTTGTCAAAGGCAGTCATCATAGCGACGAAGATTTCCTCGTCGATAGGTTTGTAATAATCCTTGAAGAAGTTCTCTATTGCACCGTCAAGGGCCTTGGTACGGCCGTCCTTGCGGAACTGGGCGGCAAAGTTGAGCACCTCTATGGAGCGGATGGTCTCGTTGTAATACTCGTATGCGATGTAATAAGGATTGCGGCGGGCGTAAACAGCGGCCAACTTATCCAACAGGCCATCGTACTGAGTACCCTTGGCCCAATGCCTGAAACGAGCCTCGTAGACCTTCTTACGGTCAACGATTTTATTCTTAAGCACGCCTTTAACCTCTCCCTGCCACTTCTTCCATGCATTTGCGGTTGAAGCGTTCTTAGAAGAGTATTTGATGCGAACGGCCTGATCCTGACCCATGTATTTCTTCTGGATCTGAAGCCTCTGGGTTCTAAGGTCAATCTTCTGAGGGTCAGATACTTCCGTAATGTAGCTAACCTCGTCTGAAGTAACGTATTCCCTGGTGCTTCCGGGGCAGCCGTAAACAAAGGTAAAGTCGCCTTCCTTAACGCCTGCGCGGGAAATCTTAAAGAACTTCTTGGGGTGATAAGGCACGTTTTCTTCTGAGTACTTAGCAGGATTGTTGTTCTTGTCTGCGTAAATACGGAAGATAGAAAAGTCGCCGGTATGGCGGGGCCACATCCAGTTGTCGGTGTCGCCGCCGAACTTTCCGATGCTGGACGGCGGAGCGCCAACAAGGCGGACGTCGCTGAATACGCGGAAAACAAAGAGGAAGTACTGGTTGCCGTAATAGAGAGCTTCTACGCTGGCCTTCAGTCCGATTCCGTCCTTAACAGCTTCTGCCTTAAGGGCATTGGAATTCTCGTTGACAATACGCTGGCGGTCCTCTTCTGTCATGGTAGCGGGGTCGTAGCCCTTGAGAACTGCAGCAGTAACGTCCTGCATGTATTCGAGAAAGCTTACGGTAAGGCCGGGATTGGCCAGCTCCTCTGCACGGCTCAAGGCCCAGAAACCATCCTTAAGATAATCGTGCTCTACGCTGCTGTGCTTCTGGATGTAGCCATAACCACAGTGGTGGTTGGTAAAAAGAAGGCCATCGTTAGAAACCAGTTCTCCGGTACAGCCGGAACCAAAGAGTACGACGGCATCCTTCAAAGAGGCCTGGTTAACGCTGTAAATATCTTCTGCGGTAAGTTTGAAGCCCTTGGCCTGCATGTCCCCTATCCTCTGGGAAATAAGTGCCGGAAGCCACATTCCTTCGTCTGCGCTGGCAGGAGCCAGGAAGGCGGCAAAGGTCAGGATAGATATTAGTAATTTCTTCATTATCAGATATTTAATTATGTTTATTTCAATACTTTATCCAGCTGTGCTTCCATTACCTTGTAGCCATCGATATTAGGATGGCAGCCGTCTTTTGTATAGTCAGTAATCATTGAACGGCCGTCCGGTCCAAGCATAAAGGTATGATAGTCTACAAACTGCATCTTGTGGTCTATGGCATACTTGCGCAGCCTCATGTTAAGGGAGGCAATTTTTTCTGCGCTGTCAGTAATTTCCGGCCTCCAGCGATATGCGCCGCAGGGGGTAACGGTTGTAAGAATAACCTTGATCTTGCGGGCCTGGGCCAGCTCTACCATCGAAATGATATTGCCAAAGGTGTAGTCCTCGTTATAGTCGCCCTGGTTCAGTGCGATGTCGTTGGTTCCGGCATTGATCACAATGATGGAAGGACAGAGCGCAAGGGCATCAACCCTGAAGCGGAGCAGCATCTGGGCGGTAACCTCGCCGCTGATACCTCTTTCAAAGTATTTGCCGGGAATGAAGTAATCCGGGTCCTGGTTGCCCCAACCCTCGGTAATGGAGTCTCCTATGAAGACTACCCTGCCCTTTACAGGCTTGCCGTCCGCGGGTTTTTCAATTGCTGCATTTTCTTCTGAGAAGCGGTTCAGGTGAACCATGTTCTGTGCCAGTGCGGCCGTTCCGGCCAGCATTGCGGCCAGAACGATTAGTGTTTTAGAAAAGTATTTCATTGTAAATGTTTGAATTATCTTGAAAGTTGATCGTTACCAAGAATAACTCCTGCCAGGGCTCCGGTATGCCTGCCGTCACTGATAGCCTGCACTCCGTTCACAAAAACATGCTCTATGCCCGTAGGGAATGTGTGCGGCTGGGCATAGGTGCATTTGTCTGCTATTGTGTCTGGATCGAAGATGGTGATATCAGCGGCATAACCGGGAATCAGCAGTCCCCTTTCCTTGAATTTGGCGCGCGAAGCAGGCAGTCCGGTGCATTTGAAGATGGCCGTTGCCATATCTACGACCTTGTCTTCACGTACGTACTTTTCAAAGAACCTGGGGAAGGTGCCATAAGAACGGGGATGCGGCAGTTCCTGGCCCAATTCGCCTTCCGGCGAATATACAAGGCCATCGGAAGCCGGCATAGCCAGAGTGTGGGAATAAATCTTTTTAAGGTTTTCTTCCTTCATGGCAAAGGTGGCCTGGTTTACGTCCAGATCTTCTGAAATCAGCAGGTAACGAATCATTTCCCATTCGTCCAGACCGGACAGCTTGCAGCATTCGGCAAGATTCTTTCCGGCATATTCTGCATTCGCAGCATTCTTGCAGCCGGCGACGACAACCTGCTGGGGGCCACCGAAGCGTTCCAGACGGCCGTAGGCATAGCTGCGCATCTTTTCGCAGGCCGCAGGGTCATTCAGACGGGCCAGTATATCAGCCTTGGTACCGTCACGCAGTTCTATGGGTATGAAGCAATCAAAACCGGTAGAAAAAGCAGTGTAGGGGTAACGGTCCGTAGCCACATCTATACCGCTTGCCCGGGCGGCATCTATCTTGCCCAGCATTCGGTCTATTTTGTCGAAGTTAGCAGGATTCTGGGCCTTCAGGTGCGATATTTCAAGGCGGGCGCCTGACTGACGAGCGGCCTCTATGGCCTCGTCCATAGCCTCAAGCACATGGTCGTCCTCGTTACGCATATGAATGGAATACAGCGCGTTATGCTTGGCGATGACCTTGTTCAGGGCAACCATTTCCCTTGTGTCGCTGTAGCAGCCGGGAGCGTATTCCAGGCCGTAAGAGAGACCTATGGCACCAAGGGACAGCTGCCTGTCCAGCAGGGCGCACATCTCCTTTAACTGCTGGTCCGTGGCCTTTACATTGTATGGCCCAACCACAGCCTCACGAACGTCTCCGTGACCGACCAAAGAAGAATAGTTGATTCCAATCTTATTCTCTTCAAGGGCCTGATAGAAGCCGTCTATATCCTTCCACTGAGTATTGATGAACGGACCGTGGCCGCAGTTGCCTCCGACCTCGCTGGTTATGCCCTGATAGATTCGGCTGTCGCCTTTGGGCGCTTTCAGCAGATTGGTGTCCGTATGGGTGTGGATATCTATAAAGCCGGGGCAGACCACGTGGCCCTTAGCATCAAGGACAAGGTCTGCGCTGTCGCCCAGGTCTTGTCCTATTGCTGCAATTCTGCCGCCTTTAACGGCTATGTCACCATGAATTCCGGGCTTTCCGTCGCCCACATAAACGACACCATTCCTGATGATAGTGTCAAATGTCTTTTTTGTGGAAACCCTGCGGCCTAAAAAACCGCCAAGGCCGAAGCTTGCGACCCCAAGGGCCGACACCTTCATAAAATCCCGTCTGTCCATAGCAAAGCAATTTCTACAAATATAGGAATACTTTCCGACAAAAACCAGACTAGTTCAGGAAGAGTTCGGCTATCTGGACGGCATTGGTTGCGGCGCCTTTGCGGAGGTTGTCTGCAACGCACCAAAGATTAAGGGCATTAGGGGCAGAAGGGTCCCTGCGAAGGCGGCCCACAAAGACTTCATCGCGGCCCTGGGCATACAGGGGCATGGGATAAAGCATCTCCTGGGGCTTGTCCTGCAGGACGACACCTTCTGTATTTTCAAGTATCTGCCTTACTTCTTCAAGGGTATATGGCTGCTCGAATTCCACATTGACGGACTCGCTGTGGCCGCCTGTGACCGGGACTCGCACGGTGGTGGCGCTGACGCCTATCTGCGGAGCATCAAGTATCTTACGGGTCTCGTTCACCATCTTCATTTCTTCCTTGGTGTAGCCGTCTTCAAGGAAGCTGTCTATGTGCGGAAGGATATTCAGGTCTATGGGGTAAGGATAAGCTTCGCAGGCAGTTTCCTTGCCGGAACGCTCAGAGAAAAGTTCTTCCACCGCCTTGCGTCCCGTTCCCGTAACTGATTGATATGTAGATACTACAATTCGCTTAATACCGAATCTTCTGTGAAGCGGAGCCAGAGGCAGTACCATCTGTATCGTAGAACAGTTGGGATTGGCGATAATGTAATCGTCCCCCGTCAGTATATGACCGTTGATTTCCGGAACTATCAGTTTGACGGCAGGATCCATGCGCCAGCGGGAAGAATTGTCCACAACACGGCAGCCGATGGCGGCAAAGCGCGGTGCAAGCTCGCCGGAAGCAGTTGCTCCGGCAGAGAAAAGGGCAAGCTGGGGGCGGCGGGCAAGGGCCTCATCGACGCTCACAACCGTATACTCCTTTCCGCCAAATAGCACCTTCTTGCCAACGGATCTTTCCGATGCCACGGGGATAATTTCGCTTACCGGGAAGCGGCGCTCGTACAGTACTTCCAACATATTTTCGCCAACCAGGCCGGTGGCGCCGACAACTGCTACCTTCATATTAAATACACTTTAAAATATCACTTAAAACACCGCCTGCAGTGCGCTCAGGGCCTGCTCCGGAGCCTCTGATAACTATTGAATCAGGATATTGCTCCGTTGTAATGACTATGCAATTATCCGTGCCGTCAAGCTTGTAAAGCGGGCTGTCCGGGCCTATTTCTTCTATGCCGATGCCGGCCTTTACCCCATCTTCCCCGTTCTGCAGGCGGGCGACATATCGCAGCACCTTGCCGCGTGCAGAGGCCTTGGCATAAAGATGCTTTATTGCTTCTTCCAAAGGAAAGGCGCGGGCGTCGATATCCGCTTCTTCAAGGGCGATTCCGGCGACGCGGGCCATAATGATAAGCTTACGGAGCACATCCCTTCCTGAAAGGTCTTCAGCCGGATCCGGTTCTGTGTAACCTTTGACGTAGGCGTCATTTATAACCGCATTTAGGTTACCGCCTTTGTAATTGTTACACAGGTAGTTAAGAGAACCGGAAACTACAGCCTCAATGCTTTTGAGTTTATCCCCTGAGCAAGCTACGCGCTCCAATGTATCAAGGACAGGGAGGGCGGCTCCTACCGTGGTCTCGTACCTGAGATGGGCGCCGTGGGAGGCGGCGCTGCGGCAAAGCTGCGTGTAGCTTTGCCAGCTGCCCGAGAAGGGCAGCTTGTTGCAGGCGACAATGCCTTTGACGCCTGCATCCAGCAGGGCCGCGTAGCGCACCGCCGTAGTGCTGCTTGCCGTACAATCCACAAAGATAGATTCCGGCGGAACTCCGCCTTCAAGAGCATCGAACAAACTGCCTTCAGTGCCTTTGTCAAGCTCCTCGGCATTAACCCCGGCTGTATTTAAGAGGTAGCGCTTACTGTTAGCTATACCACTGATAATCAGTTCTTTGCCAGTACGCTCTGCGATAGCCTTGGAATTGTTTTCAATTATATCCACCAGTGCCTTTCCTACCTGGCCATAACCTGCAATAAAGATGTGCACCTGGCGTGCTCCGGCCTTCTCAAAGAACTCTTTGTGTATGGCGCGGATTGCATCTTCTGCATCCTCTGAAGGGACAATAACGGAAATGTTTCTTTCTGAAGAACCCTGCGCCGTAGCCCTTACGCGTATGCCTGCGGAATCAATTGCAGAAAGCATCCTTCCGGTTGCGCCACTGTGACCAAGGATATTGTCGCCCACAAGGCAGACAATGGAATAACCAGGCTCTACCTTAAGCGGATTGATTTTACCCATGGAGATCTCGTAGGCAAAGCAGGCATCGGCAGCCTTCTTGGCAAGCGGGGCATCCTTCTCTGCAATTGCTATACACATGGTGTGCACAGAAGAGGCCTGAGTAATAAGTATAATGTTGATTCCGGCGCGGCTCAGGGCCTCGAAAAGGCGTGAAGAAAAGCCCGGAATACCCACCATTCCGCTGCCTTCCAAAGAGATAAGGGCTATCTTGTCAGAGTTTGAAATGCCCAGAAGAGCATCCTCCCTACGCGGAGGATTTTTCTCTACAAGTGTGCCTTCGTCCGCCGGGTCAAAAGTATTCTTTACGTAGATTGGAATTCCCTCTGCCACAACGGGTTGGATGGTAGGAGGAAAGATTACCTTGGCCCCGAAGTGGGACAATTCCTGGGCGGCACGGTAAGAAATGTTCCTTACTGTTTTTGCGCCCGGGACCGTCTTTGGATTGGCCGTCATTATGCCGGGAACATCGGTCCAGATCTCTACAAGACGGGCCTTGATTCCGGCGGCAAAAAGGGCTGCCGTGTAGTCGGAGCCTCCCCTGCCAAGAGTGCTGGTTCGTCCAAGACTGTCAGAAGCTATAAAGCCAGGCACAATGAAAAGCTTTGTACGTGCATGCGCAGCGATGGCTTTTTCTATGTTTGCATAGCTGGCTGCCGTGTCCACTACACCTGCATCAGAAATAATGATTCCGCGCGCATCCAACCATTTGCAGGAGATGCCAAGCGCAGTGAATTTAGCCTCCAGAATGCGGGTAGAAAACAGCTCTCCAAAGCTCTGGACAGCGTCCAGGCTGGTTTTACTGAGCTCTCCAAGCAGATAGACTCCGTGAAGGATGCCGGCCAGGGAGCCGAACAGTTCTTCTTCTATGGCCAGGGTCTTAGCAAGCGAACCGCTGTCCAGCAGCTGCTCTGCCAAACTAATATGCTTTTGCTTCAGGGCTTCCAGATCTTCAAGATAAGCACGATCCTTTGCCGCAGCCTTGTTTCCCAGGGCAATCAGGGCATCTGTACAGCCGCTTATGGCAGAACAGACAAGGATTGTCCTATCCTTGCCGATGGCCTTTGAAACTATATCTACTAACTTTTCGGGTCTGGCAACCGATGTGCCTCCAAACTTTATAACTTGCATATTACAGGTCCGATGATTCTGGTTAATTGTTCGGTCTCCAGCAAAAAGCCGTCGTGACCAAAGTCCGATTTTATTTCTTCTATCCTGACGCCAGGTATGGATCCGGCCCAGGACAGGGTTTCTTCAGGCGGAAAGATGCCGTCAGTATCTATATAAGCAACTGTAGCACTGGCTTTTATGCGCCCAAGGGCAGCAGCCACACCACCACGTCCACGGCCTACGTTATGGCTGTCCATAGCATTGCAAATATAGTAATAAGAATAGGCATCAAAACCGCGGGCCGGGAGTTTTTCTCCCTGATGGCGCTGATAAGAAGCCGCCCTGCCGGCAAAAAGGCAGTCATCTGAAGGCTCGCTCTGGCGCAGCCCGTAACCGCGGAAGCATCTGTAAGAAATGAGCGCCTGGGCACGCGCGCAACGAAGTCCGGCCTCGCCGCCCTTTACGGATGCGGCCTGGCGGAAGGTCTGATCTGCTTCCAGGGCCATCCTCTGGGTTTCTGTCCAGGCTGTCATCCAAGGGGAGATTCTTGGAGCAGTAGCCATAAACGCTACATTCTCAAATACATCAGGCTCCTTGACAGCCCATTCAATGGCCTGATATCCGCCCACGGAGCTTCCTATCAATAAGCCTATTTTGTTAATTCCCAGATGTTTACGTACAAGGACAAGCGCTTCTACAGTATCCCTTACAGTAACTGCCGGAAAGTCCAGCAAATAAGGCTTCCCGGTAGCCGGGTTGATGCTGGCCGGGCCCGTTGTACCATAGGGCGAACCAATGATATTAACACAAACCACAAAGTACTTGTCCGTGTCTATCAGTTTGCCGGACCCGGCCACCTGCGGCCACCAGTCCTCTACGTCGCTGTTAGCAGTAAGCGCGTGGCATACCCATATTACCTTGCCGTCCTTTGGACCTGCAGTGTGATAAACTACGTGCAACTCTTCCAGACAGCCTCCGGCCTCCAGCTTAAAGTTCTGTATGTCAAGTGCTTGCCTTATCATTTATGCGCTGCTTCAAGGGCCTGTCTAAGGTCTTCTATCACATCTTCTGCATCCTCCAGTCCGATGCTGAGCCTCATAAGTTCCGGAGCAATTCCGGCGGCCCTCAGCTGCTCGTCAGTCAACTGTCGATGTGTATGTGAAGCCGGATGCAGAATGCAGCTGTGGCAGTCGGCAACATGAGTTTCAATAGTTATAAGCTGCAGGGAATCGATGAACTTCTTGCTGAATTCCCTGTCCCCTTTAAGACCTATGCACATTACTCCGCTGAAGCCGCCCTGAAGGTATTTAACGGCATCGGCATGATGCTTATCAGTCTCAAGGCCGGGATACTTTACCCAGGCTACGTCCGGATGGCCGGCCAGGAAGCGGGCAACGGCAAGAGCGCTCTCGCTGTGGCGCTTGATCCTAAGATGCAGGCTCTGCAGACCAAGGTTAAGATAAAAAGCGTTCTGGGGGCTCTGTATGGCACCGAAGTCCCTCATCAGCTGGCTTGTAGCCTTAACTATGAAGGCGTTCTTACCAAAGGCCTTTGTATAAACAAGGCCATGATATGAAGCATCCGGGGTGCAAAGGCCGGGGAACTTGTCGGCATGCGCCTCCCAGTCGAAGTTGCCGCTGTCCACAATTGCTCCGCCAACAGCCACGCCATGTCCGTCCATATACTTGGTTGTAGAGTGGGTTACGATATCGGCCCCGAATTCGAATGGCCTGCAAAGTATAGGTGTAGCAAAGGTATTGTCAATAATCAGCGGCACTCCGTGAGAGTGGGCAATCTTTGCAAACTTCTCTATATCAAGTACTTCTACACCCGGATTGGAAAGGGTCTCTCCAAATACCAGTTTGGTCTGCGGGCGTATGGCGGCAGAGATTTCTTCTTCGCTTGCATCGGGATTCACAAAGGTCACTTCAATACCAAGTTTGCCAAGGGAGGTACCCAAAAGGTTGAAGGTACCGCCATAAATGTTGCCGGCACTGACAATATGGTCGCCGGCCTGGCAAAGGTTAAGCCAGGCAATCAGGTTGGCAGCCTGGCCGGATGATGTCAGCATGGCGGCCACTCCGCCTTCCAGATTGGCTATTTTTGCAGCCACATGGTCGTTGGTAGGGTTCTGAAGGCGGGAATAGAAATATCCGCTTTCTTCCAGGTCGAAGAGCTTTCCCATCTGCTCCGATGTCTGGTATTTGAAGGTTGTGCTTTGAATCACGGGAATCTGCCTGGGCTCCCCTTTTCCGGGATTGTAGCCGGCGTGTACGCATCTTGTTCCGATGCCCTGTTTTCTTGTCTCTACGCTCATTTCTGTAAAAATTTACGCCGCAAAATTAGGATGCGTAGAAAAAAGAAACAATAGCCCGTTAAAATTTGGAAATATTTTCTATATTTGCCAATAATTCAAGAGAAAATAGAAAATACAACCAAAATAGAACCCATTTAAAGAATTTCTTTCTATGACGCCTACAGTACTTGACAAGACAGATTACAGCATACTTAGCATACTCCAGGAAAACGGCCGCCTTACCACAAAGCAGATTGCAGAAAGGGTCAATCTTTCCTCTACCCCGGTATTCGAGCGCATCAAGCGACTTGAACGGGAAGGGTACATACGCAAGTACGTGGCAATTCTGGATCCGGAGAAGCTGGACCTGGGCTTCGAGGCCTTCTGTTCAGTAAAACTCCGCCAGATGTCCAAGGACGTGGCGGAGAATTTCGTGCGTATTATTAAGGAAATCCCTCAGGTGATGGAGTGCTACAATATCTCAGGTGAATATGACTATCTTCTAAAGATACGCTCCGGCAGCATGAAGGAGTATAACGACTTCATTATCAACGTACTGGGAACAGTCGATGCCATTGGCAGCATACAGTCCAGCTTCGTCATGAATGAAATCAAACACAGTTACGGCCTCTATTTCTAGACAGCACGGAACCAGGAAAGGGACTGGCGGCAGAGATCAGAAATTGCTGACCAATCACCTGCTTTGATGACCTCTTTGGGGAAGAGCTTTGAGCCCATGCCTACAGCGGTAACGCCGGACTTGGCCCATGCGGAAAGGTTCTCCTGAGTGGGCTCTACAGCCCCTGTACACATAATCATCGCCCAAGGAAGCGGTGCCAGAATGTTCTTCACAAAGGCGGGACCGCCAACGGTTCCGGCAGGGAAAACCTTGACCAGGTCGCAGCCAAGCTCCATAGCTTCAATTATTTCCGTTACTGTGCCGCAGCCGGGGCTGTAAGGCACGCCCCTGCGGTTGCACAGAGGGACAACCTCTTCTACCATGGCAGGAGAAACAATAAAGTCCGCCCCCATCTGTATATACATTGCAGCAGTAGAAGCATCAAGGATAGTACCTGCGCCAAGAGCCATTTCGGGGCACTCCTTGCGTACAAATTCCATCAGAGATTCGAATACCCTGTGGGCTCCGTCGCCACGGTTTGTAAACTCAAAGGCACGAATGCCTCCGTCGTAGCAGGCTTTAACTACCTTCTTAGCCACTTCAATGTCGGCATTATAAAAAACAGGAACGATTCCGGTGCTACGGATTATTCCAATGGTATCTATTTTCTTAAACTTGGACATGGTAATGCTATTTTAACGTGATACACGGCCGGAGCCACCACCGTTGATGAGGCCTTCAACCTCTTCTACAGTAACGCGGTTATAGTCGCCAAGGATGGTATGCTTAAGACAAGATGCAGCAGCAGCAAACTCAATTGCCTGCTGATCTGTCGGATAAGTGATGAGTCCGAAAAGAAGGCCGCCCATAAATGAATCGCCGCCGCCAACACGGTCTACGATGTGAGTGATGTCATAACGTTTGCTCTGCCAAAGGGTTTTTCCGTCATACAGGACACCGCCCCAGGTATTGTGGTTAGCGTTAATGGAACCTCGAAGGGTAACAGCCACCTTCTTGCAACGGGGGAACATCTTCATCAGTTGGGAGCATACACTCTCGAAGCGGGTCTGGTCTATCTCTCCGCCGGTTTTCTCTGCATCGAAACCCTCCGGCTTGATACCGAACTCCTTCTCTGCATCCTCTTCGTTGCCAAGAATAAGGTCACATCCGGCCACTAGAGCAGGCATAACCTCAGCTGCGGTTTTACCGTATTTCCAGAGTTTCTTACGATAGTTAAGGTCACAGGAAACCTTTACGCCCATCTCATTAGCAACTTTGATTGCCTCAAGGCAGGCATCAGCAGCACCCTGACTCAGAGCGGGAGTAATGCCGGTCCAGTGGAACCAATCGGCGCCTTCAAGGACCTTATGCCAGTCTACCATTCCGGGCTTGATTTCGGATATGGCAGAATTTGCACGATCATAAATAACCTTTGAGCCACGGGCAACAGCGCCTGTCTCAAGATAGTATATTCCAACTCGGTCTCCACCGTAAACTATGCCGTCAACACCTACTCCGAAGCCACGAAGCTCAGAAATGCACATCTGGGCGATATCATTCTTAGGAAGACGTGTCACAAAATGGGCATCAACGCCGTAATTGGCCAGAGATACAGCCACATTTGCTTCTCCCCCGCCAAAGGTTGCGTCAAAGCTATGTGCCTGGGAAAACCTCTGGTACCCAGGGGTGGCGAGCCTTAGCATGACCTCGCCGAATGTAACTACTTTTGCCATATGGTTTTGTGTTTAATAATTATCTGATTATTACCATAATTCGATGCAAATATAAGAAAATTTTTAAATTTCCGTGCACGTTCACGGAAAAATGATTATATTTGTCGAAAGAAACTATAAAACAATAGGATAATGACTAAGATTTTTTCCCTGGAAGGCAAAAATGCCTGGATAACCGGAGCCGCCTACGGAATAGGCTTCGCAATCGCAAAAGCCTTCGTAGAAGCCGGAGTTGACAACATCATCTTCAACACCTCCAATGAGGCTTCTATGAAAAAAGGGCTTGAGGCATATAAGGAGGCTGGCATAAAGAACGTTCACGGTTATGTATGCGATGTAACTGACGAGCATCAGGTAAAAGCCCTTGTAGAAAAGATTCACGCAGAAGTGGGTCCTATCCACATACTGGTAAACAATGCCGGCATTATCAAGCGTATTCCAATGCACGAGATGTCCAGGGAAGAATTCCAGAGAGTAATTGACGTAGACCTTGTCGGCCCGTACATCTGCTCTGCCGCAGTAGTACCCGAGATGATGGAGCGTCGTGAAGGCAAAATCATCAACATATGTTCAATGATGAGCGAACTGGGCCGCGAAACAGTAAGCGCCTATGCAGCAGCAAAGGGCGGTCTTAAAATGCTCACACGCAATATCTGTTCTGAATACGGAGAATACAATATACAATGCAACGGACTTGGTCCGGGCTACATTGCCACCCCGCAAACCGCTCCCCTGCGCGAGCCTCAGGCCGATGGTAGCCGTCATCCCTTTGACAGCTTCATCTGCGCTAAAACTCCCGCTGGCCGCTGGCTGGATCCTGACGAACTGGCCGGCCCGGCCGTATTCCTGGCCTCACACGCCTCTGACGCCGTAAACGGCCACATCCTGTACGTTGACGGCGGCATCCTTGCCTACATCGGAAAACAACCAAAGTAATTATATGAAAATCAATTGCGAAGTACGCTATCCGTCCCATCAGGACGACGCTAAACACTATGAGACCGCCACCCTGCGGAAGCACTACCTTGTAGAGAATCTCATGGTCCCGGACCAGATCAACATGGTTTACTCCCTCTTTGACCGCATTATTGCGGGCGGAGCAGTTCCCGTAAAAGAGACTCTCACCCTCACTCCCCCGGAGATCCTCAGAAGCGAATACTTTACCCAACGCCGCGAAATAGGCATAATCAATGTTGGCGGCACCGGCTATGTTAAAGTGGGAGAAGAAGAGTTCGAAATCCCCTTCAAGGAGGCTATTTACATCGGCCGCGGCAACAGGCACGTATCATTCAGGAGCGCAGATCCCGCAAATCCTGCTCATTTCTACTTCAATTCCGCCACCGCCCACCGCGAAACCGGAATCAAGAAAGTCAGCAAAAAAGACGCTGTGGTCATGCACATGGGCAGCCTGGAAGAAAGCAACGAGCGCACAATAAACCGCCTGCTGGTTAAGGAAGTCGTTCCCTGCTGCCAACTGCAAATGGGTATGACAGAGCTCGCTCCTGGCAGCACCTGGAACACAATGCCGGCTCACACCCACGACCGCCGCATGGAGGTATACTTCTATTTTGGCCTCCCAGAAGATGCCGCTGTATGCCATTTTATGGGCCAGCCCCAGGAGACCCGCCATATTTGGATGCACAACGAGCAGGCTGTAATCAGCCCCCAGTGGAGCATTCACAGCGCCTGTGCAACACGCAACTACACCTTTATATGGGGTATGTGCGGAGAGAACGACGACTACAACGACATGGACTGGTGCGAAACTAAAGACCTCAGATAATGAAAAGATTCCTTATCCTTGCCGCAACTGCAGCACTTGCGCTGACAGCTTGCACCGGACAAAAAGAGCAGAAGGTTATGGCACGCGCTGTTCCTGAACGCGCCGACGACTTTGTATTCGAAAACGACCTCATCGCCGGCCGTTTTTACGGCCAGGCCCTTGAAGGCAACCCCACTTCTCCCGGAATTGACATCTGGGTTAAGCTTCCCGGCGGGCTTGTTGCCGACGAATGGTATTCCCACGCCGTCAACGAAGACCCTGACTACTATCACCACAACCACGGAGGCAAGGACTGCTACAAGGTTGCAGTTTCCCTGGGTGGCGGCGCATCCGCTCCCTTTATTGACGGAAAGCTCTGCTATCCGGCCACCAACTACCGCACCTGCGAGGTATTGGAGACAAGCCCGGACAAGGTCAGCTTCGTACTGCACTACCCTCAGTGGCAAGCAACTGACAGCATCCTGGTATCTCTTGACAAGCAGGTAAGCCTGTCTGCAGGCTCTTATTTTGCCGATGTTACCGATGTTTACACCTTCACCGGCATCGACTCCCTTCAAGTAGCGGCCGGCATGAAACTGCACACTGCCCAGCAGACAGTTCAGGAACAGATAGCAGGCAGCGACAGATATGCAATCTGGGAGAAGGCATCGGACCAAAGCATTGAGCCGGAAGACGGGATGTTGGGAGTTGCCGTGATAGTTCCCGACGCAGAAATAGTTAAGTCCGTAGAAGAACTTGACCACGCGTTGCTGGTAAAGACCGTAACTTCTGGGCAGGCGTTTAAATATAAATACGGATCCTGCTGGTCCAAAGGAAATATCCACAGCTGGAAAGACTGGCTGGGACTTGTCAACGAACAGTAAAAAAAATAACTCGGAAGCAATTCCGAGTTTTTTTTTTAATCAACCTTTACGGGTTTGTATTTAGGAACCAGAACCTTCATTATACTCCAGGCAATCAGGTAAGCCAGACCGCAGAAGCAGAACATAATAAAGTATCCAGCAGGCTTGCCGTCAAAGCCAAGGAAGGTGAATGCATCACCCTGGGTTTCGGCATAGGTAAAGAGTTTACCTGCGGCTTTCTGAATAATCATCGAACCGACTCCACCGGCCATTGCTCCTATACCGGTAATTGATGCAACCGTGCTCTTAGGGAACATATCGCCGATTGTAGAGAAAAGATTGGCACTCCATGCCTGATGTCCTGCACCGGCGATACCAATCAAAATGGCCGGCCACCATGGAGAAAACGCTCCAAGCGGCTGGGCGAACAGGGCAGCCAGAGGGAAGAAGGCAAACAGCAGCATAGCCAACATACGGCCGTTGTAGGGATGCATACCTTTCTTATCGACAAACAGTCTTGGCAGATAGCCGCCAAAAATGGAAATCACCGTCACAATGGCATACAAGGTAAAGATAAGTCCCTGACCCAGGCCGGAAGTAGCAGGTGCATCGAACTGATTACTGAAATAAGAAGGAGCCCAGAACAGGAAGAACCACCATACGCCGTCGGTGAAGAACTTACCGGTAATGAAGGCCCAGGTCTGCTTGAACTTGAAGCACTTGATAAAAGGAATAGCCTTTTCAGAAGCGACCGCAGCCTTGTCTGCGGCTTCTTCCGCATCGTCCTGATGTATGTATTCAAGTTCGGCCTCGTTTACTCGTTTGCTCTTTTCCGGTTTTTCGTACATAAACTGCCAGAAGAACATCCAAATGAAGCCCAGTCCACCGATAATGATGAAGGCCCACTCCCAGCCAAGGCTTGCGGCCAGCGGAGGGATAAGCAGAGGTGCAGCCAATGCACCTACAGAGGCGCCTGCATTAAAGATGGATGTAGAGAAAGCCCTGTCCTTCTTGGGGAAGTATTCAGCCGTTGTCTTGATTGCCGCAGGGAAGTTTCCAGCCTCTCCCAGTGCCAGGATTCCGCGGCATAGCAAGAACAGGTAGACTGATGTCGTCGATATTGCCAAGGCAACGTTGGAACCAGCTTCTACGGCCCTCAGGGCAGCCACGGAGTCAACACCGCTAACAAACCAACTTGTAGCAATGCCGCAACCGGCGTGAAGAACTGCACCGAAAGACCATACGCCAATGGAAATAAGATAGCCCTTCTTTGTACCCATCCAATCTACGAACTTGCCCGCAAAAAGACAGGCGACTGCGTAGAAGATAGAAAACAGGGAGGTTATTGTACCATAGTCGTTATCGGTCCAGTGGAACTCCGGTTTGATGAAATCTTCGTATGTCAGGGACAGAACCTGGCGATCCAGATAATTGACGGTTGTAGCAACAAAAAGCAGGCTGCAAATCCACCAGCGCCAGTTTGTCATCAATTTCTTCTGTGTTGTCATAGCCTTAGATTATTGATTTAACTGCTTCGCGCATGCCTTTTTCCTGTATAAGTGCAAGATCGGCGGCAAGGAGTTCTGTAAGTCCGGGGATTGCGTTCAGGTCTTCACCCCAGATGAATTCGTCGGCAAGTACTCCCTTTGCAACTTTCTTTACATCACCGGTAGCCCAGAGATTCTTGAGAAGTTCCATGATCTTAGGGTCATCGTTGGGAACGATTTCGTCCTCTCCCCTCTTTCCGCCCTTGTAGTAGGTGCAGATGCCGGCAAGACCAAGCACAAGGCCCTTGGGCAGTTCGCCCTTGCGCTGCAAGTAAACCTTCAGGCCTGGAAGGTCACGAGTCTTGAATTTAGGGAAGGAATTCAGCATAATAGAAGTCACAAAGTGCTTCACAAAAGGATTGCTGAAGCGGTCCATGACATCGTTCGCAAACTTAACAAGCTCTGATTCAGGAAGATTGAGGGTAGGAAGAAGTTCCTCGAACATTACCTTGTGGACGAACTTGCCTACCTCGGGATCCTCGCAGCATTCCTTTACTGTATTAAGACCGCTAAGATAGCCGACAGGCGACAGAACGGTGTGAGGGCCATTAAGCAAGGTAACCTTACGCTCGTGGTAAGGAGCCTCTGACGGCACAAACAGCACGTTCAGGCCAGCTTTGTCTGCCGGGAATTCCTTTGCCACTTCCTTGGGGGCCTCAATTACCCAGAGATGGAAGATTTCGGCCTTGTCAAGCAGATGGTCGTCATAACCCGCACGCTCGCAGAGCTCTGCGGCATTGTCGCGGGGATAACCGGGCACGATGCGGTCTACAAGTGTGCTGTAAACGCCGCAGCACTGCTCGAACCAAGCAGAGAATTCAGGGCCCAACTTCCAGAGATCAATGTATAAGCGGATGCACTCCTTAAGATGCTTTCCGTTTTCGAAGATAAGCTCGCAGGGGAAGATGATAAGACCCTTGTCCTTTGCGCCCTTGAAGTGCTGCCAGCGGTGATACAGAAGCTGGGTCAATTTGCCAGGATAAGAAGAAGCCGGTCTGTCATCAAGTTTGCAGGCAGGGTCGAAGGCGATTCCGGCCTCTGTAGTATTTGAGATGACAAAACGAATTTCCGGCTGCTCTGCAAGAGCCAGATATGATGCGAAGTCAGAATAAGGATTGATGCCGCGTGAAATGACATCAATAAGATCTACACTGTCTATAGGTTTACCTTCCAGGAGCCCCTGAAGGTTAAGATGATAGAGGCCATCCTGCTCGTTGAGCCACTCTACCATGCCTTTTTCTATAGGCTGGACAACAACTACGGAGCCGTCAAATGATGTCTTCTGGTTGGTCTTCCAGATAATCCAGTCAATGAAAGCACGCAGGAAGTTTCCCTCGCCAAACTGAATCACTTTTTCTGTGTAGCGCTTTGCCTGAGGAGCGCTGGTGCGATTTAATCTTTCCATATTAAGTAGTTTTTGTATTTCGTTATAGTTAAAGTGTTACGCCTGATTTAAAGATTGCCACTTCCCTGTAGCCGCTGCGCTCCGTATTGACATTATCTCCCGATGCGACGGCCAGCACATAATCGATAAAACGCTGTGCCACCTCTTCCATAGGTTCTCCCTGCGCCAGCACACCGGCATTGAAATCAATCCAGTTGCTTTTTTTCTGCGCCAACGGAGTATTGGTGGATATCTTCATAGTGGGGACGAAACTGCCGAAGGGAGTGCCACGTCCGGTTGTAAAAAGCACAATCTGGCAGCCTGATGCCGCAAGGGCTGTCGAGGCTACAAGGTCATTGCCCGGGGCACTCAAAAGGTTAAGGCCTTTTACCTGAAGTCTTTCTCCATACTTCAGGACTCCGCGAACAATGCTTTTCCCACACTTCTGGGTACAGCCAAGACTCTTTTCCTCCAGGGTGGAAATACCGCCAGCCTTGTTGCCGGGAGAAGGATTCTCATAAACAGGCATACCCTGTTTTATAAAGTATTCCTTGAAGTCGTTAATGAGGCTTACCGTTTTGTCAAAGGTGGCTTTATCCTGGCAGCGATTCATAAGTATGGTTTCTGCCCCGAACATTTCCGGGACTTCAGTAAGAACGGTGGTGCCCCCCTGGCCCACAATCCAGTCAGAGAAAACTCCAAGGAGAGGATTGGCGGTAATGCCTGACAGGCCGTCCGAGCCCCCGCACTTAAGGCCTACGCGAAGCTCGCTTACAGGAATATCTTCACGCCTGTCTTTGCTTGCGGCGGCGTAGATTTCCCTTAGCTGCTGAAGGCCGAATTCAACTTCGTCGTCAACCTTCTGGGTCACGAACATCCTTACACGGTTTTCGTCAACAGGACCAACCAGCTCCCTGAAAGCATCAAGCTGGTTGTTTTCGCAGCCGAGACTCACTACGAGCACACCTCCTGCATTGGGATGATGTACCATGTCGGCCAAAATGTGTCGGGTGTTCTCGTGATCATCACCAAGCTGCGAACAGCCATAGTTGTGAGGGAAGGCCACCACGGCATCTACAGACTTGCGGTCAGGATTCTCTGCATTAAAGCGATCTACAATCTGCTGGCAGACTCCGTTTACGCAGCCGACGGTAGGAATCACCCATATCTGATTGCGGATGCCAACCTGGCCGTCTGCCCTTCTATAGCCTTTGAAGGTCCTTTGACCGGCCGCTTTCTCTATCTCTACCAATTGGGGTTTGTAGCTGTATTCCAGCAAGCCTTCAAGATTGGTCTTGATGCAGTTATGATCCACCATGGAGCCGGCAGGAGCATCGGCGGTAAGATGGCCTATAGGGAAGCCATACTTTACCACATTCTCCCCTGCCCTTAGGTCTTTAAGCACTATTTTATGGCCTCTGGGCACATCAGAGACAAGCTTTACGCCATCTACAACATCTCCTTTCTGAAGATCCTGAAGAGCGACGGCTACGTTGTCGGCGGGGTTAATCTTAATGTACTTCATACTAGAAGTTGAAATAATTCTTGGCGTTATTGTAGCAAATATCCTCTACCATCTGGCCGATGAATTCCATTTCAGAAGCGGGCAATTTGCCGCACTCTACATCCTTACCGAAGACATCGCACAGGATGCGACGGAAGTACTCGTGGCGTGGATAGGATACGAAGCTGCGGCTGTCGGTGAGCATACCCACGAAGCGGGAGATGAGGCCAAGGTTACTCAGAGAGTCCATCTGGCGGCGCATTCCCACTTCCTGATCCAGGAACCACCAACCGCTGCCAAACTGCATCTTGCCGGGCACGGTTCCGTCATTGAAGGTATAGGCCATAGTCATCATCACCGCATTGTCCTTAGGATTGAGGCAGTAGAGGATGGTCTTGGCCAGTTTGCCCTCTTGGGTAAGACGGTCGAAGAAGCGATGACCGGCGGCGGCGATGTCAAGGTCGTGAATGGCGTCGTAACCGGTATCGGCCCCCACTTCTGCAAACATCTTGGTGTTGTTGTTGCGGATGGCACCGATGTGGAACTGCTGTGCCCAGCCTGCCTCGGCGTCCATGACGGCCTGGTCGTGCAGGAAAGCGCTGCGGAATTTCTCAAGTTCATCGGCCGTAGGAGCGATGCCAATGAGCACTTTCTTAAAGATGAGTTCAATCTCTACATCCTTGTAAGGAGCGCTGTAGAAGTTCTCCAAGCCGTGGTCAGAGAGTTTGCAGCCCATGGACGCAAAGAAGTCGTGACGCTTCTGGAGAGCCTCACATAAGTCCGTGTAAGAATCAATCTCTATACCGGAGGCTTCTCCCAACTGCTTCAGATAGGCATTGTAGGTCTGGGAATTCTCTATGGCCATGGCACGGTCCGGGCGCCATGCGGGAATGACCTTCACACCGAAGGGGTGCTCCAGGATCATCTTGTGCCAGCGCAGGTCGTCGGCCGGATCGTCGGTAGTGCACACCACCTGAACGTTGAACTTTTTGATCAGCTCCTGACCGCGGAATTCCGGGGTTGCCAGTTTGGCGTTGCACTCTTCAAAGATTTCACGCGCAGTGGCTGGGCAAAGGAGTTTGTCTATACCGAAGACACGGCTAAGCTCCATGTGCGTCCAATGGTAAAGGGGGTTCCTCATAGTATAAGGCACGGTCTCCGCCCATTTTTGGAAGGTTTCCCAGGCCGACTTGGTTCCACCGGTCAGATACTCTTCCGATACGCCGTTCGCACGCATGGCGCGCCACTTGTAATGGTCTCCGTAATGGCCGTCTACCAGCCATAACTGCGTGATATCACGGAACTGGATGTTCTCTGCAATCTGCTGTGGCACCAGGTGGCAGTGATAGTCGATGATAGGCATATGCTCTGCGTGCTCATGATAAAGCTTTTTGGCAGTAGCAGTCTGCAGCATAAAGTCTTCGTTAATAAAACTCATGATATTTCTTTTTTTAGTTTTCTTGGAGAAGAGCCGGGGTATCACCCCCGACTCCCCTGTTTATAAGGAATTACTTCTTGGGTGCATAATTAGGAGAAGCAGAATTCCATCTGGGATCACCTACGTCAGCAGCCTTAAGGGCAGCATTGGTAAGTTTGAAGTTAAAGTCGGCAGAACCGACACAAGGATCCTCGGAGAGCAAACCGCCATTGTTGCCGGTAGCAACTTCCTGGCTTATTGCACCACCAAAGAAGTTCTCACCTACATTGAAGAACCAGTTGTTGTTCATTGCAGGTACGGTAGCACCGGTCTTGGCAAGCACTGAGGTGTCTCCGATATTCAGGAACAGGTTCCTTGCGACAACGTACTTAGAGGCGTCGTCGGCCAGTGAGCGTATCCACAGCAAACCATTTCCAGCATTGACTGAGCAAGCGGCAAAGGTGTTATTGGTGATAGCTATGCTACCGGCGATGTTCTTGTCCAGACGACAGAAGTCACGGCCTCCGTTGTAGAATGTATTCTGGGAGATGTTCACGACTTTATAGGTACCCTTGCGGATATCGATCATGCCCTGACCGGTACCAAAACCATGTACAAGGCACTTCCTGAAGTCCAGGAGATCCACATTGGAACCTTCACCGTTACCGTAGAAGAGGCTCTTGTTGTAGTCCTTGATGTCGCAGCCTACAATCTGGATCTTGGTTAGATCGGTAGCCTCTGCAATCTCGATTGCATTGCCCATAGCCTTGTCTGCGCCGTTGAAGATTATGTCCTCTGCAACGAATGAGGTGGTTCCAGCACCAAGTTTGAAGCCGCCGATAATCTCTACCACACCCTTACCGATAAGTGAAACAGGTGCGATTAGGCTGACTACTCCGCCTTCAGCTGCATCGCGAAGGTCGTAAGTACCATGTCTCAGGCTAATGCTTGTCTTACCGGCATCAATTGCATTGATAAGCTCGGCAACTGAAGCTACGGTAATTTCAGGGCTTACCTTTCCGGCATTGGGATTCCATCTGGCTGCGCCCACGTTGGAAGACAGGCAAAGAGCGTCTACAAGAGTGTAGTCGTGATTCTCGGCATCCTTGACAGGATTATTGACAAGTATCACACCACCGTTCAGGGTAGCCTTCTCCTGATCGATAAGACCGGTCCAGAACTTCTCTGAAGTACAGTTGTAGAAGTAGTTGCTTGCAATCGCATCGGGAACGCTTACGCCTGATGACTTAGACAGCAGGTTGTTGGTACCGTTCTCGTTCAGGAACAGGTTGTTCTTGAATACGTAGGTCAAAGGAGTAGAACGGACATAAAGCACACCGTTGCCATTATTCAAAGTAACGCCATCGAAGGTGTTATTAACAATATTGACTGCACCTGTAACCTTATTTGCATCGGCACGGATAAAGTCACGGCCGCCTACGATCGTACAGTTCTTAACGGTAACTACACCATATTCACCCTTGCGGATGTCGAAGGTGCCCTGGCCACCGCCGAGCTCCGACATATAGACGTCCTCGAATACGACGGCATTGAATACAGATGCATCGGCATTGCCATAGAGTGCACTCTTACCAATCTTACTGATGTCGCAGTTACGGACGGTAAGGTTGTTCACTATGGATGCATTTGCTACGCTGATGAAGTTGGCTGCGCCGTCACCTATGAATGAAAGGCCCTCGATGACGATGGTTCCAAGATTGCCCTCGGCAAGGCCGATCTGGCTTATCTTGACAAGAGCAACGCCGTTACCCTTGAGATGCATGCCCGCGGTAAGAGTAAGTTCAGAAGCTGAAAGGTCGTACTCACCTGCCTCCAATGTGATGTCGGTCTTGCCGGCCTCGATGGCAGCGATGAACTCTTCTGCATTCTTAACGGTGATGGAATTGCTGTCAGTAACAGTAGCAATGGAAGGATTCCACTTGGCTGCACCGGCACCGATGCTCATGACAACGGCATTGGTAAGGGTGTAGTCACCATTGGCTTCATCCTTGAAAGGATCTGCACTTAGGAATACGCTTCCGCCCTCAGCAGCAAGCTCGGCATCAATACAACCGGTGTAGAACTTGTCGGCGATGTTGAACCATACGTTCTTCTTCATCTTGGGCTTCATAGCTGCCGCACGGCCGCTGACAGAGTTTGTGACGTTTGCTACGATATTATAGCTAACCTCATAAACTGAAGGAGTTGCACGTACGCAGAAGATACCGCCGGCATTGCCGCTTTCATTGAGATTGTCAAGGGTATTATACATAGCCTTGACACTGTTGATAGAGCAAGGAGCATCTATACGCAGGAAGTCTCGGCCGCCTGCAACAGTGCTCTGGGTAAGGGTGAAGGACTGATAATTACCGTTCCTAAGGTCGAATACGCCCTGGCCGGTACCCATGTCCTTAACCTCTATATTGTCGAATGTAATATCACCGATTACAAACTTATCTGCAGTATTGGATGCATAAATCACTGACTTGCTGAAGCCGCTGATTACTGTATTCTTTACAGTTACCTCCTCTGCGGTAACACCGGCCTCATTATCAAGGTTCAGGAATACGTCACCACCATTGGCATCTACGGTCAGGTTGTCAAGAGAGAAGGTTCCAACTTCTGCGCCGCTGAGCTTGAATGAGCCCTTGACTACGGCACCTGTCTGGCCCTTGAGGGCAAGAGGGGCGGTAACGGTAAGAGCACCTTCAAGGTTGTAGTCGCCGGGAGCAAGGGTGATAGCTGTCTTACCGGCTGCAATTGCAGCAAGCAGGCTTTCTACATCCTTAACGACAAGCTCACCTTCCTCGCCGCCACCGGCGGGAACTACTGCGAATGCAGCAACGCCTGCAGCAGATTCAGTATTGTAAATATCTGATGCACCGGGATTTGCATAAACCTCAACCTTGTACGCACCGGGATCGAGCATACCAGTAGTAGTGCCTCCGATTATGTACTGAGGCTCTTCTACGGTATTGGTCTTACCGTTGAATACAACAGAGTAGCTGGCTGCGTTGTCTACAGGCTCCCATGAGATAACGATATCAGTAGCTTCGCCTGCAGTAACTGAAGCAGGATCAGCCTTGGGAGCAGGTGTAGGCAGGGCTGTGTTGACAGGAGTCAGGTCAGCAGTCCAAGACAGTTTGCTAAGGCTTACAGGGCCTGAAGGATAGATGTAAACAAGGGACTTCTCAGTAATGGAAGTGATAAGTATCTTGGTTGCATTATCCTGGTCGGTAATGGCTGATACGCCACCCTTGAGTGCGATTGAGCTGCCATCGGCAGGGCCTACACCAACTACAAGATGTCCTGTGTAGTCGCCGGGATTCTCGGCCTTGATGATAAGGGAGCCGGGAGTTTCGGTCTGGAAGGCAAGGTAGTTGTGCTGAGGCACGCCTGCGCGGTTGGTCACTACGGCCTGGTTGAAGGTAAGCATTCCGTCGGCTGCGGTGATAGGAGTTGCCTCACCGGCAGAAACCAGCAGATAGTCACGTACCATCACCTTCTTGATATTGCCGGAGAAGTACTTGGCATTGCCAAGATTCCAAGTATGAGGAACCGGAACGGTGACCATAGTCAGGTCTTCAGGTTCTTCTACGAAAGGAATCCACCATTTGGATGCGCCAATCTCCTTACCATAGATTTCAGATGCGGTAGAAATATTGAAGTAACCGCCGGCTGCATTGTAGCAAGGAGCGTCTTCAAGTATGGTACCGGCTGCCTGAGCCATGGTAAAGTTGTCAGTGAAGTAAGTAATCTCACCTGCATCGTTCACAGGAAGGCTCCAGAAGTAGTTGCTTGCTGCAGTCAAAGGCATGTTGGCAGCGGGAACATACTTAGTATTGGCTCCTGCGAGGACGGCTTTCCCGGTCATTCCAAGGATGAGATTGTTCTTGAATGTAACAGCACCAGGGGTAATCTGAAGGCCGAAGATACCTGCATTGTTCGCATTATCCACAAAGTTCAAGTTAAACAGGGTGTTGTTCACAAACTTCAGGTTGCCGACAGTACCGGCATCGAAACGTACGAAGGTACGCATACCCTGAGCAACTGTGTTGTCCTCGAATACCAGGGAACCAATGCTGGTAGCCTGACGGATATCGAATACATCACCACCACCTGTACCGTCCGCATTAATATTGAGAAGGTCGCAGGAAGTATATGATACAGTAGCGAACTTCATTGCCTTACCCCACTCGTACATCAAACCCTTTGAATAATTGGTGATGATACAGTTGGTATATCTAAGATCGCCGATATCCTTTCCGTCGACGGTACCGCCGTTCTTGTTCTGGAAGGCGAAGCCGAAGCCGGAAGGAGCCGTTGCTGTAGGGCCTCCGTCAAAGCATATATTGTTGAATACAAGGTCTTTACCATTCCATGTATCAGCAACGTGTAGTTCTCCCTGAAGAACAGGCATATTGCCATCGGCATCAAGTTCACCGGAAAGGGTGAAGCCATTGGTAATATCAAGTGCCTCGATATCGTAAGGGGAACCTTCAAGTTTAAGGTAAATCTTGGCATCAGGGGTCTTGACGGCATTGATAAGAGCGTCAAGGCTGCTGATTTCAGTTGTACCTTCGGTAGAAACGGCCGTCCATGCAACCAGCTGGCCGCGGACTGCACTCTTGAAGTAAAGTGAGAAAGCGTACTGTGTTCCGGGTTCGAGTCCTACTATGGTAGCAAGACCGGCAGCGATCTCGTCTGCGTTGAGTTCATGTGTAAGAACGTCCTCTGCACCGGGAACGGAGTACTCTATACGGTCAACATCACTTGCATCCTCGGGTTCGAGGCTCCATGTAAGGGTAACCGTTTCACTGGTACGGTCGTTCACCTTCAGGAACAGGTTGTCCTTTACTGCAAAGGTCTTGATTGCCTTGGTGTAGGCTGCCACCTTAGAGTCTGTCTTACCCTCTTTCTTTGCCTGTACGGTAAAGTAGTAGGTAGCGTCAGCCTCCAGCTTCACGGTATAAGGAACCTGAGAAGGCTCAAGCGTGGTGCTGCTGTAAGAAGCAGTCATAGCCGCATCTGTGTAGATGTTCAGAAGATACGCATCGGCATCCTTGGCTACGTCCCAGGAGAATGTAACAACATCGCCCAGCGAAGCATTCACACGGGCCTCCAGGTTCATAGGCTCAAGACAACGCGTAAGATTCAGTTCTGACAGTTCGTCGAATTCCTTTGTAGAGCAGGAAAACGCAAAGGCTGCCAGTATGGCTGAAGCGGCGTATTTTATTATTCTGTTGAATTTCATGGCTTATGAGGGATTATCGTAGTGGTAATCGTTCTTGATGTTACCCTGGCTGTTGGTAATGGTATCATAGAAGATTGGCCAGTACATGTATTCGTTGGGATTGTTGTAGTAGATTCCGTAGATACGGTCGGTATAGAAACCGCTGGACTTGGAATCATCGTACTTCGTAACATAAGCTGCGGAAGTTTCATAACCTGAAGGAACATCGCCTCCCACAACAGGGAATACGTACTCCAGGCTCATTTCGTCTTCTGCGATACGATAGAGTGCGTCACCGGTAAGGTTTGCGTAAGCTCCATCAAGATCGCGAAGGTCGAGCATATCTTCAATAGCCTCGTCAAGCTTGTCTTTAAGCATGTTCCAGCGGATAAGGTCGCCCTTGCGCAGGAACTCGCCGCAGAACTCCAGAGCACGTTCTTCTACTATTGCATTGAAGAAGGCTTCCTGAGTATTGAGGCCGTTTACATAGGCTTCGGCAGCATCCTCGCCGCAAGCACGGGCACGTACCGGAAGAAGGTACTGCTTTGCATTTGCGGGACCGTTCAGCTCATTCTCAATCTCTGCTGCCATGAGCAGGATGTCGGCGTAGCGCATTACTACGGGCTTGATACCGTCATCGTTGCCACCGGTATAAGGCTGAGCGTTCATCCATTCGAAGCGATATTTACCAAAGTACCACTTGGAAATACCGGCAAGTTCAGGATCTGAACCCTTTGTCCACTTGTAGTTTACGCATGTAACATCACGACGGACGTCATTCTCTCCGTATTTGAAGTACATGGTTGGAACAGGACCGGCATCACCGCCTCTGGTAACGCCATTGGAATACTTGGAACCTTCAGAACTGATAGCAAAGGTAAAGTTCCAGCGGCCACGGCCTTCACCGAAAGGAATCACATAAAGGGTCTCATAAGCAGGACCGGCAGTCAGGTTGTTCATGTTGTTCATGTTATACCAGTACTGGCGGAAGTCGCTTTCAAGAGAAGCCTTGCCTACAGCATCCTTCAAATATACAAGAGCCTTGGGATAAAGGACGTCTTTGGCAAGTTCAGGGTCTGAAGAAAGACGTACTGAGCCAAGGTCGCCGGTACCCACCTGACCATCAGCAGGACGCAGTGCATAACCACTGGCCGCAAGGGCGATACGTGCGTAAAGACCTTCTGCGAAAACCTTGTTGATTCGGTCTGTGCGTGAAGTGGCGGCTGTTGCTCCAGGATAAGGAAGATAAGAGATAGCCTCGTCAAGATCGGCAAGAATCTGCTTGAAGATAATATCCCTGTTCTCCTTTGGTTTGTAGATAGTAGCAGCGTTCACGGGCTCGAAGCGTGCGGGAACGTCGCCCCATGCCTTGATAAGATCGTAGTAGATCATGGCGCGCAGAGTAAGAGCTTCTCCAAGGAGGAAGGCCATGTCTGCATTGTTCTCTGTATTGCCGTATGTACGAAGTCCGTCAATCACAAGATTGGCTCTTTCTATACCGGTATACATAAGGGCAAAGGGACCGTTGGAAAGGTTGAGCTGGCTATTGTTAGGCTGGCATGCATAAGCTGCGATGTCTGACTTTCCGTCGCCGGGCTTATATGTATTGTACCACTCGATATCGGTGTTGAAACCGTACCAGGGAAGGAAACGGCCACGATATGAGTTCACCTCGCAGAAGGCTTCGGTGATACCGAAGATTGTACCTTCAGTAAGGGCATAATTGGAGTAAACGGATGCGGTATCGAAGGCCGAAGGTGAATCCGAATCCAATAATTTATCGCAGGAAAAAGCAGTAAAAGCAGCTGCGATCGCTAAGGTATAAGTCAATATCTTTTTCATATTCACTTTCGGATTAGAATGTTAGATTGATACCGAAAACGAAACCTATACTCTTGGGATAGGCAGAATAGTCTACACCGGGAGTAAGAGGTGTACTGCGGCGGGTATCCACCTCGGGGTCAAAACCAGAATACTTGGTCAGGCAGAAGAGGTTGGTACCGGTTGCATAGATACGAGCCTTGCGAAGATAAACCTTCTTGGTAAGGCTCTCGGGGAGAGTGTAACCAATGGTTATGCTCTGCAGGCGCAGGAAGGAAGCATCCTCTACAGCCCAGTCAGAGAAGACTGCGTTACCCACTGCGGGGCTCCACATTGTCTTTCCGTAGTTAACGGACTTGAGGGTAGAGGCATCGGTGATGAGTTCGCCGGTATTCCAGTCGATGTTGGTCCAACGCTTGGAAACCTCCATATCCTTCAGCAGGTTACGGTTGTAGAACTTGCGTGAAGAAGTGAACTCTACCTTGTTGGCATTGTAAACCTCGTTGCCAATCATAAAGTTGAAGTTGGCGCTGAAGTCGAAGCCTTTTACATAAGCATTGATATTGAAACCGCCAGTGAAATCAGGACTTGCGTTACCGATAACCTTGCGGTCAGCTACAGTAACTTTGCCGTCACCATTCAGGTCCTTGAGCTTAAGGGCACCGGGCATAAGGTAAGAAGAACCGATAACTGCGCTGTTATCCACTACGCCTTCGTTCAGAACCCATTTGCTGCCGTTCCAGGTAAAGTCATCCGGGCTGTACATACCGTCGCTTACATAGCCGTACATATTGCCCATAGGCTGGCCTACCTCTACTACATAGTCGTCACCGATCTCTGTAGAAGCCCAATAAGACTGAGCGGTAATCTTGTCAAGACCGCCAAGGTCAACAACCTTGTTCTTGTTGTATGCGATGTTTCCGCCAATGCTCAGGGAATAATCTTTCTCGTTGATTATGGGAGCGTTAAGGGTAAGCTCAATACCGCGGTTGCGTGTAGAACCGATGTTGCGGTACTGTGATTCATAACCGGAACCGGGGATAGGGAAATTAATCAGAAGGTCCTTGATGTTGTTCTGATAAACCTCTACGCTACCGGTAAGTTTGCCCCTGAACAGAGAGAAATCCAAACCAACATTGTGGGTAATTGTGGTTTCCCAGGTAAGGTCGGGGTTGTTCATGACCTTTCCTGCCATCCAGTAGTTGTTGCTCTGGCTGAGCCATGCTGTTGTAGTAGCGCTGTACTGCTTAAGAATCTGGCCGGAAGGAATGTTGTTGTTACCGGCGGTACCAAAGCTGTAACGCAATTTGAGCTGCTCTATCCAGGAAACATCCTTAAGCCAGGGTTCGTTGGACATGGTCCAAGAAACGGCGGCTGAAGGGAAGAAGCCCCAGCGGTTACCCCTTGAGAACTTTGACGAACCATCGGCACGGAGCGTAACGCCTACCGAATACTTGTGCATGTAGTCATAGTTCACCCTGCCGAAGAAGGAAAGGAGTTTGTCGTTAGGGTCTATATAATTGTTGGTAGATGACGGATTTGATGCTGAGGACATGAAGTTCCAGGCATCTTCGGCCGAATAAGAAGGGTCGAAACCATCTACCATCATGGTTAGTGTATTGCTCTTGGTAAGGGTGAATTCCTGACCGATCAGAGCAGTAAGTGTGTGGTCATCATTACCAAGAAGCTTTGAGAAATCGTAATTCAAGGTATTTGTGTTACGATAACGGGTACGGAAAGCTTCTTTGTGCTGATTGGATGGAGTGTTCTTAACGGTAGAGTTATTGGCCACATAGTAAGTGGTCATACCGTAGAAACGGTCATCGGTCTGGTTGAACTTTTCCAGGCCGCCCTCTATCTTAAAAATCAGTTTATCGATGATAGTCCAGTTGAAAGCAGCATTGGCGTTCCAGGTTGTACGGACACGACGGGAATCGTTGTCTGCCACAGACCTGAGCGGCGGAGCGTTGTCGCCATAATCCTGCTCCTCATCAACACCTACGGTAGTTGCAGCAAGCGGGATGGGAGTGTATGAAACGGCATGCTTCAGACGACCGTTACCGGATGTAGTACCGGTATCGTTGATACCGTTGGCACCGCCACCGCGGACGTTAACCTGTGAGAAGCGAACGTTTGCGTCGATGGAAGTAGTAGCGGAAGTCTTGAAATTGGCCTTGAAGTTAAGGTTGTCGCGCTTGTAATCAGAGCCAATCATGATAGCCTTGTCACCCATGTGAGCATAGCTGAGGGTCCAGTTAGTATTGTCACTGCTTCCGCTGACGGTAAGGTCTGCAGAGAAGCTGTGTCCCGTGCGGCCGAATACGGCGTCAACCCAGTCGTTGCCCTGGAGGTTGCGATACAGGTCAATGTCACTGAAGGTACCGAAGTAAGGCTCATAATAAGAGCTGAGGTTGTCACGGACAGTGCCAAGCTCGTACTGGAACTTTACAAAGTTTTCTACGTCCATTGCCCTAACAGCGTTCTTGTTAGCCATCTTCTTGACACCGTAATAGGTGTTGAACTTGACTGAAACCTTCTGTCCCTTTTCTGCGCTCTTTGTGGTGACGATAATAACGCCGTTTGCACCTCGGCTACCGTAGATTGCGGTAGAGAAGGCATCCTTCAGAACGTCGATGGACTGGATTTCAGAAGAAGGAATGTCGTTGATGGATTCTACAGGGAAGCCATCTACAATGTACAAAGGAGCACTGTCCTGTGTAATTGAACCGCCTCCACGGACACGAATCTTGATGTCAGCGTCGGGATTGCCTTCGGTTGTCACAACTGACACACCGGCCATCTTACCGGAAAGGGCCTGGCTTACTGAAGTAACAGGCTGTGCCGTAAGGGCTTCCGAACCAACGGAAGATACAGAACCAAGCACATCGCGGCGCTTGACAACTGCATAACCAACGACGACAACTTCGTCAAGGAAGTTTGTGTCCTCATGCATAACGACATCAATCTGGGTGCGTCCGGCAATGGCCACAACCTGATCGCTTAATCCGATAAATGAGAACACCAGATTCACTGCATCTGCAGGCACGGTAATGGTATAGTCGCCGTCAAGACCGGTAGTAACTCCTATCGTGGTGCCTTGTACTACTACACCGACACCCATCAGGGGTTCTCCGCTGTCATCCGTTACGACACCCTTAATGGTTGTCTGAGCGGAAAGCGACCATGCTGAAACCAGGCCCAGAAGCGCAATGAAAAGTTTCTTAGCTGGATTTTTCATGGAATTAAGGTTAATAATTAGTTTAACTGTATTGTTATTATGTTATTGTGCTGTGTAAGTACCTCCGTTGTTGCCACCATTTACGATAGCTTTTACAAGGTAGTGAAGGTAAAGCTCGAAGTTGCTGTAGCGGCCATCGGTATCAATGGTCTTGGCAGCACCGTCAGAGGCATTGTTTTTATCCAGTCCCCACTCGTCTTCCACGACATCCGGAATTCCGTCGCCGTCAGTATCCTTGACAGCTGCTTTCTGGGCATCGGTAGCATTATAAGCAGGCCAGCCATTCACCCAGGTGCTTTCCTGGACATCGGTCTGGGTATCGATGAAACCCTTGTCGCCGCCATTGGAGCCGTGATATGTATAGTTTCCGTTCTTGGTTTCCTTGGTAACGCGGTCGTCCACGGAATCCCTCTTGAGGGAGGCACCGGCGTATGAAAGGACCCTCTGGTATGCATTGTCGGCAGTGTGAAGGGTCATTGAACTTGACTTACTGTTAGCAAAGGCCGATGCCGACTTGATGACAGAAATAACCGATGCCGATGCAGTAGTCCCCTTCCAGTTGTCCGCACACCAATCGTCATTTGTGCTGAAGACATTACCGTTCATATAGAAATGTCCCGGAACGATGGTGTTGGTACCCATCCTGGTAGAACAGTTGCTGCAAGCCCCGGTCCAGGGGTCGATGAAACGATACTTGCCGGAAACGGTTGCAGGACCAGGTTTGTAGTAGTTGTTTATGATATTGTACTTCTTAAAGTCGTTGTTGTCATTAGCGCTTTCTCCGCCATAGGTACTGTTGTCTCCCCAGTTGTAAATAACATTATTGGCCAAGGTTACAGGGCCTTTGAGGGTAGAAACATAGTCATGGTCAAGACGCGGATTACGGCTGTAATGGTGAGCCAGAAGGTTATGGTGATAGGTGGCGTTTGTGCCGCCCCAGATGCCGCCATAGCCGTGTTTACCTTTTCCGTGAATGGAGTTCAGCAGGCTCTCTGACAATATGCACCACTGAAGGGTGAAGTCATTCATTCCGTAGAAGGTGCCGCACTCGTCGGTACTCCAGCTCATTGAGCAATGGTCAATAATCACACCGGAAAGATCATTGGCGTTGGAGTACATATTAAGAGCATCGTCTTCATTCTTCTTTTCGTCACCCATACGGAAACGCATGAACCTTACGATAACATTATTGGCATGGATACGGAAGTTGTAATTCTTCAGGCAGATGCCGTCACCGGGAGCAGTCTGACCAGCTATGGTAAGGTTTCCGTTTTCTACCTTCAGTTCCTTGTTCAGGGCAATTACGCCAGCCAGGTCAAAGACGATGGTAAGAGGCCTCTCCCCTTTCTCTATTCCGTACCGAAGGCTGCCTGTACCGCTGTCGTTAAGATTAGTGACATGATAAACCTTGCCTCCGCGGCCGCCTGTGACATACATGCCGCCACCCTCCGCACCGGGAAAAGCACGGGCTACTTTGTCGTTCTCAGATGCAGGAATATCAAAGTCTGCCAGCTTCACCTTAATGCCGCCGGAACCGCCATCTTCCAGGGTACTTACCTCCAGCCAGGAATATGCAGACTTGGTTCCTTCAGAAGACACTGCTGCAACGCCAAAGCGGTATGCCGTACCGGCAGTAAGATTAGCAATGGAAACGTTCCTGGTTGTTGTTGTCCCCTCCCTTACCATTGTTCCGGCCTGAAGAAGCTGCCATGCATAAGAAGATGCACTGCTGACAGCATTCCACTGCAAAGTGAGCGATGTTTTTTCAACACTTGGATTGGTAAGGCCGGTAGGAGCCGAAATCTCTTTTGCAGGCGGATTAACCGGATCCTCTTTGGAACCGCCGCAGGCAATCATCAGCATAAGGCCAGTTATTATTCCGTACATACTATATTTCATAACTGTATTTATTTAATTTTTTCATATTCCAGAGCGGCCCAGATAAGGGGTCCGATTCCCTTAGGATCATTGTCACGAATCCGCTCATGGATATAATAGTCGTAGTCACCGCTACGGTTATCCTTACCGCCGAGACCGGCAACCTCACAGCAATCACGCAGAGTTACAAGACCGTCCTCCGACTCTGTCACAAAAGTCTTAAGCATCTGATTATAAGCAGCTTTTGCCGCATCAAGATCATCCAGCAGGCCAAGGCGCACACCCTTCAGACGGGAATAGGCAAACATTGCATTACACGTAGCTTCAAGATAATTGCCCTCACGGCCCGGCTGGTCCAGAACCTGATACCACAGCCCGGTTTCGGGATCCGCATACTGCGGCAGAACCTGCCATAGCCTGATAAAGAGGCCGGAGAGAGCGGCTTTATCGTTGCCGGAAGGCAGGATTTCAATCACATCTGCAAGAGCCATCATATACCAACCCATAGCACGGCCCCAGGCATGAGCACTCTGGCCGGTCTCCGGATTGCACCAGAACATCTGGTGCGAAGAATCCCACGCGTGGCGAAGCAGGCCGGTCGCAGGGTCGAAGGTGTACTGATATACCGTTATGAAGTGATTTGCGATGTCCTGATAATTCTTTACCTTATGAGCGGGATCTTCCACATAACGTCTGGTGTATTCTGCATAGAAAGGCTGGGCCATGTAAAGGCCGTCAAGCCACATCTGGTCAGGGTATATCTTCTTGTGCCAGAAACCGCCTTCCTGTGTACGGGGCTGGTCCAATATCTGGCTGTAAAGGCTGTCCATAGCTGCCTTGTATTTAGCTTTGCCGGTGAGGTCGTAAAGCTGGAACAAGGTACGCCCGGGGCAGATATGGTCCGTAGAAAAGTTGCTTTTCTTATACTTGTAAATGATGCCGGTGGAATCGATGATGGCGTCGTACCAAGCATCGGCATAATCCAAAATGTCCTTCCGTGAATCGGGGGCGACGGCATATACATCCACAAAGGACTTGAGTTCAAGTCCGGTAGTATAATTCCACTTTAGTTTACCCTCAAGGCCGTCAAGGTATGTTGCATCCTGGCAACGGGCCATTTCTGAACGGACCACCTTAAGTGAAAGAGGATCCTGTGCGGCACAAGAAACCAGAAGTGCCAGCGACATAAGGCTTATAATATACTTTCTCATTTATTATCGTATGGATTCCAGACGATGCCGTCCTGTTTCTGATACATAACCTTTTCAAACGAATACTCGGCAGCCTGCTCTGCAGTAAGCTGCTTACTCCATTCAACCCTGGGGCCGCGGGCACCGGGGCCTTTAGAGCCGTATTCTGCGTAGTAAGAATTAGCCTTGGTGTCAGGCTTGCCGGGTTTTTCCCAGTCGTGCCAGCCGGCCGGAAGAATGTGCTCACCAAGCTCGCAGTCGATGAATACCGTTTTGGCATAAGCGCCCCAGGGTCTGCCAAGGTAGCACTTGGTAACCCCGGGTGCCGCTGTAAGCTTACAATTTTTGAAGACGTAGCCATAAGGCTGACCCTCAAAAGTAGAAGCTGCCGTCACATAGCTGTTCTTCTTTGAATGAAGTTCGCAATTCTCAAAATAAGCTATGCTCGGACCAAAAATAAAGTCCGTAGTTCCCTCTATATAACAATTAAGATAATAGTTTCGCTTTACGCCACCGTCCTTTCCGTACCTTCCGTAGGTATAAAGGGTGTCCTGATTACCAATAAAGCGGCAACGGTTGAAGAACAGGAAATCTCCGTCAGTGAAAACTGCAACGGCCTGACCTATCTCCTTGCCTTCGCCGGAAGTATTCTCAAAAGTGATATCCTCAAAGGTGATATAACTAGCATGAATGTAAACGGATGCGCTGCCGGATGTGCCCATTTCATAGCCGAGTCCGGGCCAGAGCTTTTTGGCATACTTGTCATATGTGATGACGGTCTGGCCATAGCGGGCGCCGGTAATATGAAGGCGGAACTTTGAATGAGGGATAATCACCTTCTCTTTGTACACCCCGGCGTTGATATGAACGCTGGTAATATGCCCGTGGCTGTAGTCTGGGCAGGCATTGATAGCCTCCTGCACCGTCATATAATCCCCGTGACCAGTAGCATCAGCTACTATATGATATCTAATGAGGTGGGCCGATATTTCCGGAATCTGTACCTTGATTGACTCGCATACAAGTTCCGTTACCCTGCGGGCGCCTGCAGCTACAGTATGGGTATTGTCATCCTTACCGGT
>ONDR01000017.1 GCA_900316675.1 uncultured Bacteroidales bacterium
GCCCCCCTCTTAACCTTCCGTCACCGGGCAGGTGTCAGGCCACATATGTCATCTTAACGATTTAGCGTAGCCATGTGTTTTTGGTAAACAGTCGCCTGGACCATTTCTCTGCGCCCATTTCTGGGTCCCCTTCTCCCGAAGTTACGGGGTCAATTTGCCTAGTTCCTTAGCCGTGATTCACTCGAGCACCTTAGGATTCTCTCCTCACCCACCTGTGTCGGTTTACGGTACGGGATCCCATACTCTTTTCGATAACAAGATTTTCTTGCAAGTCTGCTTACCCGCTCTATCCGCGCGGCCGAAGCCTTGCGGTACTGTCAGATTTCAGTTACCCTACGTCCTTCAACGCGCTATTCCGTCAGCGCGCGGCGGTGTCACTTCTCGGTCTCTCATTATCCCGCATGGGATGTTCCGGAATATTAACCGGATGTCCATCTGGTTCACCTTTCGGCTACCCATTAGGCCCCGACTTACCCTGATCCGTTTAACGTTGTTCAGGAAACCTGGGGTTTTCGGTGCGGGGGTTTCTTCCCCCGTTATCGTTACTTATGCCTACATTTTCTTTTCATGGCGCTCCAGCATGCCTCACGACACACCTTCACAGCTGCCATCAATGCTCCCCTACCACTCTACGCTTTAGCGCAAAGTCCGTAGCTTCGGCGGCAGTCTTGATGCCCGCTCATCATCCACGCAACGCCGCTCGACTAGTGAGCTGTTACGCACTCTTTGAATGAATAGCTGCTTCCAAGCTAACATCCTAGCTGAAACTGCTCTTGGGGGCCTTAGCTGACGGTCTGGGCTCTTACCCTTTCGCCGACGGATATTAGCACCCGACGACTCACTCCCGCAATTCACATACGCCCATTCGGAGTTTGTCTGAAATTGATAGGCGGCGAAGCCCTCTCTCTCAATCAGTAGCTCTACCTGACGTATGCACTTGCGAGGCTGTCCCTAAAGACATTTCGGGGAGTACGAGCTATCTCCCAGTTTGATTGGCCTTTCACTCCTACCCACAGCTCATCCAAGCCCTTTTCAACGGAAACTGGTTCGGGCCTCCATGGAGTGTCACCTCCACTTCACCCTGGCCATGGGTAGATCACTAGGTTTCGCGTCTGCTCATACTGACTATATCGCCCTATTCAGACTCGCTCTCGCTCCGGCTCCGTACCTTAAGTACTTAACCTCGCCAGTATGATGCAACTCGTAGGCTCATTATGCAAAAGGCACGCCGTCGCGGCTTACGCCGCTCCGACCGCTTGTAAACGAACGGTTTCAGGTTCTATTTCACTCCCCTGTTCGGGGTGCTTCCCACCTTTCCCTCACGGTACTGGTCCACTATCGGTCATACTTCAGACAGGATTCCACGTGTCCCGCCCTACTCAGGTGGCAGACTTGTCCACAGTCACTTACCCTTACGGGAGTGTCACCCTCTGCGCCGTGCCTTTCCAGACACTTCTGGTTCGCTCTGCTTCTCTTATGTCTGCTCCTATGACCCCGCATTCGCCGTAACGACTACGGTTTAGGCTCTGTCCCTTTCGATCGCCACTACTCAGGATATCGATCTTTCTTTCTTCTCCTCCGGGTACTAAGATGTTTCAGTTCCCCGGGTTCGCTCTGGCTTACGCCAGTGACAGGTCTTCAACCTGCCGGGTTGCCCCATTCGGAAATGCGCGGATCACGTCCTGTTTGCAAATCCCCGCGCCTTATCGCAGCTTACCACGTCCTTCTTCGCCTCCGGAAGCCAAGGCATCCTCCGTTCGCTCTTCTTCTCTTTCTTCTCTAGTGAATCTATTATTTTCTAATAAACTCGTTTTTGCCTTTGAAATTGTAGAATACCACAACTGATTTAAAAACCAATTATATATACTCTGCTGATTTCTATTGTCTGTACCTCACGATACAAACATTTAAACCTCTAATGTTTTCTCTCAATATTTTCAATGAACTTTATCCCTTGATTTCTCAAACGGGCTGCAAAGATACGGACTTTTTTTTATCCTCCAAATCTTTTTTCGTTTTTTTTAACTTTTTTCTTAAATTTGTTGTCCGCACCCTAAAAAAACGCCCGGGCTGTTAACCCGGGCTATTATTATCTTCTCCCAATATTACTCAGCATATAATTTTATAATATTAAGGATAACCTCTGAAGCCTTTTCTATGCTCTCAAGAGGAACGAACTCCATTTTACCGTGGAAGTTCAGTCCGCCAGCAAAAATATTGGGGCAAGGCAGGCCGCGGAAGCTAAGGTTGGCTCCGTCGGTTCCGCCACGGATAGGCTGAACCTTGGGCTTGATGCCGGCCATCTCGATTGCCTTGATTGCCTTCTCTACAACATGGAAGTGCGGCTCAACCTGCTCTCTCATATTATAATATTGGTCTTTCAACACAAGAGTTGCCGTTCCCTGGCCGTACTTTACATTAATAAAGTCGCACACCTGGGTCATAAGCTGCTTCTTGGCCTCAAATTTAGCCCTGTCGTGATCACGGATGATGTAGGCAAGGTCTGCCTGCTCTACGGCGCCGTTGAAGGCCACAATGTGGAAGAAGCCCTCGTAGTCCTGGGTGAATTCAGGACGCTGATCTACAGGCAGCAGCGAATTCAGTTCCTGGCCGATGTTAATTGCATTGCGCATCTTGCCCTTTGCATAGCCGGGATGCACGTTGCAGCCCTGGATATGTATCTTTGCCGATGCAGCATTGAAGTTCTCGTACTCCAATTCACCAATCTCTCCGCCGTCCATGGTGTAGCCAAAATCGGCGCCAAAACGAGCAACATCAAACTTGACCACGCCGCGGCCAATCTCCTCGTCCGGAGTGAAGCCAATCTTGATGGGGCCATGCTTGAATTCAGGATGCTCTACGATATACTGGACAGCATTCATGATTTCTGCAACGCCGGCTTTGTCGTCGGCGCCCAGCAGCGTCGTACCGTCAGTGGTAATGAGCGTCTGGCCCTTGTAATGCAGCATCTCCGGGAAGTCGGCCGGCTTAAGGAAAAGGCCGGGAACGCCCTTCAGGGCGATGTCGCCGCCATCGTAATTCTTAACGATCTGCGGTTTGATGTCCTTGCCGGAGGCATCGGGGGCCGTATCGACATGGGCAATAAAGCCAATGGCCGGCACCTTTTTGTCGATGTTGGAGGGAATGGATGCCATTACATAACCATACTCGTCCAGGGTGACATCGACGCCCAGGGCGGCAAGCTCGTCGCGAAGCAGCTTAAGCAGATCCCATTCCCTTGCGGCAGAGGGCTGCGATTCTGAATTTTCGTCGGAAGTAGTTTCTATCGATACGTAACGTAAAAACCTGTCAAGAATATTTTCCATAACTATTTATCTTTTTTCATTGATGCTACGGTCATATAAATGATAATTGCGATAAAGGGGATGATGGCCACGGCCTCGCCGTAACCAGCGTTCCAATCCTTAAGGAAGATGTTGACGTTGGCAAACTTAAGGATGGCGCTTACAACGCCCATCAGAGCGCCGCCGGCAATGAATCCGGAAGCGATGAGGGTACCCTTGTTCAGGCGAGCCTCGTTAACGGCTGCATCCTTGCTGCGGGTGCTTACATACCATGAAATTCCACCACCGATAAGGAGCGGGAGGTTCAGGTCCAGAGGAATGAACATACCAAGGGCGAAGGGCAGGGCGGGAATCTTCAGGAAGTTAAGGATCAGTGCAAGAACAGCTCCGATGCCGTAAAGCATCCACGGAGCACCGCCGCCGCTCATAAGAGGGCCGATCAGGGCAGCCATGGCATTTGCCTGAGGTGCAACAAGGGCTTCGTCGCCGGTAAAGCCATAAGTCTTGTTAAGGATGAGCATCACACCGCAAACGGTAACGGCAGATACTGCAACGCCAAGGAACTTCCAAGTCTCCTGCTTACGTGGAGTGGAACCAATCCAGTATCCAATCTTAAGGTCAGTAATGAACGAACCGGCAACGGAAAGTGCAGTGCAGACCACGCCTCCGATGATAAGGGCCGCTGCCATGCCGGCATTGCCCTTAAGGCCTACGGCGATAAGCACTACAGATGCCACAATAAGGGTCATCAGCGTCATGCCGCTGACAGGGTTGGAACCCACAATGGCAATGGCATTGGCAGCTACGGTAGTAAACAGGAACGCGATTACGCCCACAATAAGAAGGCCCACCAAAGCCTGCCATATATTCTCTACTACACCGCCAAAGGCAAAGAATGCGAACACTGCAATAAGCGCTACGGCAAGACCAAAGACGATATTCTTCATCTTGATGTCTTCCTCTGTGCGGGCCACCTTCTCTGCGGCACCCTTGCCACCCTTGAACTCGTTTACAGCAAGGCCCAGGGCAGATTTAATAACGCCGAAGGACTTGATAATGCCAATGATACCGGCTGTTGCGATGCCGCCGATGCCAATAGGACGGGCATAGGTGCTGAATATGTTTTCAGGGCTGAGGCCGGCGGCCTGTGCTTCTGGCAGGACAAAGCCGATAAGCGGAATTATAAAGAACCATACCAGGAAAGAGCCGCAGCAGATAATAAGGGCATACTTGAGGCCGATTATAAAGCCAAGGCCCAGTACAGCTGCGCCGGTATTTAGTTTCACCAGGATCTTGGCCTTGTCTGCTATGGCAGCGCCAAACTCTACGACGCGGGATGTAAGGGTTTCACTCCAGAGGCCTACGCTGGCGGCGATAAAGTCATACAGACCGCCGATGAGGCCGCTCAGCACCAGTATCTTGGCGCCCTTGCCGCCGCCTTCTCCGTTAACCAGGACTTGCGTTGTGGCAGTAGCCTCGGGGAAAGGATACTTGCCGTGCATTTCCTTAACAAAGTACTTGCGGAATGGAATGAGGAACAAAATACCAAGAACGCCTCCCAACAGGGAAGAGAACACCATCTGGGTAAAGTTGATGTCCAGGCCCAGGATGTAAATTGCCGGCAGGGTGAAGATTGCTCCGGCAACCACGGCGCCGGAACAGCCGCCGATGGACTGGATAATTACATTCTGGCTAAGGCTGTCGTTCTTTTTAAGAGCTGCCGTAAGGCCTACTCCTATAATAGCTATAGGAATAGCAGCCTCGAATACCTGGCCCACTTTCAGGCCCAGATAGGCTGCTGCGGCAGAAAAAAGAATTACCATGAAAATACCGGTAAGCACAGAGTAAGGTGTAATCTCTGCGTACTTCTTGTCCGGGCTAAGCAATGGCTTGTACTCTTCTCCCGGTTTCAGCTCCCTTTGCGCATTCTCCGGAAGCTTCAGATTGTTTTCTTCCATATTATATTAATTAATTGTTATTCACTACGTACACGTCGCCAACCGTACAGGGTCACCATTAAAAAGCAGATAAGCGGCAGGATAAAACTGGCATTCACGGCAGGCAGGCTGCCAACGGTGCCAAGATCTATGATGCTGCCCTGAAGCGGCGGAAGAAGCGCTCCGCCCACAATTGCCATCACCAGGAAGGCGGCGCCAAGATTGCTGTCTTCTGCATCCACCCCCTCAAGGGAGATGCCGTAAATCGTCGGGAACATCAGGCTCATGAAGGCGCTGGTGGCCACAAGGCAGATCAGGCCACCCGTACCTACGATAAATATGGTGCCCAGGGTACAAAGAGCAGCCATCGCCCCGAAGACGGTCAGGAGTTTCCTGGAATTGATATACTTCATAAGGAAGGTGGCTATAAACCTGAAACACAGGAATAAAGCCATTGCGGCGATGTTATATTTCTGCGCCGTGGCCTTGTCTATGCCAAGATTATCTGCGTAATGGATAATGAATGTCCAGACCATAATTTGCGCGGCAACGTAAAAGACCTGCGCCAGAACGCCTTCGCGGTAAGCGACATTGTGCCACAGATTACGCAGCGTCTTCCCGGTATGACCCTTCTGCGGCTTAACCACGGCACCGGGCATTTTTGTAATTGCGATCAGGACAAAAACAATCAGTACGATTACGCCCAAGGCTACATATGCGTCACGGATAATGGCGATGTCATGCACACGCTCTACAGCCTTCTGAGCTTCCGGCAGGCTGCTGAAAACCAGCTGGCCGGCGGCATCGCGATGCTGGTCGCTTAGCAGGTTGGGCAGTACCACCCAAGAGGCCACCGCCATGCCCGCAAGCGAGCCCATCGGATTGAAGGCCTGGGCCAGATTCAAGCGGCGGGTAGATGTTTCCTTTGAGCCGAGCGACAGCACAAAAGGATTGGCCGTAGTTTCAAGGAAGGCCAGACCAAAGGTCAGAATATACAGGCTCAGGCAGAAGAAAGTGAAACTCTGCTGTGCCGCAGCCGGAATAAACAAGAAGGCGCCGGCAGCGTATAGCGCCAGGCCCAGCATAATGCCCCTCTTATGGCTGTATTTACGGATGAAAAGCGCCGCAGGAATAGCCATGGTGGCATATCCGCCGTAAAAAGCAAACTGGATCAGGGACGCCTTGGCGGCAGACAGTTCCATGATTGTCTGGAAGCCGGCCACCATGGGGTTGGTAATATCGTTTGCAAAACCCCAGAGCGCAAAAAGCGTTGTTATAAGAATGAAGGGCAGAAGGTATTGCTTCTGCACCAGTTTAGTCTTTACTGCCATTGTTTAAATCCAGCGGGAATTCATCTCCTTGTTGGAATTATCCAGCAAGGTACGAACTTTTCCTTAATCCGCCAAATCGACGGCACAGCAGACGGCAACTACAGTTCCGGACAGATGGTATAGGTGAGGAAGGCCATCAGCCAGGCGATAAGCATGGTGTAAACGCAGACGGCAATTGCCCAGCTCCACTTTCCGGTCTCGTTCTTTATAGCAACGAAGGTGGCGATGCAAGGGAAATACAGCAGCACGAAGACCATGAAAGCCAGGGCTGAGGGCCAGCCGATATCGGCCACCAAAGCGGCCTGAAGGGCCGTGTCGCTGTCGTCGGCATTATCAGAAACGACAGGTGTATCCTGAGCATACATCACACCCAAAGAGCTGACTACCAACTCTTTGGCAGCGACGCCGGTAAGAAGGCTCACACCCATCTTCCAGTTGATGCCAAGAGGCTGGAGGGCAGGCTCTATAGCCTGGCCAATCTGCCCGATGTAAGAATTCTGCATCTGCTCTGTCTGAGCCTGTGGAGTATCGACATCACCCGTCGGCCTGGGGAAATATCCTAATACCCAAATAATTACGGAACAGATAAGGATGGTGGTAGCCATCTTCTGAAGATATTGGCGGCCCTTCTCCCAAGTATGGCGCCAAATAGCCTTGCCGGTAGGAACGCGGTAAGGAGGCAGTTCCATAACAAAGGGGAGGTCGTCGTCACGCACGAAACGCTTGATTGCCACGGCGGACAGTATCGCCAGAACAATACCCAACAAATAGATGCCTAACAGCACCAGAGGCGCATGACCCGGGAAGAAGGCACCTGCAATAAGGACGAATATGGGCAGACGGCCGGCGCAGGACATGAACGGAATGATGGCAATTGTGATAAGCCTGCTCTTGCGGCTCTCTATCATGCGGGTTGCCATGATGGCCGGAACGTTGCAACCGAATCCCATCACCATGGGTATGAAACTCTTGCCATGCAGGCCCAAATGGTGCATCAACTTGTCCACTATGAAAGCCGCGCGCGCCATGTAGCCGGAATCCTCTAACAAAGAGATAAAGAAATAGAGTATCAATATGTTAGGCAAGAAGACCAGCACGCTTCCGACACCGGCAATGATGCCATCGACAATGAGGTTCTTGAACCAGCCATCGGCCATTAACGCACCTAACTGCTCCCCTATCCACTGCACGCCAGCCTCTATCCAATCCATAGGGAACTGGCCCAGGGTGAAGGTGGCCTGGAAAATCACATACAGCAGGAAGATAAAGATGGGGAAAGCCGCCCATTTGTTGGTAACCAGGGCGTCTATCTTGTCTGTGATGGTGCGTCGGGGACGGGCCTCGCGGTGCTGCTTCCAGGTCTCTGTCAGCGCACCGTTTATGAAAGCATATTTTGCATCTACTATTGCCGATTCGCAATTGGTGTCCAGCACACTTTCTATACGCTCTTCCTCTTCCTGGCGAGCCTTCTCAAGCTCTGCTGCAAAAGGCTTTGCCGCAAGCATTTTTACGATCTCCGAATCCCCCTCCAAATACTTGATAGCCAGGTATCTGGTAGAGTATTTGGAACGCAGTTCAGTGTCCGGAAGTATGATGTCACGAAGCCTGTTTATAGACTTTTCCAGCTCTATTCCGTGATTGATGTGAATGTGCCTTGTCAGCGAAGGATTGCTGCCTTTGTAAATCTCCAGCACGGTGTCGAAGAGAGCGGGAATGCCCTGGCCGCTGCGGCTGACCGTGGGGACCACCGGCACGCCAAGCAGTATGCCCAGCTGGGCGGTATCAATCTCGTCTCCGCGGGAAACGATCTCGTCGTACATATTCAGGGCGATGATAGTACGAAGGTTCATGTCGATGAGCTGGGTGGTAAGGTAAAGGTTGCGCTCCAGGTTTGAGGCATCCACTACATTTACCACGACATCCGGCATCTTCTCTGAAAGGTTCTTGCGGACGTACAGTTCTTCAGGGCTGTAAGCCGACAGCGAATATGTGCCCGGGAGGTCTACAAGCACTATCTTATAGCCCTTCCAGTTGAATTTTCCTTCCTTTGCATCTACGGTTACGCCGCTGTAGTTGCCCACGTGCTCATGGCCGCCTGAGGCAACATTGAACAAGGACGTCTTGCCGCAGTTGGGGTTGCCCACAAGCGCTACGCGAATCTCTCTTCGGCGTTCGTCCGCCAGCTTTTCCATCTCTGCCGTCAGGACAAAGTCCTCACAATTGGGCTCGCAGTCAATCGGGCCCAAATCCTCTGTGGAAGAAAGACGCTGGCGAGCCTCTTCTTCGCTGATGATCTCTATCATTTTGGCCTCTTCACGGCGGAGCGACAGCTTGTAACCAAGTATCTCGTACTCGATAGGATCGCGCAGCGGGGCATTGAGCACCGTCTTCACTTTCTTGCCGGAAATGAAGCCCATCTCTATAAGGCGTTTGCGGAAACCGCCATGGCCGTTTACCTTGGCTATTACTCCGCTGCTGCCTGTTTTTAAATCAGATAATCTCATACAAAAATTTTGCGACTGCAAAATTAGCGCTTTTTATTTTATGGGCACATCCCCATTTATTGGGATTTTTAAGCGAAGTTTCCTAAATTTGTAGCTACTAATAATGGTAAAAATCACTAAAAATGAGCACAGAGCAAAAATATGCCGTAGGCGTCGATATTGGCGGAAGCCATATTACATCAGCCGTTATAGATCTGGAACTTGGACAAATCGTTGGACATCCGGTTACTACGGATGTTGACCACACCTCCCCTGCAGAGGTCATTTTCTCTGCATGGACCAAGAATCTGAGGCTTCTTATGAACGAGGCCGGAATGCCGGTTAAACAAATTGGCATGGCCTTCCCCGGTCCCTTTGACTACGACAAAGGCATTTCTTACATGGAGCATAAGTTTGCATCCATCTACGGCATAAACGTTGGCGTTACCCTGGCCGCCCGTCTTCTGGACTTCCCCGGCCTGGAGTTCAAGTTCGTGAACGATGCCGGCGCATTTGCCCTGGGCGAAAGCAGTTTTGGCGCAGCCAAGGATGACTCCCGCGTAATTGTGCTTACCCTTGGCACCGGCGTAGGTTCCGGTTTCGTGGCCAACCACACCATTGTCCGCAGCGGCGATTCCGTACCTCCGGGCGGCGAAGTTTGGAACCTCCCCTTCCGCGATGGCATCGTGGACGAGGCCTTCTCTACCCGATGGGTGGTAGGCAGGTATCAGGAGCTTACAGGCAAGCAGGTTCAGGGCGCAAAGGACGTTGCCATGCGATTCGAGTTCGACGAAGCCGCAAAGCAGCTTTTCACAGAGTTCGGATATCGCCTTGCAGAGTTCACCACCCCTTGGCTGAATAAGTTTGACAGCCGCACGCTGGTACTTGGAGGCAATATCTCCCGCAGTCTGCCGCTCTTCATGCAGCCGCTGCAGCGCGCCTACGGACAGGCCGGACTGACGGTTTCCGTCAAAGGTTCCGTGCTTCTGGACAAGGCCGCAATGCTTGGCGCAGCATCTCTTTTTCTATAAAATTTTCTTTTATAAAGAAAAAAGGGTAATTTTGTGGGATAAATCGGAATTATCGAAAAACACACATAATTATGGAAATTAAAAACGCCGTAGCTGGCACTCTTGAATCAGGAGACATCATGGTCCAGATAGGCCCCGCAAAGGCCGGGGAAGGACTGGTTGTAGACCTGGAAAGCTCGGTTGCAGCGCAGTTCGGAAAACAGATCCGCGCGCTGATCACCGACACTCTCAAAGACCTTGGTATTGACAATGCAGAAGTCAAGGCAACCGACAAAGGCGCCCTTGACTGCACTATCCGCGCACGCGTAACCGCAGCCGCTGTCCGCGCCACCGGAAAGGACGTTTGGAAATAGGAGGCTATTGTATGGAAAGACTTAGAAGAACTATGATGTTCGTTCCGGGCAACAACCCCGGAATGATGGCTGACGCCCACATCTACGGTCCGGATTCAATCATGCTGGACCTTGAGGACTCAGTAACAATGGCAGAAAAAGACGCTGCCCGCCTTTTGGTTTACAATGCCCTTAAGTCCATCGACTACGGTGACACAGAAATGGTAGTGCGCATCAACCCGCTTAACACTCCTTACGGCAAGAAAGACGTAGAGGCAGTTGTTAAGGCCGGCGTAGATGTTATCCGCATGCCTAAGACAGAGACCGCAGACGAGGTCCGCGAGCTTGAGGCAGAAATTGTCAAGGTTGAAACAGAGCTCGGTTGTGTAGGCCGCACCCAGATCATGGCTGCCATCGAGAGCGCCCTTGGTGTTGTAAATGCTTACGAGATTGCAACAGCATCCAAGAGGATGATGGGTATCGCCCTTGGCGCAGAAGACTACAGCGCCAACCTTAAGACCCAGCGTACCCCGGACGGCAAAGAGCTCGAACTCGCACGCGAGACCATAGTTGTCGCAGCCCGCGCCGCAGGCATCAGCTGCTTCGACACCGTTTACTCCAATCTGGACGATATGGAGACCTTCCGCAAAGAAGTAGAGCTTATCAAGACTCTTGGCTTCGACGGCAAGTCTATCATCAACCCTCGTCAGATAGAGGTTGTAAATGAGGTATTCGCTCCTACCGCAAAGGCTATAGAGAAGTCCCTTAAGATTATCGCCGCCATCAAGGAGGCTCAGGCTAAGGGCTCAGGCGTTATCGCCGTTAACGGCAAGATGGTTGACCGCCCGGTTGTTATCCGCGCAGAAAGGACCATCGCACTGGCAATTGCATCAGGAATCTTAAATAAGGAGGACGTACAATGAGAAACTCTAAACTTGTCACTCTTGAAGAGGCAATCCGCAAATCCGGTCTTAAGAACGGTATGACAATTTCTTTCCACCACCACTTCCGCGGCGGTGACAAGGTTGTCAACATGGTTGTTGCAAAGCTGTCAGAGATGGGTTTCAAGGACCTGCATCTTGCAGCATCCAGCCTCTCTGACGTTCACGCTCCCCTTATTGAGCATATCAAGAACGGCGTTATTACAAAGATTTCTACTTCCGGCCTTCGTGGCGAGCTTGCCAACGAGATTTCCCACGGCCTGATGAAGGAGCCCGTTATCTTCCGCTCACATGGCGGACGAGGCAGCGCAATCGCTACCGGCGAGCTTCATATCGATGTTGCTTTCCTTGGCGCTTCTTCTGCCGATGAGTTTGGCAACGCCTGCGGCTATTCCCGCAGCGAAAACGCCAAGTCCATTTGCGGTTCCCTTGGCTACGCCCTTCCTGACGCCCGCTACGCAGACCACGTCGTTGTTATTACCGACGACCTTGTAGCTTATCCTAATGTTCCCAAGTCTATTTCTGCTGCCGATGTAGAGTCTGTAGTTGTTGTAGATTCTGTTGGCGACAGCTCCAAGATTTCTGCCGGCGCAATCCGTGATTCCAAGAACCCCCGCGATATCCTGCTTGCCAAGTCAGCAGCCAAGGTTGTAATCAATTCCGGTTACTTCGAGGACGGCTTCAGCATCCAGACCGGTACCGGCGGCGCTTCTCTGGCAGTAGTTAAATACATCCGCGAGAGCATGCTGGAGAAGGGCATCAAGGCTTCCTTCGCCCTTGGCGGCATTACCGCCCACATGGTTAAGCTTCACGAGGAAGGCCTGATCGGCCGTCTGATTGACGTTCAGTCCTTTGACAAGGTTGCCGCAGAGAGCATCAAGAACGATCCTTTCCACCAGGAAGTTTCTGCAGTAGAGTATGCCAGCGGCATGCATCAGGGTTCTGCCGTTCACGCTCTTGACATCGTTATTTTGTCCGCCCTCGAGGTTGACGTTAACTTCAACGTGAACGTGCTTGTTGGTTCCGACGGTATCATCCGCGGCGCCATCGGCGGTCACCAGGATACCGCAGCAGACAGCGCACTCAGCATCATCGTTTGCCCTCTGCTCCGCGGCCGCATCCCTTGCGTCGTACCTAAGGTTACCACTCTTATCACTCCCGGAAAGAGTGTTGATGTTGTGGTTACAGAGTACGGTATTGCCGTTAATCCCAACCGTCCTGAGGTTGCAGAGCGCCTGAAGGCTGCCGGCCTCAAGGTTGTCGATATCCACGATCTTGCTGCTAAGGCTACTTCTATCATCGGCACTCCCGATGCCCTGCCTTTCGGCGACAAGGTTGTAGGTATTGTTTACAACCGCGACGGCAAGGTTCTTGACGAGATTCGCAACATAGTTGACTAATGATTACCCTGGATCAGCTTCTGGCAAGTCGCGATGCCAGGGTAGAACACCAAATGGAGCTCGCGGAGAAATTTCCGCGGGCTTCTTTAATTTGCCTTACGGTGATGCTTCCGGGGCCCGTAAAGCGTGATTGGAGGTCCTTGGCCATAGCCCACGCCGGCGTGGATGCCATCCACGCAGTATTCGGCGGCCACGGGTCTGGGATGGACACCACCTGCTCCGCCTCCACCTGTCATTCTGAGCGAGCGCAGCGAGTCGAAGAATCTCATCTCCTCTTCTCAGAAGAGAGGGACCTGGAAACGGGATTTGAGGCGTACTTTGTAGTGGACGTGCCGGTGCTGGAAGCTAAGAGACTTTGCTGCCAGATAGAGGACAGCCACCCTCTGGGGCGGCTAATGGACATCGATGTGTTGAGATCCCCGATCGGGTCGGGGATGACATCGGACTGCCGGAGCGGCGCTGCCTACTTTGCGACAAGCCCGCCCGGGAATGCATGCGCGCCCATACTCACACTCGGGAAGAGTTGGAAGACAAGATACTCTCCATGCTGGAAGCAACACTCACCATCCGCCCGGCGAAGGGCGAAGACCTGAAGGACATAATGGCCGTACTGGACGCGGCCAGAGGCATAATGCGCGCATCGGGCAATATGGACCAGTGGACAGGGGGATATCCGTCAGAAGAAGTAGTCCTTAACGACATCCGCCTTGGGAACGGCTATGCAGTGCTGCAGGGGCAACAGATAGTAGCTTACTTTGCCTTCATCGCATCGCCGGAACCTACCTACGCAAAGATTTACCAAGGGCAGTGGCTGGAAGATACGCTACCCTACCACGTGGTGCACCGCATCGGCAGCTATCCGCAGGTCCGCGGCGTCTTCAAGACCATTATGGACTGGTGCTTTGCGCGGGACAATAACATCAGAATAGACACCCACAGAGACAACCACATAATGCAGCACGTCATACTAAAGTATGGCTTCCGCTACTGCGGCATCATCTACCTGGCCAGCGGCGACGAACGCTTGGCCTACCAAAAACTGCATAATATGCAGTGATTTATGCATATTTTACATAATAATATGCAATTTTCCGCAAAATATTAGGATATTTATTCAGAATACTGTATATTTGCCGACGGTTTAATAAGTAACCGTTTGCAAATGGAATTTACAGTTAAAGTAGCTGACGGCAGCCATGGGGTTTTTGCCGAGGAAATATGCCAGGAAATATATCTCTCTTCCCTGGAGCGTAAAACCGGTATCGCCAAGCGTACTCCGGAATACATAATAGATAAAATGAAAAACGGAAAAGCAGTCATCGCCCTTACGGAAGATGGCCGTTTTGCCGGATTCTCCTATATAGAATCATGGGGCGGAAAGCAGTTCGTAGCCAATTCCGGCCTCATCGTCGCCCACGAATTCCGCGGGATGGGCCTTGCCAAACGAATTAAGGAACAGACATTTATCCTTTCACGCAAACTGTTCCCGGATGCGAAGATCTTCTCCATTACCACCGGCGCGGCAGTGATGAAGATGAACTATGAGTTTGGTTTCAGGCCTGTACCTTACACGGAACTGACAGACGACCCTGAGTTCTGGAAAGGCTGCGAAGGTTGCCGCCATTTCCCCATCCTGCAGAGCCACGACTACAAAATGTGCATCTGCACCGGCCTTCTGTACGACCCCAACGAGCATCTGACCATTCATCATCCGGGAGAATAAAAGATACCCGGTCAAGCCGGGTATGACAATTGAGATATGTATAAGATAGGAATAATAGGAGGCGCGGGCTACACCGCCGGCGAACTGCTGCGGCTGCTGGTAAACCATCCGGCGGCCGAAGTGGCCTTTGTGCATTCAGAGAGCCATGCAGGCGAGCCGGTTGCCCCGACCCACGAAGGCCTTTGGGGCGATACTGATCTTGTCTTTTCTGCCGATGCTCCCTTGGAGCAGGCAGATGTCCTTTTCCTTTGCGGAGCCCATGGCAAAAGCGCCCAATTCTGGGAGGCCAACAAAATGCCCGAAGGCCTGAAGGTTATAGACCTGGCCCAGGACTACCGTGACCAGAGCGAAGGCTATGTTTACGGACTCCCGGAATGGCAGAAAGCCAAAATCCAGGGCGCGACAAAAATAGCCAATCCCGGCTGCTTTGCCACCGCGATCCAGCTGGCACTGCTGCCGCTGGCAGCGAAAGGCCTGCTTAAAGAAGCCGTGAATGTAACTGCCATTACCGGCAGCACCGGTGCAGGCGTAAAGCCGGGCGCAACCACCCACTTCAGCTGGCGAAACAATAACCTGTCAGCCTACAAAGTATTTGAGCATCAGCACCTTCTGGAGATTTGCCGCAACCTTGAAAGCCTTCAGGGAGCTAAGCCCACCATAAACTTTGTACCGGTTCGCGGTGACTTCGCCCGTGGCATCTTCGCCACCCTGCACACCCCCTGCGAACTCGGCCAGCAGGAAGCAGAGGAACTGTACAAAAACTACTACAAGGACGCTCCGTTCACCTTCCTGTTCCCCGGTCAGGTAGATCTAAAGCAGGTAGTAAACACCAACAAGTGCCTTATCAGCCTTGAAAAGCACGACGGAGAGCTGGTCATCACTTCCGTAATAGATAATTTACTAAAGGGCGCCGCCGGACAGGCCGTCCAGAATATGAACCTGATGCTTGGCCTTGAAGAGACCACAGGCCTTAAACTTAAAGCATCGGCATTTTAGATATGGGACTATTTGAAGTATATAAGCAGTGGAACATCGAACCCGTGAAGGGGCTCGATACCACTTTGTGGACTGCCGACGGCACGCAGTATACAGATCTTTACGGCGGCCATGCCGTCATCAGCGTGGGACATTGCCATCCGCATTATGTCGAGGCCATTACCAAACAGGCGCAGACTCTGGGCTTCTATTCCAACGCAGTTAAAAACAGCCTCCAGAGCCGTCTGGCTGCAAAATTGTCAGAGGCCAGCGGTTATCCGGACTACTCGCTTTTCCTTTGCAACAGCGGTGCCGAGGCCAACGAGAACGCCCTTAAACTGGCATCCTTCGCTACCGGCAGGGCCAAGGTCCTGGCCTTTGGAAAAGCCTTCCACGGCCGTACATCCGGCGCAGTGGGCGTGACCGACAATCCTAAGATCCGCTCGCCGTTCAATGCAAATCCCAACGTCACCTTTGTACCGTTGAACGACCTTGCCGCTGTAGAAAAAGAGCTTATCCAGGGCACTTATGCAGCCGTTATAGTAGAGGGCATCCAGGGCGTAGCCGGAATTTTCGAGCCCACCGACGACTTCCTTAAGGGCCTACGTGACCTTTGCGACAAAACCGGCACCGTTCTGGTGGCCGACGAAATACAGTCCGGCTATGGCCGAACAGGACAGTTCTTTGCACATCAGCATGCCGGCATAAAGGCCGACATCGTTTCGATGGCAAAAGGAATAGCCAACGGCTTCCCCATGGGAGCCGTGCTTATCAGCCCTAAGATAAAACCTGCCTACGGCATGCTGGGAACCACTTTCGGCGGTAACCATCTGGGCTGCGCCGCCGCCATCGCAGTGCTGGAGATCATGGAAAAAGAGCAACTTGTGGCAAATGCCGCCAAGGTGGGCGAATACTTCAAAGAAGCTCTGCAGAATGATAAAGCCGTCAAGGAGTACCGCGGCCGCGGGCTTATGATAGGCCTGGAACTGAAGCCGGAATATGTCGGCCTCAGGGACCGCCTACTGTTTGAAAAACACTTCTTTACCGGAGCCGCCGGAGAGAATGTAATCCGCCTGCTGCCATCCCTTACCATCAGCATGGAAACGGCAGAAAAGTTTGTTAACGCCTGGAAAGAATTGACAAAATGAGACATTTTACTTCAATAAAGCAGCTGGGGAACATCAAAGAAGCCCTTGAAGCAGCCAAATATGTGAAAGCTAATCCCTTCGCAGACAAAGCATTGGGACAGGACAAGACCGCCCTTCTGGTCTTTTTCAATAACAGCCTTCGTACCCGCCTTAGCACCCAGAAGGCAGCCCTTAACCTGGGCATGAATGTTATGGTTCTGGACGTAAACCAGGGTGCCTGGAAGCTTGAAACTGAGCGCGGCGTTGTAATGGACGGCGACAAAAGCGAACATCTGCTGGAAGCGATTCCGGTTATGGGCAGCTACGCCGACGTTATTGGAGTCCGCTCCTTCGCCCAGTTCAAGAGCAAAGAGGACGATTATAACGAAGTAATTCTGAATCAGTTCATTAAATACTCCGGCAAGCCTGTTTTCAGTATGGAAGCGGCAACCCGCCATCCGCTGCAGACTTTTGCGGACCTGCTGACCATAGAAGAGCACAAGAAGACGGCCCGTCCCAAGGTTGTGATGACATGGGCGCCGCATCCCAAGGCCCTGCCTCAGGCTGTGCCCAACTCGTTTGCAGAAGGCCTGCTGATGACGGATTATGACTTTGTCATTGCCAATCCGGAGGGCTACGACCTTGCACCGGAGTTCACCAAGGGTGCCCGCATCACCCATAATCAGGACGAGGCCCTGGAAGGCGCAGACTTCGTTTATGCCAAGAACTGGGCAAGCTACGAGCACTATGGCCAGGTTCTTTCAAAGGATATGAGCTGGACGGTAACAACAGAGAAAATGGCTCTTACCAACAATGCATTCTTCCTTCACTGCCTGCCGGTAAGGCGTAATATGATAGTGAGCGACGATGTCATTGAAAGTCCCCAGTCTCTTGTAATTCCGGAGGCCGCCAACCGCGTTGTATCGGCCCAGACAGTTCTTAAAATGATTCTTCAGGACCTATGATAAAGGTTGTAAAAATAGGAGGCAACGTTCTGGACGACGATGCTGCCCTGAAGCAGTTTTGCCGTGACTTTGCCGCACTGCAGGGCCCAAAGGTGCTGGTTCACGGCGGAGGCGCCCTTGCCAGCCGTATGCAGGAAAAGCTGGGGCAGAAGCCCATAAAGATCCAGGGCCGCAGGGTAACTGACCAGGATACTCTTCAGGTTGTCACCATGGTTTACGCCGGTTGGTGCAATAAGCAGCTGGTCAGTTTGTTACAGAGTTATGGCTGCAACGCCATCGGCCTTTCAGGCTGCGATGGCAACGTAATTAAGGCCCAGAAACGCGCACCGCTGGATATTGACGGAAGCCCGGTGGACTTCGGCGCCGTGGGTGACGTTTCTCCGGCATCGGTGAATCGCGCCATTCTGAAAGGGCTGCTGGACCAGGACCTTACGCCGGTTCTAAGTCCCATCAACCACGACGGAGCAGGCAATCTTCTGAATACCAATGCTGACACCGTTGCCGCCTCAGTTGCCGCCGCTTTGCAAGCGGAGCTTTGGACATGCTTTGAGAAGGACGGCGTGCTTGCCGACATCAACGACCCCACCAGCGTCATCCCTCAACTCTCAGAGGCCGATTTCCTGCAGCTCAAGGCCGGCGGAGCCATCGATGGCGGTATGCTTCCCAAACTGGAAAATGCCTTCCGCGCCCTGCGTCAGGGCGCAAAAAAGGCCGCAATTTTAAATGCGGCCTCTCTTTCAAATGGTATTGGTACTCAAATAACTCTTTAGCAACCGAGCCTCTTTTCAAGACGGGTGCGGATAGCCTTAAGGAAGTCAAGTGAGTTGAGTGCGGTAGGAGTCATGCCCTCGATCAGGTTAACAAGGTCTTTGGTAACGAGACCCTCGTTAAGAGTGTCGAAGCAAGCAGCCTCAAGCTGGTTGGCATAGTTAACGAGCTCCGGCAGGTTGTCAAGCTCACCACGCTTGCGGAATGCACCACTCCATGCGAAGATAGTAGCCATAGGGTTGGTAGAAGTCTCTTCGCCCTTAAGATACTTGTAATAGTGGCGGGTTACGGTGCCGTGAGCAGCCTCGTACTCGTATTTGCCGTCAGGGCTAACGAGAACTGAAGTCATCATGGCAAGTGAACCGAAGGCTGTAGAAACCATGTCGGACATAACGTCACCGTCGTAGTTCTTGCAAGCCCAGATGAAGCCGCCCTCGCTACGCATTACGCGTGCAACTGCATCGTCGATAAGGGTGTAGAAGTACTCGATGCCGGCCTTCTCGAAGGCATCCTTGTACTCCTGGAATACTTCCTCGAAGATAGCCTTGAAGCGGCCGTCATATTTCTTGGAGATGGTGTCCTTGGTAGCGAACCAGATGGTCTGCTTAACGTCAAGAGCATACTTGAAGCAAGAATGTGCGAAGCTGCGGATAGAAGCGTCGGTGTTGTGCATACCCTCGATGACGCCGGGGCCTGCGAACTTGTGGATAACCATTTCCTCTTTCTTACCGCTCTCACCCTCGAACACGAGCTTTGCAACGCCGGGCTCGTTGGTCTGAATCTCTACATCACGGTAAACGTCGCCATAAGCGTGACGGGCGATGGTGATAGGCCTCTTCCAGAACTTAACTGCAGGGTGGATTGAAGGGATGGTGATAGGGCAACGGAATACGGTACCGTCAAGCATGGCACGGATGGTTCCGTTCGGGGACTTCCACATCTCGTGAAGATTGTACTCGCTCATACGCTGAACGTTAGGAGTGATGGTTGCGCACTTAACGGCTACACCATACTTCTTGGTAGCGTTTGCAGAGTCGATGGTTACCTGATCGCTGGTCTTGTCACGATACTCAAGGCCAAGGTCATAATACTCGCTCTTAAGGTCAACGAAGGGGAGCACAAGCTCGTCCTTAATCATCTTCCAAAGGATTCTTGTCATTTCGTCACCGTCCATCTCTACGAGAGGGGTGGTCATCTGGATCTTTTTCATTTCTTTAAGTTATTATTTATTAATTATTTCTGATTCTTGTAATAGTTCATGAGGCAACCGTCTGCAAGGATCTGGCGCTCGTCGGCGGTAAGGTTCTGGAAGAACAGGTGGATGGGCTTAACGCCGTCCTTTGTAATAACCTGTGCATCAATTTCTTCCTTGCCGGAGAGGATAGCCTCGCGGATACCCTTTACAAATACGAAGTCACCGGGAACATAGTTGAACTCTGTCTCCTTTGCGATGGTGAAAGGAACGATACCCCAGTTGATACAGTTGCTGCGGTAGCGCTTGGTAGCGTACTCGTAGCAGATGTTGGCATCGCCACCAAGAACCTTCTGGCAGGAAGCGGCCTGCTCACGTGCAGAACCGTCGCCGGGCTTGTTGGCGAATACGCATGAACCGAAGGAAGTATCCTTTGCATTTGCACCAACCTTTGCAAGGGCCTCTGCAACATTTGCGGGAACCTTGCCTGCGCGGCGCTCAAGGTCCTGAGCCTGGATTCTCTTAGAGATTCCTACATACTCCGGAACGCGGCGGCTGAGTGCAAACTCGCTGAGCTTAAGAGGGTTGGAACGGTAAGAAGAGGTCTCACCTGAAGGGATGAGCTCGTCGGTAGTGGTAACAGGGTCGTGGATAACGGCTGCAAGCTCTACCAGCATGTTGTCCTGCATAGGATACATCTTAGGCCAGTCCTTGATGTTGGGACCGTAACGAAGCTCTACGGAAGCGTCTGCCTTGCCGTAGCCGTTGAAGATACGGCTCTTGTAAATGCGGCCGTCGAAGCTGTAAGGAGCGTGGGTATCGTTGTAGTCGATATCAGTTGCAGCGGTGATTACGCCACCATTTGCTGCGGTTGCAGCGATTGAACGTGCATCCATGAGGGATACAAGTGAAATCTGGCCCTGACCGGGCTTTGAGCCTTCACGGTTAGGGAAGTTACGGGTGGTGTGACGGATAGAGAAACCGTTGTTTGAAGGAACGTCACCTGCACCGAAGCAAGGTCCGCAGAATGCGGGCTTGATAACAACGCCTGCCTCAAGAAGCTCTTCTGCAATGTGATTGCGGGTGGTAGCAAGGTAAACAGGTGTTGACTGGGGATATGCGCTCATGGTGAAGTAATCGTTGCCGATTGACTTGCCCTTGAGGATGGTGGCAGCCTCTGAGAGGTTGTCGTAAGTACCGCCGGAGCAACCTGCGATGATACCCTGGTCTGCTACAACCTTGCCGTTCTTGATCTTGGAAAGAAGGTCAATCTGGATCTTGTCGCCAAAACGCTCGCGGGCGTCTTTCTCTACTGCGGTAAGAATGCCAACGGGGTCTGCCTGAAGCTCGTGGATGGTGTAAGCATTTGAAGGATGGAAAGGAAGGGCGATCATGCTCTCCTGCTTGCCAAGGTCGATGCGGATCATGCTGTCATAGTAAGCAACCTTTCCGGGCTTCAGCTCTTTGTAAGCATCGGGACGCTCGTGCATCTTGAAGTACTTTTCAACCTCGCCGTCGGTAATCCAGATTGATGACAGACAGGTGGTCTCGGTTGTCATTACATCGATGCCGTTACGGAAGTCGATGGGCAGATTTGCAACGCCGGGGCCTGCGAACTCAAGAACTTTGTTCTTAACGAAACCGCTCTCGAACACAGCCTTTACAAGTGAGATAGCTACATCGTGAGGGCCGATACCCTTGCGGGGCTTGCCTTCGAGCCATACAAGAACTACCTCAGGGGCGTTGATGTCCCAGGTGTTGCGAAGCAGCTGCTTAACAAGCTCGCCGCCACCTTCACCTACACCCATGTTACCGAGTGAGCCATAACGTGTGTGGCTGTCGGAACCAAGGATCATGTTGCCGCAGCGGGTCAGGGCCTCACGTGCATACTGGTGAATAACTGCCTGGTTTGCAGGAACATAGATACCGCCGTACTTCTTAGCGGCTGAAAGGCCGAATACGTGGTCGTCTTCGTTGATGGTGCCGCCGACAGCGCAAAGTGAGTTGTGGCAGTTGGTCATTGCGTAAGGGAGAGGGAACTTGTCCAGTCCGCTTGCGCGTGCTGTCTGGATGATACCTACATAGGTAATGTCATGGGAAACCATGGCATCAAAGCGGATGCGCATTTTCTTTCCCTTGCTTCCGTCTACGTCGTGAGCGCGAAGGATACCGTAAGTAATGGTGTTTTCACGGGCCTCGTCAGGGGTGAGGTCAGCTTTTTCTGCAACGGTTTTGCCGTCAAGAAGGTAAACACCGTGAGGAATCAATTCTACCATAATTTTTTTGTTTTAGTGAACTTTAATTGTTTATATTTTAATTATTTACTTTTCTATTTTAGCGGCCAGCATGGTTAGGGCCAGCATGTCTGCGGCGCCTCCCGGGGACAGGTTCCTGTCCTTCAGTTCCCTGCCGAACTCTATTATTTCATTTTCTATGCCGATGCGGCCGTTTTCGTAAATATCTGTTGCGCGGGCCTTCACATAGGCCAGGGCTTCACTGCCGCCGCGGTGGAGGATGTTGGTGTCGTCAAGGCTTGCCATTATTAGCATTAGTGTTGGCAGCGGGCCGTTTGTCCTGAGCTCCGGTAACCACTTATCAAACAGCTCTTTATATCCTTCTCTTGCCATTGCCAGCGCTCCCTTTACACTACCCCTTTCCTTGCTACGTCCTGTTTCCGGGATACCTAACGCTATTTCCGCAATGCGCGCCCGGACAGGAATCCCCTCCTTTCCGGTCGCAGATAGTACCAGACCGAGGCAGAAGAGGGCGCCTTTGTGGGTGTTGACGCCGTGGGTGGCGGCAAGCATTGCAGCTTCGGCCTCAAGACCAAGGCTGACAAGGTCGCCATCGTGAGCGGCAATCCTCACAAACCAAGGACGCAAGGCCTCTATGCTACGGATCATCAAAGCGTAATCCATATCCCGATGTGCGCCGTTTCCTTCTTTATCTACAAGCCCAGGCTTGGGAGTAGTGTCAAGTTCCTGGCGGAGGGCGGTAACTGCCGCTTCTGCCAGAACGTACGGAAGGCTGGTCTCCGGCAAAAGATGCCAGAAGCCGCCGTCAAAGCCATCCAAGCCTTTACGTACGGCGGAGGCGCTGACGGGAGATTCTTCGCCAAGCTCAGAATAACAGAGACGGGGAAGTTCGACAACCTGCACGCCGGCAGCGGGCAGAACCTCTTTCATAATGGCGTTGTAGCGGGCCGTAAGGGCATCTTGGGGCTCACTGCCAACAAAGCGCACTGTAGCGCCAAGAGCAGGAGCAATATGCCTTGCAAATATATCAAGGTCAAGGCGCATCTGGGTTTCAGAAGCGTCTGACAGTTCTTTCAAAAAGTATGTGGGGAAGGTGGCGGCAGAAATCTGATAATCACTGCCTTCGCATACGGTCACATTGGAAAAACCGGCGCAGGCGGCCTTTGTCATGGCAAGGCGGTCTGCGTAAGGGAAGCGGGAAACGTCTTCCTTAACTACAATCACAAATAGATGATCCACCTGCCCGGCAGCCTTCTCTATTAAATATTTATGGCCGATGGTGAAGGGGTTGGCGTTCATAATTATGACACCGTCCGTCATTCCCGGCTTGACCGGGAATCCCGACAGATAAGCGGCAAGGCCGCGGCCGTTTTCCATCAGCACAGCCTTGGGGGCACGGCCAAGAACGGTAAAGCCAAGGCTTTCAAAAATAGCTGTGTTTTCCGGCTTGGTAAAGACCTTTACGTTAGTATGACCCTGCTGGGCCGCAACAGAAATAAGTCTGGAGATAAGCGGAACGGCAAGACCTCCGGAGCGGGCTTTCTCTGATACTGCAATACACTTAATAGTGTCTCCGTCAAGACCGCCACCAGCCAGGATGCTTTCGTCGGCATCCTGGATGGCCATATACAAATTAACCTTCTCAAGCCTAAGTCCATTAGTCTTGAGAAAGCTTTCTACTTTTTTTCTGAATAGCGGAACGCTCAGAGGCAGTTCCTGTATTTGCTTTTCTTCGTATATGTCCATCATCTTTCAGGCTTTCCAATACTCCCGGTTCTACCTGTGATTGATGATGCAAAGTTAGCTATTAAAACGTTAACTCCAACCTTTTTAAATAATATTTTTAAAAAAGGCGTTTTTTATGTTCTTCTTAGCTGAAGCGGAGTCATGTTAAAATGCGCACGGACGTATTTGCTAAAGAATGAGGGACTTGAGAAACCAAGCTCGTAGCAGATCTGCTTAACGCTCATGTCTGTCTGACGCAAATAGTAACGGATTTCTTCCATAACCCTTTCCTCTATCCAGGCCGATGCCGTCTTGCCGGAATTCTTCTTACAGATATTGGACAGGTATTTGGGAGATACGCACAGCTCCTGTGCCAAAGACTCTACGGTGCAATGTGCCGTGCTGGAGTTATGCAGAATCTCCAGGAACTGGCGGAACAGTTTGTCCGGACGGGAGGTCAGGGTACTGTTCAGGGAATTCCTGTCCTTATACAGGATGCTGGTCAGGCCCAGAAGGCCGACGCCAATCATAGACCTGATGATCTCGTTGTAGAAAGGCATTTGTACACCGCTTTGGATAACCGTGTGCAGCATGCCATAAAAAGTGGTGTATGCACTGAAGCGATCCCCTTCCATGGCTACGACATGAACCTTGCGGGAATAAACGAATTCATTCCAGATCTCTACCTTTTCCCTAAGGAAGGTCTGCAGAATACGGCTGGAGAAGAAAAGGACCCTGACTTCAAAACCCGGACTGATCATGAAGTCGCTGATGCCGATGTTAGGAGGGCAGATGACAAAATTGTTCTTTTCTACCTTAATAATCTTGCCGTTTACGACAACTTGCGCATGTCCTTTGAGGATGAAGAACAAGCAGTTCATTGCAAGACGGACGGAAGAAGGCGTAGAGACCAGTCTGATACTGTCTTTCAATACGATATCTTCGTCCGAATAGTCTATTCCGCCGCGGGAATTGTCGATGACGGCTTTAATGGTGATTTCGTCTTTAAGCATAATTATTCATTTCGCGATGCAAAAATAGCATTTTTCACCACATACGGATGTTCAAAATGTCACTATTAATTATATAATTAGGCACACTGTGCGCAATTTGCAATATTTATGGTTGAATTAACAACAAATAATTATAAAAATTTCCACATATTTGTAAATAAGGCACATAATCTCGATTAAAAATAAAACACCACATATGAAAAAAAGAATATTTCTTTGTTGTTTAGCCGCTATTATTTTCTTCGGTTGCAACGAAAATGGTAAAAAAGGAACCAAAGCCCCCACACGTGTAAAAACGGAAACAGTATCGCTTGGTAAAGCAGCCGGTCAGGCTCGCAATTACGTTGGAATCATAGAGGAAAAAGAATCCACTGCCGTAAGTTTCACAGGCATGGGCGTGGTTAAAAAAGTCTATGTGAGCGAAGGTCAATGGGTAGCCAAAGGCCAGGTAATCGCAGAGATGGACGAGACATCGGCCCGCAATATTCTGTCTGCGGCAGAAGCCACCAAGGCACAAGCGGACGACGCTCTTGAGCGTTACGGCAAATTGCACAGTTCCGGTGCACTGACCGAAGCACAGTGGGTCGAGATTCAAAGCAAGGTAGCCCAGGCCACGGCAGAAAAAGAACTGGCACAGAAAAACCTTGACGACTGCCGCCTTACAGCCCCGGTTTCCGGCGTTATCGGCAAAAAATATGTTGGCGCAGGAGAAACGGCACTCCCCTCCCAGGCCATCGTCACCATCCTTGACGTCAGCAGTGTAATAGTCAAAGTTTCTATTCCGGAGAACGAGATTGGACGCATCGGCGCCAATACCGCATCCGTAATAACAGTAGAAGCTGCCGACAAGAAAATTAACGGAGGCATCATAGAAAAGGGCGTTAAGGCCGATGCAATCACCCACTCTTACGGCATCCGCATCCACGCCGCGAACCCTGACAAAAAGTTGCTGCCCGGCATGGTGGCAAGCGTAAGCTTCCCTACGGGGGATAACGACTACATTCTGGTCCCCATCGTCGCAGTACAGAAAAACAATAACGGCGGCCTGTTTATATGGACCGTAGACAGTGAAGGATTGGCCCACAGGACCGATGTTTCAATTGGCAAGACCGTAGGCAACAGCATAGTTATTAACGAAGGCCTGAAGCAGGGAGATATCATAGTCTCAGAAGGCTGGCAGAAGCTTGGAGAAGGCACTAAAGTAATTTTCTAGGCTATGGAAAAGGAGAAAATGTCATGGCTCCGGTGGCCCCTGGAGCATTATCCCATTACCCTGCTTGTTATAGCCCTACTGTTCTTCCTTGGCATCTTCGGAATGCGCGAAATGCCCAAGGATGAATTCCCGCAATTCACCGTGCGCATGGGAGTGGTCGTGGCCGTTTACCCCGGTGCAACATCGGAAGAAGTAGAAGAGCAGGTGGCCCGCCCGCTGGAGCGGTATCTGTTTACCTACGGAGAGGTCAACCGTAAAAAGACTACCACTACGTCAAAGAACGGGATGTGCATAGTAATGCTCAACCTGAACGACGACGTCCATAATAAAGACGAGGTCTGGAGCAAGATTAAGCACGGCCTCAACCTGTTTAAGAACAGCCTGCCCACCGGCGTCCTGGCCCTGATTGCCAACGACGACTTTGGAAACACGTCGGCGCTGCTGATTGCAATAGAAAGCAACCTGCGCAGCTACCGCGAGCTTCAGAAATACTGCGACGACCTGTCTGACAAGCTGCGCCGCATCCCTTCCGTTGCAAACGTTCGCATGAGCGGGCAGCAAACGGAACAGATTAGTCTGTATATCGACAGGCACAGGCTTCAGGCCTATGGTATCGGCCAGCAGGTATTGTTCACAAAACTAAGGTCGGAAGGCCTGACAGCCGCCAGCGGCAGGATCAGTGACGGGGACCAGGATACCCCTATCCACATTGAAGCTACAGAAAACAATATCCGGGAGATAGAAGAGCAGATTATCTTTACCGATCCTTCCGGCGGAAACATCGTGCGCGTGCGCGATATAGCTACGGTAGTAAGGGAGTACGATGCCGCAGACAGCTACATTCAGCAGAACGGCAACCCTTGCATACTTCTGTCTCTGGAAATGACCCCCGGCAAGAATATCGTAGCCTATGGTCACGATGTGGACGAGGTGCTCAACGAATTCCGCCAGGAAAACCTGCCGCCGGACATTACCATCACCCGCATCGCAGACCAGCCTAAGGTTGTAGCCGACAGCGTAAATTCGTTCCTGCGTGACCTGCTGCTGTCCATGGCTATCATCATTCTGGTGATGATGATTCTGTTCCCTTTGCGCTCTGCGATAGTAGCGGCCATCACCATACCGCTCAGCACCTTCATCTCCGTTTCCATAATGTTCATTATGGGCATCGAACTGAACATTGTAACGCTTGCCGCCTTGATTGTGGTGTTGGGAATGGTGGTGGACAACTCAATCGTGGTGATTGACGGCTACCTGGAGTATCTGGAAAAGGGTTTTGCCCCGCGCGAGGCTGCCATTAAGTCCGCGGTACAGTATTTTATGCCGATGCTGCTTGCTACGGCCTGCATCTGCATAATCTTCTTCCCGCTGCTCCTTACAATGAAAGGAGCCTTCCTGGACGCCCTGCAGGACTTCCCTATGACAATTACCATCAACTTGATGGTTTCTCTGTTGCTGGCCGTGACGGTAATTCCATTCCTGGAAGTGCTTATCATCAAACCGGAAAAGATGAAGAAAAAAGAAGGTAAGGGCATTACAGATGTGGTACAGTCTGTCTATGACAAGGTGCTTGGCTTCACATTCAAGCATCCATGGATAACCATAGGCGGAGGTATTGCCGCCATTGCTTTGTCCTGCCTGCTGATTCCGGCCCTTAAGATAAGGCTCTTCCCTTACGCCGACAGAGACCAGTTCGCAATTGAAATCTTCCTGCCCGAGGGCAAGGGTCTTAACGATACCGAATTTGTGGCCGATTCCCTTAGGAACGTGCTGCTGGCCGATCCGCAGGTAAAGTGCGTCACCAGCTTCGTGGGCTGCGCATCCCCGCGCTTTATGACCTGCTACGCGCCCCAGATCGGAGGCAAGAACTTTGCCCAGTTCATTGTAAACACCAAGTCCCAGGACGCCACAATCGAGCTTTTGGATAAATACCAACCCGCCTGGAGCGAAGCCTTCCCGCAGGCATACATCCGCTTCAAGAGGCTGGACTTCCTTGAGGTCCCGGAACTTGAATACCGCTTCTACGGGGACGATATCGACTCTATCCGTACCGCCGCACAGCGGCTTATGGATAAGATTCGGCCTATACCGGAGCTGGAATGGGTTCATACAGACTTCTTTGACGCCTACCCTATCATTGACGTGACGCTTGATCCCGTGGTTGCGCCGCAGCTTGGAATTACCCGCGCAACGGCCGCCCTGGCCCTTAGCGCCGTCACCAGCAACCTTCAGGTTGGACGCATTTGGGAAGGAGATTATGAACTGCCCATCATTGTTAAAGACGATTCCGATATGACCTTCTCTGACGTAGAGGATCTTGGAATTTCCAGCCCTATGGCTCTTACTTCCGCCGTTCTTGGCAGCCCCAACAACACCTTCCCGCTGAGGCAGATTGCAAAGGTTAACCCCTTATGGAGCGAAACCCGCATCGTCCATCGTGGCGGCGAGCGCTGCATTACCGTTTCAGCCCAGTTCGCTAACGGAGTATATGCCGCTGCCGTAGAAAACCGGATTGCGGATATTATGGAAAACGAGATTGACATTCCTCAGGGAGTCAGGTCAGAGGTCGGCGGTGAATTGGAATACGACAGCGACGCCTTCCCGCAGATATTCGGCGGTCTGGCCATAGCCATGGTAATTGTATTCTTCTTCCTGCTTTTCAACTTCAGGAAGTATGGAATAACCCTTGTCTGCATTGCAGCATTGGGCTTCATGGTGCCCGGAACCCTAATCGGCCTTGCGCTTATGGGCCGCACGCTTGGTTTGACATCAGTCCTTGGTCTTATCACCCTGATGGGTATGATAATGCGTAACGAGATCCTGATCTTTGAGCACGCCAACGACCTTGTAAAACAGGGCGTCAGCGTGAAGGACGCCGCCTACGATGCAGGCCGACGCAGAATGGTGCCCATCTTCCTGACCACAGCCACTACGGCAGTGGGCGTTGTGCCTATGATTATAGCAGCATCGTCGTTCTGGATGCCCGTGGGCGTAACCATTTTTGCAGGTGGTATAGGTTCGCTAATCTTGGTAGTGACACTGTTACCTGTTATTTACTGGAAAGTTAATCGTAAGTCGTAAGTAATTATGAGAAAGCTTTTTACAACTGTCGCAACCTTGGCCGTTTGTTTAGTCGGCCTTGCGCAGAACAATTATACACTAGAGCAGCTTAGAGACTCGGCCAAGGTAAATAATTCAGCCTTGAAGACTGCCCGCTATGATGCCCAGGCTGCTACGGAGCAGCGCAAGGAAGCCTTCACCAAATTCTTCCCCAACATCAGCGCCGCCGGAGTGTGGTTCGCCACCAACAACGGAATGGCCAAGGTAGAGATTGACCCCAGCAAGTATCTTTCCCCCAGTATAGCACAAATACTGGCACAGATTCTGCCGGCCGAAGCCATTGCCGCCCTGGGCAATCCAATTAGCATCGAAATGATGAAAAACGGCCTACTGGGAAGCGTGATGGCTGTTCAGCCAGTCTTTGCCGGCGGACAGATTGTCAACGGCAACAAGCTTGCGAAAGTGGGCGAAGAAGCCGGCCAGCTGCAGCTTCAACTGGCAGAGAACGAGGCTGTCCACGGGGTTGAGGAATACTTCTGGAAGCTGGTTTCCCTTGAAGAAAAGGTTAAGACCATCAATGCAGTAGAGCAGCTGCTCAATGACATCAACAAGAATGTTTCTGCAGCCGTCGATGCAGAAGTCGTGCTTAGGAACGACCTGCTTCAGGTTCAGCTGAGACAGAATGACATAGAGTCCCAGAAACTGAAGCTGAACAACGGAATCAGACTTGTAAAGATGCTGCTGGCACAGCTTTGCGGCCTGCAGGAAGACGATTTCACCATCACTTACGCTCTTAGGGAGGACCTGCCCATGGTTCCCCGCGAGGATCACGCCGCCGCATTGCCGCAAACAACTGAATATAAGCTTCTTGGCAAGCAGCTGGAGGCTACGCAGCTTCAGAAGAAGATGGCGGTTGGAAAGTATCTGCCCACCCTTGCAGTGGGAGCAGGATACAGCTACCATAACCTGCTGGACAGGGACCATAACTTTGGGATGATCTTTGCCACGGTAAGGATTCCTATCTCTGACTGGTGGGGCGGTTCGCATGCCATCAAGCGTAAGAAACTGGCCGTACTTAAGGCTCAGGAAGACCTGGATAGCAAGAGCCGCCTGCTAAGCATTCGCATGCAGAATGCCTGGAACGGCGTAGAAGAAAGCTGGGAAGAATATGCCATCGCCCTGAAGAGCATAGAACAGGCACAGGAGAACCTGCGCATTTACAAGAACTGCTACGATGCAGGCACAAGCACCATGACAGATCTGCTTCAGGCCCAGTTGTTGTATCAGCAGGCCATGGACAAGAAGACGGAAGCATATTCCGCTTACATGATAAAGGTTTTGGAATACAATCAGGCAATTGGAAAGTAAAAGATACAACTCCTTCGCGGGGTATTACAGGGAAAAGTACGGCGAGCGGCTGCAGAAGCTGGTTGTAGATGCCGGATTCACATGCCCCAACAGGGATGGAACGGTTGGCCGCGGCGGCTGCAGCTACTGCGACAACGCCGCCTTCCATCCCGGCTACAGTACCCCGTCCATGCCCATATTGCAGCAACTGGAGGAAGGCATCACCTTCCATAAAGTCCGCTACCGTAACGCCGGGCATTACCTTGCGTATTTCCAATCATTTTCAAATACTTACGCTCCTGTTGGAGTACTGCGGGAGCGTTATTTCAAGGCCCTTGAGCATGCGGAAGTTGCGGGTATCGTAATAGGCACCCGGCCTGACTGCGTTGACGCAGAGAAGCTGGACTTCATCGCTTCCATCGCCGCGGGCGAAGCCCTTCCCCACTGGCATCGGGAATTGGCCTCGGGCGGCATAGACGCCCCGATAGTGATGGTAGAATACGGTATCGAATCCTGCTATGACGCAACGCTGCAGCACATTGGCCGCGGGCACGACTTCGCCTGCGCACGACAGGCCGTAGAGGCCACCGCGGCACGGGGACTGGACACTGGCGCCCACTTTATCCTGGGCCTGCCCGGGGAAAGCAGACAGATGCTGCTGGACCAGTGTTCCATCATCAACAGCCTTCCCCTAACCAGCGTAAAATTCCACCAGCTGCAGTACGTTAAGGGTACAAGGATGGAAGCCGAGCATGACGCCCGGCCGGAATTGTTCATGGATCTGGATCTACCGTCCTATCTGGACCTTGCAATAGATATTCTGGAGCGCCTGCGCCCTGACCTTTACATAGAGCGCATCGCCGGCGAAGTGCCTCCCCGTTTTGTCAGGGAGGCCCGCTGGGGTCTGATAAGGAATTTCGAAGTCCTGCGAATGCTGGACGCCCGCCTTCAGGAGCGGGACACCTTCCAGGGCCGTCTATATTCTGACAGCCCTAAAGGTTCGTCCATTTAAAAGGATCTTTGGCGCTCAGATATTTTCCCTGGGCAATCAGTGAAAGCGCATAGTTAAGCATCACGTCCGTCTTGCCGTCCCGGCCGCCCATTATCTCCTTGAAAGTCAGCGGCAAGGGATAGTCCGGCATAAGGCCGCGTCCCCAGGGGAGACGGTCACATACGGTGGTATCAAAGACCAACTGCACCAATGGAATCCTGACAGATTGCAGGGTGTTCGGAAGGCGAAGCTCCGCAAATTTCAATGCCGTCATGAAATGATATGCACTGCCGGTTTCACGGCCTACGCTTACCGCCCTGCGGTTCCTGACAAGTATAGACGGGAACAAGGTTGCAGCAGAAATGGAATGTCCGTTTGTAAGGACGTAAACCTTTCCGCCATAATGAACTTTAGGGTCCGGAGTAACGCTAGCGCAGGTTTCAACGGAGTCTGTCAGATAATAGAAACCATCGCCGCGGTCTTCGTAGTCACGGAACATTTCGATATCCGCATTAAAGTTCTGGGTCTGCCCCAAGATTGGTTGCTTACCCTTGATGATTACGCGGTTGAATCCTCCCCTCTGACGGGCCATCGGCGCATCCGCAAAATACGAGAGAATCTTCATAAGGACATCGTTGCGTCCGCCTCCGTTGTTGCGTACGTCAACAATTAGATTCTTTGCTTTGCACTTGGAAAGATAGTCCCCTATTGCCTCTACCTGGGCGTCCAGCATTTCAAAGGTCTTGATTGCCAGATAGGCGGTGGAGTCGTTCAGGGTGCGGGTCTCAAAAACATCGTCCTGACTGCGCATTTGATTCATCCTGAGCCAGTTCACCAATTTGAACCAAGCCTCGTTGGAACGGATTTTAGGCTGCTGGGAGAAGGGCACAGTGGCCGATGTCCCGTCTGCGAATTCCAGTTTATGCACGGTCCCCTTGGTGGCATGAGGGCTGAGCAAAACTCCGTAATAAGACAGCATCACATTGTCTTCCTGTACAAAGCTTTGTACCCCGGAGTCGTAGTCGTTCACAAAGATTTCTGCCCTTCTGGCGTATTCAATGGCCGGACGGCCGTCAATCTTAGTTACGATCTTGCCGGACAATGATTCATAGCCCTGGCCGGCAGACAGCACACGTACGGTATCATCACAAACAATCAGGAACTCACTGGGCCGCCAAACAGGGCCGAGGTCTGTTTTAACAGGATCCCTGTACAGGTTAAGATGGCTGTCAGGAAGCTTGTGCAGGATTTCCCTCAACATTAGGCGGAAGTCCATGGTGACATCGACCGGCCCGGTAACAGACTGCTTTAGGGAGTCTATGTAAGCCACAAACTTTTCTTTTGGCATGTGCTGCTCCAACGAAGGATATAACTGGCAAATGGCGTTTTTAAGCAGTTCCAAGTCTTCCTGAACCTTTGCCGCAGGCGCAGGATCCTCCCGCACCAGGGCCGATGTCTCTACAAAGGTGCTCTTGATGCCGAACGGTGCCATAGGATCTATATTCTGACCCTTGACATTGGAGATGGACAGCATCAGGGACGGGGCCTTAAGGGCCTTGTAGGAATAGCCCAGGACACCCAGGGTATCCCCTGCCGCCAGCTTCTGGCCGGTCTTGAATTTGGTTTTGCCGGCCAGGCCGCCCAAATATAGCTTCCTGCCGTCCGCCAGCCTTATACCTATGGCTACGCTGCGGTATCGGGGATTGGTGTCCTTGCCAAAGTCTGTCGCGGCTATGTTTTCGTCCAACGTAAGTGCAGGATTAAGACCTTCACAAATGACGGCATCAAGCTTGACTTGATAATTGACTCCAAGGGAGATTATGGTTCCGTCAACAGGGCAAATGACAATGTCGCCGGCCTTGCCTCCGATGAACAGCTCGCCGTAACTGAGCTCGTCGCCAATAAAGCCCTGGGGCTGCGCAAGGATGTCCTCGCCGGCCTTTTTGCCGGCCATTGGCCATACGAAGGTCTGAGCCTGTGCCGCCATAGACAGGCAGGCAAGGCATATAACCAGTATCTTTTTCATGGGCTTAACCTTTAATAAATCATATTCCAAGCAGCCTCCTGGGCTCGCTGACTGTGGGTTGCGTTCATCTTACCGAAGTTCCATTTAATGCCAACCAGCACGTAGCGGCCAAGCACAAGACGATAGGTGTCTTCCTTATAGTTGGCATTAACGGTGCGCTCAAGATTGCGGGTCTGGTTAAGGATGTCGTGGACATTGAGGCTAAGGCTGAAGGCGCCGATGTTCTTGGACACCCCTGCATTCCATATCCATTCAGGCTTGCCGAAGCCGTCAGAATAACCATTGTAGAAGTTGTATTCGATCTCGGATTCGAACTCATACTCGTTCTTGGTTGTATAGGAAGCAGCCAATCTTACTACATTATCAAAGGTCTTCATGTTGAACTTGGGATCAAGAGAATACCTTGCAATATAACCGCGTGATGTGGCTCCAAGGACAATGTTGTAAGCTTCCTTGTTCAGCTTCAAATCTGCAACAAAATAGGGCTGGAACGATGTTGTCCTGCTTTCTGTAAAGCCGCTCTTACCGGAATAGAACCTGTCGCCGGAGGCATTGCCCCAGAAATCTTTCATGAAGTCGGAATAGTCGAAGTTGTCCTTATCCAAGCCGGGCAGTATGCCCTTGGTCTGATATGAAGTAGTGTAATTGAAATACGTACCGCCGCCGATATGGAAGGACCACTGCTTCTTGGAATCAAGCGGGAAAGTATAATGAGAGATAAGAGACAATGTCATTTCAGGCTTTTTGGCATTCACGGGAACGGAATACAAAACACCGCTGGCATCGTACCACAATGCGTTGGTTACGGTATTTATCTCAACGTTACCCCAGAAATATACCATTAAGTTGGTAAATTTCTCGCGGTTATTCCTGCGGAAATCAAAATTCATATAGGTCCTGGTACCGGGCTTAAGGTAAATGTTACCAATTACCGGACGGGCAGGATTACTGATGTTCATTACAGGCAGCATCTGCGCTACGCTGGGGCGTCTGCTGTAACCGGAAACGTAAGCAGAATAACGGTTGATTCCGTGATTGTGTTCAAAACGGATGGTCGGGGTAATAAACCAGTCCCTTTCTCCCTTGCCGGTGACATCCTCTATGCCATAGCTCTTGGAGTAGGTCTCACTGTTAATACCCATAATACGGCCGCCAAGGGTAATCCAGCTGTCTTCTGCAAACTTATACTGCATGGTCAGGTCATACTCCTGTGTCTTGTAGTTAGTCCGGCTGAGTGAAGAGTAATAATCGTTATAACCGGCCTGGTCAAATGCATTTCGGGTATTTTCGCGGCGGACATAGTAGTAATCTGCTAAAACAGACAGTTTCCACTTCTTTCCAAAAGGCTCTGTGTAACGGACACCGACTGCAAGGGAACGATTGTTTCCGTCGACATCGTAATGCATGGTCCTTGAATCGCTTACGTCACCAATGGTCAGATTGGAATATTCGTCGCTGTAGCCATTCTTCTTGCTATACATTAAGTTTGAATAGAAGCGGATGGTACGGTCTTTTTTACCCCACAGCTCGCGGAAGGTGATATCGCCCTCAAACTCTGTATTCTTCTTTTCTGTCATGTCGTGCTGCGCGCTCTGGGAAATGTTCTTACTTGCTCCCTCGCGGTAAGTCTCTGACTGGCCGGCCCCGTTATTCTCTGTCTTGTCATAGTGGAATATAGGCCTGATGTGGAACCATACCTTGCCTTTCTCTTTCTGGAATTCTGCCATTCCGCCTGCCGATGTCGCATACTTGCGGCCTGTGTCGTCACTGGACGTCATGATATCCCCACCCTCTTGGTAAGTAGTTCTGTGGGAACGGAGTGCAGATTTGGTATCCCCGTATTTGTAATTGGCGCTGACGGTTGTTTCAACATCCTTGATGCGGGAAGTATTGGCATTCACGCCTATCTGGGAGGCATTCGTAAGGCCTTGATTGTAATTGCTTATTACATCATCGTCGTCGGTCATTAAAACGAAGACCATTCCGGACTCATCGACGTTCTGTGTGTTTGCGATAAAAGTAATCTGATCCTTTTCTGAATATGCGGATGCCAGCAAGTTGGCATTGTACAGCGCACCTTTATTATCACGCAAGGTCTCTTCGTCCTTTTTGCCGGCCTTTGCACCGCCCTTCAGGCTGATGTTTCCGAACCAGCCCTGTTGATACTCTTTTTTAAGGGCCACGTCCAGCACCTTCTCTTTTGTACCGTCCTCGATGCCAGTAGCACGGGTAGCCTCGGAGTCCTTGTCAATGACGCGGATCTTATCTACCACCGATGCCGGCAGGTTGTTCAGGGCCGTACTCTGGTCCCCGAAGAAGAAGGTCTTTCCGCCTATAGTCAGCTTGTCGATTTCTTCTCCGTTGAACTTGACCTTTCCGTCTTCTGTGATCTCCATGCCCGGCATTCGTTTAATCAGGTCCTTAAGCATGGCATTTGCGCCCACGCGGAACGACGACGCATTGAACTCTACCGTATCTTTTTTAACGACGATAGGGTTGGCAACATCTGAAATGACTGCAGCCTGCAGGAACTGGTTGTCCGGCTGCAGGCGGATGGTGCCCATGTCATCATGCTCCTGACGGAAGAATTTTTCCTTGATGAAGGGTTTGTAGCCCATCATCTCAATATGGAAAACGTAATTACCGAAGGGAACTTCCTCCAGTTTAGCCTCTCCCTTAACGTCAGTAAGGGTGAAGTTGGTAATTGTCGTGTCCTTGACAGGAACGACGTACACAGATGCAAACGGAACAGGTTCGCCGGACAGGGAATCAAGCACGGTGGTCTTGATTTCTGTCATCCGGCCTTTGAACATGTTGTCGTTAAGGATGAAAACCTGTGCGTTGGCAGCAAAGCCGATGCACAATAAGATGAATGTGAGGAGAATTGAACGAGTTTTCATTTTTCAGTTTTTGGTTCTTCCATGAAAATTTTTGCCTTAACAAATTCTATGCTTTTAAGGGTCTCTTTATAGCCTCTGGAGTCCTTTGGACATACAGATAAGTACTTTTCGTACCATTTAAGCGCATTTTTGAACTCTTTATTCAGTTCGTAGCAATAGCCAATTGCGTAATAAAGCACAATTGCGTCAGGCGAATATTTCAAGGCTTCCTTATAATGTTCTGCAGCTTTTGCGTACTGAGTTGTCTGCATTGAATAGCCTCTTCCATACTGCTGATGCATGCGGGACATCAGTGAAGGATCGGGCCGAGTCATTTCCTCTACCTTGTCCAACCAGGGCTTGATATCCCTTTCAAAAGGACGGTAGCATTCGGCTCCGACGGCGGCGATGGAATAGGCCAGATTGACGTCGGAAGAGTCTATCTGCCAGGCGGCCATGAACTCGACCTCTGCCCGATGGTATTCCTTAATTTGCCAGCAGGCCTGGCCCAGATAGTAGTGCACCGGATAGCTGTCGTTACCCAGTTCTTTCTGGTTCATAAGGACCTCCCGGGCCATATTGTAATCTTCTTTCCTGTAAAGGGCGATGCCTTTAAGCGGCGTTACGGCAAAGTTGTCAGGGTCCTTGACAAGGAAGGAATCTGCAACTGCGATTGCATCGTCATACTTTTCTGACTTGATAAGTATGTTGACGGACTTTGTCACAACGGACTCGTTTTCCGGTTTGAAGGCAAGGGACTTTGTATAATATGCAAGTGCCGAATCCGGCATGTTGATCGTCCTGAATGCATCACCAATGAAGGTCAATACGGCGGGGATGGTGTCCAGTTGCAGTACGGCCTTACCGGCCTCGATGCTGTTGGCATAGTCATGCAGCCTGTAGAACGACTGCATCAGCCTAATCTTGTAAAGGACCATTTGGGGGAAGCGGGATGCAAGCATGAAATAGGAGCCGGCAGCGGTCTCGTAATCTGCGCTCTGGAAGTGGCAGTCGGCAAGCTCCGCAAGCACTTCTTCGTCAAAAGAGTCCTGGGAAACATAGGGCGCCAGAAGATCTATGGCCTCGTCGGTCTTGTAAATGCTCTTAAGATAACGGGCCTGCGAAATGGCCTCTTTACGGGCTTCAGAGTCAATATTTGGCTGTGCCTGGAGATGGCTACCCGCCCCAAAAACAAGGATAGCCACAAATAAAACGCGAATAATGGACATTTCTAAGCTATTTCAGTTGGAATACTATTGGGAATACACATCTCATTGTAAGAGGAGAACCGTCCGTGCGGTTGAAGCGCCAGCGTTCGGCACAGTCGGCTATCGCTCTTGTAGCCTCTTCGTCAAGAAGCGGATCTACGCCCCTGAGCACCTTGATGTTGCTAATTACACCATCCGTACTGACATCGAAGGTAGTTACAACCTTACCTTGGATGTTGGCATCTTTGGCGGCCTCCGGGTAATTTAGCTGGTCGTTTACAAAGGCAGAGAATTCACTAATGCTGCCTCTATGGTACTTAGCTTTCTCTACAAGGGCGAAAGTAACCAGTTCATCCTGACTTTCCTTCTCAATTACGGCGGCATGCGCCTTGGCGGGATTGCAGGCATACATAGCCAGCGAAAGAAGTGGCAGAACGGCAAGGTAAGACCAGCGCAAACGGCCCGGGGACTTCTCTTTAAGCATCATTGCTATACGGTTCTTGAGCTTGGAGTGCTGGAAGCCACTGGCAAGGACAAAACGCTCGTCGCCCACGGCCTTGCGCACCAGCAAAAGCTGGTATTCACGGGCCTCAACGCCATAGTCAAGTACGCCTTCGTCGGCCTCGTATTCATGCATCAGGCAGAGTTCCCCGCGGGTAAGCCATACAAGGGGGTTCCACCAATAGAACATCATCAGAATAGAGAAGAACAGCAAATCCAGGAAGTGGAGGTTCTTCGCGTGCATCTTTTCATGCACGAAGATGGCCATGTTGCTGTCCAGATCCTCCTTCGCTATGACAATTGTTTTGCCAAAGCAGAAGGAGGGCTGACTGGAGTTCGTGACAACGGTCCTTTGTCCGTCGATGAATGTGAGGTTGCCTTTTTTGATTAGTTTGACCATCCGAATGGAGGAGATGACGGTGCAAACAATGACAACGGCCATTCCGGCAAAGAAAATGAGGGTGATCGGAAGCGTCCAGGAGAAACTCTCTGTGGCAGCTTCTGTGGCGGTTTTTGCCGATGCCTGACCGCCAAAGAACATGGACAAGGGGCCTGAACCAATGGAAATGGCTTCTGTCCGAACTCTGAAAATGGGCAGCACAAGGCACACCAGTGTGCCTGCAAGAAGCAGCATCCTGTTAAGGCGGAAGAAGGTGGTCTTGCGCATTACCAGCAGGAAGAATGCATAGAAGATGGCCATGTAAAGGCCGCTCCTCAGAATGTATGCAAGGAAGTCTGTCATTTTTTGCCGTTTTCTATTGTCCGGATAAGGGCTTTAAGCTCTTCCAGATTCATTTTGTCTTCCTCTACAAACTGGGAAACAAGGCTGGCATAGCTGTTGTCGTAGTACTTGGACACCACGTTGGAAATGGTGTTGCCGCGATACTGCCGCTCGCTGATCTTTACCTTGTACATAAAAGAGTTTGCCATGGGCACCCTTTCCAGGAAGCCCTTCTCTTCCAGAAACTTAACCAGCGTTCCTACAGTGTTGTAGTGCGGCTTGGGGTCAGGAAGATAAGCAATCAAGTCCCTGATGAACAGTGGTCCGTGTTGCCAGAAAACGTTCATCAGCATCTCTTCCTTTGCGGTTAACTGCTGCTTCATAAGCGGAATTGTTTTCGGCAAATATAGACATTATTTTTATATCTCCTAATTTTTTTAGGAGATTTCCATATTTATTTCGGAGTATCGGAGGAAATCTGTAGCTTTGGGGCAGGAAAATGGGTATTTGCAGATTTTTTTGTATATTTAGCGGATAGAATGTTTTTGAATATGAGAAGTGCAATAAAAATGCTGATGCTGACAGCTGCCCTTTCACTACTGGCATCCCGCTGCGGCGACAATACACCCGCATACAAAAATGCCGGCCTGTCAACGGACACGCGCGTAAAAGACCTTCTGGAAAGGATGACCCCGGAAGAGAAGATAGGACAGCTGATATGCCCTTTGGGCTGGCCCATGTACAATAAGGTCAGCGCAGACTCTGTAGAGATCACGGACCTGTACCGCAATTTCGTGGACAGCCTTGGCGGAGGCATGCTCTGGGCGGCATTCAGGGCTGATCCATGGACAAAAAAGACCCTGGAAACAGGCCTCAACCCGCAGCTGGCGGCAAAAACCTACAACCTTCTGCAAAAATACAGCATTGAGCACAGCCGCCTTGGCATCCCCATAATCCTGGCAGAAGAAGCCCCGCACGGACACATGGCCATCGGCACAACCGTCTTCCCTACCAGCATCGGCCTGGCATCGACTTGGGACCCGGAACTGATGACGGAGGTAGGCCGCGTAATTGCATCTGAACTGCGCGCACAGGGAGGCCACATTTCTTACGGTCCGGTTATAGACCTGGCCCGCGAGCCAAGATGGTCCCGCGTAGAAGAGACCTACGGAGAAGATGTTTACCTTACCGGCACCATGGCTGCCGGAATGATGCGCGGAACCAGCCCCAAGGCTAACGGCTACGACAAAGGCGTAATATCCACACTTAAGCACTTCATCGCATACGGCATACCGGAAGGCGGCCATAACGGCAACCCCTCCTTTGTTGGCAAAAGGGACCTGTACGAGAACTTCCTGCCCGCATTCAAGGACGCCATTGACGCAGGAGCACTGTCTGTTATGACTTCTTACAACGCCATTGACGGCGAGCCTACAACCGGCAACCGCGACATGCTTACCGACCTGCTTCGCGGCCAGTGGGGTTTCGACGGCTTTGTGGTGTCCGACCTTCAGAGCGTGGACGGCCTGGCAAACGACCACCATATTGCAGCTAACCTGCAGGAAGCAGGAGAGATTGCCCTTAAGGCCGGAGTGGACGTAGATCTTGGCGCCAACTGCTTCAGCCTGCTGAAGAAGAGCCTGGACGATGGCAAGATTTCAGAAAAAGACCTTGACATCGCAGCCGGACGCGTGCTTAAGATAAAGTTCGACCTTGGCCTGTTTGACAATCCATACATTCCCGAGGACGGCATTCAGGTACGCACCCCGGAGAACATAGAAGTTGCACACAAAGCGGCACTGGAGGGCGTTACATTGCTTGAAAACGACGGTATTCTGCCGCTAAAGAAGAACATAAAAGTAGCCGTTATCGGCCCCAACGCAGACAATATGTACAACCAGCTTGGAGACTACACCGCCCCGCAGGAACGCAGCAACGTGGTAACCATGCTGGACGGCATCAAAGCCAAGATAGGGCCGGCAAACGTCATCTACGCCAAAGGCTGCGCCGTGCGCGATGAAGACGCTTCCGGCATTCCCGGGGCTGTTATCGCCGCCTTGCGGGCCGACGTTGTCATTGCCGTCGTAGGCGGATCCAGCGCCCGAGACTTCAAAACCAAATACATAGACACCGGTGCAGCTGTTGTGGACGAAGGAACCGTGAGCGACATGGAAGCCGGCGAGGGCTTCGACCGCGCCAGCCTGTCCCTAATGGGCCGCCAGGACGCACTGCTTAAAACCCTAAAGGCTACAGGCAAGCCCCTGGTTGTGGTTCATATTGAAGGCCGCCCGCTGGAAAAGAACTGGCAGAAGGCTAACGCCAACGCCCTTCTTACCCTGTGGTATCCCGGCCAGGAAGGAGGAAACGCCCTGGCAGATGTATTGTTCGGCGACTACAATCCCGCCGGCCGCCTGCCCGTTACGGTACCCAGAAACGTGGGCCAGCTGCCTGTATATTACAACAAGAAGTTCCCCTTTGGCCACGACTACGTAGAAATGTCCGCCAAGGGCCTGTACGAATTCGGCTACGGCCTTAGCTACACCAAATTTGACTATTCCGGCCTGGAGATTGTCAAGACCGGCAACGACAGCGCCACGGTTTCCGTTACCGTCACCAATACAGGCAACTATGACGGAGACGAGGTCGCCCAGCTTTACATTACGGACAGGCAGGCCTCAACCGTAAGGCCGCGCAAGCAGCTGCGGGCTTTCAAGAGGATATTCATCCCCAAGGGAGAAGCCAAACGCATCACCTTTGAACTTGGGCGCAGCGCATTCCAGGTTTACAACAAAGAAATGCAGCCCGTAGTAGAGCCCGGCCTCTTTACCATCGGCGTTGGCGCCTCATCAGAAGATATCCGCCTTACAGGCGACCTATCATTATAAATAACCCATTATGACCAGAAAACTAATATCATTCCTTGCGGGAGCGGTGCTGGCGGTTTTGCCGGCTGCCGCACAAGGCTTTGTATTTACTCCGCAATGGACGGCACAAGCCCAGTTCGCAGGCTACTATGTCGCACAGGAAAAAGGCTTCTACAAAGAAGCCGGTGTTGATGTCAAAATCGTACACCCGACATCGACGCAGTCCGCAATAGACCTGATCAGAAGCAACAAGAGCCAGGTCACCACATTGCAGCTATGCCAGGCAATGGAGATTATCGACAACGGCATCCCGCTTGTCAACATTCTTCAGACATCGATGAACAACGCACTGGTAATTGTGTCCCGCAACAACGAGAATCCTATCAAACGCAAAGGCATACGCGTAGGAACATGGAGCGTAGGCTTTGACCAGATTGCGATATGCATGTGCCTGAGGGAAGGTCTGGACTACGAATGGGTGAAGTTTGCTTCCAGCGTGAACCTGTTTGTAGCCGGAGCGCTGGACGCTACCCTGGCCATGAGCTACAACGAATACTTTCTGCTTAAGCAAAGCGGCGTTAATATGACAGAAGAAAACGTTTACCGCTTCTGCGACCACAGCTACAACGTGCAGGAAGACGGCCTTTACATGACCCGTCAGTGCTACGAGAAAAACCGCGGCGACGCAGAACGCTTCGCCCAGGCCAGCAGAAGGGGTTGGGAGTGGGCCGCCGAGCATCCGGAAGAGACTCTGGACATTGTAATGAAATACGTTGACGAGGGCCACGTAGCCACCAACCGCACACTCCAGAAACTGATGCTGGAAGAAGTCCTGCGCCTTCAGATAGACCACGACACAGGCAAGCGCGAATTCCGCATCAGGCCGGATATGGTGAAACTGGCGAATGACATGATGATGGAGAACCAGTTCATTCTGCACGAGATTACATACGAACAACTAATCGCCAAATAAAGCACCATGAATAAGATACTTCAGTACATCAGTTCTTCGCTGTCCAGAAGGCTTCGACTGTTCATAGCCCTTCTGGCAACATCAGTGTTTTTGGTAGCTTTGGCCGTAATGTTCATGCAGTCCCGCGAGGCCGTGCGCAGTGAAGCCCTGGAGCATGCAACCCAGCAGCTGAGTAATACCGTCCAGCGAATCGATAACATTCTGGAAAGGGTGGAAGTCGCCACCAACGACACAAAATGGCTTGTGAACAGACATCCCGACTGCCCGGATTCCATGTTCGTATACAGCAAGAGCATTCTTGAGAACAACCCGGATCTTCATGGCTGTTCCATTGCCTTTGAGCCATACTATTTCAAGGAATATGGCCGATATTTCTCTGCCTTCGCCTACTGGAATAACGGGAAGGTTGAAGTGTCCAGGGAAGGCAGCCCCAGCTATGAGTATTTCTACATGGACTGGTACCAGCTTAGCAAGCTTCTGAACAAGCCGGCATGGACAGAACCATTCATAGACAGCGACTCGGAAGAAGACGTCTCCGGAGATATGATTTTCTCTTACTGCCAGCCCATCTGGGACAATCAGGGCAACTATATTGGCACAATTGCCACCGACCTTGCCCTTGAATGGCTTTCAGAAACCATATCCGCCGTTAAGCCTTACCCTAATTCATATAGTGTGATGATTGGCCGCGGAGGCACCTTCTTAGTTCATCCGGACCCTTCAAAACTTATCTATGAGAGCATCTTTACTGATTGTCTGGAAGGCAAAAACCCTGAAAAGATGGCCCTGGGACAGGCAATGGTCCATGGCGAAGAAGGTGTTAAACAGCTAAAGATCAACAATGAGCTTTGCTATATTTTCTACAAGCCGCTGGAAAAAACGGGCTGGAGCGTAGCCATCGTCTGCCCGGAGAATGACATATTCAAAGGCTTCAACCGCCTGAGAAACACCGTAATAGGCATCTTTGTCATTGGACTTTTGTTAATGCTTTACGTACTGGCAAAACTAATCCAGAGAGAGCTTAAGCCCCTCAACACCCTTACAGATCAGGCAGAAAGCATCGCCGCCGGAAACTTTGACGAAGAGCTACCAAACGACGGCCGCACAGACGAGGTCGGCCGCCTTTGCCAGTCCTTCGGCAACATGCAGCAATCCCTTGTCAGGTATATAGAGGAGATGAAGTCCACCACAGCCGCCAAGGCCGCCATCGAAAACGAAATCAAAGTGGCCAGCGACATCCAGATGAGCATGGTGCCCCGCATCTTCCCGCCCTTCCCTAACAGGCACGATATTGACCTGTTCGCATCCATGACGCCTGCCAAGGAGGTTGGAGGCGACCTGTACGATTTCTTTGTAGAAAACGAGAAGCTTTACTTCTGCATTGGAGACGTTTCCGGTAAGGGTATTCCGGCATCCTTGTTCATGGCAGTGACACGTAACCTGTTCCGTATCATCGCCCAGCAGGAATATTCACCCCAGGAGATTGCGACTAAGATTAACCACGCCCTTTCTGCAGACAACGACCAGGGCATGTTTGTAACCATGTTCATAGGCAAAGTGGACCTGCAGACCGGCCGCATGGAGATATGTAACTGCGGACACAATCCGCCTGTAATTTGCGAACCAGGAGGAGTTCCTCACTTCCTGCAAATCAAGAATACCAACATACCTCTTGGCACTTGCGACGACTTTGTATTCCAGGGCGAGGTTCTTGAGAATACCTGGAACACCCAGCTGTTGCTTTACACCGATGGCCTTACAGAGGCAGAGAATCTGCGCTATGACCTGTTTGGAGAAGACAGGCTCCTGAAGGCGATGGAGAAGGCTCCCGGCATGGATTCCCAGGATGTTGTAGTCATGCTGCAGGAGGCCGTAGAGGCCCACAGGGCAGGCGTCGCACCCAACGATGACCTAACCATACTTTGCTTGAAGCTGGTAAAAGATAAAAACTGATTTTATTTATGAGGATCAACATTATCTCCTTCCTTGCGGCTTCGGCCTTTGCCGTTTTGCCGGCAGCGGCGCAAGGCACACTCCCCTATCACAGGGACATTAACACAATAAGCATTAATGCGCAGACAGCGCGGCCGGAAGTGTTTTACTATCCTACGGAAGCAGCCGCAATAAAAGGCCTTACGGACGGCCCGGATGGCAGCGAAAACTATATCTGCCTTAACGGAACCTGGGACTTCGCGTACTTCAAGGACGGAAGCGACATTCCTGAGAATCCCGCCTTCATAAGGGAATGGGATAGCATAAAAGTGCCTGGCAACTGGGAGGTTCAAGGCTTCGGATATCCTGTTTATTCAAATGTTCCGTACGACTTCGCCCCCACCAACCCGCAGCCCCCGATTCTGCCATCAACAATAGAGGCCGGCGTTTACCGCCGCACCTTCACTGTTCCGGATAATTGGAAAGGAAAGAAGATATATGTTACCCTTGCAGGCGCATCGGCCGGCGTTTACGTTTATATAAACAGCACCTTTGTGGGTTACCACGAGGATTCCAAAGCCGCAGCCCGCTACGACATTGGCCAGTACCTGATGCCCGGTGAAAACAAGCTGATAGTCAAGGCCTTCCGCTGGAGCACAGGTTCTTTTCTGGAAGACCAGGACTTCTGGCGAATTAGCGGTATCGAGCGCGATGTTTACCTGACCTGCGAGGATGGTCCCGTACTGCCGGACGACTTCAGCATAGTTTCTACCTTCGGCCCCGACCTTAAGGACGGCATACTGATGCTTAGGAACCTGCCCGAAGGCGCATCGTACAAACTGTATGACGGGGGAAAGGCTGTTCTGGAAGGCAAGGCCAACGGCATTGTTCCCAACGCCAAAGCCTGGAGCGCAGAGACCCCCAACCTTTATACCCTGGTGGTTAAGGTTGGCAAGTACTATACCGCATTTGACGTAGGCTTCCGCCGCTTTGAAATGGGCAAGGTAAGCCTGGACGGCAAAGAATACCCCGTTTTCCTGGTTAACGGCCAGCCCGTCAAATTCAAGGGCGTAAATTACCACGAGCACAATCCGCTTACCGGACACTACATAGACAAAGAATTGATTCTTAAGGACTTGCTTCTTATGAAGAGCCTTAACATCAACGCCATAAGGACATGCCACTACCCGCAGCCACGCCAGTTCTACGAGCTTTGCGACCGCCTTGGCTTCTATGTTTACGACGAGGCCAACATTGAATCCCACGCAATGGGTTACCGTCTGGACCGCACCCTTGGCAACAAGCCCGAATGGGGCCCCAAGCACTGGGACAGGGTACTTAACATGTACAGAAAAACCGCCCTCTACCCTTGCGTCACCCTACTTTCCCTTGGCAACGAGGCTGGCAACGGAGTGAACTTCTACGACTGCTACCGCAAGCTGAAGGAAATGGAGTCGAAGGACATGAACCGCCCCATCAACTACGAACGTGCAGAGTTCGAATGGAACACAGACATGATAGTGCCCCAGTACCCCGGAGCTGACTGGTTCAAGCGTATGGGAGAAGAGATTCCGGACAGGCCAATATCACCGTCTGAATATGCCCACGCAATGGGTAATTCTACCGGATCCCTTGACTGGCAGTGGAAATACATTTACAAGTATCCCAACCTGCAGGGAGGCTTCATCTGGGACTGGGTTGATCAGGGCCTTTATGAGACCGATGCCGCCGGACGGGGCTACTTCACCTATGGCGGCGACTATGGCACAGGCTTACCCAGCGACGGCAACTTCTGCTGCAACGGAATTGTAAACCCGGATCGCGATCCACATCCCGCAGCCGCGGAGGTAAAATGGAACTATCAGAACGTAAAAGTGACTCCTGCCGCCCTGGAAGAGGGTAAGTTCGATGTTCTTAACCGCTTCTACTTTATCTCTTTGAAGGGTCTGACCCTTAACTGGACGATAGAAGAAAACGGAGTTGCAAAGCTTAAGGGCAAGATGGCTTTGAGCGCCGCTCCCCAGGAAAAGGAAAGCCTTGCGATAAAGCTCCCCGCCCTGAAACCGGACTGCGACGCCTACATCAACTTTAACGTGACGACAGCCCTTGGATCTGTAATCGCGAGCGACCAATACAAGCTAGCAAGCGCACAGAAGGCTCCCTACAAATACGACTTTGCAAAGTCCTACGCCGGTGAAAAGGCAGACTTTGCTTCTATTACCGCCGGCAAGGCAGAGCTTATATTTGACAAGAAACTGGGTTATGTTACCAGCTACAAATATAATGGCAAAGAATTGATTGACAGCGAATTCGGCCTTCGTCCGAACTTCTGGAGAGCACCCGTTGACAACGACTACGGAAACGGCTGGCAGGAACGCTGCAAACAATGGAAAAAGGCTTCCAATGAGTTTAACACCAAGGTTCAGGTGACCGATTACTACGGAGTTCCCGCACTGAAGGTGGTTTATAAACTTCAGGAAGGAGCCTACACGGTTATTTACCGCCTGGACAACAAGGGCGTGCTTAAGGTTGACGCCGCCCTGGAAGGCTGCCGCACAGAAAACGTAGAGCTCCCCCGTCTTGGTTTCAGGACCAGGATTGCCGGCAGCGGAGCCTTCACCTATTTTGGCCGCGGCCCCCAGGAGAACTACCAGGACCGCTTTGAAGGCACTCCGGTAGGGTTTTACCGCAGTACGGCGGAAGCCTCTATCTACCCTTATGTAAGGCCTCAGGAGACCGGCCACCACATCGGCGCCCGCTGGCTTGATCTTGACGGACTTATGACCATCGTTGGCAATGACTTTGAATTCAATGTGCTGGGCTGCAGTACGGAAGACCTTGACGAGGGTGACACCAAACACAACCGTCACATTAACGACGTGCCTGTACGTGACTACGTAGAGGTGTGCATAGACTACACTATGACGGGCGTGGGCGGATACAACAGCTGGGGTTCAAGAACCGAGCCTACACGCAGCCTTTGGAGCAACAAGGACTACAAGTTCTCATTTGCAATAGTTCCGGATGCATCGCCCGCACGCAAAAACGCAGAAAAATATGAATATTAAGCATTTAGCCCTGGCGACAGCCCTTATCGCAGTGTGCTGCGGGCCCAACAGGCCGAAGCCCTTCGGTCCTGTGCCCACACCGCAGCAGCTGGCCTGGCACCAGAAAGAAATGAATATGTTCGTGCACTTTGGGCCCAACACTTTCTCCGGTCTGGAGTGGGGTCAGGGAACAGAGAGCAACGACCTCTTTGCCCCGGACAGCCTGGACTGCAGGCAATGGGCCCAGGTGGCAAAGGAAGCCGGCTTCGGCGGCATTATTATTACCGCCAAGCATCACGACGGCTTTTCCCTTTGGGATAATCCGTCCAGCGAGCATTCAGTGGCCAACAGTAAGTGGCGTGACGGCAACGGAGACGTGCTGGCAGAGCTTTCCGCAGCCTGCGAAGAGGCCGGAATCGGCTTTGGAGTTTACCTCTCCCCCTGGGACAGGAATCATCCCGACTACGGCACGGAGCGTTATAACGATGCTTATGTAAAATCGCTTGAGAGCGTGCTGACCGGCTACGGTCCCCTGTTCGAAGTTTGGTTCGACGGCGCATGCGGCGAGGGCCCTGACGGGCGCAAGCAGGTGTACGACTGGCCCCTCTTCCTTGGCAAGGTCAAGGAGCATCAAGGCGATGTTGTCACATTCAGCAACATCGGACCGGGATGCCGATGGGTAGGTAATGAAGAAGGTCACGCCAACGAGACCAACTGGAACACCTTCACCCCCGAGACTCACAATGCCGACCGCAGCAACCTGCCGGGCGACTACGAGCACTACCTTGGCAGCGGAGACGAAGGCGGAGCGTACTGGATTCCGGCCGAGGTTGACGTATCCATCCGTCCGGGCTGGTTCTGGAGGGAGAGCGAAAACGACAAGGTCAAGACAGCCCGCGAACTGATTGACATTTACTACAAGAGCGTCGGACGCGGAGCTGTGCTTCTTTTGAATGTACCGCCCACGGCAAGCGGACGCATCCATCCCAATGACATCGCCGCCCTGAAGGGCTTCCGCGCAGAGCTGGACAGGATATTCTCTGACAACATAGCAACATCGTTCGAATGCAAGGAGCAGGACGGACTGCCCATGGTAATGATTACCGCCAATCCGGACAAGCCCTTCAACCGCCTTGTGCTGCAGGAGGACATCGCCCTTGGGCAGAGGGTAGCAGAATTTGCGGTTGATGTGCCTGACGGCGACGGATGGATGGAAATTGGCTGCGGCACAACAATAGGCAACAAGAGAATACTGCTGCTGCCGGAGACAAAGGCCTCTAAGGTCAGAGTGCGCATTATCAAGACCTTAGCACCGCCCGTCATAAAGAATGCGGGTCTTTACATGGACTAGCAAATTTGGAAATTGACGCAAAAATCCGTAAAATTGTAGGTTATTAACAAAACAGGAGATGCCCGGAAAATATTTACTTGGTTATGACATTGGAAGCTCTTCCGTAAAAGCCTCCATAGTTGACACGGTTACAGGTTCTTGCGTAGCCCGCGCCTTTTATCCCAAAAATGAAGCCCCTATCCAGTCCTTCAAGCCCGGTTGGGCTGAACAGGAACCGGAAATGTGGTGGGAAAGCCTAAAGTTTGCCACAAGGGACGTACTTGCCCAGGTGGCAGGAGCAAAAGCCTCTACCATAGGCAGCTCCGGAGTGGATACAGACTACTCCAGCGTAGGCGCGCAGATAGCCGCAATTGGTATCTCTTACCAGATGCACGGCCTGGTTTGCGTAGATAAGGACGGCCAGCCGCTCAGGTCTTCAATTATCTGGTGCGATTCCCGCGCGGTTCCGTACGGAAAACGCGCACAGGAGGCACTTGGAGAGCAATTCTGCCTTGAGCATCTGCTGAACTCCCCGGGTAACTTTACCGCCGCAAAACTGGCCTGGGTAAAGCAGAACGAGCCCTTCCTGTACGAGCGCATCCATAAGATCATGCTCCCGGGAGACTACATCGCCTCCCGCCTTACCGGAGAAATCTGCACCACCGTCAGCGGCTTGTCAGAGGGCATATTCTGGGACTTCAAGAACAACTGCATCTGCCAGGAGCTCCTGGACTACTTTGGTTTTGACAAAGACATTCTGGCAACAATCCGCCCTACCTTCGCAGAGCAGGGCCGGGTTACGGAAAAAGCAGCCGCAGAGCTTGGCCTGAAGGCCGGCATCCCCATAACCTACCGTGCGGGAGACCAGGCGAACAACGCCCTTTCGCTTAACGTATTCGAGCCCGGCGACGTTGCCGCAACAGCCGGCACCTCAGGCGTGGTTTACGGCGTCAGCGGAACCCTGGCATATGACCCCAAGTCCCGCGTAAACAGCTTTGCCCACGTTAATCACACAAAGGATAATCCCCGCCTTGGAATACTGCTTTGCATAAACGGCGCAGGTATTCTGAACTCATGGATAAGGCGTAACGTCGCTCCCGAAGGAATCAGCTACGATCAAATGAACAAGATCGTGGCCGCGGTGCCCCCGGGATGCGTCGGAACAGGCTTCCTGCCCTTCGGCAACGGAGCGGAAAGAATGCTTGAAAACCGTGAGATTGGCTGCCGCATCTACGGAGTAAACTTCAACATTACAGATAAATTCTACCTGATCAGGGCCGCCCAGGAAGGTATCGTATTCTCTTTCAAATACGGAATGGACATTATGACCAAGATGGGCATGAATGTAGAAAAGATTCATGCCGGCCATGCCAACATGTTCCTGAGCCCCATATTCAGGCAGACTCTTGCAAACATTACCGGAACCACGATAGAGCTCTTCGACACCGACGGAGCAGCAGGTGCAGCACGCGGAGCAGGCATCGGAGCAGGCATATACAGCGGCCACGAAGAAGCCTTCGCGCACCTGAAACACATCAGCACCATCGAACCGGCGCCAAAAAATGAGGTGCTGGAAGAAGCTTACGCACTCTGGTGCACAGAATTAGCAAAAGCAATTAACGAAAACAACTAATAATCATCCATTATGAAAGAGTACTTCCCTACAGTGGGGAAAATCCCCTTCGAGGGCCCCAAGAGCAAGAATCCCCTTGCATTCCACTATTACGAGCCCGATCGCCTGGTGATGGGCAAGCCCATGAAAGAATGGCTCAAGTTTGCAATGGCCTGGTGGCATACGCTTGGCCAGGCATCCGCAGACCCCTTCGGCGGCCAGACCCGCAGCTACGAGTGGGATAAGGGCGAATGCCCCTACGAGCGCGCCCGCAAGAAGGCCGACGCCGGCTTTGAGCTTATGCAGAAGCTGGGCATCGAGTACTTCTGCTTCCATGACATAGACCTTGTAGAGGACTGCGACGACATTGCAGAGTACGAGGCCCGTATGAAGGATATTACGGACTACCTGCTGGAGAAGATGAAGCAGACCGGCATCAAGAACCTGTGGGGTACGGCAAATGTATTCGGCCACAAGCGCTACATGAACGGCGCCGCCACCAACCCGCAGTTCGATATCGTTGCACGTGCTGCTGTACAGATAAAGAATGCCATCGACGCAACAATAAAGCTTGGTGGCACCAACTACGTATTCTGGGGCGGCCGTGAGGGTTACTATTCCCTGCTTAACACCCAGATGCATCGTGAAAAAGTTCACATGGGCGCAATGCTTGCCGCTGCCCGCGACTACGGCCGCGCACACGGCTTCAAGGGCACTTTCCTGATTGAGCCCAAGCCAATGGAACCTACCAAGCACCAGTACGACCAGGATGTAGAGGTTGTAATTGGCTTCCTTCGCCATCACGGTCTGGACAAGGACTTCAAGGTAAACATAGAGGTTAACCACGCCACCCTGGCAGGCCATACCTTCGAGCACGAACTTACCGTTGCCGTTGATGCCGGCCTGCTTGGCAGTATTGACGCTAACCGCGGCGATGCCCAGAACGGTTGGGATACCGACCAGTTCCCTGTAAACGCAATTGAGCTTACCCAGGCCCTGATGCAGGTTATCCGCAACGGCGGCCTGCACGACGGCGGCTTCAACTTCGACGCCAAACTGCGCCGCTCCTCTACAGACCCGGAGGACATCTTCATCGCCCACATCACCGGCATGGACACCATTGCACACGCCCTGCTTAACGCAGCCGCAATCATTGAAGAGAGCCCCATTCCTGCAATGGTGAAAGAGCGCTATGCCAGCTTTGACAGCGGTCTTGGCAAGAAGTTCGAGGACGGCAAGGCTACCCTTGAAGATCTTTACAACTACGCCAAGGCTAACGGCGAGCCCGTTGCCGCTTCCGGTAAACAGGAGCTTTATGAAGCAATGCTGACGCTGTATGCAAAGTAATTATAGACAAACAGGCAGCAAGGCCTACTTGGCCGGCATAGTTCTGGTAGCTGTGCTTGGCGGCTTGCTGTTTGGATACGATACCGCCGTAATTTCCGGCGCAGACAGGGGTCTGCAGGCGTTTTTCCAAAGCGCAGCAGACTTTGAGTACACCGACGCCTGGCATGGTTTCACAACCTCCAGCGCCCTAATCGGCTGCGTAATTGGCGCCCTTCTTTCCGGCCTTCTGGCCTCCAGGCTGGGCCGCAAAAGATCGCTTTTTGTAGCCGGCATACTGTTCCTTCTGTCAGCCCTGGGCTCTTATTATCCGGAGTTCCTTTTCTTTGAAAAAGGCATCGCCACAAAGAACCTGCTGCTGGCCTTCAACTGCTACAGAATACTGGGCGGAATCGGCGTAGGACTGGCATCGGCCCTTTGCCCTATGTACATTGCAGAGGTGTCGCCGGCCTCCAAGAGAGGCACGCTGGTTTCATGGAACCAGTTTGCAATTATCTTTGGTCAGTTGGTGGTGTATTTTGTCAACTTCCTGATTATCAGGTCCCACATGAACGATCCGGCAGTTGTGGAATGGACCAATGCCGTTGGCTGGAGGATAATGTTCGTTTCCGAGGCCGTTCCGGCGGGTCTGTTTGCTCTGCTCATCCTGCTTGTGCCCGAAACGCCCCGTTACCTTGCGCTTAACGGCCAGGACGACAAAGCCCTTAAGGTTCTGTCTAACATAAACGGCTACGAAAAGGCAAAGGAGATACTTGCAGAAATCAAGGCCACGGTAGTAGAAAAGAGAGAAAAAATCTTTACCTACGGCATTCTGGTGGTGTTCATCGGCTGCATGCTAAGCGTGTTCCAGCAGATAATTGGCATTAACGCTGTGCTGTACTTTGCTCCCCGAATCTTTGAGAGCATGGGTGTGGACAACAACATGCTGTTTACGGTTATTATGGGTGTGATCAACATCACCTTCACCCTTGTAGCAGTGTTCTCTGTAGAGAAATTGGGCCGCAAGCCGCTGCTGATTACCGGTTCCATCGGCATGGCGATAGGTGCGGTATGCGTCGCACTAAGCAATGTGGTTGCAATGCCGGCCTTCGTCCCTGTAGCCGGAATCATGATTTACAGCGCCTGCTTCATGTTCAGCTGGGGCCCGATATGCTGGGTATACATTTCCGAGATCTTCCCCAACACCATCCGCAGCCAGGCAACCGCAATTGCAGTCGCTTTCCAGTGGATATTCAACTTCATAGTTTCCAGCACCTTCGTGCCGATGTACAATATGAAGTTAGGGTCGATGGGAGATAGTTTTGGCCACTTCTTTGCTTACGCACTTTACGGAGTGATCTGCATTGGTGCAGCTATATTTGTATGGAAGATAGTTCCGGAGACAAAGGGCAAGACCCTGGAAGACATGACTGCTCTCTGGAAGAATCGCAAATAATACATTATGAAAAAGTTATTGCTAATCATCGCCGCTTCTGCGCTTGCCCTGCTCAGTGCAAACGCACAGCAGGAACCGCGCTACGGCGTTGTAGAGTTCTCTGCAAATTACATGAGAGAAGAGCCGGGTTTCTCTAAGGAAAACGGCAACCAGGCCCTTATGGGTACGGTTGTAGAAATTCTGGACAACGACGGCTACTGGGTTAAAATCAAGTCTCCGGAGCCCTACACCGCATGGGCTGTGGACATGGGTGTAATTCCTATGACCAAAGAAGAGATTGATGCATACATTGCTGCCCCCAAGTTCATTGTAACCGCAGAGATTTCCCACGTTTTTGCCCAGCCTTACGACACCGCCGACCGCGTGTGCGACCTTGTCATGGGTGACCTTGTTCGTGAATTCACTGCAGCCAGAAAGGGTGAAATCCGCAGGCGCGGCTTTACCCGTGTACTGCTTCCTTCCGGCAAGGATGGATGGGTTCCGTCCAAGGATATCAAGGGTTTTGCAAAGTGGGAAAGGGAGCTTAATCCTACCGCAGAGAACGTAATCAAGATAGCAAAACTTTTTGTTGGAGTTCCATACCTCTGGGGTGGCAACACCATCAAAGGGACGGACTGCAGCGGCCTTACCCGCTGTGCCTTCATGATGAACGGCATCCTTCTGCCCCGCAACACCAGTCAGCAGATCAAGATTGGTGACGAGGTTGATTTTTCCGGCGTTAAGGATGGTGACTTCTCTAACCTGCAGCTTGGAGACCTTGTTCTCTTTGGCAATCCGGAGACCAAGAAAGTTTCCCACGTGTCAATTTACATTGGCGACGGCCATATCATCCACTCTTCAAATGTTGTTAGAATCAACTCCCTGAGGCCTTCCGATCCAGATTATTACACCGGTGGCGTACCCAGGATGCTGGCAGTTCGCCGCGTGCTTGGCAACGTAGATAACGGCAAGGGAATCATATCAATCAAGAAGAGTCCTTGGTATTTCCCGCAGAAGTAATTATCTTTGCAGCATCAAAATTTAGAGACTATGAATCTTAGAGTATTTAAAAAAGATGTAGAGTACTTCGTAGGTGAGTTCATCGACGATTGCTCACTTTTCCTCCAGTACAACCCTGACAAAGCAAGCGACGAGCTCGCAGCCGTTATTGAAGAGGCTGTTGATCTTTACAACGATATGAAAGACAAGGCTGCCCAGCCTGTAGAGGGTAACAAGAAGCTTTACTTCAACGGTCTCCGCCAGGAGATGGGAGAGAAGCTTGACGCTCTTTACGAGAAGCTTAGCGCCATCGTTGCAGCCAAGAAATAGCAGCTGATTATCAGTCGTTGCAGCCAAGAAATAGCAGCTGATTATCAGTGCAATACATAAAGTGCCTTAGGTGATACCGCCTAAGGCATTTTTGTATTATGCCCTTAGCGGGACCACTTACAGGCCCGGCCTAAGGCACCAGATCTTTGAGTTTTATGGCCTGGAAGTACATGTGGGCGCGGGAAGACTCATAGAGGATACCTATGGTCTCACGGTCTATCATGGTTAGGCAGGAGTAGCCCCAGCAGTCTTCATGGTCAAGCACAATGGAGTACACATCCGGCCAGGTGCGGCCATAGTCCAGGCTGGCGCGGATAGTCATGTTGATGCGCCGTTTGGGTTCGTGCGCCGGGTTGGAAAACAGCAGCACATCGCGCCCCAGCACGTTTTCCGATGCCGGAACCATCAGTAGCGATGCCATACACACAGGCTCAATCAAAGTCTCTGAAATGTAGTCTTCCCACGTCTGGCCCATATCGCGGGTAAGGCGCACCACGCGGCCGGTCTGCAGATCGTTTCGCATATTCAGCATCAACACACCCGGCTCAATCTCTGCCACCTGGGCCTCTGTGGTATGATGCCAGGCGGCCGTACCCATTGTCCAGGTTTCACCGTGGTCCTTGCTGTACATTATGGTCGAATGCGGGGTACGGTCAAACTCGTCCTGATACTGGGCGGCAAATACCAGGGTACCATCGGCCATCTGTATGCCGCGTCCCGGTCCCTGGAAAGTAAAGTACCATTCGCGCTTTTTGACCATCTTGGTCAGGTTGCGCGGAGTGCTCCAGGTCAGGCCGTCGTCGTCGCTATAAGAAAGCATCAGCTGGGCGGTCTCGGACGGCTCAAGGCCGTTCCCAACCTGGAACCAGGCTACGGATTTTTGCGGCAAACCGTGCGTCCAGGCCGCTACAATGAAGATTCGGCCCGTCTGCCGGTCAACCAGAATTGCAGGATCTCCGATGCCGTTTTCACCCTGCGGACAGCCGCCCCACGTACCCATGTCCATCGCCACTATCATCGGGCCCCAGGTACGCCCGCCGTCGGTGGAGCGGCTTACGCCAATGTCGATGTCTTCCTGAAGGTCAAGGGAATTGTTGTGGCGGATGTCGTAACAGGCCACAAGTGTGCCGGCGTTGCTGGTAACCAGGCCCGGAATGCGGTATGCGGCCACCCCATCATCCCCGGCGTTGCGCACCACCACCCCAAAGTCCTGAGCTCCGGAGTGCAAGGCGCACAGTAGCACCGATATGGCGAAAAAGAAAAATCGTCTCATGGTTTTGGTATTATTAAGGTTCTCAAATATAGCAAATATTAATTACTTATTGTAGAAACCAATTCGCTGATTTGCCATGGGGGTTAATTTCGGGCTTAGCGTCCATCAGAGGCCATTTTTGGCCGCTAGCGGGAATGGTGAAAGCAAACTTCCCAAGGCTTTGAATAGTAAACTATTCTAGTTATATTTGTAGGTAAATCGCTAGTTCATTCGTTATGGAACGAAGACGCCTTCTAATAACCATTTTCCTTCTGGCCGCCTCTTGCGCGAGTGCTTTTGCCCGGGATGGCAGCGTGCGTGCGGTGGTTGACATATTATGGAAAGAAAATGATTTCATTACCAGAAATGGACACTCTAGCTCCTATTATTCATCATATGGATATCCTAATGCTATAAAATTTGAGATGCTTGAAAAGACCGGATTAATGTCAAAAAATGGTCAATTATGGATTAAAGAAGTTGAACGTAATCTACAAGAGTCGCTTGAGATTTTATTTATTCTTTTTGGTAATTCTGCTTCTATTATAGAGGAATCCTATCTTAAACAGCTTGCTTTTCAAACACATCCTATTGCGTATATGCTTGATAATGAATTAGAAAATGATAATAATGAGGAGGAATCAGAGATTAAACAGAATTAGGAAATGCGACAGATGTCTTTTAAAGATTATTGCGTTGGTTCTTATAATTGCTAACACGAATTCTTGTTTTCCTTTTGATAAAAGAAGCAATTATTATCCGGAGCTTGCTCATCTATTAATGGAGAAGCAGTTAAGTTTTAATGTCGGCTTTTATTCATTTAAAGATTCTGTCTGCGCATTGATTATGACTGATTTTGCAGACAAAAGGATAAGCGTATTTAAAAAGGGAGACAAGGACAAGAAATGGGAGGCTCAATACCTGAATCCTTCATATACGTATTGTTCCTCTATAGCTTGTGGTAATAACCTTTACATAGTAGTAGAGAGCGAGGAGGGCCTTATAATTAACAGAATGGATATTCTTTCTGGCTTAACGTCTAAACTGTTTCTCGCAGATAGTTCTTATCGCGCCAGATTGAGGGCTATCTGGATGGATAAGGGCGGTAATATTTACCATACAGTAAAGAATAATAAAACAAAAGAGAACTTCATAATAAGAATCGACAGCAATTTTGTGGATGTGTCTTTTGTTAGAAAAATTTCCTTTGATACAAAGATATTCAATGAATTAGGATATGATTCCGTATTGGTTTGCAGAAGGCTTCCAGAACAGGATATAGCATTGTGCTATCCCAGAAGAGAAAGAATTATACATGAACTTAAAGATTTAAGGCCGATTAAAGCGACATCCGATTATCTTTTGTTTGAGAAGAACAATTATCATGATACGCCATTAATCATAAGATATAATCTGGCTTCAGAGAGCATAGATACGGTAAAGGTTTTTGATAATTTGTATTCTTTTAGTGTAGCGTATCATCTTGGTTACTGTTTTGTGGGTATAGCTCAAAAACCACACTCTAATAGAGATAATTTGTATTTATCCACCGATAATTGTCGAACTTGGCAATGCGTTGATGAGGATTATATGGCAGCGCCCATCCATTTTGTATGTGTACGTGGCGTTTTATATGCGTATGTCGGAGGTGGTATTTTTAGAATAATCCATTCATAATTATATGCCGTTGAAATGAATAAAGTGATCAAAAGGGTTCTTGAGTATAAGCTCGGTATTATTCTTTTTTTGGTACTCATTGCTTTGGTAATGATTATGCGAATGTGTTTTCCTTTTGATAAAAGGAGCAAGTATTATCCGGAGCTTGCTCAAGAATTGATGGATAAGCAGTTAAGTTTTAATGTCGGCTTATATTCTTTTAAAGATTCTGTCTGCGCACTGATTATGACTGATTTTGCGGACAAACGGATAAGCGTATTTAAAAAGGGAGACAAGGACAAGAAATGGGAGGCTCAATATCTGAACCCTTCCGATACATATTGTTCCTCTATCGCTTGTGATAATAACCTTTACATAGTAGTAGAGAATGAGGATGGTATTAAGATTAACCGAATTGATGTTTTTTCTGGTGTAACGTCAAATCTGTTTGTTGCAGATAGTTCATATAGCGCCAGACTGGGGACTATCTGGACAGACAAAAGTGGAGACATTTACCAAACCGTGGAAAACAATACATCACAGGAGGGCATAATCGTAAGAATCGACAGCAATTTTGTGGATGTGTCTTTTGTTAGAAAAATTCCCTTTGATACAAAGATATTCAATGAATTAGGATATGATTCCGTATTGGTTTGCAGAAGGCTTCCAGAACAGGATATTGCATTGTGTTATCCCAAAAGAGAAAGAATTATACATGAACTTAAGGATTTAAGGCCGATTAAGGCGACATCCGAATATCTTTTGTTTGAAAAGAACAATTATCATGATCCGCCATCAATTATAAAGTATAGTCTGGCTACAGAGAGAATAGACACGGTAAAGGTGTTTGATAATCTGTATTCTTTTAAAGTAGTGTATCAGCAGGACGACTGTTTTGTAGGATATGCCAATCTTTCATTATATGACAAGCGCGAATTCTTCTTGTCTGAGGATAATTGTAAAACCTGGAGATATGTTACAGGGGAATATATGGCCTCTCCTGCGTATTTTGTTAAAATAAAAAACAAAATTCTTTCGTATCTTGGCGATGGTATTTTCCATGAATTCTATACCTTCTAAACTATTACCATATGATTTTAAAATGCATGATTGGGATAGTATAAAAACTATTGATCAAATATCTTAATATTATTAGTTTTCAATTGTAGCCTTCCATGTTAGTAGGACTATCTATCCAAAGAAACACATCTGGAAGAAGACTTATTTCTTTTGCTCGCTGGCATTTTTTAATTATATTTGTAAACACAAGAAAACACATAATGATATGATAAACGAAGTCCAAATTCACGACATGCTGGCCAAACTGTTCGGCCACCTGGAATTCACCAAAGAACCCGCCGGCCTTTACGATCCTCTCCGATACATGATTGGGCTTGGCGGGAAACAGATAAGGCCAAGGCTCTGCCTGACGGTCTATGCCCTGTACAAGGAAAAGTTCGGAGAGGAAATTCTTCAGCCGGCAGCCGCTCTGGAGGTATTCCACAATTTCACCCTCATCCACGACGACATCATGGACCGCTCGCCCAAGCGCCGCGGCCAGGCCACCGTATGGAGCAAATGGGGTGAAGATACTGCCATTCTGTCCGGCGACGTAATGTGCATCGACAGTTATAAACGCATTGCAAAAGCCCCAGCAAAGGTTCTGCCCCAGGTAATGGACCTGTTCAGCACCACTGCCGCCCAGGTTTGCGAAGGCCAGCAGATGGACATGGATTTTGAGCTTTTGGCAGAAGTGCCTATGAGCGAATACATGAAGATGATAGGCCTTAAGACCGCCGTGCTCATTGCATGCGCAGCAAAAATGGGTGCTCTGATTGGCGGTGCAAGCAAGGAAGACTGCCAGAAGTTGTACGACTACGGCTACTCTCTTGGCCTTGCCTTCCAGGTTGCCGACGACTATCTGGACGCCTATGGCAACGAGGCCACATTCGGCAAGCCCATTGGTGGGGATATCGTCAACAATAAGAAGAGCTGGCTAACAACTCGCGCACTTGAGAAGGCGGACGACGCCCTGCGCCAGCGCATTTTGGACGTAGCCGACATGCCGATAGAAACCGGTGAGCAGAAGGCTGCCAAGATTGCCGGCATGATGGAATTGTATGAGAAACTTCATATAGAAGAAGACGCTAAGTACGAGATCATCCGTCTTACAGACAAGGCGCTGGAGTCTGCCGCCACAGTAGCAACCGGCGTAAGATACGAGATCCTGCGCCGCTTTGCAGACAGGCTCGTAGGAAGAGTTAAATAATTGTAAATGAATCATAAAGAACTTGAAATAATGGCTCCCGCAGGCAACTTTGAGTGCCTGCGCGCTGCTATACAAGGGGGTGCAAATTCCGTTTACTTCGGGATTGGCCGCCTAAACATGAGGTCCCATTCGGCGAACAACTTCGCCCCGGAAGACCTTCCGGAAATTGTCCGCATCTGCCGGGAGGCAGGGGTCAAGACCTACATGACACTTAATATTGTGCTGTACGGAGAGGACATCACCCCCGCACACGAGGCCCTGGACGCCGCAAAGGCAGCCGGAGTGGATGCAATAATTGCATCGGACATGGCGGTGATTCTTTACTGCCGCCAGATTGGGCTGGAGGTGCATATCTCCACACAGCTGAGCATTTCAAACTACGAAGCACTGAAGTTCTATGCACAGTTTGCAGATGTAGTGGTTCTGGCACGTGAACTGAACCTGAAGCAGGTAAAAGCCATCCACGAGCAAATACTGGCAGAAGATCTGCGAGGCCCGTCCGGAGAGCTGGTACGCATCGAAATGTTTGCGCACGGCGCCTTCTGCATGGCGATATCAGGCAAATGCTACCTTAGCCTGCATCACTACAACGCATCGGCAAACAGGGGCGCATGCATGCAACTGTGCCGCCGCGGCTATCGTGTCACAGACCTTGAGACAGGTACGGAGCTGGAGATTGACAACAAGTACATTATGTCGCCCAAGGACCTGTGTACCATAGAGTTCATGGACAAGTTCATAGAGGCAGGCGTAAAGGTGTTCAAGATAGAGGGTCGCGCCCGTAGCGCAGAATATGTGCGAAGGACGGTAGAGTGCTACCGCAAGGCGGCGGATGCCGTTTGCGACGGATGCTATACTCCTGAACTTACGGCCCAGCTTAAGGCTTCGCTTTCAGAGGTCTTCAACCGCGGCTTCTGGGACGGTTACTACCAGGGAGCGGAACTTGGGGAATGGAGCAATGTTTACGGCAGCCAGGCCACCAAGAAGAAGATTTACCTTGGCAAGATAACCAATTGGTTCGATAAGATAAGCGTGGCAGAGATTGCCGTAGAAGCCACAGACCTGCCCGCCGGCAGTGAGATTATGGTAATTGGCGCCACCACAGGCACGGTTATCTTCAAGGCCGACGACATTCGCGTGGATTTCAAGACTGTTGACGTAGCCCGCAAGGGCGAAAGGTGCTCGGTAGCATCGGCAGACAAACTGCACAGGGGCGACAAAGTCTTCTTGTGGGTAGCATCGGATGAAGGCCAGGCCTGCGATTAAACCAAAGATTATGGCAAAGGATAAGACAGTATTTTTTTGCACGGAATGCGGCAACGAAAGCCCTAAATGGATGGGCCGCTGCCCCGCTTGCGGCAGCTGGAACACCATGGTAGAGAAGACTGTTGCCACGGGTAAGCCAGCCAAAAATGCACAGGCCGCCGCCCGCAGCGGAGGTCACAGGCCCCAGCCCCTGTCAGAAGTCTCTTCCGCCCAGCAAAGGCGCATCTCCCTTGGCAGCCCGGAGGTTGACCGTCTTCTTGGCGGCGGCCTTGTAGAAGGATCCCTGGTGCTTCTTGGCGGAGAACCGGGCATCGGCAAGTCTACCCTGTCCCTGCAACTGCCACTTGGCTGCCCCGGCCTTAAAACACTGTACGTCACTGGTGAGGAAAGCGCTCCGCAGGTGCGCATGCGCGCAGAACGCCTTGGCGGCGATGCATCTAACTGCCTGATTTACAGCGAGACCTTGATGGAGAACATCATTGCCCAAGCTACTGAACTGAACCCCGGCCTGGTGGTTGTGGACTCTGTCCAGACCATGTACTCAGAGGCTATCGACTCGTCCGCTGGCAGCGTTTCGCAGATTAAAGAGGTGACGTCGATGCTGCTGCATTTTGCAAAATCTACCGGCATTCCGGTCATACTGATTGGCCACATTACCAAGGACGGCTACATTGCCGGTCCAAAAATATTGGAGCATATTGTGGATGTCGTCCTTCAGTTCGAGGGTGACGATAAAGGCGCCTATCGCCTGCTTCGCAGCATAAAGAACAGGTTCGGTTCCACATCCGAACTGGCAGTATTCGAGATGACAGGCTCCGGCCTTAAGGACGTAACCAATCCTTCAGAGATGCTTATGCCGGTTCACGATCAGGGGCTTAGCGGCACGGCCGTAGCAGTTATGCTGGACGGCCTGCGTCCCTTCCTTATAGAGGTTCAGGCCCTTGTGAGCACCGCAGCTTACGGCACCGCCCAACGCAGCGCCACTGGCTTTGACGGCCGCCGCCTGAATATGCTTCTGGCTGTTCTGGAAAAGCGTGCGGGCTTCAAGCTCACAATGAAAGACGTCTTCCTTAACATGGCCGGCGGACTTCGCGTAGCGGACCCGGCATGCGACCTTGCCGTTGTGTGCGCTGTGCTGTCGTCCAACTTTGATTTTGCCCTTCCGGCCGATGTCTGCTTCGCTGGCGAGGTTGGCCTGAGTGGCGAAATCCGCCCCGTGCCGCAGTGCGACCGCCGCATAGCCGAAGCGGCCCGTCTTGGCTACCGCAAGATCTTCATTTCCAAATACTCTTCCATAGCAAAGGCCCAGATACCGGACGGCATCCAGGCCATAAAAGTCGCAGACATACCCACACTGGTAAAAACCTTGTTTAAAGGATAATCCATATGATTTTAAGAGTCATTTCCATCATTGCAGCCATCGCAGTGGCCGTAGCACCGGCGGGTGCGCAGAAAAAGGGCAAAGTGCTTAAGACCGAGGCCCAGAACTACATCAACAAAATTTCAAAAGAGTCGGTTCTTAAAGGATCGCACATCGGCGTTCTGGCCGTCAAGGTTAACGGCGACACTGTTGCCGCCATCAATCCCTTCAAAAGGCTGATGCCGGCATCCAATAACAAGCTGATTTCTACCGGTTTGGCTATCAACGAGCTGGGTCCGGACTTCCGCTTCCAGACCAAAATCGCCCATAGCGGTTTCGTACGCGACGGTGTGCTTTACGGAGACCTTTACATCGTTGGCGGCGGCGACCCTACCATCGCCAGCGAAGACTCTATCGCCATGCCCACAAACGCCCTTCTGGACAGATGGAAAGTCATTGTAGAGAATGCCGGAATCAAAGAGATCCGCGGCATGGTCGTTGGCGACGGCCGCTACTTCGAAGGCCCCTACATGCCTGACAGTTGGCAGTACGAGGACATGGGTACCTACTACGGCACCGGTGGCCGAGGCCTGTCCTTCTACCGCAACAGCCAGGACATTGCCGTTGCAGCAGGAGCAGCTCCCGGAGACCCCATCAGCATGACTGTCAAGTATCCGGAAGCCCCGTGGATGACCTTCATAGAGGAATGCTGCACCGGAGAAAAGGGCACCGGTGACGAGCTCTACCTTTATGTGACCGAATTTGCGCCCATCGCATCGATGCGCGGCACCTTCGCCGTGGATCGCAAGCCCAAGACGGAAAGCTGCAGCAACCTGTTCCCTGAACTGACCTGCGCCTGGTACCTTAAAGAGTATCTGGTTAAAAATGGCATCGCAGTGGCAGGCGGAGCAGGTGACATCGGCCCGGACGGCATGGTAAGGAATGTTCCCACCTACGGTAAGGGGCTGTACGATGCCACCCGCCAGGATGAGCTTACAGAGATTGGAAGCACCTATTCTCCTACAGTAGAGCAGATTGCGCGCGTCACCAACTGGCGAAGCGACAACTACTACGCAGAGACGCTGTACCGCATGATAAGCAAGAAGAACGAGGGTTCGGCAGACTACTATGTAGCCCGCAAGGCAGAGTATAAGGCTTTGGCCAACATTGGAGTAAGCACAAAAGAGGTCCAGATCAGGGACGGAAGCGGCCTCAGCCGTGAAGACTACCTGACCCCGGAGTTCTTCTGCAACTTCCTGCAGGCAATGATAAAGACAAAGAACTACGATGCCTATATCCGCACCATCGGCTGGCCCGGACACGGCATGTACGAATATCGTCTGGCCAAGGAGCCCAAGGAGCTGAAGGAGCGCATCCGCTACAAGAGCGGCTCCATCGGCGGTGTGCTCAGCTACAGCGGATATGTAAGACCGACCAACGGCAAGGTGGAAGATACCATCGTCTTTTCTGTAATTGTGAACAATTGCCTTGCCGGATATGATGTTTTAAGGCCGATGGTAGATAAAATTGTTGCTCTGATTGCATCAGAGAACTAGTTTTTATTATATTTGCAAAAATATACAACTTACGATAAAATGAGCAAAAGAGTACTTGTTTCCGGAGGCGCCGGCTACATTGGCAGCCACGTTACCGTTGAACTGATTCAGGCGGGCTACGATGTTCTGGTGGCCGATGACATGTCCAACTGCGACCTTACCTGCTTCGAGGGTGTTAAGAAAATTACCGGCCGCGCAGACCTTCCCTTTGTGAAGATGTCATTCTGCGACGAGGCCGCGACAGAGAAGCTTTTCACTGACTGGAAAATAGACGCTGTCATTCATTTTGCTGCCTTCAAGGCAGTGGGCGAGTCTGTTGAAGATCCCCTTAAGTATTACGGTAACAACCTTAACAGTTTTGTAAACGTTATTGGTGCCGCACGCCGCCACGGATGCAAGAACATTCTGTTCTCTTCTTCTGCAACCGTTTACGGAGAGCCTGACAAACAGCCCGTTACAGAGCAGACTCCCAGAAAGCCTTCTACGTCGCCTTACGGCAACACTAAGCAGATCTGCGAGGATATTCTGCGTGACTGCGTTGCCGCTTATCCTGAGATCAGGGGTATCGCACTGCGCTACTTCAACCCTATCGGCGCACATCCGTCAGCATTGATTGGAGAGCTTCCGCGCGGAGTCCCCAACAACCTGGTGCCTTACATCACCCAGACCGCTGCAGGCCGCAGGGAATGCCTGAACATCTTTGGCAACGACTACCCTACCCCGGACGGCACCTGTCTGAGGGACTTCATCGACATCGTCGATCTGGCCCGTGCTCATGTATGTGCAGTTGCCCGTATGCTGGAAGATAAGATGGAGAAAGAGTACGAAATCTTCAACGTTGGTACCGGCCGTCCCCTGTCAGTTATGGAGCTGGTCAATGCCTTCCAGAAGGTTAACAACATTAAGCTCAATTACAAGATTGTTCCCCGCCGTGCCGGCGACATCATCGCCATTTGGGCCGATCCTACCCTTGCCAACGAAAAGCTTGGCTGGAAGGCTACCCGCACCACGGAAGAGACTCTGGCTGCTGCCTGGGCTTGGGAGAAACATCTGATGGGTAAAGAATAACACCATTTTAATTTTATACCTTTTTATTAACTTATTAACTCATTTTTATGAAAAAATTTTTTGCATTTGTAGTTGCATCCATGCTCCTCAGTGGTGCAGCTATGCAGGCCCAGGACATCAAGTGGAGTGTAGAGGGCGGTTATCTTGGATCTAAAGTTTCCGTCAGTGTTTCCGGCGTTTCCGGAAGTGTAGATTTCAATGGTTTCTATGCCGGCGTTGGAGCTGACTTTGCTATGAAGGCCGAAAACCTTAGCATTGCTTCAGGTCTTTTCTGGGATTACAAATCAATGGATCTTGGTATTGGCGACCTTAAGGCTAACTATCTTCGCATTCCCGTTCAGCTTAAATACACCCACCCTGTAAGCGAGAGCTTCAAGTTCTTTGTTTCTGCTGGTCCCAGCGTTAACATTGGTACCTTCGGAAAGGCAAAGGCAAATGAGCTTGCATCTATGTATGGCATTGACGATGTTGATGCTTCTAACGACAAGGTGTTCGGTAAGGACGCCCTCAAGAGGATTCACGTTCAGGTAGGTGCCAACATTGGTGTAGTTATTTCTGATAAGTTCATCATCAGCCTCGGTTACGACTATGGTCTGACCAAGGGTATGGATGTTGACGTTACCAACCGTATCAACGCCATCAAGCTTGGTGTTGGTTACAGTTTCTAAGCAAACGTTCCATTACATTATAAGTGGGTTGCCTTTTGGCAGCCCGCTTTTTTAATTTCTGTTGTTTCCTACTTTTTCTTTGCCTCTACTTCCTCACCCGCATTTGCAACATGCTGATTTTCAAACCTTTATAAAACACACCGTGGAAGTAGTGGTAAAAAAATACTACTACTTCCACACCCGCTTTTGTATATGCCTGTTATTCAAACACTTACAAAACACACTGTGGAAGTAGCGTATTAATCATTTAATTGCTATCTTTGTCAAGTATGAAAAGACTATTAGCATATCTTATAGTGACAGCGATAGCTACCGTTACGGCGTTGCCGTGTTCTGCGCAGGACTCCGGCAATGGCAAAGAGGGCAAGGTGGCGCTGGAGTATGGCGCGGACTTCTGGTATTACTTTAACAATTCAGAGTACGGCGCCTCCAACGACGCCCTGTCCGGAACCATCCACGCTGTGGTTGCAAGGCCGACGGTTGGCTTTAGCATAACCCAAAGTCCGGCTATCAAACATAAGGTTATGGCCGGTGTTGACTTCTCTCACGATATGGGTGCAGGAAGCGCCTGGAAAGATTATACCAAGGAATTGGTGCTGTACTACGAGGCTTCCGTGACTTCTGACAAAGGCACTTTTACCGGCCTTGCCGGAGCTTTTCCGCGCAAAGCGCTGGAAGGTTATTATTCAGAGGCTTTCTATACCGATGAGTATTGTTTTCAGGACCGTGTGCTTGAGGGCGTGCTGCTGAAATGGAGGGCATCGGACTTTTATGCCGAGCTTGGCTGCGATTGGATGGGTAAGCTTGGCCACGAGCGCCGCGAGCGTTTCCAGATTATGACGGCCGGACAGTGGGAGCCCAAGTCCTGGCTATCCCTTGGTTGGACCGGTAGCTTCTATCATTATGCCTGCTCTGAGCTATCCCCTAACGTGGTGGACAACCATACTTTGCAGCCTTGGATCAAGGCCGATGTTGCGGGCGGCACCGCTTGGCAGGAGTTGTCTGCACGTGCAGGCGCGGTGCTAACCTATCAGCGTGACCGCAAGCAGGACGATAAAACTCGTTTCCCTGCGGGCTGCGAGTTGATGCTTAAGGCAAAGCGCTGGAATGTGTCTCTTGCCAACACCGTCTATCTGGGCGACGATGTCATCCCCCTTTACAACAAGGTGGATCTTGCCGGCATCCCCTACGGAAAGAATCTTTACTTTGGCTCAGAGTTCTACAACAAGTTCTACGACATGGTAGAAATAAACTGGACACCCAGAATCGCCCGTTTCATCGAGCTCAACATAGGTGCCCAGCTTCACTTTAACAAAGACGGCTTCCTTGGCTGGCAGCAAATGCTCTCCCTGAAAGTTACTCTTTAGCGAATTTATTCTTATATTTGCGCTATGTGTAAGCGTGATACTGACATACTCTTCTTTGTAGCCTTCTGTCTGGAGGCTTACAAGAACGAACACGGGCTCACAGGAGAGGCGGCTTCTGCACTCTTTGATCAGCACGGAATCAAGCAGTACCTAGCCGAGCATTACGACGCACTCCACACCCAGGGAATGCCCTGGATTCTGGAAGAAATAGAAGAAAAGATAGCGCTATGAGAGCGGAAATCACACAGCAGAACCTATATCTGATTCTTGCCGGCAAAGTGGCCGCCGTAGCTGCCTTCATTGCCGAGGATGAGCATATCAACCCTCTGGAGGCTTTAACAAAATTCTACGCCTCCGACACTTACCGTCAACTGGAGCGCGAAGAGACCAAATACTGGCACTACGGCCCGGTAGCATTATATCAGGACTACTGCAGGGCGTCTATTTAATTTCCGAAGGGTGAATTGGGGTTTGAATAATTCGGATAAGGGATGTCTTGTTTACATGCAAACTGGATTAGTGTTATTATTCCATTTTCTATATCAAAACAACAGCCCCAGTACTCATCACCGTATATTACATATTGTTGATGATTATCCAATTGCTTAAGGGCATTCCCCTGTCTACCCCTACCATAAGGAGTATGAACAAAATCAATGCTTTGCAAGCGCTCAAGGCTATCACCAATCTTGATTCCACCACCTAAATAGTCAGAGAAAACACAAAAGCGGTTTGAAGAAAAAGTAAAGCCATCCAAACTATAGGCGCCACTTGCATCTTCATTATAGAAGATCATAAAGTCAGGGTAAACGAGTGTTTTCTGAGCCGTGTAAGAAAGCCCATTATCAATCTGTTCCGGAGATCCATATAACGCAATAATCTCATCCGGAGTCTTATTTGCAAGATTCTTTAGATCTACAACTTGAGCCTTTACCTGAAGGGCCAACATTGTCATTATAAAAACTAAACCTATCCTTTTCATAGTAGCATCCACTTAATTCCCGAAGGGTGAATTGGGGTTGATATTATTGGGGTTACAATCTTCCAACTCCGTATAATAAATCTTGGTTATATACCCGTTTTCTACCTTGAATCCAAAATACGCATTCTCCATTTCATATACATGGAACCAGTTATTCTCCGATGGAACTAAGGCATTTCCTTCTCGACCTCTACCATAAGGAGTATGAACAAAATCAATGCTTTGCAAGCGCTCAATACTATCACCGATCTTGATTCCGCCATCTATATAGTCAGAAAACACGCAAAAGGCAGAAGAAGAAAATGAAAAGCGAGCCACATGTAGAGAACTGTCATCGGAGGAATAGTACCCAATAAAAAAACCAGCATTTTCAATTTCAAAGTCATAATACTCCCCTGTAACAATCTTAGAATTATCATAAAGGGATACCATCTCCTGCGGAGTCTTATTCACCAAGTATTTAATGTCTGTTACCTGTGCAAAGACCTGAATTCCAGACACTAACAGAATTATAAAAAGCAATACCTTTTTCATACTTGAGTGTTTTTCAAAACTAGAACAATTATAAGGCCAACAACCACACTTCAGCGGTGTATTTAAAGATAAAATTACTCATAAAAATAAAAATCTGCATAAAACTACAGATTTTTAAATTTAAAACAATGAGGTGTTAGCCTAAAAAGGTAAATAATAACACTTTTACATCTAGCAATTACAAGGATTGTTATATAAATTGGGCGAATACGGACATCTTTGAATCTGACGGTTGTCTCTGGTATCTTTTCAAGTGCACCGCCAACTCGCATAACGCGGCTCGTTGGCTACCGGCCGGACGCTGCGGGAGGCTCTGTGCAATGGCCCTCCTCGCGTCCGCCGGTTGCAACAGTGGGGAAAGTGGAAAAATAGTCTTGGGACCTTCCCCAAAAATTTCTCTCCAACCATATTATGCGG
>ONDR01000024.1 GCA_900316675.1 uncultured Bacteroidales bacterium
GGTGTCTCGTTTTATAACGGAGAACATTCTGTGAACGAGCTTTGCTCGAAGCACATTCAGGATACACATAACGTGCTTACCTTCTTTGAGTTTGCGTTCATAGTAGTCCTTATATTCCCCGGCTTTCATGCGCGTTGCCACGTTCACTGCGCTCATGTGTAGTAGAGCCTTCATGGTTTGATTTGCCCGTTTGGATATCTTGGCCTTTGAGCGGACTGACGTTCCGGAGTCGTACTTGTACGGCGTGAGACCGGCGAAGCTGCAGAACTGACGCGCATTCTGGAAGCGTGTGAAGCCACCGGTAATTGCAATCATATTGATTGCGATTCGGTCTCCAATACCGTCGATGCTTACAAGTAGTTCCTTTTGGCGAGTCAATACTGGATCAGCTGCAATAAGCGATTCTATCTCGGCGTCGATGGCAGCTATCTGTTCGTCTAGAGACTTGATGATCTTCTTCCATCGGCTGTTCTTATGCTTGAAGTCACCTGGAGCCATATACTTCTTCTGGTCAGTAAGTTGAGATTGATATCTTTTCTTGTCAACAAGAAGGAACTCGCGGTCTGCAAGGAGGTTTTTCATTGAGACCATCGCTGCATCGGGGATAGCGTAGCGTACGGCCTTATCACTGTACCTAAAGGCATATTCGGCGATTCGGGCCGCGTCAATGGCATCATTCTTACCACGGGTGAGGCCCATGGAGTTCTTGATGCGGGTGGGGTCGTCCATCCAGAGGAAAATGTCCAGTTCCTGACAGGCTACGGTCAGAGGATAGATATATCGGCCAGTGTATTCGGCGCAGACAAGGACCTCATCCATTGAGGCGTCAAGCGCTTTCAATGCTGCTTTAAACGCCTTCTTGAGGGCCTTTACTTCATTCGAGATCTCTTCTTCGCGGACAATCTTGAGACCGCTGCGATAGCAGAGATTGCATTTTTCTTTGCTGATGTCGATGCCGACATGGATTTTTTTCATAACTTGCACTGCTTTTAAGCGGACAGTGGGCCGTCGATCCGTCACCTACAAACCTTATGGCCGGGCGGGGCAAAAAATATAGACGGGTCTTACCCATTTGTAAAAATTGAGAACCGCCCGGCTCCATTGTCCTTTAGTTTAACTTTCAATATCGGCATAAATTTACTATTTTTGTTGCACAAACCTTGGAACAGAAAACTACGCTGCAAATCTAAGGTTTGTAGAAACAGTCGAGCTATGTCAGATATAGATAAAATACAGTTGTTCGAGAATCAGAAAGTCCGGACGATATGGATAGAGAGCGAAGAGAAATGGTATTTCTCTATCAAAGATGTAGTTTTGGTACTCGCCGATGCGAAGGATCCCAAAGATTACCTTTCCAAGATGCGGCGCCGCGAACCGGAACTAGCAAAAGGGTGGGGACAAATTGTCCACCCCCTTATCGTTCACACTCCTGGAGGCCCTCAGAAAGAGAATTTTGCCAATCTGGAAGGAATGTTCCGCATCATCCAGTCCATACCCTCCAAGAAAGCCGAGCCATTCAAGCGCTGGCTCGCGCAGGTGGGCGCTGAGAGGATTCACCAGATGCAGGACCCGGAGCTGGGCATCCAGCAGTCCCTCCAGGATTACAAGAGGCTGGGTTATTCTGACAACTGGATTAACCAACGCCTCAAGAGTATCGAGATTCGCAAAGACTTAACCGACCAGTGGAAAGCTCACGGTGTAGAAGAAGGAGTGGGTTACGCTACTCTTACAGATATTGTCTACTATACTTGGGCTGGCCTTACCGCCCGCGAATACAAACACCTAAAAGGCCTCAAGCAAGAGAACCTCCGGGACAATATGACCAATGAAGAGTTGGTGATGAATATGCTGGCCGAACTTACCACCAGCAATATCACCAAGGAAGAACACCCGGAAACCATGTCCGAGCACGCCCGGGTAGCCGCACGCGGCGGATCCGTCGCCAAAGTTGCCAAGGAAGCCTTTGAAAAGCAGACAGGCAAAAAAGTCGTCAGTCCGCTCAGCATGAAACGCTACATTGCATCACAGCAGCCGGAATTAGAGTTTGGAGCGGATGAGGATGCGGACAATGACGGACAAAAGGAATAACTAGCTGATTCTTTAATCTGTATCAATATGGCATCCAACATTGACCAGAACAAACTGAAAGTCGCAATTGACTGGATTAACAAACTTGCTAACGGGATGAATCCATTTGATGATAGAGTTCTTCCTGATAGCGACATCGTGAATAACGTTCACATTTCTCGCTGTCTATTCTATGTATCCAGCCTGCTTGAAGGTGTTGGGAAGAAGAAGGGCTCCCAGCAGAAGCAGTATGAATTGGAATTCCAGCTCACTCCGGAGATTGCGTCAAAGGTCTATATTGCCGAGAGGACAGGAATTGCTATGTTCGTCAAGGAGATCAATAAGGAGATTCCGGATAATATGCAGCCTCTGGCCGCATCAAAGGTCACCCAGTGGCTGGTATCGGTAGGATACCTGATAGAGCAGCAAAGCAGCGACGGCCGCAAATACAAGGCTCCGACAGAACTCGGAACATCCATTGGAATGACATCCGCATGGAGAGATGGCTCACAGGGGCAGTACCTTGCTATATCCTATGACGCCAACGCGCAGCACTTTATCCTTGAGAATCTCTTTAAGCTATAGCTCGATTTCTCCGCACTTCAGCATATTCTCGTAATAGGTCAAGTTGATTCTGCGGTTGCATCCACTCTTGTCTTCCTTATAATTCGTACAGCCAAGGAACGGCTGATAGTCTTTCTTTCGGACAATCAGGTAGCCATCCTTGCAGCAGTCGCACTTGAGGATAGGAAGGATGCCGCCGGAGAGGTCGTTGGTCATGAAATCACAGATTTCCGGCTCATTGGTACATATCCAGAGGCGTAGACCGAGGTCTTTCTTATGCTTGTACTGGAGCGGATAGCCACAAATCGGGCAGCGCTTAATCATAGAGATGTCGGGAGAATCGGTCTTGGAGATGTCCAGTTCTCCGTTCACGCAGACCTTGTCGTATTCCTGGACCAGTTCTGCCACGAAGCGTGACGGGCGCTGCTGAGGCACTGCTATGTAGACTCTATTCTTGGTGCGGGTCATCGCCACATAGAACAGGCGGCGCTCTTCGGCATACTCAATGGTGCGGTCCTCGCGGATGACCAGTTTCATCACAGGATCGTCTTCAATCTTGGACGGGAAGCCATAGACGGCGTTCACTGCGTTGATGATGATGACGTTGTCGTAGCCCAGACCTTTGGAACGGTGGGCTGTGAGGAATGTCAGTTTGGCTTTGGGATATGCCTTCGATTTGACATCGCCGGTGCTCTCGAAATAGGTAAACAGGCCACTGCGACTGAGGTTGAAAGCATCGAATCCATATCGGCCGATAAGGAGAATGGACGAGTTGGCTGGTTTCCCTTCCTTGGCGTTTGCTTCCATTATCTGGCCGATACAACGCTCGACAGCCTGTGCCTGCAGGAAGAACTTGCCGCCCTTCCCTTCGAGGTCTTTCTTGTCGCCATCCTCGGAATAAGACTCAATGATGATGGGGAAATCGATATGCTTGGGGCTGATGAGCGATTTCTTTATCTGCGACGAGTTCTTCTGGATGAAACTACCGGCGATGTCGATAACCTCCTGCGAGTTGCGGTACGTCTTGGTTATCTTCAACTCTTCCCCGTAGCCCATTATCTCGGCAAAGTGAGTGAAGAGGGTGATGTCTGAGCCGGCATAGGCATAAATGGACTGCCAGTCATCGCCCACGGCGATAATCTTAGCATCGCAAATCTGGGACAACGCCCGGGCAAGGTCAAATCGCTGCCGGGAGATGTCCTGGTATTCGTCGATGATGATGTATTTGAAGTTCAGTTTCTCGCCCATATCCTGCTGCTCCTGCAGAATCTTGGCGGAATCGTTTATCATATCCTCGAAGTCCACAGCGCCACGCTCCTTCAACTTCTTGGAGTACTCCAGGTAGCATTGGTGGCAAACATCCAGGAAGAGTTTTGTGCGGACGTTATCGGTCATCCGGTGCATTTCGCGGAACTTGTCCGTGTCGTAGCCGTTGGTCTTGAAGTTCTGGATGAAGGTGCAGAGGAGGCGGACCAGTTTGAGGATGTATTTATTCTCCTCGGTGGATACGATCTTCTGATAGACTTCCTGTTCGGAGCGAGGTTCCAGGGTGATACCAGCCGCAATTAGTTGTTCTTTCAGATGCTCAAGCAGCGGGCGTCCATCCTTGTACTGGGAGAAGGTATAGATGAGTTCCGTGCCGTGGTCGCGGTGGAACTGGACCTTGTCATTGACCTCCTTCTTATAGCGTTCCAGTTCGGCTTTGGTATAGCGGTTATGGGTACCGTCTTCCGTGATGCCAAAATGCTCGATGTAGATGGTCCTGTCGCCCTGCTTGATGGTGAAGTCAGGGGTGTAGGGCTTGTAAGACTTCCGGAAACTATAGGGATATATCTTCTCGTACTCGTAATCAACCTTATTGAGGTACAGGAAGTTTGCAATCTGAACTTCCTGAGCAGAGCGCAGTGACTCGTAATTGATGGTGATTGATTTGCCGGTACGCTTGTTTGTGATGGTCTCCACGTACTCGTTCATATTGGAGCGCATCGTAGAGAAGTCAGCCTTGGAGATGTAATTGAAGAAGGCATTGAGGTCGTCACCTTCGTACGGCGCATCGAAATAACTACCGAAGAAGAGGATGAGTTTATTCACCATCTCCGGCTCCCGTAGGACATCGTTCTTCAGGTAGTTATTGATGACATCGAACATGAAACCGCTGTCAACGACATTCTTTTTGTCGGCATCCTGTTTCCGGAGAATGGCGTAGCCGGTCTTGTGGAAGGTGGTGACTGGGCAGTTTATCTTCAGGGCCTTGTTAATCTTGTCGCGGAGTTCGCCCACAGCCTTGTTGGTGAACGAGATGACGAGTATCTGTTCTGGTACGACGTGCTTGCATTCCACAAGGTATTTCACCTTGGCGGCCACAGTGGTGGTCTTTCCTGCACCTGCGCCGGCCACGACCAGCATATAATCTTCGTCTGTGAGAACCACCTTGCGCTGCTCTTCGTCCAGGGAGATGGCGGGATCGACTTTGGAAAGTACGGTGTCCAGGTAATGCTTCTCCGAGACGAGGTGGCGCTGCAGGTATGTCTGATTGTGCTGCTGGATATTGGTGGAGCCATCCTTCAGGTCGGCAAGGTCGGCGTAATTGCGGAGGAAGGCTTCGATGGACGCTGAGTCAATCCCATTAGCCTGGCAGTAGTAGCTGGTGGTCTTGGCCGTCTTCATATTGGCGAAGAAGGTGTTGACTTCGGCATAATCGTTAATTAATCGGCGATAGTCACTCCTGGCCAGGTACTTATCTTCAAGCAAAAGGCTGTTGAGTCGCTGGGTGAACTGCATAAGGGACGCATACTCCGGCGTGGGCGCATCTGGTACCACTAAGGCTGGCTCCTGCTTTTGCGGAGTCTCCTGTGGCTTTTTGCGCTTATCTGAGAATATGCGGTTGAAGAAGGACATGGCTGTGGAACCATCAAAATGGCATTGCTATCGTATTTGTTCAGTGTAAATACAAAGTTAACAAATTCCATTGGATTATATGCACAATACACGTATATTTGCGGTAACTCCCATGCGGTGGAGTTTTGATAGGGATTTTGTTTTCCCACGGGCGGAATTCTTGTTTGGTGAGTCGTCGCAGGATGGCCTTTTACGGCCTTTTAATGCCCCTCAGACTTACCGCAAAATTTACCGCAATTTGCGAAAACCAGCCTCCTAGTGCTGTGAGAAACGACTATTCGGTTTTTGGAACGAGGAAGAGTATTGATTTTATAATATATTATAAATCAATAAATTACAAAACTGTCGAGGTTGATTCCTTGGCAGTTTTTGGTTATTCACCCATTTTGGGACTATCCCTGGAATAAGAGGAATTGTTGGGGCTTTTTATTATATTTGTAGAAATCCTTGGAAATGAAAAAGTTCATTATTCAATATTGGTGGACACTCATCGCTTTCATGGCGTTTGTCATGATCATTATGCTTGTCCTTTTTATGACCGCCCCGCCTACCGTATTTGAAACCATTGTCTGTATCCTGTTATTATTGACGTTAATCGCACTGCTCGCCTCATGGGTCATCTTATTGATAAATAAGCAATGGCTGAAGTGTTTTCTCTCGTTTGTATTATCTTTGGTGACGATTGTCGTCCTCGGAGGGATGCTTGCCTTTTCAGCAATGTGGGGACCCGGCTATGATGACTTTGGTAAAAAACATAAAATACCTGATGGCCTGGAATACAGTATTCCATTAGAGAGCTCTGCTCTATCTGTTGCAATAGACAGTTTGGATATAAACACATATCTTCAAATCTGGGATGGTGGTCAGGGAGGAATCTATGATTATGACTTTTATTATGGCTCCATACCTGCCGGAGAAGTGTTTCTTCGATGCTTTGAGATTACAGAGAATATTCCACTTTCCGAAAGCAGACTCCCTGAAAGAAGCAAAGTCTCTATTGATTCTACAGAAGCGTTTTCTCAGCTTGTACATAATCAGAGTTTTACCATCTACGAAGGTGACTGGGATGACTATTATGCTGCAAGGATTGAAGTCTGGCATAAGGATGCCAAAACCGGGCAGGAAACCAAACTGATGGAGAAGGTTTATCGTGTAGAGGGGTGGATGAGATAATAATCCGTATCAGACTTCCCCTGTGGCTATCCAAGTTTTTGAATACAAGTATAACTGGCTGACATTAATCAGCATACAAAGGCTAGACTTTTTTTGGAACGAGGAAGAGTATTGATTTGATAATCAATAAGTTACAAGCATAAAACCGGGGTATGTACCCTGGTTTTTTGTCTATTTACTACCCAAATATTTCCCAAAATAGGAAGAAGTATTCTCGTAAAGGAAGAGGAAGAATAGTAAATAGTCTGATTATTTGTAACTTTGCCTCAAGATTACTAATTGATGGAGATTACACGCGACTATATAAACCAATTATTGGTTGAACTCGATGCCTGGTTCCGAGAAGGCATTGACAATAAGTTGGATGTTTCCAACCCCAGTGAGTATGTAATCAAACCCATTTCTGAATTGCCGGCATCGCCTTCATATGACGAGATTTGGGATAAGGGTGAACATCTATCTGCCATTCAGTTAGCAGATGTCCTTTACAGCAGTGCCCCCAAATACAACTTCTGGGATTTTCAACTGGCTCGAATCCAATCTGGTTCAATGTGTATTATTCTATTTCTAAACTATTATCCAGATCGGGCTGATTTAGGAATTCATTGTGCATTCCCACAGGTACTCTCCCCAAAGGAAGACCTGAAGGAACAATATGCTGATAATGACAATCTTCTCCAAGTCCTTCTCAAAAGAAGAGCCAACCTAATCAAGTAAAGGTTCTTTTTGGGAAGTAAATCAGGAAACTATCATGTCAGAGAATGGCTGTTAGCCAGCCTCAGACTTCCCCTGTGACTATCCGAGCATTTGAATACAGCTGTAACTACTTGGTAATAAGTGATTTATAAACCATACTCCATATATGGAATGAGGAAGAGTATTAATTTGAGAATCTTATAGTGAATAATAATCCCGCGGTAAAAACCGCGGGATTGTTTTATTCTGATTTGCTGGCTTTGTCGGCAAGATCGTTGGCGTAGGCGAGCGCGGGGACAATGTTGTCGAAGATATGCTCGCGGCCAAGTTCTTTGTCAATGCCAAACTTTTCAAGGGTACTCATAACCTCTGGCTGAACGCCTGAAAGAACAACCTGCAGGCCTCTCTGACGCGCCATATCGCAAAGGTGACGCAGGTTCTTTACACCGGTAGAATCGATGAAAGGAACCTTCCTCATCCTGATAATACGGCAATAGGTGCGGGTAGGATGCTTGCTAAGCATGTCTTCCTCCCTAGCGGCCAGACCAAAGAAATAAGGTCCGTTGATTTCGTAGATCTCTACACCCTTATGGATGTCCAGACGCTCGATGTCGCCGGCCTGGGCAATATCGTCATCCTCTGTAGCGGCGATGCTCTCTTCATCGATAACACGGATGGAAGAAGTCTGCATCGTACGGCGTACAAAGAGGATGATGGCCAGAAGAATACCGAACTCGATGGCAACGGTAAGGTCTACAATCACCGTAAGGAAGAAGGTGATCAGAAGCACGGCAATGTCGCTCTTGTCGCCCTTGAGCAGGTACTTGAAGGTCTTCCACTCGCTCATATTGTAGGCCACAACCACAAGGATGGCAGCCAGGCAGCCCAGCGGTACGTAAACCACGTAAGGCATAAGGAAGAGGAAGATCATGAGCAGTACTATTGCATGAACAAGGCCTGCGACAGAAGTCTTTGCACCGTTGTTGATGCTTGCCATAGTACGTGCCAGGGCGCCTGTAGAAGGGATACCTCCAAAGATAGGGGTGACGATGTTGGCAATACCCTGGGCAATGAGTTCCGTATTTGAATGATGCTGCTTACCTGTTACACCATCGGCAACCATGGCTGCCAGCAGCGACTCTATTGCGCACAGCATGGCAATGGTAAAGGCCGGCGAGAACAGCTCGCGTATGGTGTCGTAGCTGAAGTCAGGCATTACCGGAGAGGGAAGGGCCATCCCGCCCGCAAGGCTGGGAAATTTAGAGCCGATGGTGGCGAATTCCATGCCTGCAGAACTGTTGAGGATAATAGCGATTGCCGTACCAAGCAGCAGGGCGATCAGCGCTCCAGGAACTTTTCTGGTCACATACCTGTTCCATATAATAATAGTCAGCAGGCAGAAGAAACTGAGCGCTGCCTCCGGCCAGTTGATATTACCGATATTCTGGAAGTAGCATACCCACTGAGGAATAAAACCGGACGGCACGGCAACATCGGCCATACCAAAAAAGTCCTTCATCTGGGTAGAGAAGATGGTCAGCGCGATACCGCTTGTAAAGCCCACCACAATGGGGTAGGGAATGAATTTGAAGACCGCGCCCATACGGCAGAGTCCCATAACCACAAGCATGACACCTGCCATTATGGTTGCGATGGTGAGTCCGGTCATACCGAACTTGGCAATAATGCCCGCGATGACTACGATAAAGGCTCCTGTAGGGCCACCGATCAGGTAGCGTGAGCCTCCGAATATTGCAATGATGAAGCCTGCAACAATGGCCGTAATAAGGCCCTGCTGCGGCGTAACTCCGGATGCTATACCAAACGCAATTGCCAGCGGGAGGGCAATAATACCCACGATAACGCCGGCAATCAAGTCTGAGATAAATCGATCCTTACTGTATCTGCCCTTCTGGAACAGATGGAAGAATTTTGGGTTGAAAACCCTGTTGTATCTCATAAATGTAAATTAATGCGGGGCAGCCCGCCAGCTCCTTAACCAAGGAAGCTGAGCAGGATACCCGCAGCAACTGCAGAACCTATGACGCCTGCCACATTGGGACCCATGGCGTGCATAAGAAGGTGATTGTTTTTGTCGAATTCTCTACCTACTACCTCTGATACGCGGGCACTGTCCGGAACTGCCGATACGCCTGCGTTACCGATAAGCGGGTTGATCTTCTTTGCGGGGTTCTTAATGAACACGTTGATACCCTTGACAAACAGCACGCCGCATGTAGTGGCAATAACGAAGGAAAGAAGTCCAAGTCCGAAGATAAGGAGACTCTTGCCCGTAAGGAACTTGTCTGCCTGGGTAGATGCACCCACGGTAAGACCAATAAGGGTGGTAACAACGTCAATGAGCGGACCGCGTGCGGTCTCTGCCAGACGACGGGTGACACCGCTTTCCTTAAGCAGGTTGCCAAAGAACAGCATACCCAGCAGCGGTAGGCCTGAAGGCACGATGAATGCCGTTGTAAGGAAGCCGACGATAGGGAAGATCATCTTCTCCTTAGGGCTTACCTGACGGGGTGTAGGCATCTTTATCAGACGCTCTTTCTTGTTTGTGAGGGCAAGCATTATAGGCCTCTGGATCACAGGCACAAGTGCCATGTAAGAGTAGGCCGATACTGCAATTGCACCCATCAGGTCCGGTGCAAGCTTGGATGAAAGGAAGATTGCGGTAGGACCGTCTGCTCCGCCGATGATGCCGATGGCACCGGCCTCGTTAGGCAGGAAGCCAACGTGCATGGCAAGCAGATATGCGCCAAAAATACCCATCTGCGCTGCCGCTCCTATTAATATAAGGCGTGGCTGCGAAATAAGGGCAGAGAAATCCGTCATTGCACCGATGCCCAGGAAGATGAGCGGCGGGTACCAACCCATCTTCACGCCCTGGTACAGGGTGTTCAGAACGGATCCGTTCTCATAAATACCGATATTCAGTCCGGGGAACATTGGAATATTGCCAATGATCATACCGAAGCCGATAGGAACCAGCAGAAGCGGCTCCCACTCCTTGATGATGGCAACGGTAATGAAGCCTATTCCAATAGCAATCATAACCAGATTCTGCCAAGCTACGTTGGCAAAACCGGTAAACTGCCAGAACTGCTCCAGACTGCTTATAATCTGATCCATAGGGGAGTGTTAAGCGATAGATACGATGTCTGCGCCCTCCAGTACGGAGTCGCCTTTGTTAACATGGATTGCAGAGATGGTACCGTCCTGGGTAGCTGCTATCTCGTTTTCCATCTTCATTGCCTCTATAACGGCAACCTTCTGGCCGGCCTTTACAGCCTGGCCTTCCTTAACGGAAACTTCAATGATAACGCCCGGAAGCGGGGAAGTAACCTTTACACCTGCGCCTGCTGCGGGTTTTGCTGCGGGAGCGGCGGCAGCTGCAGGAGCGGCCTGTGCGGCAGCGGCAACGGGAGCGGCGGCAACTGCAGGAGCAGCTGCGGGCTGGTTCTCCAGTTCTACCTCGTAGTCTTTGCCGTTAACGTTTACCTTGGCAATCTTGTCTTCAATGCTACCGATGGTAACGTTGTACTCTTTACCGGAAATTTTGAATTTATAATTTGACATAGTCTAAAATTTATCTAGGTAATTGTCTGAAATTCAGTTGTTTATTACGCCATGCGGAACTATTGCCCTGCTGGAAGGTAACAACAAAGCTCTCTGCGTCATGGACAGACTGCGTCAGGTGAAGATGCAGGGCCATGGCAATTGCGGCGATGTCGTCTCCTCCCTGTTCCATCTCAAGAGCCAGTGCAATGGCAAGAGCTGTGGCGTCGTCCATGGGAGCATCCTTGGATGAAGCCTTCTTCTTGGGAGCAGCCTCTTTCTTGGTCTGCTTGCTCTTGTCTTTGAACAGGCTGGTGAACAGGAACCAGAGTATAGCCAGTGACAGGAAGACAACGCTTACGGAAACAATCGTAAGGATGAAGCCGTGAGGGTCTTTTTCTGCCATCTGCTGGGCCTTGGTCTTGCTGTCTACGCTGTCGTTAAGGATACGGGGCGTAGGAACGCAAGGCTCGGCAGATGTGGCATGCTTAATCTGCTTCGCATCTACCGGGAACTTGGCTACGGACATTCCGTCGGGCAGGTTTGCGGGTACAAGCAGGGAATCTATGATTGTACGTCCGTCGTTGCTGACCAGATAAACGGTGCTGCCCTTCTGTACTTTAAAGTCTGTGTAGAAAGTACCCTGGGCGCCGTTTCCGCTGGCATAGAACAGCATAACCTGGCGGGGGAGTATCTGGGTACGGCTGTCACTCTTGGGGATTAGGCTCTTCTTGAGGTTGGATTTGTCATCCGTCAGGAAGCAGCCGCCTATGGTGACGGTACCCTGCGATGTATTAAGGATTTCTATCCAGCCGTTCCTGGCGCCGTAGTCATCCAGGATGCCGGTACTGTCGGGTACGGCCAGAGCCTCGGATATGATAAGATCCGATACGTTCTGGGCCTTGGCACCCAAGCCGCACAGGCAGGCAAGAAGAGATATTATCAGTATACGTTTTTTCATCATCCGCCTTATTAGAGAGGAAGATTATCGTGCTTCTTGGCAGGAACGTTCTGGCGCTTGCCGGCAAGCTGCTCCAGTGCCCTGATAACACGGAAACGGGTATTGCGAGGCTCGATGACATCGTCTATGTAGCCCTTTTCCGCTGCACGGTAAGGATTGTTGAAGAGGTCTTCATATTCCTCTTTCTTGGCTGCGCGGATGGCTGCTTTTTCTGCAGGGTCCTCTGTGCTCTTAAGATCCTTTGCATAAAGGATGTTAACGGCACCGTCGGCACCCATTACTGCAATCTGAGCTGAAGGCCATGCATAGTTGATGTCGCCCCTGAGCTGTTTGCAGCTCATGACGATATGTGCGCCGCCGTAGCTCTTGCGAAGCGTAACGGTAACCTTGGGAACGGTAGCCTCTCCGTAAGCATAGAGCAGTTTTGCTCCGTTGGTGATGATGGCACCGTATTCCTGCTGTGTTCCGGGCAGGAAGCCGGGAACGTCAACCAATGTTACGATAGGAATGTTGAAGGCGTCGCAGAAACGTACGAAGCGGGATGCCTTGCGGGATGCGTTGATATCAAGCACGCCGGCAAGCATCTGGGGCTGGTTTGCAACGATACCCACGCTGCGGCCGTTCATGTGTGCGAAACCTACGATGATGTTCTTTGCGAAGTTCTTGTGAATTTCAAAGAACTTGCCGTCATCTACGATAGCGCCAATCACCTTGTACATATCGTAAGCCTTGTTGGGATTATCGGGGATAATCTCGTTCAGGCTGTCCTCTACGCGGGAAATAGGGTCTGCAGTAGGAACTACAGGTGCTTCCTCAAGGTTGTTCTGGGGAATGTAAGAGAGCAGTTCCTTGATGGTGGCGATTGCCTGGTCCTCGTTGTCGGCTGCAAAATGTGCAACGCCGCTCTTTGTGGCGTGTACGCTTGCGCCGCCAAGGTTCTCCTGGTCTACATCCTCTCCGGTAACGCTCTTAACAACGGCCGGGCCGGTAAGGAACATGTATGAAGTGTCCTTAACCATGAGGGTGAAGTCCGTAAGGGCGGGGGAGTAAACCGCACCGCCGGCGCAAGGACCGAAGATTCCTGAAATCTGGGGAACTACGCCTGAGGCAAGGATGTTGCGCTCGAAGATCTCGCCAAAACCGGCAAGGGAGTCGATACCTTCCTGAATACGTGCACCGCCGGAATCATTGATTCCGATGCAGGGAGCTCCGTTGCGGATAGCCATATCCATCACCTTGCAGATTTTCTCTGACATGGTCTTGGAAAGGGAACCGCCGGAAACGGTAAAGTCCTGTGCAAAAACGTAAACCATCCTGCCGTTGATGGTACCGCAACCGGTAACTACGCCGTCGCCGTCAAAATGCTGCTTCTCCATACCGAAGTTGGTGCAGCGGTGCTGGACAAACATGTCGAACTCTTCAAAAGAGCCCTCGTCCAGAAGCTTGGCGATACGCTCGCGGGCTGTGTATTTTCCTTTCTGGTGCTGAGCTTCTATTCTTTTTTCACCGCCGCCAAGCTTGGCATTGGCCCTACGCTCAACCAGTTTTTGTATGTTGTCTTGCTGAATGGACATATTAAATAATAATCTGGATTATTCCTCTGCGGGCTTGAGGGTGGTGTAAACGTTGGTTACATCCTCGTCGTCCTCAAGAAGGCCGGTAAGCTTGTCCAGGGTTGAACGCTGCTCGGGGGTAACCTCTTTAAGATCAACGTTAGGGATGCGCTCAAAACCACCGGAAATAAGCTCGAAGCCGTTCTCCTCAATATATTTCTGGATTGCACCGTATGCGGTGTAGTCACCGTAGATGCAAACCTCTACTGTTACGTTTTCGTCCTCGTCCTCTACCTCCTGCTTGAATACCTCGTCTGCGCCGAAGTCGATGAGTTCAAGTTCGAGCTCTTCAATGTCGATGGGCTTTGCGGGGTCTTCCTTAAGACGGAAAACGCACTTGTGGTCGAACATGAAGGCAACGCTGCCGCTTGTTCCAAGGGAACCGCCGCACTTGGTGAAGTAGCTGCGGACGTTTGCAACGGTACGGGTGTTGTTGTCAGTTGCTGCCTCTACAAGGTAGGCGATACCGTGAGGGCCGTAGCCTTCGTATACAATCTCCTTGAAGTCTCCAAGGGTCTTGTCGGTAGCCTTCTTGATGGCGCGCTCGATGTTCTCTTTAGGCATCTGCTCTGAACGGGCCTCTGCCAAAAGGGCACGGAGACGGGGGTTGCCGGTTACATCGGGGCCTCCGTTCTTAACGGCGATGGTAATCTCTTTTCCAAGTTTGGTGAATACGCGGGCCATATGACCCCATCTTTTCATCTTTCTTTCCTTACGGAACTCAAATGCTCTTCCCATGGCCGTTAATTATTTTGCGTTTTCGATTCTGCTGATGTACTTGTCAATCTGCATACCCTGGATGGTGTTGGGGTACTGATCCTTGATTTCTTTGTAGAAAGCGAGTGCCTTCTGGGCGTCTCCAAGCTGCTCTGCTACGCGGCCGGCTTTCTGGAGGTATTCTGCAGAGTAGTCGTTCTCAACCTTGCGTGCAGCTTTCTCGTAGCAAGCGAGTGCGTTGTTGAAGTCCTCAAGACCTGCATAAGCGTCACCCTGAGCGGCGATAGCCCTCTGTGCCAGGATGGACTCCTTGCCGTTGTACTGCTTCAGATAGTCAAGGGCGTTCTGGTAGTTGCCAAGCTGAAGCTCGCATACACCAGCATAGAAGTAAACGGCCTCACCGGCGTTGCTGCCATATTCTGCAACAATCTGCTCAAAGCCAAGGAAGTTGCCGTCACCCTTGAGTGCAAGCTCGTATTCTCCCTGCTGGAAAACCTCTTCTGCCTGGAAGGTCTGTGCCTGTGCCTCTTTAATCTTGGGCTGGCGTACGAAATTGTTGTATGCCAGAATGCCGAGTCCTACTACGAGGATAGCGCAAAGGCTGCCCCAAATGATTTTCTTGTTCTCGTTGAAAAACTGCTGAACTTTGTTTACGTTCTCTTCAACCTTCTCCTGCTGGAGTTTTTCCTGATTTTTGATGTCTTTGTTTGCCATAATATTTGTTAATTTTTTATTTGCTAAATACTCCTTCTCCCGCGCTACGCGCGAAAGGGGATGCAAAAATACAAAAAAATTATGTAATACTGCAATTTGATAAAGAATAATGGAAAAATTTTGATAAATTTGTAAGCATTTAATGACTGACTGACCGTGCAATATTTGAAGAAAATACTGGTTAATGACTTCCGGAACATTGCTCTGGCAGAGCTTGAATTCTGCCCCAACGTCAACTGTATTTCCGGAAATAACGGCGAAGGAAAAACCAACTTACTGGATGCGATTTACTACCTGTCAATGACAAAAAGCGCCTTCGTTCCGGTAGAGAAGCATAACTTTCGGTATGGTACCGAAAGCTTCTCTTTAGCAGGCACTTACGCAATGAATGACGGACTGGTATCCCGCTTTGCAATTCAAGTTTCTGCCTCTGGGGAAAAGAAACTCAGGAGGGACGACAAACCCTGCCAGAAAGTTTCTTCCCACATAGGCGTCCTGCCCGTAGTAATGGTGTCCCCGGCGGACACTCAGCTGGTCAGCGAATCCGGTGAAGAACGACGCCGTTTCGTAAATGCCGTCCTGTCCCAGATAAGCGCAGATTACCTTCAGAACATCCAGCAGTATAACCGCCTTCTTGTTCAAAGGAACCGCCTTCTTAAGGACATCAATCCGGACCTTGCCCTTCTTGGCGTGCTGTCAGAGCAGATGTCTGCCTGCGCCGCCAGGGTTTATGAGCGAAGGAAGGCTCTGGCAGAGGGCTTGATGCCGCTTCTGGGCAAGTACTACGAGCTTATTTCCGGAGGAAAGGAAGTCGTTGGTATCCAGTATGTTTCAGACCTTGACAAAGCTCCTTTGGCAGAGATACTGGAGCGCAACCGTGACCGTGACCTGGCAGTAGGTTTTACTACTTCAGGCATCCAGAGGGATGACTTCAAGTTCACCCTTAATGGTTATCCAATCCGCGTCTGCGGCTCACAGGGCCAGCAGAAATCCTTCCTTGTTGCCCTGAAGTTCTCTCAGTACGACCTTATGCAAAAGGAATACGGCTTTGCCCCCGTACTGCTGCTGGACGACGTTTTTGACAAACTTGATCCCGGCCGCATCGCCAATCTGCTTTCGCTTGTGGCGGGCAAGGACTTCGGCCAGATATTCATAACGGACAGCAATAAGGTGCGCATGCAGTCTATAGTTGACAGAATAACGGAAGACAGAACATACTACGAGGCCGTCGGTGGCCAGTTTAACAGATTGGAGGTGCAGGATGGCAGGTAGTTCAAGACTGGACAGAAAAGAGGCGGTGGGCATGGATGTGCTGATAGAAAATTTCATCAAGGAGATGAAGTTGTCGTCGGGACTTAACAGGCAGCGGGTATTCGAGGCCTGGGACCAGGCCAGCGGCGCCGGTCCGGCCACCATCCGCAAAGGACTTAAAAACGGGGTGCTGTATTGCAGCATATCGTCATCCGCCCTGCGCCAGCAGCTCTTCTTCCGAAGAACGGAAATATTGAACAATATTAACGCGATACTAAAAGAAGATACCCTTTTTACCAAAGATGGCAAAGATGGTAACTATCTGAAAAACATTATTTTGCAATAATGGCTAAACCAAAGATTGTCGTAGATCGGGCTATACCTTTCCTGGAGGGTTTGTTCGAGCCCTATGCCAGGGTGGAGTATATGCACGCAGACCAGATCACTCATGACTCCCTGCTTGATGCGGAGGTCCTTATTACCCGTACCAGGACAAAATGCAACAAGGAGTTACTTAAGGGTACGGGTATACAAATGATTGCGTCCGCCACCATCGGCACGGACCATATCGATATTCCGTATTGCGACAAAGCCGGCATCATCGTACGCAACGCGCCCGGCTGCAATGCGGGCGGTGTGATGGAATATGTGTTCTGCGCCCTGTACGGCGTTGCTGCAAGAAGGCGAATCAACCTTTCCGGCAAGACGATTGGCGTAATTGGTGTAGGAAACGTAGGAAAAAGGGTAGTTGGAATGTCCAGGGCCCTGGGTTTCAGGACCCTTTTGTGCGATCCTCCACGCGCCGAGGCCGAGGGCGGTTTCGATTTCTGTACGCTTGACCAGTTGCTGGCAGAGTCGGATATCGTCACCCTGCATGTCCCGCTAAACGAGACTACTGATAACATGGCCAACAAGGCCTTCTTTAAAAAGATGCGCAAGGGCGCCATATTTATCAATGCTTCCAGGGGCGAAATAGTTGACGATAAGGCACTTATGGCTGCAATTCCGCACCTTGGACCGGTTATCATCGACACATGGCGGAATGAGCCTGACATCAACCGTGACCTTATGGAAATGGTGGACATTGCTACGCCTCATATCGCCGGCTATTCCTATCAGGGTAAGATGAATGCGACGGCGGCAGTTGTGCGTGCAGTGGCCAGACACCTGAAAATAGAGTCACTGTACGAATTCTTCCCCGCCGACGACCGCCCTGAAAGCACGGCCGTCAAACTGGACCTGGACGGCCTCAGCCAGGGCGAAATCGCCTCTGTGCTGTCTTACAACTATCCTATTTTCACGGACGACTTCCTGTTCAGGATAGACCCTTCCCGCTTCGAGGCCATGAGAGAGGAATACAACTATAGACGAGAGATTTACGTCGATTATAAATAATTATAAATCAACCACATATTATGTTCACTCAGAAAGATTTGCACCAGTTTGCCGTTGCCGGCATTCAAGAGAAAACCGTTGACGCCCAGATAGAGCGTTTCAAGAAAGGCTTCCCATGGATGAAAATCGTTGGTGCAGCCACCCCGGAAAGAGGAATCACCGTTCTTTCAGAAAAAGAGCAGGACGAGGCTATAGCCTATGCAGATAAGGCTAAGGTGGCCGGGAAATGCAAGTTCGTTCCTGCCTCCGGTGCCGCCAGCCGTATGTTTAAAGATATTTTCTCCGGTTTGGCCAAGTTGGAAAGCGGGGAGAGCCTCCCTGAAGACGCCCAGGTATTTAAGCTTGCCGCCAATATAGAGAAGTTCGCGTTTTACAGGAAAGAGGTCTTTGGAAAACCTGCCACAGGCCCTGATTATGCCAGAAAGGTTGCGGCTGCACTGCTGCTTGAGCCCGGTCTGGGCTATGGCGTAAAGCCTAAGGGAGTGCTGGATTTCCATCGCTATCCAGGCGAAGTCCGCACTTCTTTTGCAGAGCATCTGGTAGAAGCCCAGAACTATATGCGCAATCCGGATAAAAGCGTAACTCTTTGTGTTACAATTTCTCCGGAACATCGCACTTTGTTTGAGGCCGCCCTTGAAAAGGTTCGCCCGGAATACGAAAAACGCTACGGGGTAAAGTATAATGTTGAATTCACATACCAGGACAAAGCTACCGACACTATTGCCGTTGATATGCAGAACAAGCCGTTCCGTACCGACGACGGCAAATTGCTTTTCCGTCCTGCCGGACACGGAGCCTTGATTCATAACCTCAATAAGGTAAAATCGGAACTCGTATCAATTAAAAATATTGACAACGTGTCGATGGAACGCATGCTGCCCATTACTGCCCGTTTCAAGAAAGTGCTGATGGGTAAGTGTTTACAGCTCCGTGACCAGATATTCGACATGCTTCGTGAGTTCGATGCTATCTCTAATCCTCTGTCTGCTGACGCCCATGCGCTCTGCGACAGGGTAGAGGCCTTCCTTGACAGGGAACTTTGCATCCAGCTGCCGCTTTGCACCAATCAGATGGAAAGGATCAAACTGATTCGCAGCAAGCTTGACAGGCCTATCAGAGTTTGTGGTATGGTTAAGAACGAAGGTGAGCCCGGCGGCGGCCCCTTCATCATCGCAGGCAAGGATGGTTCTACCAACCTGCAAATACTTGAAAGTGTGCAAATTAACAAAGCTGATCCGCAGTATGACTTTATAATGTCACAGGTCACCCATTTCAACCCTGTAGACCTTGTCTGCTGTCTTAACCGCTACAACGGAGAGAAGTTCAATCTTCTTAAATATGTGGACGAGGATGCCGGCTTCATGAGCCAGAAGAGCTTTCAGGGCCGAGACCTTAAGGCATTGGAACTGCCCGGTCTTTGGAACGGCGCCATGAGCGACTGGAATACCTTGTTTGTAGAGGTTCCGCTGGAGACTTTCAACCCGGTTAAAGTTGTTCTGGATCTTTTGCGTCCTGCGCATCAGCCGGTTTCTTAAACCTCCATTGCCTGGGGGTAAGGCCGGTATAGCGTTTGAACTGCCGGAAAAAGTTAGATTTGTCATCGAAGCCAAGGTCATCTGCTATGGCTTCGATGCTCTTTTTATGGTCGTCGCGAATGACCTCACCGGCCTCTTTTATACGCATGGCAGTTTTCCAGCGGCGGAAATCGGTTTTGATTTCGTGCCTGAAGTAATGTCGCAGTACGCGTGCCGGGACCTTGATTTTTGTGGCCAATTCTGACAAGGTAAAGTCATTGTACCTTTTGCCTCTTGACGCCGTCCAGGCGTCAATTTTATTGGATATGGCTTCAGAAGATATTGGCATCCATTTAGATGCGTCTTCATCCTTGAAAGGACTTGAATAAATGCCGAACAGCAGGAGATTGTATCTTTCCGAAAGGCCTAGGGCGTTGATGAATTCCACCATAAAGATTCAATTTCTAAGCAAAAATAAGGAATTTTGACTAAATTTGCCAAAATTTATTGGATGAAAGATTTATCTGCATATAAAAATGCCTTCAGTAAGCTTGAAACTCCGTTCTATTTTTATGATACTGAGCTATTAAAGCGTACAGTGGCAGAGGTGGTGAGATGCTCGCAGAAGTATGACATAGACGTCCACTATGCCGTAAAGGCTAATGTAGAGGCGCGTCTTCTGCAGATTATTTCTGCCGCCGGCCTGGGAGCCGATGCCGTTTCCGGCAACGAGGTTTCATGGGCGGTGGAATGTGGCTTCCCAAAGAATAGGGTAGTCTTTGCAGGTGTTGGCAAAACAGATAAAGAGATCCGTCAATCACTTGGTATAGAGGCGTTTAACGTTGAGTCTCTGCAGGAACTGGAGGTAATAGACCAGATTGCCGGGGCCCAGGGCATGGTGGCAAATGTATCGTTGCGCATCAATCCCGGCGTAGATGCCCATACCCACAAGTTCATCACTACCGGACTGGAGGCCAACAAGTTTGGCCTGGTGCCTGAAGAATTCGCTCCTGCGGCAGAACTGCTGGGGCGTTTGAAGAATGTCCGCTTCGTAGGCCTGCACTTCCATATTGGTTCGCAAATAACTGATGTTCAGGATGTTTACGCGCAGGAATGCGTCCGTGCGACAGAGGTCGTCAAGGCCTTCGAAGACAAAGGTCTTGCAGTAGAGCACATCGACCTTGGCGGCGGCCTTGGCGTTGATTACGACAACCCGGACCGCAATCCGGTACCGGACTTTGACCTGTGGATGCGCACGATTGCAGAGAATCTGACCCGCAGGCCCGGTGTTAAGGTGCTTGTAGAGCCCGGCCGTTCGCTTGTGGCAGAATGCGGTAGCCTTATTACCAAGGTCCTGTACATCAAACCGCGTACGGCCCGCACTTTTGTGGTTGTCGATGCCGGAATGAACAATCTTGTGCGTCCGGCCCTGTACGGTGCATATCACAGGATAGATAACATTTCATCCAATGCTCCGGAGGCAGTTTACGATATTGTAGGACCGGTTTGCGAGTCCAGCGACGTCTGGGGCTCTGACCGCCGTCTTCCTGCCAGCAGCAGGGGAGACCTGCTTGCAATTCGCAGTGCAGGTGCTTACGGCAGCGTAATGAGCAGTACATATAACCTGCGTGACAAGGCTCCGGCCTATTTTTCAGAAGATTTTGAAGTTTAATTAGAATAGAGATAACAGAGTATGTTCGAGAATCTGAGCGAGAGACTTGAAAGATCATTCAAGATACTTAAGGGCGAAGGCAAAATTACCGAAATCAATATATCGGAGACCGTAAAGGACATCCGCAGGGCGCTGCTTGACGCCGATGTCAGCTATCACGTTGCCAAGGAGTTCTGCGACCGTGTAAAGGTCAAGGCCATTGGCCAGAACGTAATTACTGCGGTTAAGCCGCAGCAGCTCATGGTCAAGATCGTCCACGACGAGCTTGCAGAGTTCATGGGCAGTGCGTCCTACGACATCAACCTTAAAGGCAGTCCTGCAGTAGTTCTGGTGGCCGGTCTTAACGGTTCCGGTAAAACCACCTTCAGTGGCAAGCTCGCCCTTCATGTAAAGAGCAAGAAAGGCATGAAGGTCCTTCTTGCTGCCTGCGATACCTTCCGTCCTGCTGCTATCGAGCAGTTGAAGGTGCTGGGAGAACAGGTTCAGGTTCCCGTTTATACGGAAGAGGGCGTGAAGGATCCTATCGCCATTGCAAAGAATGCGGTTAAATATGCCCGTGACAACGGCTTCTCTGTGGTTATCGTCGATACCGCCGGCCGTCTTGCAGTGGACGAAGAACTGATGAACGAGATTTCCGCCCTGCACAAGGCTGTACAGCCGCAAGAGACCCTCTTTGTAGTTGATGCAATGACCGGTCAGGATGCCGTTGAGACCGCAAAAGCCTTCAACGACAGGCTCGACTTCGACGGAGTTGTACTTACCAAGATGGATGGTGACACCCGTGGTGGTGCAGCCCTTTCTATCAAGGCCGTCGTAGGCAAGCCTATCAAGTTTGTCTCTACCGGTGAAAAGATGGAGGCCCTGGATATCTTCCACCCGGACCGTGTTGCTGACCGTATCCTGGGCATGGGTGATGTTGTAACCTTGGTAGAGAAGGCTCAGGAGCAGTTTGACGAGCAGCAGGCCCGCGAGCTCAAGAAGAAACTGGCCAAGGACAAATTCACCTTCATGGACTTCTACGAGCAGATCCAGCAGGTTAAGAAGATGGGAAACATCAAGGACCTTGCTTCCATGATTCCCGGCGTAGGCAAAGCCCTTAAGGATGTAGATATAGACAACGATTCATTCAAGGGCGTCGAGGCCATCATCATGTCCATGACTCCCTATGAGCGCGAGCATCCGGATGTAATCAACGGCAGCCGCCGCAAGCGTATCGCCGACGGTTCCGGTACTTCAATTGCAGAGGTTAACCGCCTTCTGAAGCAGTTCGAGGGCACCCGCAAGATGATGAAGACCGCCATGACCGGCAACCTCATGCAGCGCATGAAAGGCTTCAGAAGGTAATCTGACGGTGTTGACTTTGACGGAAAAGCTTCTCGGCGGCGAGGAGCTTTTCTTTTTGCGCTGCGGGCAAGGCAAAGTCCGTGAACCGTTCCCACAAATAGTTGATAGTCTGGGCTGTAGGGTGAACCAGATCCTCTGCGTAGAAGCGATAGTCGCGAAGCTCGTCCATTACAATCTCGTAGGCCGGGAAGTATTCTGCCTTACCGGGGTTTTGATGGCATGCATTGGCGGCGGCAACGATAAGGGATGATTTGCTTAGCTGGTTAGCTGCGGCACCATCTGCCATGTGTCGGATTGGACTAACGGTAATTATGAATTGCTTGTTATTTTTGCCGATGACATCGGTCAGTACAGACTCTGTTTCAGGGGCCTGAAGCATGTAGCGGTTGAACTCTGAGGCCGGCCTCTTAAGGCAGTTGGAAACGATATTTCCGTTATGAGCGTAACAAAATGATGTTCCAAGAGTTAGGATAACTTTATTGCAGTATTTGTAGAAGTTGTGCGCGGTATCAAGTGCGGCATTGGCATTGCTTAAAAAATCCTCTTCCGTATCCCGAGCAAAGGAGGTATGATGCCAGAAAGAGCAGACCTTGTCCGCGCCCGCGCCCATGGCTACGCAATCATCAAGGCTGAAATGTTCTCCACTTGCAAGACGCTCCAGAGCCTGCTTTAAAGACATCGGATTATACAGCGTTCCGAATGGGTTGACGCAAACATCAAAGCCCGCCTGCTGCATCTTCTGGCCGATATTGTCTGCGAAGCAGCTGCCAATCACCAAAATCTTGTCCTCGTATGAAATGCCGATTCTGCTGTGGCCGCAATCGACGGGAGTCTGAAGTTTGAGCATGACTAAATACATTTTTGTATCACAAAGATAGCAATATCGGCCGTTTTTAACTAAATTTGTACGAATATCGCATTAATATACCGTATGAAATTCAATAAAATACTTGCAATTTGCCTAACAGCAGGCACTTTGTTCTCCTGTGGCAGAACCCTCAAGGATGGGAATTATACCCTTCAAGTCCTTTCTACCAACGACGTACACGGCACATGGTTCGACTCAACCTACACTGGTGGCAACGTAAAGAAGTCCCTCCTGGCCATGAATTACTATATTGACAGCGTACGTACTGCCGATGGCCCTGAGAATGTTCTTCTGCTTGATGCTGGAGACTGTCTTCAGGGAGACAACGCCGCTTATTACTTCAACTATGTGGACACTCTGTCGCCGCATCTATTCCCTAGGTTGGTGTCTTACATGAAGTACGATGCCGTTTCCGTAGGCAACCATGACGTAGAGACGGGCCACAAGGTGTACGACAGAATAAAAAAAGACCTTGAGAATGCCGGAATAGCCTTCCTGGCCGGCAATTATATAGACGATGCTACCGGGAACGCTTATTTCCCGCTATATAAGGTGTTTGACAGGGCAGGCCTCAAGGTGGCCGTAATAGGCTATGGTAACGCCAATATCAAGGCTTGGCTTACAGAGGAGCTTTGGGAGGGTATAAGCTTTGACAGGATACTTGACCGCGTTCAGGCTGATGTTGACGCTGTAAAGGCAAAAGAAGCCCCGGATGTTACCATTATTCTTATGCATTCCGGTGTTGGTCAGGGCGACGGCACTGTGCTTGAAAATGAGTCTCTGGATGTTTTGCAGGCTGTAAAGGGCGTGGACTTCGTGATTTGTGGCCATGACCACAGGCCCAGGTTGGTAAATAAAGACAGCATCAGCCTGATGAATTCGGGTAGTCATAGCCGCTTTGTAGCCCAGGGCACAGTGGATATTGAGGTAAAGGAAGGTAAGGTTGTATCCAAATCCGTCAAAAGCAAGCTCATTCCAGTAAATGCAGAAAAAGCCGATGCTGCCATGCGGGCTGCTTTTCAAAAGGATTACGAAGCCGTTAAAGCCTTCACTCTTACACCAGTCGGAGAACTTAAGACTGACCTTCGTACGCGCGATTCATACAAGGGAATGAGCCCTTATATCAACCTGATTCACACTGTAAGTCTTGGTTGTGCACCGGCCGAAATCTCGCTTGCCGCTCCGCTGACATATAACGGCACAGTTAAAGCCGGTACCTTGGTATACAATGACTTGTTTACTATTTATCCCTTTGAAAACCAGCTGTTTGTAATTACAATGACCGGCCAGGAAATAAAGAATTATCTGGAGTATTCTTACGACCAGTGGATTAATACAGTTTCCGGTCCTGCTGATCATATCCTCAAAATCCAGCATAACGACGATCCTAGAACTCAGCAGAAAGGCTGGTCCTTCATCGGCCGCTCATATAACTTCGACTCTGCAGCTGGCATTAACTATACAGTTGATGTCACTAAGCCTGTAGGCGAGCGCATCAACATTACTACAACTGCCCACGGGGACGTATTTGACGTGGAGCGTAAATACAATGTAGCAATGACTTCATACCGCGCCAGCGGTGGTGGCGGACTTCTTCTTAACGGTGCAGGAATAGGTTTGGATCAGCTTCCTGAGCGTACTGTAGCCCGCTATCCTGAAATCCGCGAGATCATCTACGACTATCTTAAAGCAAACGGTTGCATAGATCCTGAAGCCATCGGCAATACGGATATCATCGGTCATTGGGAATTTGTTCCTGCAAGCCTCGCCAATCCCTGCCTTAACAAGGATATGACATTGCTATTCAAATAAAGCTTGCAGACAGTTGGTTGTTAAAGACTATTTGTTAAACGCCTCAAGACCGCTCTGGAGGAATTCTACGAAGCCATCAACGCTAAGATTGTATCCGCGTACGGGCACAAGCTGATTTCCTTCAAGATCAAGAATGGTGTAGTTAGGCTGGGCGTTTACGCCAAAACGGCTGCGCGCGATGTATGAATTAACGCGGCCTAAGTCTTTAAGAACCTTGCCATTATCCGTTGTTACCCAATCCTCTTCTTCAAGTGAAGTTTTGTCATCTGTAAACAAAGCTACAATCACAAAATCGTTGCTCAGCAGGTTCAAAACCTTGGGGTCGCTCCAGACACGCTGCTCCATCTCCCGGCAGTTCACGCAACCATGGCCCGTAATATCCACAAAAACAGGCTTATTCAGCCGTTTTGCGGCTTCAAGGCCCTCTTCTATGGTAAAGTACCCGCTGAGGCCCAGAGGCATCTTTAAATCGAATTTTGAAGAGGCTGTCTGCTGAACTGGAGCAGCAGGAACATTGCGTCCAAGTACGAAGTCCTGGCTCTCAAGCGGCGGCAGGAAGCCGGAAATACCCTTCAGAGGTGCGCCCCACATGCCCGGAATCATATAAACTACAAAGGCAAAAGTGGCAATAGAAAGGCCCAGACGGGTGATTCCAATATGTTCCACTTTATCATCGTACTTGAATCTGATCTTGCCAAGCAGGTAGAAGCCCAACAGGGTGAAGATGACAATCCAGAGTGCAAGGTAAATCTCCCTGTCAAGCAGATGCCAATGGTATGTCTGGTCCGCTACGCTAAGGAATTTAAGGCCGAAGGCCAGCTCTATAAAACCAAAGACAACCTTAACTGAGTTCATCCAGGGGCCGTTTTTAAGGACGGAAGGGAAGATAGCAAAGAAGGTAAATCCAAGGGCGAAGGCGGTAGAGAAGGCCAGCATGGTGATCATCGGGGTCCAGAACTCGCCCTGGGTGGACTTGATCAGCACTGAACCAACAATGGGACCGGTGCAGCTGAAGGATACCAGAACCAGGGTCAGGGCCATGAAGAACACGCCTACAAGACCTTTCTTGTCAGATTTGGCGTCGCTCTTGTTAACCAGTTTGGAGGGAAGTACAATCTCGAAGGCGCCAAAGAAGGAAGCGGCAAAAACCAGGAAAACAACAAAAAATATGATGTTGGGAACCCAGTGTGTGGACAGCCAATTGAAGATGTCCGCCGTTACTGCTTCTCCGCCGATGATCCAGGTAAGACCTATGATGACGCAAATGGGAATGGTGTACAGAAGTATGATGAAAACGCCGTACATCAGGGCCTTGAAACGGCCTGCGGCAGGGGAGCCGGAGCCTTTCAGGAAGAAAGAAACCGTCATCGGAATCATGGGGAAAACGCATGGAGTCAAAATCATAGCGAATCCCCACAGTATTGCCTCAAGAATCAGCGCCCAAAGGTTATTGTCCTGATTATCAGGCGATGTAACATTATTGTTTATAGAAGTAACATTTTTGTTATCGGTCAAAATGGCCTCATTTCCGCCTGTTTCGGTGAATTCCCAGTCCTCCGGAGACATGCAAACCTGGTCGCTGCAAGAGATCCAGGAGACCATACCGCTTATCTTCCAGTCGTCGGCCTCTTTAATGAATTTCTGACCTATGCTGAAGGTACCTTCGTATATGCTGTTACCGTCTTTGTTGATCACCGGCTTGGTGATGGCATAAGGCTCGCCGTCAGCCTTGCAGCCGGCAAGGGCGTCAAGCGTCAGGGTAGTGGCGCTGTATTCGTCGTCCAGGCCGTAGGTGTGCCAGCCGTTGGCATTGTTACCCGTAATGACCAGCTCAAGGGTAGAGCCGTCTTCTTTTACGGTGCTACTCCATTTGATCAGTTCTTCCTGACCGTTCTGAGCAAAAATTGCTGTGCTCCCGGCAAGGAGCACAGCAAAGATTATTGAAATGATGCGTTTCATTTAAGGCTTATTTTGCATATGCAACGGAACGTGTTTCCCTGATAACTGTAATCTTAACCTGACCGGGATAAGTCATCTCGTTCTGGATCTTCTGTGCAATCTCTGTAGAGAGATCTGCAGCCTGCTGGTCGCTTACTTCCTCTGCGCCAACCACAACCCTAAGCTCGCGGCCGGCCTGGATGGCGTAGCTCTTGGTTACGCCGGGGTAAGAAGAAGCAAGGTCTTCCATGCCCTTGAGCCTCTTGATATAGGATTCGATTACTTCACGTCTTGCACCGGGCCTTGCGCCTGAAATGGCATCACCTGCAAGGACGATGGGCGCGATGATTGAGGTCATCTCCATTTCCTCGTGGTGGGAACCGATGGCGTTGCAGATTTCAGGACGCTCTTTGTACTGTTCTGCCAACTTGGCGCCAAGCAGTGCGTGGGGGAGTTCGGGATCTTCGTCGGACACCTTACCGATATCGTGCAGCAAACCGGCCCTCTTGGCAGCTTTTACGTTAAGGCCAAGCTCTGCAGCCATGATTGCGCAGATGTTTGCAACCTCACGGGAGTGCTGAAGCAGGTTCTGTCCGTATGAAGAACGGTATTTCATGCGGCCGATGAGTTTCACCAGCTCTATGTTCATTCCATGGATGCCAAGGTCGATGCAGGTACGCTTACCGGTTTCCAGAATCTCGTCTTCCAGCTGCTTCTGGACCTTGGTTACGACTTCCTCGATTCTAGCGGGGTGGATACGGCCGTCAATTACAAGCTGATGCAGTGCAAGACGTGCAACCTCCCTGCGAACGGGGTCGAAGGCAGAGAGCAGAATAGCATCGGGGGTATCGTCAACGACGATTTCAACGCCTGTTGCGGCCTCCAGGGCGCGAATGTTACGGCCCTCACGGCCGATGATGCGGCCCTTGATCTCATCGCTCTCGATAGGGAAGGTGGTAACGGCATTTTCTATGGCAGCCTCGGTTGCAGTACGCTGGATGGTGGTGATTACTATCCTCTTGGCTTCGCGGGCAGCGTTCATGCGGGCCTCGTCCATAGTGTCGTTAATGTAGGCCTGGGCCTCTGTGCGGGCCTCTGCCTTCATGTTTTCAATAAGCTTTTCCTTGGCTTCAGCCGCCGTCATTC
>ONDR01000021.1 GCA_900316675.1 uncultured Bacteroidales bacterium
TACGGGAGGCAGCAGTGAGGAATATTGGTCAATGGGCGGAAGCCTGAACCAGCCATGCCGCGTGCAGGAATAAGGCCCTATGGGTCGTAAACTGCTTTTCCTTGAGGGCAATAAGGGTCACGTGTGGCCCGATGAGAGTATCAGGGGAATAAGCATCGGCTAACTCCGTGCCAGCAGCCGCGGTAATACGGAGGATGCGAGCGTTATCCGGATTTATTGGGTTTAAAGGGTGCGTAGGCGGATTATTAAGTCAGTGGTGAAATACCCGTGCTCAACATGGGCCGTGCCATTGATACTGGTAGTCTAGAGTTCCGTTGCCGTGGGAGGAATGAGTAGTGTAGCGGTGAAATGCATAGATATTACTCAGAACACCGATTGTGAAGACATCTCACGAAGCGGCGACTGACGCTGAGGCACGAAAGCGTGGGGATCGAACAGGATTAGATACCCTGGTAGTCCACGCAGTAAACGATGATGACTAACCGTTGGGAAGCAATTTTCAGTGGCCAAGTGAAAGCGATAAGTCATCCACCTGGGGAGTACGACCGCAAGGTTGAAACTCAAAGGAATTGACGGGGGCCCGCACAAGCGGAGGAACATGTGGTTTAATTNNNNCAAAGGAATTGACGGGGGCCCGCACAAGCGGAGGAACATGTGGTTTAATTCGATGATACGCGAGGAACCTTACCCGGGCTCGAACGGCAAGTGAAGAGAACCAGAGATGGTGACGCCCTTCGGGGCACTTGTCGAGGTGCTGCATGGTTGTCGTCAGCTCGTGCCGTGAGGTGTCGGCTCAAGTGCCATAACGAGCGCAACCCTTGCCGTCAGTTACCAGCACGTAGAGGTGGGGACTCTGGCGGGACTGCCACCGCAAGGTGAGAGGAAGGGGGGGATGACGTCAAATCAGCACGGCCCTTACGTCCGGGGCGACACACGTGTTACAATGGTGGGTACAGAGGGAAGCCATGTGGCGACACAGAGCGGAACCCAAAAACCCATCTCAGTTCGGATCGGAGTCTGCAACCCGACTCCGTGAAGCTGGATTCGCTAGTAATCGCGCATCAGCCATGGCGCGGTGAATACGTTCCCGGGCCTTGCTTGTACACACCGCCCGTCAAGCCATGAAAGCCGGGGGCGCCTGAAGTTCGTGACCGCAAGGAGCGACCTAGGGCGAAACTGGTAATTGGGGCTAAGTCGTAACAAGGTAGCCGTACCGGAAGGTGTGGCTGGAACACCTCCTTTTTGGAGCCGACTTCAAGTGTGGTGACGTTCAAGGTTAGCGAGGCGCTTGCCTCAAGTACTTCTCCTTTCATTATTATATAGGCTCTTAGCTCAGTTGGTTAGAGCGCTACACTGATAATGTAGAGGTCGGCAGTTCAACTCTGCCAGGGCCTACCTATAAACCAGCAATCGGGGGTATAGCTCAGCTGGTAGAGCACTTGCTTTGCAAGCAAGGGGTCGCCGGTTCGAATCCGACTACCTCCACTTCAAAAAGCCATCGCTTACGCGGTGGCTTTTTTCCGTTTTGTTGTGCGTTAGGCTTATCGTATTTTGCTGGCAACGAGGGCAGCTTCGCGTAGCCGCTGAACGATTACCGGAGCTTCTTCGTTATCAAAATCTTTTGCGCTTACAAGAGAGTTGTACATGTCCACGTTATTCTCCCGGAAGACCTTAATAATCTTTTCTGCAAAGACCGGGCGGTTCTCCAATTCTACGTCGTCCGGGATCTTAGGGGGAATCAAACTCTTTAGGATATTATTCAGGTTTCTCATTGGTGCTAGTGTTATTGTGGTTGTGTGGCGCTGCGTAGTCTTTCATTAAAAACTGTATGAAGTTACATTATTTCCGAATACTAACTGCTTTCAATTTATAAGGCTTCTTTACTTTTTGTAAATTCTGTCAAAATTTGTTAATTCTGAGAGCGGATATTCTGTAATTGAAAGAATAATAAGTATTTTTGTAGAAGAAATAGGAATACTTATGTACGACCACTCAGGATTACAGGACATATTGTACATGATGCTCTACAGCGGAGCGGCCTTGTATGCGCTTATTGCTTGTATCTATATACTGCTTCGCCGTTCCAACGCTTTCTCTGACAGTATAGATCCGCCTGCAAACCTTCGCCGTTGGGCCGCAGCCTTCCTTGCTTCAATCGTGCTGAGCCATATCTGGTGGCCTTTGCTTGGAACCGTCGTCCTAAGGGATAATATGCTGGTGCGTACAATTCTGGCCCTGATGCTGGACCGCCTCACCTTTGTGCCTTTTATGGCCATTTTGCTGCTCCGCATTCTTCAGGATAGGAAGAGGCCGGTATGGCCGGTTGCTATTGTTCTGGCCCCTCTTGTAGTAATTGCCACTCTTGGAATTATACACAAGGACTTCGATTCAGAGTTATACATAGAGTACTACACCCGCATCTGCGGAATCGTCTTCGTGCTTTATTATGTTTTTGCCCTTTGGCAGTATAACCGCTGGCTTAGAGACAATTACGCAGACCTTCAGCACAAAGAGGTCTGGAAAAGCTTTATTCTCATCTCCCTTGTAACGGGCGTCTTTATTGCCTATACCTCCCGCTTCGGCGGAATGACTCCTGAATACGTGGCCCAGATCAACACGATTATAATTGTAAGCTTTGTTATCTGTCGCGTAGAAACGCTTCAAACCCTAGATCCGGGGCTGCAGGAAGAAGCCGTAGATGTGTCCCCCAAGGGCTCAAGAATAGATATCGGGCTTCTTTTAGAGCAGTACTGCGAATCTTCCGGACTGTATCTGCAGCATGATATCACCCTGTCCCAGCTGGCCCAGGCCATCGGAACGAACCGCACCTACCTTAGCCAGTATTTTGCCCAGAAGGGTATTACTTACAATTCTTACATAAACAGCCTTCGAATAAAGCACTTTATCGCATTGTTCCCGAAGGCCGACGCGGGCAGTCGTGCCAGCCTGCAGGAACTGGCCTGGCAAAGCGGATATCGAAGCTACAGCACCTTCAGCGCCAACTTCAAGGCGATGTGCGGTATTAATGTATCTACCTGGGTTAGAACCGCTGCAAACAAATAGTGATTTTTTGACTCTTTTGAGACAAACTTTTGACGGATTTTGACATCAGATTTGAAATTAGTTATCATATTTGTGACCGGTTCACTCCTATAGATATTTTATCAATTATGAAGACTCGATATATTGTAGCGACGCTGATCGTTTTGGGAATCTGCCTTCTTGGCGGCAGTCATTTTTTGGATGGTAAAAAGAGGACGGATCCTGTCCAGCCAGCCGATACAACCAAGACCACTGTTGCCGATACCGTTCGCATTCAGAAGGACGAATATCGTGTCGTTGCCGACAAAAACGGGGAATTGTTTTTGGTAAAATCCAGGATACGCAGAATTAGCAAATAATTTGTTATATTTGTGAGAATCAATTATGCTAACCACATGAAACGAATTCTCACTCTGGCTGTTTCGGCCATCTTCATTCTGTGGAGCGCCCTGCCCACAGACGCATGTACCAATCTTATCGTTGGAAAAAAGGCTTCCGTTGACGGAAGCGTGATATGTACCTATAACTGCGACGGATTCGGCTTCGCATCGTCCCTGCCGTTTGCCGCTCCCGGCCGTCACGCCGCAGGCGAAATGATAGCCATCAGGTCATGGGTACCCGGCTCTCCGCAGGTACATTATATCCCTCAGGCAGAATATACCTATTCTGTAGCCGGCCTGATGAACGAGAAACAGGTTTCAATCGTAGAGACAACCTGGGGCGGCCGCAAGGAGTTAAGGAACCCCGAAGGCTGGCTCGGCTACTTCAACATAATGGAACTGGCCCTGCAGCGTGCAGCAACCGCCCGTGAGGCTATCGCCGTAATGCATCAGCTTGTGCAGGACTATGGCTACAACGATACCGGCGAATCTTTTGCCGTTTGCGACAAGAACGAGGCCTGGATCATGGAGCTCATTGGTAAGGGGCCCGGCCGCAAGGGTGGTGTATGGGTTGCAAGACGCCTTCCGGACGACTGCATAACAGCCTATGCAAATGCCAGCCGCATCCGCAAGTTCCCCCAGGCCGCAAAACCAGACAAGAAGCTGGGCTTCTGCATCACCGCCGACGGCGAATGCATGTACAGTGCTGACGTCATTTCATTTGCCCGCGAAATGGGTTACTACACCGGCCCGGACAAGGACTTCAGCTTCCGTGAGGCTTACGGCCCGCTGGACTTTGGTGCCATCCGCTTCTGCGAGGCCCGCGTCTGGAGCTTCTTCCGCCACCATTATAATAAGGAGGTGATGGATTCCTATCTGCCCTTCATCAATGGCGATACTTCCAAGATTGACGAACTCCCTTTGTGGATCAAACCCGACGCCCCCGTCAGCTATCGTGACATTCAGAACGATATGCGCGACCATTACGAGGGCACGGCCCTTGATATGACGGTTGACGTAAGTGCCGGCCCCTGGGCATCGCCTTACCGCAATCAGCTTACCAGGTTCGACGGTCCCAATGGAGAAAAGATGTTCCGCGAGCGCCCTATCGGCTGCCAGCAAAGCGGCATGACTCTGGTTTGCCGTATGCGCTCATGGCTGCCGGATGCAGTGGGCGGCATCACCTACTTCAATCTTGACGATGCATCCATGGTGGCCTACGTCCCCGTTTATTGCAGCATCAACCGCATTCCTGACCCCTTCCGCAAAGAAAATAACAACATCCTTGAATTCAGCACCCAAAGCGCATTCTGGATGAACAACTTTGTGGCAAACATGGTTTATCCACGCTACAGCGCAATGATAGGGGACCTTAAAGAGGCCCAGAAAGAGCTGGAAGACTATTACGAGTCTGATCAGACCGCTGTCGAGGCCCATGTCAAGGACCTTACTGCCGGCGAGACTGCAGACTACCTAACCGGCAAGACCATCGAATACACAGACAAGATGATGAAGCGCTGGGACAAGCTAGCCCGCCTTCTGATTGTCAAGCACAACGACCAGATCATGCGTCCCAGCAAGGACGGCGAGGTCGTTCCCGGACGCCATACTTCACCTGCTTACGCACCCGCATTCATTGCTGCCGTCAAGGACCTTACCGGCTCACGTTACGTTAACCCTGAGCAGAAAGAAGCCATCAGCGCTGACTTCGTAAATATCACTGATGTTATTCCGGACGCCATCCTTGAAATCAGGTATCACAGTACATACAATTTTGTAGGAGCCCGTATCGATGGCTACAAGGAACCCACCGCCATTCTTACCCGCGCCGCTGCCGCCGCTCTTAAAGAGGTCAGCGACGACCTCAAGGCCCAGGGCTACAGGCTTAAGATATTTGATGCCTACAGGCCGCAGTGCGCAGTTGACCACTTCATGCGTTGGGGCGCGAATGTAAGCGATACCCTTATGAAGAAGTATTTCTATCCGATGCTTAATAAGGATGTCCTGTTCCCGCTTGGCTATATCGCAGAGCACAGCGGACATACCCGCGGCTCGACGGTGGACCTGACCATCTTTGATATGAACACAGAACGTGAAGTAGATATGGGCGGCACCTTCGATTGGTTCGGAGAAGAAAGCCATCCTGACTACGGCGGAAATCCTGAAACCGGCGAATACATTCCCGGCAAAAAGATTACAGAGCAGCAGTTCCGCAACCGAATGATTCTGCGCAAGGCCATGCTCGCCCACGGCTTCAAGCCGCTGGCAGAGGAATGGTGGCACTTCACCCTTAAGAACGAGCCTTATCCGGACACTTATTTCACCTTCCCCGTAGAGCGTCTGCGTTAGTAAATATCCTTCGCTACTCTATTGAGTTGATATCCAACAGATTGTTAAGTAAAGCATACACAGTCAGGCCGGCAACAGTTTTGATGCCGGTCTTTCTTGTTATGTTCTTGCGGTGTGTGATTACCGTATAAATGGAAATGTTGTAAAGGTCTGCTATCTCTTTGTTAAGCATACCCTTAGCAACGGCCACAAGAATCTCTTTTTCGCGGCTGCTAAGTTCTTCTGTCTCTGCCCTGGAGCCGAATTTGCTCTCCAGAATGTTCACCGCCGGCACAAGGATATTGTCCTCTACTGAGGTATGGTTGGACAGGTCTTTCTGCAGATTGAAGAGTATGGTCAGCACATTCTTGATCAGGTTGCTGTCGCCGTCGGCTGGCATATACTTCATTACGATGCTGCGAAGGTCTCCCAACTTCTCGTCGATGTTGGTATGGTTTTCCTCGAACTGCTCAATAGAAAAGCCCTTGTCGTCGTGATGCTTAAGCAGCGCTTCTACGTAAGGGAAGACGGTATTCTCTTCGTACTGGAAGTGCTTTTCCATCTCTCCTTTGTAGGCGTGGAAGAACACCTGGATAATCTTTTTGCTTGCAGGGTCGCAGCGCTCGGTCATTTTTTCTATGGAGTCTTCCAGCTTGGTCAGAACCTCACCGGTATAATAAAGGTGACTCTGGTGCAGATAGTTGACTATGTCCCTGATATCCACCTTTTTAAGGATGTCGCTAGAGGGCATGTAGCCATCAGTTGTGTAAACGTTGCATATAAGAAGGAAGGTGTCAGAGTTGACTTTGTAACGTTTGCACACTTCTTCTACCGTTTCTTCTCCAAAGCCAAAACGCAGACCCAGGCGTAGCATTACGCCCATCAGGTCAGGATTGGTTTCCAGAAGTTCTGCCATCTTCATTTTGGCAGAGAAGAGAGATCCGATTTCTTTTTTTGCAATCATGATTATTCTGCTGTTAAGCTGTAAGGTTTGTCTTCTTCTTTTGTTCCGCGCACGGTGTCAGGGCGGGCCGTCATGTCAAAGACGATATTGGCTCCGTTAACTAAGTCGCTGTGGTTGATGTAGTTATGCTGCCATGCTTTGCCGTTCATCTTCATGCTGCCGATGTAGTAGTTCTGCGGCCCGTTGCCGTTTGCGGTGATGGTGAACTTGCCGTCCGGGCGGCTTACGGTAACCTTGTCAAAGAGGGGAGTGCCAATTGCATACTGGTCCGATGCCGGGCAGACGGGATAGAAGCCCAGGGCGCTGAATACGTACCATGCCGATGTCTGGCCATTATCCTCGTCGCCGCAATATGCGTCGAAGTTGCAGTTGTAGAACTTCTCCATCACCTCGCGCACGCGGGCCTGGGTCTTCCAGGGCTGGCCGCACCAATCGTACAGGTACAGCATGTGCTGGATGGGCTGGTTGCCGTGAGCATAGTTGCCCATGTTCATAACCTGCATTTCGCGAATCTCGTGGATAGGGAAGCCATAGTAGCTGTCGTCATAGATGGGAGGCATAACAAAAACAGTGTCAAGCATTTGCGCCATGCCGGCATCGCCGCCCATAAGAGCTGCAAGGCCCTTGATGTCGTGGAAGACAGACCATGTGTAGTGAAGGGAATTGCCCTCTGTGAAGTCGCCTCCCCATTTGACGGGATTGAAGGGGCGGGCAAAGCTGCCATCGGCCTTCTTGCCGTTCATGAGCTTGTATTCTGCGTCAAAGAGGTTCTTATAGTTGAGGGCTGCCTTTTTGTAGGGTGCCAGCTCTTCTTCGCTTTTGCCCAGAGCCTGGCCAAAACGGTAGATGCACCAGTCGTCGTAAGCATATTCAAGGGTACGGGCGGCGTTTTCGCGGATGCCAATGTCGCAGGGCACGTAGCCAAGGCTGTCATAAAGCTGCCAGCCAAGGCGGCCGGTAGAGCTTATCTGCGGGTGAACATTGTGGGCGCCGCTGATTACGGCCTTCCAGAGTTCTTCTGCGTCGTAGCCGCGAATTCCTTTGATGAAGGCGTCAGCTACAACAGAGGCTGAGTTGTTGCCAACCATGCAGCCACGGTGGCCCGGGGATGCCCATTCGGGTAGGAAACCGCTTTCTTTCCAGGTATTTACAAGGCCTTCCTGCATCTTGGCCGCCTGGTCCGGATAAACCAGGTTAAGCAGCGGGAACAGGCTGCGGAAGGTGTCCCAGAAGCCGGTATCGCCAAACAGGTAGCCGTCGTGAACCCCGCCGTCGAAGGGGCTGTAGTGAACCCTGTTGCCGTTTGCGTCTATCTCTGACAGGTCGCGCGGGAACAGCAGGCTGCGGTACAGGCAAGAGTAGAAGGTGCGCAGATGGTCCAGGTTGCTGTCTTCTACGGCAATTCGGCCAAGAGACTCGTTCCAAACATCTTTCGCCTCTTTGCAAACTGTATCGAAGTCCTTGTCTTCCACCTCTTTAAGGTTGATCATTGCCTGCTCAAGGCTAATGAAGGACGATGCTATCTTAAGGTTTACCTTCTGCCCTTTTGCGGTCTTGAAGCCTACCAGTGCAAGGCTGTGCTGGCTGGTTGCTTCTGTCTTGTCGGACAGTTTGCCGTCTGCCACTGTGCTGACGGTCTGGAAGGGAGTGTCGGATTTGATGACGAACCAGTTGCGGAAGTTTTCTGATACTCCGCCGTGGTTCATGGTTGTATAACCTGTTATGGTAGAGTTATTTACGTCGATGCTTACAGAGCTTCCGCGCTGATAGGCGTCAACTACAAGATAAGAGATTTCTTTCTCTGGGTAGGTGAGCCTTACTGCTGCGGCTCTTGAAGTGGGGGTGAGTTCTGCAACTACGTCGTGTTCTGCAAGGTAAACGCTGTAATAGTAGGGTTTGGCGGTTTCTGCCTTGTGGGAGAACCAGCTCTGGCGCTGTTCTTCGTCCCAAACGGGGCCGGTGGTGACGGGCATTATGCTGAATTCGCCGTAGTCGTTGATCCATGGGCTGGGCTGGTGGGTTTGCTTAAGGCCGCGGATGCGGGTGGCATCGTATCTGTACGTCCATCCGTCGCCGTTTTTTCCGGTCTGAGGGGTCCAGAAGTTCATGCCCCAGGGTACTGCTACTGCGGGGTAGGTGTTTCCGGTTGAGAGTTCGTAGGTAGATGCGGTTCCGCCAAGGATGTTTACGTATTCTACGGGGTCCTGAACCGGTTTGCTGTCCTGTTTGCTGCAGCATCCTGCTACCATCGCGGCTACTGCCGCCAAAACTAAAAATTTCTTCATTTATCATTTAAGTTTGGGAGAGAATTCACAACCACAGTAGTTTTGGTTGTAAAAGTTCTGCTCCTTAATAATCTCACTTCGGCGCTGCTGCAGGCCACCCTTGCGCCAGTTGCGGGGCCACCACTGGACACCGGGGAAAAGGCCGCAGGCAAAGGTGCCGGCGGCATCAACTTGCTCCAGGTCTTTCCAGCGGGACGAAGCCAGGCTGGTGGCCAGGGTGTCCATGCCGTGAGCGGCGGCGTACTTGGCGGCGCGCTCAAGGCGGAAGCGGAAGCAGCGCATACAGCGCTCCCCGCGCTCCGGCTCGTGCTCGAAGCCGCGCACGGCCTCACGCCAGGCAGCATGGTCGTAGTCGTCCTCTATTACTTCTATGCCGAACTTTTCACAATATCTCCTGCATTCCGCCAGGCGAAGGTCGTATTCTTCGCGGGGGACAATGTTAGAGTTGGAGAAGAACACTACCGGTTTTACTCCCTCTTTGTCCAAAGCCTCTATTATGGCCCCGCTGCATGGCGCGCAGCAAACATGTAAAAGCAACTTTTCCATCATATAACTTTAACGGCCGGCGGCGTGTATCATGTCGCGAAGCTTGATGGTGAAACCGCGGTCTTCCAGGAGTTCTTCCAGGCTAATATGCATGCGGTAACGCCAGTAGAATCGCGGGATGGCCGGCACGTTGATACGTTCGTCTGCGGGGTCACCGGGATAACGCATAAATTCGTCTATTGCCAGATAATCCTGCAGGGGCAGTATACAAAGCATCGCCGGGGAATCCAGATGGGCCTTCACTATCATCTCTGCCACCCAAGGCTCGCAGAACCAAGGCATGTCGTCGCCCCTGTGCAGCATGTTGTGCCAATAGTGGGCGGTGACTTCGCGGTCCTCTTCCCACCATGCACGGATATTGGAAGTATCGTGGGTTCCGGTTGCGCAAACGCAGCGGTAGGGATAATTGGCAGGGTTGCCGAATTCTTCCGTGACGCTCTTAGGCATGCGCTGGATTTCAAGCGACAGGATGCCAAGCTCGCGCATAACATCCGGAACGCAGTCCGGAATCATGCCCAAGTCCTCTCCGCAGGTAAGCATACCGGTAGAAGACAGGATGGAAGGCAGCTTGAACATAGCTGAGTCACGCCAGAAGTCGTTGTGGCGACGGTAGAAGAAGTCGTCGTGCAGCTGCGTGAATGCGGCTTTCTGGCCGTCGTCCAGGCAGCGGAAGGCGTAAGAACTCTGGCCGGAGATCCTGGGGTGCCAATAGCCCTTTTTACGGGGATCCTCAATAAAGAGAACATCGTCCAGAAGGGCAAGAAGGCCGTCGCGCAGGGCCTCGTCCTTAACATGCTCTACTACCTTGCGCTGGGTTGCAACCTCGGGGGCAAGGCTACCGTCCTTAATGTATTTCTGACGGACTTCGTCGGCGCGGACGCCAAAAATCTCGTTCAATATCCAGTCGTACAGCAAAGGCTTGGTGTACATGCCGCCAGCAAGGTTGAAGCCACGGGCAGCCAGCTCTTCTTCTGAATACGGCAGGGCCGGATTAAAGTGGCCCAGAAGGCCGTGTACTGCATCCATCGGAATCTCCCAAATGCGGAAGAAACCAAGTATATGGTCAATGCGGAAGGCATCGAAGTATTCGCTCATCTTGCGCATGCGAGCCTTCCACCAGGCAAAGCCGTCCTCTGACATCTTCTCCCAGTTGTAAGTAGGGAAGCCCCAGTTCTGACCAAGGGTAGAGAAGGCATCCGGCGGTGCACCGGCCTGACTGTCAAGATGATAGAGCTGCGGATAAACCCATGCGTCAACGCTGGTGCGGCTGATGCCGATGGGCAGGTCGCCCTTAAGGGCAACTCCCTTTGAGTGGGCGTAAGCCACAACTTCTTTAAGCTGCTTGTCCAGATGATACTGTACAAAGCAGTGGTAATCTACGTCTTCTTTATGCTCTTCTGCCCACTTGGCTACGGCCTCGGGTTTGTATTTTGCCATCTTTCCCCACTTGCTGAAGTCCGGGGTATGATGCTCGTCTCTAAGGCAGCAGAAAACTGCATAAGGCTCCAGCCACTCCTTGTTTGCGGCAAAGAACTTCTTGTAGTCTGCGCTGGCCAGAACCTTTTTGCCGGCTGCTGAAGCATAAACCTTCCTTAGCAGGCGGGTCTTTTCTGTATTGACCTTTTCGTAGTTTATCTTAGGCAGGGCGTTAAGCTCTTCTCTCATAGCCTCAAAGGCCTTGTCAACCTTTACGCCGGCGGCCGGCAGGTTGATGAACTGCGGATGCAGGGCGAAGGTTGTATTGGCATTGTAAGGATAAGAGTCCTGCCAGGTATGGGTCATTGTAGTGTCGTTGATGGGCAGAAGCTGAATCACATTCTGGCCTGTTGCAGCAGCCCAGTCCACCATCAGCTTAAGGTCAAGGAATTCACCTACGCCGAAGCCTTCTTTGCTTCGCAGGGAGAATACCGGAACAGCAACGCCCGCACCACGCCAGCCGGGACGCCTGAAGACAGGGTCGGCCTCGTTGATAAGGATATGGTCACCCTTCTTTGCATTGCCGTCGTAATGCCTGTTGGGGCCGGCTTCCCAAAGCAGCGGAACATAAGGATCGTCGCTGATAATCAGGAATTTATATTCAAAAGAACCCTCTGCATTAATGCTGATTCGCCAAATAGGGAAGTCAGAAGCGTCCAGCAGCAGCGGACGGCCCCAGCCGCAGAAGTCTCCGGATACGCCAAGACGGTCTCCCGGGCGCAGGGTGGGAGCGCAAATCTGCAGGGTCAGGTTGCCCTTTGTCTCTGCTTTTTCGCATTCACCTCTTTTAAAGATAACGTCTTTAAAGAAGGCCGATTTGAACGGGGCGTCCTCTGACACATCGTTCCATTTGTCTTTGATTATGAGATCTTTAAGGGTTTTTGCAACCTTGTATGTGTGCGATGCTGCCTCGTGGCGGATTGTCTTGCCGTCGGCATCCTTAAGTTCGAAGCGATAGCTGCCTTCTGCCGGCATTTTGTCTAATTCTATGCTCCATCGGCCGTCATCGTGCCCGGTCATGGGCAGGGCCTCGGCGCCCAAAAGAAGGAACATCTGCTGTCCCCACTGAGCCTTGTAGTTTAGTGAAATACTTATGTGCATATCTTATAAATAATTATTATTCAATTACTTTCTTTTGCATCCTCTTCCAAGCCAAAACAGGCAGCAGGAAGGAAAGCAGGCAGGCGCCCACCCAGAATAGGGCGGTGGCGGTAAAGTCGTAACTGCCGCCTTTGCTGCCGCCCTGGATAAGGAAGCCGCTCACTACGCTCTGGATACCCGCAGCTATGTAACTGAAGATACCCACAATGCCCAGTGCAGTGCCCGTAGCCTTGCGGGGCACTATATCCAGCGCCATCAGACCGGCAACGATGCAGAAAACAATACCAATGGCAAGGCTGAACAAAGATACGTAAACAATGTTCATAAGGTAGCTGCCACCGGTAAAGAGGAAGAGCGACAGTGCCACAAGGCACAGTATGCCGGACAGTATAACCGGAATGATTCTGCCACCCTTGAACAGTCGGTCCGATATCCATCCGGCCAGCAGGGTGCCGGCAATGCCGAAGGCCTCTGAAAACGAAATGATCTGCGGCGCCTGGATGTCAGAAAAACCTTTACCCTCTTCAAGGTAAAGTATGCCCCAGTCGCTGATGGCATATTGAGTTATGTAAACGAAGGCGCTGGAAAGGGCTATAACCCATATTCCGGGGTTCTTGAAAACATATTTCTGCAGCTCTTTGATAGGCATCTTGTCCGTCTTGGACAGCTTGTCTCCGGTGACTTCCTGAATGGACGGAAGCCCCTGGCTTTCAGGAGTATCCTTCACAAAGGAGAGAATGACGACAAAGCCGGCGAAGCCTGCCAGCGATGCCAGAATGAAGCCGTACTGCCAGCCTAGCCAGCTGACGATGAAGCCTATCATAATGAAGGAAACCGTCTTTCCAAGGTATGGAGTTGCGCTGAATATGCTGTAATATGTGCCTCTCTGCTTAAGCGAGAACCATCTTGACAGGCTGATGACTCCAGGGGGCGCGCCCATCGACTGAGCCCATCCGTTCGCGCCCCAAAGCACGGTGAACAGAACCAGCAGCACCACTCCTCCGGCCAGTGAAACGGCCGGCTGCACCAGTCCCAAAATTCCCATCAGCAGGTTTAGCACCGCCGAAATGCCAAGCCCCGCGGCCATGAAGCGCTTAATGTTGCAGTAGTCGCAGATTATGCCGTTGAAGAACTTGCCGAAGGCATAGACAATCAGGAAGGAAGAGCCTATGATGCCCAGCTCCCCGGCGGTAAAGATGCCGTCATCGATGAGCGGTTTCTTGACAACGCTCATTGCCAGGCGACAGACATAGAAGATGCTGTACGCTACGGTTACGCCCCAGAAAGTGCTGTTTCTCAGGTGCTTATAAGTTGCATCAACGTCCCCGGCCGGCACCTTTTCAGCTGCAGGCTTTGAGACTCTGAAGTAACTGTATAATCCCATCTTCTTAAACTTGTCCTACAAATTTAAGAAAGTGTTTTGAAAAGGTCAAGCCTTTTTGCCGCTGAAGAACACAATAGCGGCGCAGGCGCAAATAAAAAGCAAGTAAGGATAAAACAGGTATCTTATTATGGATATCGTTCCCACTCCTGCAAGCGCCGATGCCATAAGAAGTTGGGCGCCATAGGGCAGGATGCCCTGCACGATGCAGGAGAAGGTGTCCAGTATGCTGGCCGTCCTGCGCGGACGCAGGCCGTATTTTTCTGTTACATTCTTTGCGATACCGCCGGTAGATATAATGGCGATGGTATTGTTTGCCGTGCAAACGTTGGCAAGGCCAACCAGCGCGCCGATGGCAAACTGCGCCCCCCTGCGGCCCTTGATCCTGGCTGTCAGGCGCTCTACGGCAAAGTCGATTCCTCCGTTATACCGGATCATCTCCATTACGCCGCCGGCGAGCATCGTCACAATAATCAAATCGCCCATAGAGGCCACTCCGTTGCCGATTGATACCAGATAATCTACCCAACCGAAGTCTCCGCATACAAAGCCTATCACGCCGTTAATGATAATGCCGGCAAAGAGCACTACCATCACATTTATGCCGCTCACCGCCATTACAATCACGGCAAGATAGGGCACCACCTTGACTATATCCACGCTGCCGGACTGCACTGCCACGGCCTCGGAGCCCATCAGCACATAAATGGCGCAGGCAATGAGGGCGGCCGGAAGGGCAATGGAGAAGTTGGCCTTGAATTTTTCTGACATGCTGCAGCCCTGGGTTCGGGTTGCTGCAATGGTGGTATCGGATATGAAGGAAAGGTTGTCGCCAAAAAAGGCTCCGCCTGTAATTGCTGCTGCCAGAAGGGAGATTTCCAAACCGGAAGATTCTGCCAGTCCGGAGGCGATTGGCATTAGCGCGGCGATGGTTCCGACACTGGTTCCGACAGCCATTGAAACAAGGCACGCGGCAACGAACATTCCTGCCAGCAGCAGGCTCCCGGGCATGATGGAAGTGGTAAGGTTCACCGTAGCGTCAATGGCCCCGATCTGCTTGGCAGTGCTTGCAAAAGCCCCGGCCAAAACAAAGATCCAGATCATCAGGAGCACGTTTTTGTTGCCGGCTCCCTCAGAGAAAGTGGCGACGCGGCGCTCCAGGCTGCCGCCGCCGTGGCTGATGCTTATCGCGTATATCGCGGCGATGATGAATGCAGAAACCACCGGGACTTTGTAAAAGTCTCCTGCAACGATGGAAGACACCAGGTAAACGGCAAGAAAAACAGCCAGCGGGCTAAGCGCCATCCAGTTGTTGTGCGGACGCAGGCTATGCGGCCTGGGCAGGGCCCTGGCCACATCCTTAATGTATCTTAGCGGAGTAATTCCCATAGTTTATTACTTCATGGAAAGGGAATTGAAGAGGGCTTCGCTGGCGGGCAGGCTCTCCGGATCCCCGGCTATAGCCATGGAAGATACCAGATACTTATCTATGATAACGATATGGTATAGGCCATAGAAGGCATCCCCGTCTTTTTTGCCGCTGAATGTCGCCTTGTAAACATCTAGGTCACCGATAGTTTCCATATGCGGCTTTTCACATTCGAAGTCTTCTGCTTTCAGCTGAGTCCGAAGGGCGTTGACGGCGGGATTAATCATGGATTCAAATATCACGATCTTGTCTTTTTTGCTAAGGGCAGAGAAAAGGCTCTGGGTCAGTATGGTTAATCCTATGGTATCTCCGGTGGTGTTGAGCACTTTGATGACGCTGGTACCGGTCATCTTGTCTTTTGTCTGACCATCTACGATATAGCCCTCCGGCAGGTCCCAGTGCAGTTTGTCAAAGGTAAAGCCGGACTCACTGTATTCTATGGTTTCATCTGTTGCCGATGCTTCAAAAGTGGGAAGCTTGGACATGGATTTGGTGACAAAGGTCAGCGCAACAATCAGACAGCATGCAGCAATTACCACCCACTTGAAAATCCTGTCTATGATGTTTCTGTCGTAATTACCGTTTGCCTTAATGAATAAGTTGCAGACTGCCAGGTATTTAACTATAGCAGAAGGCACAAAGAGGCAAACCATCAGCTGGGGCTCTATGTAGAAACTTACATCAAAGTGGGACATCTTGATGGCCATATAGACAATGGGGACAAGTGCAAGAATGTCCAAAAGCAGGCCAAGAAGAAGCTGTGCTCCAAGGCATTTCCCCTTATCTGCGTACATCAAAACTATGGTGAACCACAGTATTGAAAGCAGTAACAGCGCCATGGCCAGGAAGTAGAACCTCAAAGACCCAAATAAGTTAATAGTATCGGTAGGGGGGCTTACAATGCCAATCAGGAACAGCGATGCGCATCCTATTACTACCGAGGTTATGCCGGCAATCCTGGTATGCAAAGACCACTCTTTGTTCTTTATCAAAAGGAAAATAAGGAACAGTCCTACGGCGGTCTGCCCAAGTATGTTAGGCAGGCTCACCTGCATCGTTAACAGGGCCGTTACAAAAAGGCCGAAGCCCAGAACAGCAGTGACAATAGGGACCCACTGCGGTAATGCTTTAGTTCTCTCCATATATAATTTTTCTTTTTTATCTATTCAGAAATCCATGCCAGGAACTCGTCTGTCCTGGAACGGGCAACTTCGGGCTGGGGGAGTGCCTTGCCGGAAACCCCGGCCAACTCTATGCGCAGGCGGCCGCCAAACAGCTTGGTAAGGCTTCCCACAGCGCTGCGGGCCACAATGCATCCGCGTGAAATCTTAAAGAAATTACGCGGGTCAAGTTTGGCCGCAATGCTGTCAAGAGACTCGTCCATCATGTATTTCTCACCCTTGAAGGTGACAAGGTGGTTAAGCTTGTCTTCTGAGTAAATGCAGGCAATGTCCGTGCATGAAAGCGGCACAAGATGGTCCCCAAACTGTACCAGCAGGTGCTCTTTGAAGGCCGGTCTGGCCGGGCCGCTGAAGGCGGCTCCCTGCAGTGTGGCCACCAGTTTGTCTATATCCAGAGGCTTCTCCTGTATGCGGCTCTTGCACCGCTCCACAGCCCTTTGCAGGGCTACGGGGTCTATAGGTTTAAGAAGATAATCTACGGAATTCACCTCAAAGGCCTTCACTGCGTAGTTGTCGTAAGCTGTTGTCATTATGACCGGCGCCGTAACGTCCGTCTGGCGGAAGATTTCAAAGCATTTTCCGTCGGACAGTTCTACGTCCATGAAAATTACATCAGGCTTGTTCTGGGGTTCCTGCAGCCATGCTACGGCAGAAGCGACGCTTTTTGCCGTGCCGGCCACAACGGTGTCCGGGAACAGTTCTGCAAGTGTACGTGCAAGGGTTTCCTGAGCCATGGGCTCATCTTCTATAATAAATACTTTCATGTTACATCAGTGGTAGTGAAACAGAGTACAGAAGGTCTGTATTGGTTATTTCTATGTCGTGTCCGCCGCGGTCCAAGTAGTTCTGCCTTATGTATTTAAGGCCCAGCCCTGTAGACTCGGCAGTCTTGTTAAGCTTGGGTATTTTGTTGTTTGCAACAGTCACTTTGTCCGCATCCGCCGTTATTTTAATCACCAGCGGATTGCTTTCAGATATGGAATTGTGCTTGTATGCATTTTCTACCAGCATCTGTACGGAATATCTTACCACATATCTGCGGTTTAGGTCCGGGTCGGCGATATACTTTTCTGTGCGGATGCCGCTGGGGAAGCGTACCTGCAGCAGGTCCGTGTACATATCTACATATTCAAGTTCGTCTTCCAGAGGCACCAGGGCCTCGTTTCCTGTGTTCAGCATATAGCGGTACATCCGCGCCAGTTTGCGGTTGAAGCTGCGCGCCTCTTCTGTCTTGCCCTGGGCAATCAGTGCATCCAGCACGTTCAGGCAGTTAAACAGGAAGTGAGGGCTAACCTGCTGCTTCAGGTTGATGTATTCCAGCTGCGCGATATGGCTTTTGCTTCGCTCTTCTGCCATCTGGTGTTTGGTAGATGCTACATAGTAAACCAGATAGATGATAGAGTAGGCAAAGGCCTGTGCAATGAAGGTAAGGATGAATATTTCTATGTACAGCGGTATGCTCAGGGCGATATCCGGATCCCGGACAGGGATGCCCAGAGCTATCATCAGCACGCCCATAGCCGGGCAGCCCAGGAACAGGATGAAGTGCCAGAGCACCGATGCCTTTTTGCTTTTGAACCCCTTGCCCCTGTGGATATAGTGCAGCAGTATGATGTTGGCGCAGATGATTAGCAGCAGAACTGCGGAATTGGTAACCAGCAGCGACATCGCATCGGACAAGGAGGCATCGGACAGCAGGCCGATGATGATTCTGGCCACCAGCACGCCCAGGACAGCGAACCACAGCCAGCGGTTCTTGTTTTCTTCTGCCTTTTCTTTGCTTTCCGGAACCAGCAGCACAAGGCTCCAACCCAGAGCTTCGGTGGTTATGAATGTGGATGTCGAGCGGGCCAGAAATTCGATATCAGTCAGTAGGTCTATACCTGCGGCGATGGCCATTCCCAGGATATAGCCTATGACGTTTGACAGTATTACGCTGATGGCGGTAAATTCTACCGACAGCCGCTTGTTGTTGCATAGCAGCACGGTCATTGCCATGGTCCATATTGTCAGGAAGAGGGGGTCTTCTATGCCGGCAATGTAGCATACCACGGTGGTTATCGCGTGAAGCAGCGCGAAGCCATGAATTATAAAGCTGTTATCTTGTTGTGTGGCCATTGATTACTTAATGAAACTGGTCCTGCTTAATAATAACTTCTCTTTATTTTTTAGCCTTCCCTGTTAGTTTAGGCATCCTTTTGGGGAAAGTTTAAAAGATTTCGCCAAAGTTAATACTAATCATCAAATTTCAAACTCATGAAAAGCTTCTTAAGGGTTAGCCGCCGCGACTGAGAATATACAGTACTAATGTATGATTGCCATGAGTTTGGCGGGCATATTATTGACTCAGGTAATTATTTGAAACGACGGCAGTATTAAAATTCGGTTGGTATTGCAAAGGATAATATAAGTGATAAAAAGAAAGGGAACATAAATTATTCTTGTTTTGAGTCCCAAAATGGTAAAACCGTGTAGTCTCCGGGGATATATTTTGCTTTATACTTGTCACCGATAGTTATTTCTTTATATTCATTCTCTTTTACTGGAAGAACAAATTCTTCTTTTTTTGTATCATCTATTATAAAGCAGTATACAAAGAATTCTGAAGTCTGTATGTTTTGTTTTTTTGTGATTACAATTGTTACGTCATCCCCGGATGCGAAAATTTCCGTGTTGTGATTCTGCTTGTTTCCCCAGATGAAAAAACAAATGACAAGAATGATAACACAAACCACCCCCGATTTAATAAGTGAATTTGGAGTGTTAAAAAATAGTGGGGGATGAAGCGTGGCATATTTAATCTTTTCTACGAGAGTCTTCATAATTTCAATCGTAACAATATTTTAAGTAATCCTTCGAAATTGTCATAAATATACATATTTTGAATGGGGACGGCACCATATATTGGATATGGGACATAAGTATATACAAATGTCATGTTGTAATTAGTATCACAAACAACATAAGTAGCATTAATCCCCATTAAACTCGTTTTCAAAATATTGCCCTGAAAACTTCCCAAAGTCCTTAGAAGTATAATCTAAATTTTAATATAATCTTCTTTTGGCCCCAATCTAGACATCCCACAATATAATGCACTCGTAGAAGCACCTGAAACAAGGCCCCCGGTAAAACCTAATAGGGTTTTTTCTCCAAAGGAATTCCATTCCCCGTAACATATTCCGTTAAACAAATCATATTCTAGTCCGGTAATGGATCCGGCAATACCAGAGTAAACAGTAGTTGTGATAGAATATCTGGTCCAATTGTTAGGAACTACTTTTTTAAGAGTATTTGGTAAAGGGTTCCATTTGCCGAGGCCCTTCATTACTTTATAACCAGTAAGGCCCGTTAGTGCTCCCATTGTGGCAGATATGCCTATTCCACCCCAGAAAGAGGAATCCCAACCGCCTTGATTATTACCTAATTGCCTCAGAATTCTATTCCCTGCAGCATCATGGGAATACAGAATTCGGTTCTGCGCGGATAGACTATGGCAGAAAACAAAACATAGGGTGAATAGTAGAAGATGTCGTTTCATGAAGGATAGTGTAGTGCCATTGTTTTAGTGTGTAGACAAATATAAAACAAATTTTTCGTAAATTAAAACATTCCATTCGTCCGGCAGAAGCCGCCGTTCGTCGGATTTAAACGTTTTTTTAAAACGATAAAATATATATTTGTCCGTTAAAACGAACGAATAACAATGAAACAAAAACCAAAATTATCATTCTGGCAAATCTGGAACCTCAGTTTCGGATTTCTAGGTGTGCAAATTGGATACTCCCTTCAGAACAGCAACACTTCCGGCTTGCTGAAGTCGTTCGGAGCAGACCTGAGCAGCCTCAGCCTCTTCTGGCTTGCGGCTCCTCTTGCCGGTCTGGTGGTTCAGCCCATCATAGGAATGTTCTCTGACGGAACATGGACCAAACTTGGTCGCAGAAGGCCATACATACTCTTCGGTGCGATTATTTCTACCGTTGCACTGTTCCTTATGCCCAACTGCCCCAAGCTTCTGGCCTTTGCTCCGCTGCTCATGGGCGCCCTGGTCTTCCTGTTCATGGACCTGTCGTTCAACGTAACCATGCAGCCCTTCAGGGCCCTGGTCACCGACATGCTTGACGACAGCCAGAAAACACAGGGTTTCGTAGTCCAGACCTTCCTCATTAACCTGGGTTCAATAATCGGAGCGCTGCTGCCCCTGATTATGACCCATGTTTTTGGTGCTTCCGACGCAGAGGTTCCCGGTCATGCTCCGCAGCACGTCGCCTGGTCTTACTATGCCGGTGCGGCAATCCTGTTCCTGTCTGTTCTGGTAACCGTTTTCAAGGTTAAGGAATATCCTCCCAAAGAGTTCGCAGAGTACAGCGCCACTGAAGGCGAGGCCTCTCCCGCAGAACCCAAGAAGAGCTTCTGGCAGCTTCTTAAGACCACTCCCAAGACCATGATCCAGCTTGGTGTGGTTCAGTTTTTCTCCTGGGCGGCCCTCTTCCTTATGTGGAACTACCTGCAACCGCTCGTTACGCGCGCGTTCATTAATACTGATGGCGTGCTTAACGGCGAAGCGCAGACATGGACCGGCGTACTGAACGCCGTTTATCCGGTTTCTGCATGCATTATTTCCCTTTTAATGACTAGGCTTGCAACCAAGTACGGTAACAAGACCGTTTACGCCCTTTGCCTCTTCTGCGGCGCCATAGGCTATGCCTCTCTGGCATTCTGCACCTGCAAGGTGGCCATGATCTTCCCCATGATTTTTGTGGGAATCGCATGGGCCGGCGTGCTAGCAATGCCTTACTCCATCCTTTCCAGGGCCATCGATGCCCGTAGCAGCGGTGCCTATATGGGCATCTTCAACTTTACCGTCACCATACCCCAGATCTGCATGGGTCTGCTGGGCGGCGTGATGGTCAGCCTCCTGCGAGGTGTGCTTGTTCCCGGCGGAAAAGCTGTCTATGAGAGTCTGGACGTAGTGTCCAAGGCTCAGGCAGACAGCACCGTAGCCGTGGGCATGTTCATCATTGCAGCTATCTTCATGGCTCTGGGCAGCATCGCCGTAAGATTCGTGAAAGAAAAATAATACCTAACAATATTAATAATCAAAAACTACACACTCCAAATGAAAAAGATTCTAACCGCAGTAGTCGTCCTGCTTACCAGCCTGGCCGCTACTACTATGTCCGCTCAGAGCGGATATCAGGTTAAGGGAGTAGTTGTCGACGCCATGGGCCCCGTTGTAGGAGTTACAATCATGGAGCAGGGTACCACCAATGGTACTTCCACCGGCCTGGACGGCGACTTCGTACTCAAAGTCTCTTCCGCGGATGCAACCGTAGTTTTCAGCTGCATCGGTTATGCTACCGTGTCTTTCAAGGCATCGGAAGTTCCTGCAACTGTAACGCTCGCAGAGGATGAAAATTTCCTCAACGAGGTGGTTGTAATCGGTTACGGTACCGTCAAGAAAAACGACATGACAGGTTCCGTTGCCGCTATCAAGAGTGAAGAGCTCAACCGTGGTGCAATCGTTTCTACCCAGGACATGCTCAAGGGTAAGGTTGCCGGTCTTCAGATTATCTCCGGTGATGGCCGCCCTGGTGCAGGTTCAACAATCCGTATCCGTGGTGCAGCTTTCCTTAACGCATCCAACAATCCTCTTATCGTTATCGACGGCGTTCCGCTGGCAGATAACGGTGGTGAAGGTATGACCAACCCTCTTGAGGCTGTCAACTCTGCCGATATCGAGAGCTTCACCGTCCTTAAGGATGCTTCTTCCGCAGCAATCTACGGTTCACGTGCATCTAACGGTGTCATCATTATCACTACCAAGAAAGGTTCCGCAGGCGTAGAAGAGCCCAAGGTTTCCTATACCGGAAGCTTCAGCGTTTCACATAACGTGAACAGGCTTAAGATTATGGGCGCAGACGAGTTCCGCAACTTCGTTTATGAGACTTACCCTAAGGATACAGAAACCGGTCAGGCATTCATCGCCAAGCTTGGTCACTACAATACCAACTGGTATGACCAGATCTTCCGCACCGCCTTCTCTCAGGACCACAACGCCAGCGTTTACGGCGTCCTGAAGGGCCTGCCTTACCGCTTCTCTGTAGGCTATATGAACCAGAAGGGTACCCTCAAGACCTCCGAGTACAACAAGGGAACCCTTGACCTTTCACTCAGCCCTAAGTTCTTCAAAGAGCACCTTTCTGTTAACATCAACGCAAAGGGCGTTTTCACACAGGAAGACAAGGCTGACGGCGGCGCAGTAGGTACTGCAGCTTTCTACAACCCTACAATGCCCGTTCATGCATATAAGACAAACGGCAGCATCGACTATGCTACAACCAACGGTTGGTTCAACTATGGTAACGGTAGCGGTGCAGCCTTCACTCCGGACAACCTGGCAGCAGGCAACCCTATGGATATGCTTTACGGCAACCGCGACACTGCAAAAGCTTACCGTATCATAACCAATGCCCAGTTCGACTATAAGCTTCACGGCTTCGAGGATCTTCGCTTCAACCTGAACCTTGGTTTGGATATGTCCCATACCAACGGTAAGGTAGGTGCCCTCCCCGGCTCTTTCAATGCTTATAAAGACACTGAGAACCCCCGCGTAGGCCAGTACACAGACTGGTTCCACCTCAGGAGCAACGCCCTGTTGGAGTTCTATGCAAACTATAACCACGAGTTCGGCAAACACCATATCGACCTTATGGCCGGTTACTCATGGCAGCACTTCTACGGCAAGGACCGCGACGTTTCCAAGTTCAACGTTACCGACGAGATTAAACTGAACGACGGTGAAACCGCAGCAGAGCGTTATCCTTACTGGAAGACAGAGAACTATCTGGTTTCCTTCTACGGCCGTATCAATTATTCATTCGATTCCCGTTACCTCCTTACCTTCACACTCCGTGACGATGGTTCTTCACGCTTTGCAAAGAAAAAGCGCTGGGGTCTCTTCCCTTCAGCAGCACTTGCATGGAACATCAAGCAGGAGCACTTCCTTAAGGATGTAAAGGCTGTATCCGCCCTCAAGCTGCGTGCGTCATGGGGACAGACCGGTCAGCAGGAAATCGGTTCCAACTATCCTTACCTTGCAGCTTATGGACTGTCAACAGACGTTTACCGTAAGTACAACATGGGTGGTGGTAATTATAGCTTCTATCTTACTCCTAAAGCATACGATCCCAACATCAAGTGGGAGACCACCACTACCTACAATGCAGGTATCGACTGGGGCTTCGCCTCTGACCGCATCACCGGTAGCGTAGATGTTTATCGTCGTGAGACCAAGGACCTCTTGAACACCGTCCTCACCCCTATGGGTGCAAACTTTGGTAACTCACTTCTTACCAACATCGGTTCAATGCGCAATCAGGGTATAGAGCTTGCCCTCAATGTGATTCCTATAGAGAACGACGACATGTCCCTGTCCCTGGGCTTCACAGGCACCTTCCAGAACATCAAGTTCACCAAGCTGAACAATACCGACGACCCTAATTATGCAATTGATGTCAGCGGTATCAGCGGAGGTACAGGTAACACCATCGCCCGCCACATGGTAGGCTATGCACCTTTCACCTTCTATCCTTACCAGCAGCTTTACGACCACAATGGTAAGCCTATCCAGAACGGTTTCGTAGACCGTGACGGTGACGGCGTCATTACCACCGCAGATCGTTACATGAGTAACAAGAGCCCTAATCCGGACTTCTTCTACGGTGTAAACCTCAAGTTCAACTATAAGAACTGGGACTTCGGCTTCAACGGCCACGGTTCAGTAGGCAACTGGGTATTCAACAACGTCAAGGGCGGCGGCTCTTCTGCAAACTTCGTTGCAGCAAACGTATCTGTAGACAACTATCTTAGGTATGTTAAGGAGACTGGTTTCGTTGGTACCAACTCTATCGAGCAGTACACATCAGACCTCTTCCTTGAGAACGCTTCTTTCTTCCGCGTTGACGACATCAACCTTGGTTACACCTTCCCTGAGTTCAAGTGCTGGAAGGGCGCCAAGCTTCGTCTTGCTCTCTCTTGCCAGAACGTATTCGTGATTACGAAGTACAGCGGTCTGGATCCTGAGATTCCCGGCGAGAACGGTGTAGATTCATCAATCTGGCCTCGTCCTCGTACTTATTCACTCCGTGTTAACTTTAACTTCTAGGAGGACGTGATTATGAAAAAGATATACAATATTCTGGCAGCCATCGCAGTAACAGCCCTTCTCGCATCCTGCGTGAACGACCTTAACACACTGCCCCTGAATAAGACCGATACTACTTCCGAGACGGCTTACACCTCTTCAGAAGATTCTTATCTGTCAGGCCTTGCCAAGATTTACTTCCAGTTCGTTTCCTGCGATGTTACCGACCTTAATGTCAGTGACCCCGGTGCATCTGAGCTTATTCGTGCATTCTGGTCACTGAATGAGATTTCTTCCGATGCGGCAAAGTGCGCATGGAACGGTGACGCATGGGTTGCTGCAATCAATACCAATACCTGGTCAGATGCCAACAACGATGCTTCTTACGCAGTTTATGTACGTACGTTGCAGGGTGTTTCATACGTTAACGAGTTCCTTCGTCAGACTACTGACGGAAAGCTTGGCGACCGTGGCTGCAGCGATGCTGTTAAGCAGAAGGTTGCCCAGATGCGTGCGGAGGCCCGCTTCCTGCGTGCTTACTTATACTGGATGGCTATGGATGTATTCGGTGCAGTTCCTTTCACTACAGAAGAATCACCCTTTGGTGCTGTCAATCCGGAGTATGCAAGCCGCGAGCAGGCTTATGAATACATTGTAAGCGAGCTCGTTGACCTTACTTCCGACGGGACAGCCCTTCCTGCAGCCCGCAGCAACTATCCCCGTGCCGACATAGGTTCTGCACTTGGCCTTCTTGCCCGCGTTTACCTGAACGCTCCTGTTTACGCAGGCGTTGACAAGTGGACCGAGGCAAAGGCTGTCTGCGAGCGCATCTTCAGTATGGGTTACGGTCTTTGCAGCAACTACGCAGACCTTTTCCGCGGTGACAACGGCCAGAATCCGGATGCCCTTAAGGAAATCCTCTGGGGCGTTGATTACAATGCAGAGCAGACTCAGTCATGGGGCGGTACAACCCTCCTTACCTTTGCTACCATCGCTTCCGCCGATATTACCGATACTTCTCACCCCAATGGTGTTAACGGTGGCTGGGGCGGTATGCGCGTTCCTTTTGACTATGTACAGAAGTACTTCAACGTAACCGGTCAGGACTATACTACCGGCGATTACACAATCGCTGACAAGCGTGGTCAGTTGTTCTATATCGCTCCGACCGTTGAGACTAAAGATGATCCCGCCAAACCTAGGGAAGAGATTATTTCTGATCTTTCCAAATTCCTTCAGGGTTGGTCTTGCTTCAAGTACAACAACATCCCTCACGACCAGACCGCAGAGCAGTTCAACGAAACTGCCAAGATCAAGGGCTACAGCGATGTAGACTTCCCCATGATCCGTCTTGGTGAAATCATCCTTATCTATGCCGAGGCCTGCATGCACCTGAATCAGGCATCTGCAGCACTTCCTTACCTGAAGCAGCTTGCCGACAGGGCCGGGGTTGCAGCTCCTACTACTATTACTCAGGACTTCCTGGTAGCAGAGCGTGCCCGTGAGCTCCTTTGGGAGGGTCACCGTAGGACAGACCTTATCCGCTATGGCCTCTTCACTTCCGACACATTCCTGTGGCCTTGGAAGGGTGGCGCTTTGGCTGGTCAGGGCTTCTCTTCTCACATGACAGTCTTTGCAATTCCTGCTTCCGAGCTGCTTTCCAACCCGAACATGAAGCAGAATCCCGGTTATGGTACGCAGAACTAATAAAGAGTCCGCGCTATGAAAATAAAGAAATACATATTGATGTTGGCTGCGGGAATCCTTGGATTCACCGCCTGCACCGATGAACTGGAAGAAGTACGCCTTCTTGATCCTTCAGAGGTTGTATCTCCCGTTCTTCACCAGCTCCCTGCAGAGATTGTCATTACAAAGGACAATTCCTCAGAGACTATCAACTTCGTATGGGATAAGGCTTATTTTGGTCAGAATGCAGAAATCGTATATACCATCTTCGGTTCTTCCGACGGCGGTACCAACAAAGTAAAGCTTTATACCGTATCAAAGGAAACTACATATTCCGTTAAATACAGTTCCCTCAACAGTGCTCTTGTTAAAGATAAGAGTGCAGGAGGCCTTGGCCTTGAGGGTGGCGTTCCCGCAAACGTTGTATTCTGCGTAGGTGCTACTGTTGGTAAAAACTATCAGTACTACTATTCAGAAAACATGGTTATTAATATCACTCCTGTTGCCGCTGCAACCGGTAATCCTTGGGCTGACTTTACAGAAGACAGTGCCTGGAGCCTTATCGGTGCTATTGCCAGCGTAAACATGAACTGGGATGGTGACCTTGTTGCTAAGACAAACGGCACCCAGCATGTTGTCAAGAAGGTTACCCTTGTTACCACCGACCAGTTTAAGTTCCGCAAGGACAAGGGTTGGGGCGTTAACCGTGGAGCAGAGGGCGACACAGAGCCTTACGTGATGACTGTAGGCGAGACCATCTCTTGCGTAAACAACGGTAAGAACCTTGCTGTAGCAGCCGACGGCGTATATGATATTATGTACGACGAGGAAGCAGAATCCATCACCATCACAGAGGCATGGGAGGCTTATCCCGGCTTTGACGAGGTCAGCCCCTGGAGCGTAATAGGCCATATAGACAGCAGGGAAATGGATTGGAACAAGGATATCCAGATGACAACCGACGGAACATGGCATGTAGCAGAAGGTGTAACCCTTACTACTACAGACCAGTTCAAGTTCCGTAAGGATCAGGCCTGGGGTACCAACCTTGGTGCTACCGGTGACGACGAGCCGTTTGTCGTTGCTCTTGACACCGAGTACGAAGGCGCAGGTAATGGTAAGAACCTTGCAGTTCCTGCCGACGGCGTATACGACCTCCTTATGAATGCCGACGAGAACCTCTTCAAGGTTGTCGTATCTCTTGGCGGCTTCAGCCCGATCATCGGTGAAGAAGGTGGCGGCGGCGAAGGCGGCGATGATGACGAAGGCTATAAGGGCTGGGGTATCATCGGCGACTTCAACTCATGGGGCGGCGATGCTCCTATGACAGAGAAAGACAATGTCTGGACAGGTTACATCACTCTTACCGAGGCTGGTACAATCAAACTCCGTAAGGATGCAGACTGGGCAGATAACTACGGCGGAACCCTTGTTTCCTTAGGTACAGCATTCGATGCTGTTGCCGGTGGCGACAATATCGAAATCCCTGCCGCTGGTTTCTACCAGATTAAGCTCGACCTTAACAATTCTCCTACCATTACCGTATCCGACGGCAACGTTTGGTCACTCATCGGTGATTTCAACGATTGGAGCGGCGACTTAGATATGGATCTTGTCGACGGCAAGTGGGTAAGCCCTGTTGTCAAGCTCAGCGGCGGATTCAAGATTCGTCACAACCACGACTGGACAGAAAACGTGGGTGGTATCATGGAGTCTACAGGCGTTCCTTTCGCTGCAATAGCTGGTGGCGACAACATCGCTGTTGAGGAAGGTACATACGTTGTAACTTACGATCCTGACGCAGCTGATATTGTAGTAGATCCTCTTGGCTGGGGCCTTGTAGGTACCATCAACAGTTGGGGTGGCAGTTCCGATATTATGCTCAAGGAGGAAGGCAAGTTCTTTGTTGCTAAGAACATTACCCTTACTTCAGACGATGAAATCAAGATTCGTTACAACCAGTCATGGGATGTTAACAGAGGCGGTAGGACTTCTGTAGGTAAGCCTGTACTCGCCGTTGCAGGTGGTGATAACATCAAGCCCGGTGCCGGTACTTATGATATTTACTATCGTCCTGACTGTGAAATGATCATCGTTAATATTGCAGGCGCCGCTCCTGAATACTGGGGCGTAGTAGGTACCATCAACGGCTGGGGCGGAACCGCTGACCTGATTCTTTACGAGAATAGTGACGGTCTGCTGGAAAGCACTTCGTTCAATGTTACCGCAAACGATGAAATCAAGATTCGTAAGAATGAGGACTGGACTGACAACCGCGGTGGTACATTCGAGGCATTTGATACTCCGTTTGCTGCTGTAGCCGGTGGTAGCAATATCGCTCTTGGCCGTGATGCAACAATACAGGTATACTACAATGCTGCAGAAGAGACCATCACCCTCAAGGGTCAGTATACCGGCGATACTCCTACATTCGCAGAGTATATTTACCTTCGTGGTTTCGATACCTCCTGGGGTGACGGCGAGGCTTACGCCCTTCACAGTGGCAAGGCCGGTGACGCTTTCAATGGTAAATACAAAGGTTTTGGCTACCTTAGCGGTGAGTTCAAGTTCATGCCCAGCAACACCAGCTGGGATGGCGACTGGGAGTGCACAGGCGAGGGTAAGATCGGCCAGGGCAGCGACAACTGCCCGGCACCTACAACCGCTGGATATTATATGATCGATGTAGATCTAAACGAAATGACCTACAGCATCACCCTTATCTCCAGCATCAGCATCATCGGTACCGTAAACGGCAACTGGGATACTGACTCTGATCTTACTTACAACGCTACCAACCGTACATGGGAGGGCAGCATCGCACTTAGTGCAGGTGATATGAAGTTCCGTTCCAACCATGGTTGGGATCCTAATCCCAACTGGGGCGGCACCCTTGACGCCCTTGTACAGGGCGGTGCCAATATAGCCATATCAGAGGCTGGTACATACAACATTGTACTCTATGCCCTTTGCGATGGCAAGGCTCACGCAACGGTTACTAAACAGTAAACCTATTTTTCGGGTCGGAGCCCCTGACCGGGCTCCGACTTGCCAATTTAAAGCCAAAGATTATGAAACGACTACTGTTACTTGCCGTTTTGTTTGCTGCCTTCGCTTGCGGTGGAAGCAATAATAATGAACCTGTAGTACCGTCTACGGTACCTTCCATAAGTCTTTCTACGACCCAGGTTACCATGGATGCAGCCGGTACGGCCCAGAGTGTCACGCTTTCTTCCAATGTGCCCTGGAGCGCTACCGTATCTGAATCCTGGCTGTCGGTTTCCCCGCTTTCCGGTTCAGGAAATGCTACATTGACTGTGTCGGCTCAGGCTAACGAGGGCCCTTCGCGCAGCGCGACGGTAACCGTAAAGGATAACGAGGGCAAGGTCCCCCGTAGCTTCAACGTTACCCAGAACGAGGTCGGCCCCAAACCCGTTACTCCCAATCCGCCCTCCTTCGACGGCAAAAAGCGCAGCGGCCTTACCTATCAGGTGCTGGTTTATTCTTTTGCGGACAGTGACGGCGACGGTTGGGGAGATATCAAAGGCGTAACGCAGCATCTGGATTACCTTGACGAGCTTGGTGTAACCGCACTTTGGCTCAGCCCCCTTCATCCTTCCGATTCTTACCACGGTTATGATGTCACAGATTATAACGCCATCAATCCAAAGCTTGGAACGGAGGCTGATTTCCAGGATCTTCTTGATAAGGCCCGTGCCAGGGGAATCCATATTTACATGGACTATGTGCTGAACCATTCCGGTAAGGGTCATCCCTGGTTCAAGGAGGCTCTGTCAGATCCCACAAGCCCGTACAGGAACTATTATTTCATCACTTCCAACCCTGCATCGGATTATTCATCATTCCCCATGCTTGCAGGTTATTCCTACAACAGCGGAGAATGGAAACTTGCAATTTCCGGTACGCCCAAGATTACAGTAACCGCTACTGACGAGGCCCTTACAAACGGTACTCTTGACTGGAATCTTTATTGGTGGACCTCTCAGGGAGCCAATGAAACCAGGTTCGCCGACAATGGCGATGGCACCTATTCCGTAGTAATGAATGTAAACGGCACCATCGGCCTTCTGGTAAGAAAGTACATGAACTGGGATACCGGTTCTAAATTCGGAGCCAAGTCCGGTGCTTCAACCATAACGTTGGGTACTCCGTTCGAGCTGGCTGCCGATGGCGGAGACATCTCCTTTACCGGTAACGGCCGATATAAATTTACACTTTCCGATGTCAATACGGTGAACTTTATGGCCGCCTTCGGCGAATGGATGCCGGATCTTAACTACGGCGCCGTTGCAAGTGCAGAGACCAACGACTGCTTCAAGGCTATCGCCGCTTCTGCTGATAAATGGATCCAGATGGGTGTAGACGGCTTCCGTCTAGATGCTGTAAAGCACATCTGCGGCGGTATGTATTCCTTCAACAATACTTCCAATCAGACCTTGCTGGACAAGTGGTATCAGCGTTGCAATTTAACTTATAAGCAAACCGGCCGCTCCGGAGACCTGTTCATGGTAGGCGAGGCCTGGCTGGACCACGATCAGGAGCGCTACTACTATAAGGGCATCCCTTCTTGCTTCGAGTTCGAATACTGGGGCAAGCTCAAGAATGCTCTGGGCGGAAGTGCAAATACTTACGCAAGGGATGTGGCTGGCTATATTCTCTCTCACAAGATGGTTCGCGACGATGCCCAAACTTCACTGTTTATGACCAACCACGACCAGGACCGCGCAGCAAGTGATTTGAACAAGAACGTAGCTAAGGAGAAGCAGGCTGCGGCTATTCTGCTGACCAGTGGCGGCAAGCCTTTCATCTATCAGGGAGAGGAGCTTGGCTACTGGGGTACAAAGGCCGGCGGAGACGAGTATGTGCGCACGCCTATGAAGTGGAACAAGGTTGGTTCTGTCGCTTCTTCTGCCCTTGGCGGTAAGGTGGATAATGCTATGCTTACAGAAAGCATATCAGTTGAGGCGCAAACCGCCGATGCTTCCTCTTTGCTGAATGTTTACAAGACCTTTGCTAAGCTTCGCAATACTTATCCGGCTCTAGCAGAGGGCGAAATGTTGGAGCATGGTACTTACAATAGTAGCAATGGCAGCTTTGGAAGCATTGCTTGCTGGTATATGCAGAAGGATGGTCAGAAGCTTCTGGTGGTTCACAACACTGCTGCAAGCACTAAGTCCCTTGCTTTCACTGCCGACAACCTTAGCAAGCCTGTTGCCCTCTTGGGCGAGGCTACTATCCAGGGACAGACCCTTAACCTTGGTGCCAATAGTTCCGTAGTTTTTGAGTTATAATTGATATGAAAAAAATACTGTTATTTGCAGCCTTGGCATTGGCTATAGCCTGCACTGGTAATAAGAAAGCAGAGAATAAGCTACCGCATCCGGAGTGGACTTATAACTCCGTAGTATACGAGGTAAACATCAGGCAGTTCTCACCCGAGGGCACATTCAAAGGCGTAGAAGCCCAGCTGCCTCGCCTTAAAGAACTGGGAGTAGACGTAATCTGGCTCATGCCAATGTACCAGATCGGCACAGAAGAACGCAAGGGCAGCCTTGGCTCTTACTATGCTATCTCAGACTACAAGAAAGTAAACCCGGAATTCGGCACCATGGAAGACTTCCAGAGCCTTCTTGACGCTGCACACGCCCAGGGCTTCAAAGTAATCCTTGACTGGGTTGCAAACCAGACCGCCCCGGACCACGTATGGATGACAGAAAAACCGGCCGACTTCTACGAGCGCGACTCCCTTGGCAACGCCATCTGGGAGTACGACTGGACTGATACCCGCAGCCTGAACTACGAGAATCAGGAAGTTTGGTGGGCCCAGGACGACGCAATGCGCTTCTGGCTACAGAAGGGCGTTGACGGTTTCCGCTGCGACGCCGCAGGCGAGGTCCCGGCAGACTTCTGGTTCGGCATCCTGCCCAAGATGAATGCCGACTATCCGGAAATTTACCTGCTGGCCGAGGCCGAGCGCGACACTCTGGCAGACCCTACAGTCACCTTCGACGCAAACTATGCCTGGGAACTCCATCACCTGCTTAACAGCATGGCCAGGGGCGAAAAGACAGTCAAGGACCTGCAGGACTATGTGACCCGCGATGCAAGCCGCTTCCCCAAAGAAGCCTTCCGCCTGATGTTTACATCCAACCACGACGAGAACTCCTGGAGCGGCACTGAATTCGAGCGTGAAGGCGCTTACGCTAACGCCTGCGCAGTGCTTTGCTTCACCCTTCCCAATGGCCAGCCCCTCATCTATACCGGTCAGGAAATCGGCCTTGACCGCCGTCTGGCCTTCTTTGAGAAGGATCCTATCACAGACTGGAGCGCCAACGAGTTCACAACTTTCTGGAAGACCTTGGTGGATCTCAAACACAACAATCCCGCTCTTGCAGCCGGCGAGCGTGGCGGCGACATTGTATGGTGGGAAGCCCCGGAAGGCCTTGTAGCCTTCCACCGCGAGGTCGAGGGTAATAAAGTCATAGTACTTGCCAACTTTGATCAGTCAGAGCCTGTTACCAGGGTACTCAAACTTGACGGTGAATACAAGGAAGTCTTTAAGGACATCACAATGAGTGGCGAGCTTACCATCACCCTGGCTCCCGGAGAGTATATGGTCTTGACAAAGTAATTGAATATGAAATACTTAACTATTCTCAGCCTTTGGCTTGTGTGCGCTTGTACACAGCCGAAGGCTTTTGATTCAGCATCCGTTGCAGATGCCCCCGACGGTGCAATCCAACACGTAGAACCCCCTTGCTGGTGGACCGGAATGAAAACCGGGCTCCAACTTCTGGTGAACGGCCCGGAAATATCCGCATACGATAATGTGAGCTTCGAGGGCCTGGCCGGTATAAAGGTGGCAAAGGTGACCAAGGCCGACAGCCCCAACTATCTGTTCGTAGACCTTACCATCGGCTCAGGAGCAGAGGCAGGGGAGGGCTGGCTTGTCTTTAAAAATGAGGCAGGCGACCGGTTCAAATACCCTTACACCATCGGCAAAAAGGCAGAGGGCGGCCGCGAGAGCTTTACTACGGCCGATATGATCTATCTTATTTTCCCTGACCGCTTTGCCAATGGCGATCCGTCCAATGACGACATGCCCGGAATGAAGGAAAAGGCAGACCGCAACGTGAACCTGGGCCGCCACGGAGGCGACATAAAGGGCATAATCGACCATTTGGACTATGTGGCTGAGCTGGGCGCTACCGCTATTTGGTGCACTCCGCTGCTGGTGGATGACCAGAGCTTTGAATCCTATCACGGCTATGCCTGCGGGGACTATTACAAAATTGACCCGCGCATGGGTAGCAACGAGCTTTACCGGGAGTTTGTGGACAAGGCTCATGAGAAGGGCCTGAAGGTCATAATGGACATCGTTACAAACCATTGTGGCACTGATCATTGGTGGATGAAGGACCTGCCTTTCAAGGATTGGATTCACGTTTTCCCGGAATTCACGGGCTCCAATATTGCCTTCTCTACCAACATGGATCCCAATGCATCTAAGTACGACCTTAACCTGCAGGAGAGTGGTTGGTTCGTGCCGAGTATGCCGGATATGAATCTGGATAATCCATTCACACTTAAGTATTTCCAGCAGTGGGCTGTTTGGTGGGTAGAGTATGCAGGTCTTGACGGCCTTCGCGTGGATACCTATCCTTACAACGAGAAAGAGCCCATGAGCCGCTGGTGCGCTGCCGTGCGTGCAGAGTATCCGTGGATTAATATAGTGGGCGAGTGCTGGACCATGTCTTACCCGCAGCTGGCTTATTGGCAGGCGGATGCTGCTACGCCTGACGGCTTTAACAGCAACTTGCCGTCGATCATGGACTTCCCTCTGTGCGAGGCCCTTACTGCTGCCATCTGCGAGGGTGGCGATAATCCTGGCTGGGGCCGCGGCATGACCCGCATCTACGACTGCCTGAGCCATGATTTCGTGTACAAGGACCTGTCCCACATGATGACCTTCTTTGCGAACCACGACCATGGTCGTATGGGCGATACTTTCAATCACGATCCGGCCCGTATGAAGGAGGCCATTGCACTTTTGGCAACCATCCGCGGCATCCCCCAGCTGTATAATGGCGACGAGATGATGTTCTCCCACGTGCCTGGTGACGATTGGAGCGATGGTGCCAAGCGTATCGATTTCCCCGGTGGCTGGCCCGGCGATGCGGTGAACCTCTTCACCTCTGAAGGCCGCGCCGCTGCTTCTGCTGCCGATGCCGGCAAGCCTTGGCCCGCCGGCAGGTATGCCGATGCCGCCGAGCTTCACGACTACACCGCCACGCTCTTTAACTGGCGTAAAGGAAAGAAGGTGCTGCACGACGGCAAGACCATGCACTTCCTTGGCCGCGACAACACCTACGCCTTCTTCCGTTACAATGACACCGACGCAGTCTTTGTCTTTGTAAACAACTCAAACTCTGACAAGGCAGTTCCCTGGGATCACTACGCCGAGCTTGCCCCCGCCTCTGTCCAGGCCCGCAATGTAGTCACCGGCACCCCCGTCACCCTAGACGCCAACCTTTCCCTCCCCGCCAACTCCGTCCTCATCGCCGAATTCGCACGGTAGAATTTAATATAGAATTATTTGCGTATTCGGAAAAAGTGATTACCTTTGCAGAAGTGATTCTACGGATTCGCTGCATACTGGGCTGATGATTTTTTCATCAGCCTTCAGTTTTATATAATCGCCTCCATTCCGCCAGACTGACGATGGGGCCTCGAGAGCCTTGACAGAAACGTGCAGTGGGTGGCCCGTTCCAGCCTTCCTCCCTTCCTTAAAAACACCTACCCCTCCATCGCCGAAGTCTTCCGCAACCTTTAATCTCGCTTTCCCCTCACGCCA